>NZ_BMNQ01000011.1 GCF_014646635.1 Lentibacillus kapialis
GAGCAGAAATCATTCATTTTAGAGAGGATGAAAGCTATCGAATGAAGCATCGTTCTTCCATTTTTGAGGAAAAAAGTGTTCAAAATTAATTAGCGAAAAGTGTTCATTTTCACTTGACGGTTACAGTAGTGCCATTTCGTTTACCATGCGCGCAATATGCATCAAATAATGATATCCCTTCATGGCATTCCAATCATAAGAAAAAATATGTTCATACTGATATCCTTGATGTTTCTCTTTTAAAATATTATTCTCATGCAGCCAACGATTTCGCGCATATAAATTACAGCGCTCGTGTACATTTTTTCGGTTTATAGGCGCACATGAGATCCAGGCAAACCGTGAGGTTTTTACCTCGAATTGCCCTTTCTTATTAACCTCCTCCCAACTTTCCTCGCAAATGACAACGTGCATGGTCTGCACTTTGGCGTTATTTGGTCCATAATTATATTCGATGTCATTGACTGGAATCGTTGATCCCGACCTTTCCATGTCTTTTCATACGTATGTTTCTGGCTTGTATCAAGAGATAATAAAATGTTCACTTCCTTCCATACCGCTAGAAGTGATTTATCTTTAAGCACTACCATAAACTGCCATTTGTTTCTACGGCATACCTCTAAAACGGGACCGTTAGCGTACAGCCCATCCAGTAACAGTGTCGTCGGCAGCTTAGGGAAGTGCTTTTTTAATTGCTTCGTCAGACGGTGAAATGCTTTCGTTTCACAATCCTGCTTCCAATCCTCATACGATTGAATGGATTCCAATTCCTTACTGTTTTCCAAAAATACGCTTTCAAGTGGTATAACCATGCCATTGGAAAAAACGAGAACAGCCTCCAACACATATGCGTAATACTGGTATTCATCGTCACTTCCCGTGATTTTCCGACGAAGAAATCGCTCATCCCATTGTTCCTCCATCGTATACTTTTGTGTCCCATCAATCGCGACAAGATAGCGCTTGTTATACAATAAGTTTTGAAAGATCTTGTTACGTATCAACTTCTTAAGTAACGCAATGTATGTCATTTTTATATATTCTACATCGATTTTTTCCAGAAGGCGGCATAACGTATCTTGATGTGGCATGTCAACAAGTTTCGGAAAGGTGGCCTGTAAGTTTTTCAGTAACTGCGGCCCTGTCATATCTCGATTTGTTTCTCGACGTGATGTCATTTGAAACACAAACATGAAAATACCATAAATCATTAGCACCGTTATTTTGTGCTTTGTTTTCTTTGGACTCCTGGGATCAGGGATTTTTCCCAGTTTTTTAAGCAGTCCCGGCAGGAACCGCCCGTATACCTTGAGCTTTTCTTCCGTTGTCTGTTGAATCATCTGTTGTTCTTCTTCCGGTGTTTTGGAGGAGGACTTACGATTAGGCAGGGTCTGAGTTGGTGGATAGTCTTTTCCTTGTTTTTTCTTCTGATCACGCAGTTCCTGTTGTTTTCTTTTTCGTGCAGCGCGGTTAAGAGCGATGTCTGCGTTATTGATGCTCATTGGCTAACACCGCCTTTTGCGCACAAAATATCTTTGAAGTCTTTGTGCAGTGGATACATATAAATACGCTTTGGGCTGGATAGATACTGGGAATACCGATCCATTCTTCCCCGTCCAGCTGTCTGGCCAACTTCAACCCAGTTGGCAGCCCGGTAACACGTACCTTTATAAAGTGCTGTGTCCACAAAGGTTTCAAGCAGAACTGGAGCGTAACCATAACGATGCTGCCAATCCGCAGGAATTTGCTTGGCTGCCAAAGCCAAAACATGGCTCGCTAAATTTTTCACTTTAACCCATGGGAAAATAAGAAATCTTGTATTATTAACGATTAAATTTAGTCGCTGACTTCGGTCAGCCTCCTTCCACCCGATCCATTGATCCCGATCAGTCAGGGCCCACGCAGAGGCAGAAAATAACATCTCGCCCAGATAGCGGGGACCTTCCTGTGTTGCCCCAACAATAAAATAACGCTGGTAAGCACCAAATTGGCGTTTATAGCCTAATGGGTGATAACGCTCCATATATTCATTCCATAATTGTCTGCTTTCCTTTGTCGCTGCACTTTTCAGTTGAATCGGGGCAACGTCAGACACACCCCCGCATAACTCCTCGCCAGGTTCCGTTTGAGGTCCCGGATGGACCTCTTCTGAACGGCGTTCCGGGGGAGATTGTCTCTTTGGCAGAACAATCTGTCCTTCAGTTTCTAATTTCTTTAAAAGCGTTCGACAGGAAGCGATCTTATATTCTCCATTTGCCGTGAACCATTCCAGCCCTTCGCAAATAGTAAAAGCCAATTCTGTATAACTAAGGTGTGGAAAGAGCTCAACTGTTTCTCTTACATCATCAAGTTCACCTTCCGTAAATATACGTCCGGATATTACTCTGGCATCATTATCAGCATTCGTCGACATCGTGTAGCCCCCTTTTAGAGTAACCCACTATATTGTCTCATATCTGATAAATGGAGTCCAGTCTTCATTTGCGAAAAAATAATTTTTTATTGGTTGCTTAACCCTTGCCCCTCATAGAAAAGAAATTTCATGCGTCAGCTCTGATTGTAGTCTGTTAAAAGTATTGTTCGAATTATTCTGACATATTCATAACTCTTTTTGCATCAATCTAATACAGTCATACTTTAGTTAACAGTAAAAAAACAGGAATTGGATATTCATTCCAAATCCCGTTTCTTTCATTGAATTTTTTGCAGATGTATCGCTATTATTTACTAGTTTGAGATCTTATAGATTTTAATCGGCTCATAACCTCATTTTGACCTCGTCCAAAATTGTCGTGTAATCTAGTGTATTCTTTAAAAAGTTCTTCGTATACTTTAACGTTTTCAGGAATTGGTTTAATGGTTTTGTCCTTTATACGCGCCATATTTTCTGCGGCATCAACAATACTATCATATCCTCCATTTGCTTCTCCAGCCGCTACTGCACCAAACATTGAAGCTCCTAAAGCTGGTGTTTGTGCAGAATCTGCTATTTTTATAATACGATTAGTCACATCTGCATAAATTTGCATTAATAACTCATTCTTTTGTGGTAAACCACCACATACATACAGCTCATCCACTTCTACGCCATTCTCATGAAACGCATCAATGATCTTGCGTGTCCCAAATGCCGTTGCTTCTAGTAGTGTACGGTATATTTCCTCTGGTTTTGTTTGAAGAGTGACACCTAATATTAGGCCACTTAACTCAGTATTAACTAAAACAGAACGATTTCCATTCCACCAATCAAGAGCAATGAGCCCTGTTTCACCAGGTCCATATAGGGATGCTTTGCGTTCCAACCATTGGTGTACATCTATCCCCTCTGACTCTGCCATTTTTTCAACATATGAGGGAGCTGCCTGTTTAACATACCACGCAAATATATCCCCCACTGCAGATTGACCAGCCTCATATCCATAATATCCAGGTATGATACCATCTTCTACAACACCACACATACCTTCAACTTCTACTTCTTTTTCACCCAATAACATATGACAAATGGAGGTCCCCATTGCCATAACCATTTTTCCAGGTGTGACAACACCAACTCCTGGGACAGAAGCATGGGCATCAACATTTCCAACCGATACGAATGTTTGGGAATGCAGCCCCAATAATTCTGCCATTTCCTGTGTGATTTGTCCTGCCGATGTACCTAATGGGACGACATCACCACGCAGTTTGGTTTCAGCTAAATCCTCTAACCTTGGATCTAAAGATTTAAAAAAATCGTTACTCGGGTAACCTTCTTCTTTATGCCATACTGCCTTATAACCAGCTGTGCAACTATTACGTAACAAGTTACCAGTTAATTGATAAGTTACCCAGTCAGTTGCCTCTACAAATTGATCTGTTTGAGCATATATCTCGGGCGCTTCATCCAAAATCTGCCAAATCTTAGCCAACATCCACTCTGATGATAGCTTGCCTCCATATCTGACAAGAAACTTTTCTCCTCGTTCTTCGGCAATCTCATTTATCAGATTAGCATGATGTTGTGCAGCATGGTGCTTCCATAATTTCACCCAGCTGTGTGGGTTGTTTTTCCACTTGTTATCAAAACAAAGAGGAGATCCATTTTCGTTAATTGGAAGGATAGTGCAGGCGGTAAAATCAATTCCAAGTCCAATAATATATTCAGAGGGAACTCCAGATTTTTTAATCACTTCTGGGATTGACTTTTTCAATACATCTAAATAATCATTAGGATGTTGCAGAGCCCATTCAAATTCAAGTTCTTGGCCCATTTCCGGTAATGATTCGTCTATAACACCGTGTGAATACTTGGTTACATGGTCAGCAATTTCTTGCCCATCATCCAACGATACCAGAACAGCACGCCCCGATTCTGTACCAAAATCAATTCCAATTGCATACCTGTTTCCCATGACTGAACCTCCATTCTAATTTTGACCATAATATGAATATTTGCCATGTTTTCTAAAATAATGTTTGTCAAGTAACGCTCGATCGATAGATAGAACATCACCTTTTAACTGTTCGGTCCACATCCCCATCTTAGCCACTTCTTCTAAAACAATTGTATGATTAATAGCCTCTTTTGCACTAGAACCCCAGCTAAAGGAAGCATGACCATGTACTAAAACTCCAGGGGTTTCTTTGTAGTGTCTATTTTTAAATGCTTCAACAATTACATGACCGGTTTTCAATTCATAGTTATCTTTTATCTCTGTTTCAGTCATCGGTCTAGTACAAGGAATGCTCCCATAAAAGTAATCGGCATGTGTAGTGCCCAGCACAGGAATATCTCTTCCAGCTTGAGCCCAACTTGTTGCATACGGGGAATGCGTATGTACAATCCCACCTATTTCAGGAAATCGTTTATATAATAATAAATGCGTAGGTGTATCAGATGACGGCTTTTTACCTTCTACCAATTCTCCATCTAAATTTACAACAGATAAGTTTTCCATTGTCAGCTCCTCATAAGGAACTCCACTTGGCTTAATAATGACCAACTCAGACTGTTTATCGATTCCACTTACGTTTCCCCATGTGAGGGTGACCAGACCATTTTCTGACAAACTCTTATTTGCCAAAAGCACTTCTTTTTTTAATTCATCCAACAATTTTCCCCCTCCTTAATAAAGCTTGTTTATAACTTTTCAATTTTATAACTTAAGTAACTCTTCCTCTCTTTCCTTAAAATAAGAAACTGTTTGTTTGACCAAATGATCCAGTCTATTTTTATCAGGTTTGGCATTCATAGCGGGGTATGGATCTCCACCTGGACCCAATGGTTCTGGCGTCAAAAATTTATTACCCTGATTATATTTTATTATATACAGCGCCATTATAATTGTATCAATGTCCATAAACCCTTCCCCTAATGCTCCTCTATTACTATCGGCAAGATGAAGATTAACCAATTGATCTCCGGCATCAATTATTGCTTTCCCAATGTGAGATTCTTCAGATTGCATGTGATAAATATCTCCATTAATATGTTTGATTGCTTGATGGTTGACTGCCTCTATATAATTCTTAACGTCTGAAATTGTATGATTAAAGCTAACCTCAGCTGCACGTACCGGCTCAATAGCTGCTTTAATATCGTATTTCTTAAAAAAATCACCTAGACTTCTTAACGTTTGAGCACTGCGGTCAAATTCTGTTTCATCGTAAGGTTCCGGACGCCCAACAGCTCCCGGAACGACCAGTAAATATTCCCCTCCTACCGCATTTGTGAATTCAAGTTCTCTTTTTATATAATTAATAGCTTCTTGCCGTTTTTGTGGTATATTGCTGGAAAGATCATTTTCACTTGAATACATACCACATACCCCTGATACTCTCATATCATATTTGTTTAATAAATAAAGTGTCTGCTCAATGTTATAACCGAGATCTTTCCCATAATGGTTTCCATGAAGTTCAATATATTGTAATCCTGCTTCCTTTAATCTAAAAATAGAATCTTCTAATGTTTCAAGTCCAAAACCCCAGTTACTCCATGACAGTTTTAATCTTTCCTGAAAATTCTCTGGAGAACTTTCTTTTAACTTCATAAATTGTTCCCGAATTTTTTCATTATATATTTGAAAGTTTTGTTTTTTCATCATAGTCCTCCTCGAAACAATTATGCTTTTATCTGCAATCTGCGGAATCACTGCGAAGGAAAAAGTAGAAAGTTGCCCCAGGCGATAGTCACGGGGCAACAATTTTTTTAGAAATCAAAATCACCTGCGTTTTCTTTTGTATAATCTTGTGGTGGTCCCATAATAACTGTCTTACCATCATCCTTAACGGAAATTTGACCAATGCCCTCGATTTCTTGACCGTCTTCAGGCATCTTTCCTTCAGCTAACATTTTTCCAAGTGCAACAGTCAAATATCCAAGATCCTCTGGGTTCCATAATACCGCAGTGTCAAGAGAACCATCTTCAAGGTATGGTTGAGAATCAGTTGGTAAAGCAGACCCTACAACCGAGACTTCTTCTTGTAATCCTTCTTCCTGCACAGCTTGAGCAGCTCCTAGTGGGGCAGGAGTAGAAACAGCTAAGACACCATCCAAGTCAGGATACGACTTGATTAAATCAAGCGTTTTTTGATAAGCAACCTGCTGTTTTTCATCTGTCGGTATTTTTTCCGTCACAATTTCAACATCAGGATAATTCTCATCAAGTTCCGCCTTCGCAGCGTCAATCCAAGCATTTAGGTTCGCTGCGGCTAATCCTCCTGTCAAAATGGCAATGTTTCCTTCTTCAGTACCCATTGCTTCTACTAGTTTCTTGGCCATATGACGGCCAAATTCTTCATCATCTACCTGTTTGACGGACAAATCAACTTCATTGGCTGGAGTGTCCCAGTCCATAACATGTATACCTTGATCTTTTGCCTTTTTCAAAACGGGATCTACAGATGCAGGATCATTTGGAGCCACTGCAATCGTATCTACTCCCTGAGAAATCAGGTTTTCAATCTTCTGTACCTGTTGAGAAGCATCTGCCTCGGTAGGACCAGTATACTGTACATTAACACCTAATTCTTCTCCTGCCTTCTCAGCTCCAGTTTCAGATGCATTGAAATAAGGAATACCTACAAGTTTCGGTACAACAGCGATGGATAATTCCTCATCACTGGAAGTTTCACTGCTTGCTTCGCCTTCATTATCAGAATTCCCATCGCTCCCACTATCTTCGTTTGAACTACCACCATCTTCGGAAACACATCCTGCTAGAATACCGAGAATCACTATAATCAACAGCAAACTTAAAGTAAATCTTTTCATAAAAATCCCCCTCATCAGCTTAGCGTAAATTTGTTTAACCTGGATAATATTCAAGGTCAAACTTTAGATTGTCCTAAAGAATATGAATTTCACCCCACACTTCATTCTTTAATCAACCACCCCCTTATAATGATAAACAACACGTTACTTAACTATTTTCTATGCGGTAGAAGCTTGTGTTTCCTTTTTCCTTTTAAATTTATCTGAGAAAAAGTTAAATGTTAGAACGAGAATCAAAACTCCCCCTATAAACACATCTGCTATAGCACTATGGGCACCCAGTAAATTTAATCCATTCGAAATCGTTTGGAAAATGATTACGGCGTAAACCGTTCCCATGACTTTTCCATATCCTCCATGTATATTTGCTCCCCCAAGAACGGCGGCAGCAACACTTTGCAACAAATAAGCGGAGCCAAGATCCACTTTTACAGAATTATACCGTGACGTCATGATAATAGCAGAGATAGCTGCCAATAAACCAACATATAAATAAACTTTCATAAGTACTCGGCTGTTTTTTATTCCCGAGAAATGTGTGGCAACGTCATTATTACCAAACATGTAAACACTTCGTCCCCAGCTGGTTTTATTTAATAGAATAGCAGTCAAAACGATAAAAAAGATAAATATTAAAATGGGTAATGGAATTATCCCCATATAGTACCCATTTCCAATCAAACTATAAGTATCACCAAACCCGGAAATAGAATTTCCTTTCGTTATAGCTAAAATCACACCTTCAAACAGCACCATGGTTCCCAGCGTAACAAGAATTGCCGGAACTCCTATCTTAGATATTACAAAACCGTTGAATGCACCGCATGCAACACCAAATAGAATGGCCACTAATATTGCCGGTATAATTGAAAAACCACTGGTTAACATCAGTGCAGCTCCCACACCGGACAAAGCCGCAACATAAGTAATGGAAAGGTCAATCCCACCCGTAAGAATTACTACCATCATGGCAAGTGCCAGTAATCCAAATTCCGGAAGTTGAAATAAAAAGTTAGTTAAATTGTTTGACCCAAGAAAACCTGGAGCGATTAAGCTCATCAACAAAAATGTACCAAGTGCAATCAGACCTAAAATATTTTCCTTTGAAAGCTTCATTTAATTACCTCCTATGCGACTTCAATTTTAGCAAGTTTTTCTTGTTGTCTCTTATAGCTGATGTGGTCATAAGATACCGCAAATACTATAATCGCACCTGTAACTACGTTCTGCCAAAATGTATCAATTCGAGCTAAAATCATTCCATTTTGTATCAAGGCAAGAAGCAATACACCTAAAAGTGTTCCATGAATCGTTCCACGGCCACCATGAATGTTTGTACCACCAAGAACCACAGCAGCAATGACCGTCAACTCCAGACCCAATAAGCCGTTTGGATCAACCGCTTTTGTGTATGCTGTTTGGGCAATTGCAGCTATTCCACATAAAAATCCCATATAAGCAAATACGAACAATTTCACTTTTTGGTAGTTAATGCCCACACGTATTGAAGATTGTTGATTACCTCCAATTGCCATGACTGAACGACCAATGAATGTGTGTTTTAAAATATACCAAGTGAGTATTGCCACAAAGACCAGTATAAAAATTAAAATTGGTATACCGAATATTTCGACATTTGAAAAACTAAGAAATGACTTTGGAAAGTTTGTGCTGTTTAAATATCGACCGTTTGTAAAATAAAGCACTAAACCATTAATAATATTTAAAGTTCCTAATGTTACAACAATTGCTGGGATCTGGATTTTCGAAACCAAAAGACCATTGACTGAACCTATAAGTAAACCTATAACAGGAGCGATTAGGAAAATGATCGCCAATGAAATCCAACTATCTGGGAGATAACTGAATAGAGCTCCAACTGAAACAGCAACGGCGGTTGTTATGGCCGCAACCGAAACATCAATATCACTAGTAATGATTATTAAGGTCATTCCGATAGCCAATATACCCATTACAACATTACCTTCAACCACATCCAACAAATTACCGATTGTAAGAAATGCAGGACTTACAATTGATAATATAATACTAATCACAACAATGATTGCGAAAATACTGAATTCTTTTTGTCTTAAAAGCGATTTCATACTAAACCTCCTGGGTGACCTCATCTGAGTGATTTGCAACTTGATTCGTTTTTACATTCCCCGATCCTTCCAATGAATAATTCATAATTTTTTCTTGCGTCGCCTCTTGAACCCCCAGATCGCCTGAAATGCGCCCTTTGCGCATAACGAGTATTCGATCGCTGACTGCTAATATCTCAGGTAATTCTGAAGAGATTACGATAACTCCTATTCCATCATTAGCTAGTCTTCGTATAAGTTTATGAATCTCTGTTTTGGCGCCAATGTCTATACCATTCGTAGGTTCGTCAAAAATAACAACGCTAGGGTCTGCTGATAACCACTTGGCAATGACAACTTTTTGCTGATTTCCCCCAGAAAATTTTTCAGCATTTAATTCAGGTAAAGGGGGACGTACATCCAGTGTTTTAACATATTCATCTGCTATTTCAACTTCTTTTTTTCTGTTAATAAGTTTAAATTTATTTCGTAACTTCTTAATGACTGGTAATGAAATATTATTAACAATCGATTGTTCCAAAACCAGTCCTTGGGTTTGTCTCGCTTCTGGTATATAAGCGATACCATGTTTGACAGCCTGTTCAGAGTTTTTAATCGATATTTCCTTATCAAAAAGCTTTACAGATCCGGTATCTGGAGAACTTACTCCGAATATGGCTTGGGCCAATTCCGTGCGCCCTGAACCAACTAGTCCAGTAAGTCCCAAAATTTCTCCTTTTCTTAAGTCAAAAGATATATCTTTAAAATTTCCTTTTTTAGAGAAATTGCTCACATTAAGGATTGTTTCACCAACCTCAGTCTTCGATTGATTTTTTTCATAAGTAACACTGCGGCCTACCATCATTTTGATCAATTCCTGCTCAGTCGTTTGATTGGCGACATAGGAACCCACAAACTTACCGTCACGCAATACTGTAAAACGATTTGAAACCTCAAATAGTTCCCTAAGCTTATGACTTATGAAAATGATTGATATACCGCGCTTTTTTAACTTGTTGATCACTTTATAAAGCTTTTCCACTTCATCAGATGATAATGAGGAGGTTGGTTCATCCATTACAATTAATTTGGAATCAAATGCCAGTGCTCGAGCTATTTCAACTAATTGCTGCTGCGCAATACTCAGCTGTTCAACAACAGAATTTGGATTAATATCCGATTCCAATTCATTTAATGCATCCTCAGCTTTGTTTTTTATTTTCTTCCAATTCATTTTGTTCCACGAGCGTTTATGACTGTCCTGCCCGATATAAATATTTTCTGCTACGGATAAATTCGGGAACAGACTCAAGTCCTGATAAATGATAGAAATCCCTTTCATAGTCGCATCATTAGGCTTATTGATTTCAATTTCATTTCCTTCAAAGAAGAACTGCGCCCCTGCGTCCGGTTTGTGTATACCTGCTAATATTTTAATAAGTGTAGACTTACCTGCTCCATTCTCACCAACTAAAGCATGAACCTCCCCATGCTTAACCTCTAATTCAACATCATCCAATGCTTTAACACCAGGAAAAGTTTTACTGATATTTTTCATTTGCAAAATAAATTCACTCAAAATGATCGCCCCCTTATTTACACTGAGCTTTCTTTTAAATAGCAATGTGTTAACCCTTTTTTCTTGCAAAAATCATTCACTTCATCAATTGTCGGAATTCCCATTTGCGCGCCCAGCTTTGTTACTTTCAATGCCCCAACGGCCGTTGCAAAGTGAGCTGCCGATACAAGATCGCATCCATTTGTTATTGCACAGGCTAAGGCACCTGCAAACGCGTCTCCTGCCCCAACGCTATCAACAGCTTCAACAGAGATGGATGGGATGTATTCCCATTCTCCGCTTTGATACACTACAGAACCCTTATCACCCATTTTAATGATGGAATTTTTTATACCCATATTTTCAAAAGTTTCAGCTGCCATTAAAGCGTTATCAATATCAACCACATCAATTCCAAGCATATAATAAGTTTCCTGGCGGTTGGGAGTGACAATGTCTGCATAATCCAGGGCTTTGATTGTAATACCTTCAGCAGGAGCAGGATCCAAAATAACATACATACCTTTTT
Organism: Lentibacillus kapialis; assembly: GCF_014646635.1. GTDB lineage: Bacteria > Bacillota > Bacilli > Bacillales > Amphibacillaceae > Lentibacillus > Lentibacillus kapialis. Next base: position 11,433 of record NZ_BMNQ01000011.1, read on the forward strand.
CCTTTGCTAATTGCATCGCTCTGATAACAGTGTCTTGTGGCACTTCCATTTGTACCAGAAGAACTTCACTATCATGGATTTTATTGAAAGCATTTTCAACATCATTTATATTTAAATCTTCATTAGCACCCTTTAATACCAACATCGTATTTTCAGCCGTTTGGTCAATTGTAATAATCGCTGTTCCCGTAGCCAGTGAATCAGAACGTTTAATAAAATACGTATTCACATTTGATTCTTTTAAACTATCAACTAGTTTATCTCCATATATATCATTACCGATAGCACCAATCATGTTTGCCGACTTCCCTAAACGGGCAACAGCTGTAGCTTGATTTGCGCCTTTGCCACCGGGTAAATACTCAATTTTGTTCCCAAATATGGTTTGACCTCTTTTTGGGTATTTGTCTGTTACTGCAACGGTATCTATGTTGATGCTCCCTACCACTGTTACATTCATTTGTTACCGCCCTTTACTTGAATTTAGGATTCAGCCGTGCTGCAGCGGCTGTTCATAAAATTGTTCAGTTCATCCATTGCTTGTTCCAAAGATTTATCCTTTTTAAATAAAGAGGAAGTTCCACACACCAACATATCCGCACCTTTTTCCAACACCTTTGGAATAGTTTCATAACTTATATTTCCGTCCACTTGGATATCAATCGATAAATTGTTTTCCGCTATTAATTGATTTAAACGCTCAATTTTATTATAAATTAGTGGGATAAACTTTTGACCTGCAAACCCAGGGTTAACAGTCATTAAAACCACATAATCAATCATATCCCATATATAATCCAAATTATAAAGTGGTGTGGAGGGATTTAATGCAACCCCCGCTTTTAGGCCTCGATTACGTATAAGTTGAAGGGTTCTCTGTAAATGAATAGTTGCTTCGGCATGAACCGAAATCATATCTGCGCCTGCCTCAATGAACACGTCTATATATTTTTCCGGCTCTTCAATCATAAGATGTATATCAAATGATGCTTTTGTTAATTGTCGCAACGATTTAACAATTTCAGGCCCCAAAGTAAAATTCGGTACAAAGCGGCCGTCCATGACATCAAAATGAAAAAAATCCACTCTTTTATGATCTAACCTTACAATAGTCTCCTGTAAATTTCCCATATCCGCACACATTAAAGACGGTCCCAATTTCACCATTTAACTCCCCCCTAGACTCGATCAACCAATCAAATTCACATGATTGGCTATGAAATCGTTAACATTAGATTCAAAAAATAAAGATTTAAATAATCACAATCTTCATCTTGTATTATACTATAGCATTTGTATTTTTGTTTTTCAACAAAAAATATTGTTTTATCAGGAGATAATAAACATTTAATTATGTGTTTACCCAACATACAACTTTGAAATAAAATATATTCGCAAATTCATCCCAAAAAAACAGTGATCTAAAATTCTGTCTAAATGAAAAGAATGAGCTATTATAATATAAATATGAATTTCAAAAAGCGTTACTGAATTATCCATCATCACCAAAATGGGATTTAATTCCAAGGTTGTTTAATTCCTTAATCTTCTCAATGGATACTTTATTATCTGATATTAAATAATCTACATCCTCCAATTCGCACAATCCAATCAAAGACTTTACCCCGAACTTACTGTAATCAACTAAAAGGAATAGTGTTTCCGATATATGCAACAGTTGTTTTTTTACAAGTGCTTGCGCTTCATGTATTTCACTTACCCCTCTATTGATATCAATCCCCATACAGGAAAAGAAGAATTTATCAACATGATAATCCTGGATCACCCTTTCTGCGAAATTACCTACAAGTGACATAGATTCCTCCGATGCATATCCGCCAATTAATATAATTTCAATCCCTTCTTCTTTAACTAATTCTAATGTAACTGGGATCGAATTAGTAATAACTGTCAGACTTTTATCTTTCAAATATTTAGTCATTTGTAAGCTTGTTGTACTAGCGTCAATAGCAATGATATCTCCATCTTCAACAAATGAAGCAGCTTTTTTCGCAATCATCTCTTTCTCCTCAATATGAGATTCCTGTCTTTTTAGAACAGGAATCTCCACTCCGTCATCAAGATAATGTTTAACTGCACCTCCATGTATACGATTTATAAATCCATCCCTTTCAAGTCTCTCTAAATCCCTCCTTATCGTTTCCTCACTTACCTCAAACGTTTTACTTAATTCAGAGACCCTTGCTGATCCGTTTTTCTCTACTATATCCGTAATTCTCTGTTGGCGTTCATTTAAGAATATAAATGGGTTTTTATTTGTTACATTCCTCATTTGTCATACCCCTTTTTTATAATAATAATTTATCAAACAGTACAGTATTATCTTATCAGCGGAACTTCAATTTGTATATCAGACAAAAGTATGTGGTTTTTTCTTTTGTTTACTATGGTTAATCGTTTTGTTTTGTGTGCATTCAAGTTAATCAACAATCTTATCATCTGGTGTACTTTAAACATAGTCCAAACCTGAATAAAGGATTACTTTGTAAAATAGTACTGATTTTTCTTTCTATTTGTATAAAAGAAGAAACAGGAACCGGAAATAAACTTTCCGATTACTGTTCCTTTTAGGCATACATTAACGTTTATTTCAATATCTGTACTAATGCTAAGTTCTTTTATGAAACTGCCACATGAAACAAACTAATTGGCTGAATCTTTGTTCGCTTTTTGAATTTTTGATGCATGGGTCAGTTGCCTTACTTGAACTTTTGAGGATATAACAATATAACTTTTGTGCAACGGACAAATAAATGATATAAACTTGGTTATCAGCATGTTTGCGCTTCAAAATGATCCACTTATACAACCGTCAATTCAAATATTTCAACCGAACATTTGCCGACCTCTGTTGGGTAGATTTCGCATATACAGGGGAAAAATAAGGAACCTTTCACTAAATTACCATTCCCATTTATAAAATCATATCATTAATTGACAGTCTCAAGGGCTTTATCTAAACCTTAATTAAATGAAGTGACTTGTCTTTCAGCTGTTTTATAAAGCGACCGTCTACTTTACCATCAGCAATAATATGATTAATCATACCCAAGTTGCTAATATGAGAAAATGTTTGGATACCAAATTTACTGTGATCAATCATTAAATACACATTATCAGCGCTCTGAATCATCTTTTTTTTCATTCGTGCTTGCTGTTCGTTCGATTCGCTTATGCCATGATCTAAATGAAGTCCCTTGCATGAAATAAATGCTTTTTTAACGTGATAATTATCTAATGAGTCTTCAGCTAACGGGCCGACGAATGATAATGACTCGGATAGTAATATGCCACCAGTAGATATAACTGTGATTTGATGTTTTGAGCTCAACTCCATGGCTACCTTAATAGAATTGGTTAATATCGTTAATGAAATATTCGGAAGCGATTTTGCCATATACCAAGCGGTAGTACTCGCATCTAAGATTAACTTATCTCCTTCTGCCACTTGTTTAACTGCTTCGACCGCAATCTCTCTTTTCTCATTAACGTTCATTATCTCTCGTTCGAAATAAGGGACTTCCAATGAATCAGGCGAGGTCACACTGATCGCTCCCCCATGACTGCGTGACAGCTTCCCCTCTTTTTCTAACTTTTCTAAATCCCTTCGTATAGTTTCCTCGGTTACTGAAAAAATTCGACTTAATTCTGTCACACGTATACTTTTTCGTTCATTTACCATTTCCACAATATTTTGCTGTCTCTCAGCTACAAGCATTGACTTAACCTTCCTTTACTACCAGATATCTGTGTTTTGATTAAATATTCAACTCCCTACAAAGACACAGAGAATTTGTGATGTTCACTTACCTAGTGAATGCCGCTGCTACACCACCATCAACAGTTATCATACAGCCTGTTGTTTTAGCCGCTTTAGAAGAAGATAAAAACGCTATCGATTCTGCAATGTCTTCCGGGAGAATATTAACATTTAGAATCGTACGTTTTCTGTAATGCTCTTCTAGCTCATCCGCTTCAATCCCATATGAGGACGCTCGTTCCTCTTTCCAATTTGAGTCCCAAATTTTCGAACCACGGATGACAGCATCAGGCAAAACAGAGTTAACACGGATACCATGTTGGCCGCCATCTGCAGCAACTGTTCTGGCAAGATGTACTTCAGAAGCTTTAGCTGTACTATAAGCGGCTGCGTTTTTACCAGCATAGATGGAGTTTTTCGAACCAACAAAAACCATGCTGCCGCCGATTTCCTGTTCTTTCATAAGCTTAAACGCTTCTCTTGCAACGAGGAAATATCCAGTTACCAGAACATTGATATTCAAATTCCATTTTTCCATGGTCGTGTCTTCAAACTTACTGGAACTTGCCAATCCAGCATTGTTGACAATTATATCTAATCCGCCATATCTCAGAACAGAACTCTTGAAAGCTGCTTCTACCTCTTCCTCTTTCGTAACATCCATTTTCACCGCAAATGCACGGTTTTGACCGTAGCGTTCATTGATTTCGTTCGCCAGGTTTTGAGCCCCTTCTAAATCGATATCAGCAACTACGACATGAGCCCCTTCTGATAGTAGACGTTTACAAGTTGCGCTTCCGATACCACCAGCACCGCCGGTTACAAATGCAACTTGACGGGAAAACTCAGCTTCCGGTGGTGCTAAGCTTAATTTATAAAGCTCCAGCTGCCAATATTCGATAGCGTAGGACTCGGCCTCATTAAGGGATATAAAATTCCCAAGCAGTGTAGCACCACGCATCACGGCTACCGCTCGATGGTACAACGATTCACTTACATTAGCAGCCGACCAGCTCTTGCCTGTATTCACCATACCAATGCCGGGAATTAACATGACACGTGGAGCTGTCTCAGTGATTTTGTCTCCTTCTGATTTATTCCGTTCAAAGTAAGCAATATATTCTTCCTTAAATGCTGCGACACCTGATTTAATAGCTTCAATTAAACTATCAATATCCTTACCTGCCGGTTCCCACTCTACATACAACGGAGCCCGTTTTGTATGAACAAGGTGATCCGGACAAGCAGCACCAATTTGTGACAGCTCTTTAGCATGTTCACTGTTTACAAACTCGAGAACCGCTTTACTATCATCATTTGTAACAATCATTTTTTTATCGGAGCTAACCTGTCCGCGAATAACTGGCAGTACTTGTGCAAGGATAGTTTCTCGCTCTTCTTTGCTCAATGAATTGTATTTTTGTCCACCAAAAAGTGTTTTGCCTTTTGCTTTGGCTTCAAAGTAATTCTCAGCCTCCTGAATAACAGAAATGGTTTTGTCATAGCTTTCTTTAGAAGCTGCCCCCCATGTTACAAGTCCATGCTTTTCCATGATTACCAAGTCAGCGTTTGGATTGTTTTGAACACCTTCAGCAATCATTTTAGAGAGCTTAAATCCCGGACGAATATATGGTATCCAAACAAAACGGTCACCATAAATTTCTTTTGCTATTTCCTCTCCATTATCAGCACACGCAATACTAACGATGGCATCAGGATGGGTATGATCAACATGTTTAAATGGCAAAAATGCATGAAGCAATGTTTCAATGGAAGAGCGCGGATGTTTTGAATCAATCATGCAATGTGACAAATACTCCACCATGTCTTCATCGGACATATCATCTTTTTTCATTAACGGTCTAATATCTTCCATTTTTAAACCGGTGAAGTTTTTTGCCCCCATTGTTGCAAGATCAGAACCACTTCCTTTTACCCACATTACTTCGATTTCATCGCCTTTAAAGTCTGTTTCTGTTGTTTTTGCAGATGTATTTCCGCCGCCCCAGTTAGCGACTGATCGGTCTTGACCTAACAAATTTGAGCGGTATACAAGTTCATCTAATCCTGTTTCAAAATTAGTTTTATTGTTATCCCAACGATTTTGTACCAATAGAACAACCTCCTGTATATAATTCTTACGTAAGTGTATCATTATTTTGTTTATTTTTTAATATTTTTATTTACTTTTGATTTTGCACTAAATCTATTGTTTTCTTTGAGACAAAACAGATTTCTCATATTTATTAACCTCATCCAGCCACGCCTCTTTTACCGGCACACCCATTTGCTCACAATAATAATCCCATATAGCACCAAATGGATATGTTTTTAACTCTTCCATCAATGCCAATCTCTCGGTAAAGTTCCCTTCTTCTTGTAATTGTTTCAAATGTTCATTTGGCGTCAACAAAGCATATAACAATGCCTTTATCATATTCCGCGTTCCGATTGTCCATGCTGCAACACGATTAATGCTAGCGTCAAAGAAATCCAGACCAATCGACACTTTATCCAATGCATCATTGCGGACAAGTTCCAAGCCAATTTCACGCAGTTCGTCATCTAAGATAATAACATGATCACTGTCCCAGCGAACCGGCCGTGACACATGCAATGCAAGTTGATCACTATATAAGAGCATAGCCGAAATTTTATTGGAAACGACCTCGGTCGGATGATAGTGTCCTGTATCCAGCAAGCATAACTTATTGTTCTTCAGGGCGTAACCCATGTAAAACTCATGTGACCCGACAACATAAGCCTCTGAGCCAATACCAAACAGTTTGCTTTCCATCGCGTCAACATTGTATTTTTCATCAGTCTCTACTGAAAATACTTCATCTAAAGAATCTTTTAATCTTTTTCTTGGTGTCAAACGATCACTTGGGATATCCTTATAGCCATCCGGAATCCAAATGTTCGTTAACGCTGGTGTACCCAGCTCCCTGCCGAAATATTCACCAATTCTGCGGCTCGCAATCGCATGACGAATCCAAAAATCTCTAATTTTTTTATCGGGATGTGCCAATGTTAAACCGTCATCTGCTTTTGAATGTGAGAAAAACGTTGGGTTGAAATCCAGTCCTAATTCATGTTTTTTCGCCCAATCAACCCAATTCTTAAAGTGTTCGGGCTTAATTTCATCCCGATCAACTACTTTACCATTTGTTTCGCCATAGATGGCATGCAAATTAATGCGATGCTTGCCGGGAATAAGCGAAAGCGCTTTTTCCAAATCACTTCTTAATTCTTCAGGCGTAGCTGCTTTTCCGGGATAATTCCCGGTTACGTCAATTCCACCCGATAATTCTTGTTGATCGGCTTCAAATCCGCCGATATCATCACCCTGCCAGCAATGAATTGAAATGGGTACCTGCTTTAACTGCTCTAACGCTGCGTCAACATCGATTCCCCATTTTTCATAGTGTTTTTTAGCTTCCTGATAATTTTCTTGAATGGTCATTTTAATCCCTCCGTTTTGTGTTTACTCCTAAATACCTTCATTTCAAAAGAGTTCTTAACGATTTGTCTGGCTTTATTTAAATTTTCTATTTCTCCCAAACCAATCAATTGGGAAACCAGATTACCTATGGCAGTAGCTTCAGATGGTCCTGCAAATACTTCTTTTTCAGTGGTATCGGCTATTAATTGGTTTAACATTTCGTTTTGCGACCCACCACCAATTACATTAATCGTTTTGAATTCCTTTTCATAAATTTCTTCAATTTGATTAATTGCTGTTTGATAACTTTTAGCTAAACTATCAAACACACATTTTGTTACTTGGCCTGGAGTCTTCGGAATAACTTGGTTCGTTTCACTGCAATACTTTTGAACCTCTTCTATCATGTTTTTTGGTTTAAGGAATCTATCGTCATCAACATTAACCGTTGAATGAAAATCGCCCGTCTCTTCAGCCATTTTTGCAAAATCAGCGAAACTATAGCGATCATTATAATTTCTTTTTATTTCCTGGATCATCCAAAGCCCCATAGTATTTTTCAAGAAGCGGAAGCGATAATTAATGCCGCCTTCATTTGTGAAATTATAGTCCAGCGCTTTCGTGACACAAATCGGGAAATTATTTTCCACACCAATTAAAGACCAAGTGCCTGAACTAATAAAAATCGTATCATCCGATTCGAGAACAGATACTACTGCTGAGCCAGTATCATGTGTGGCAGGCAGCAGCACCTGCATATCAAAGCCAAATTCGCTGGATAATTCCGGCTTGAGTTTCCCTAATTCTGATTTAGGCGGGAAAATTTCCATAAACATTTCCTTATTAATTCCTAATTGACCAAGTAATTCTTTATCCCACTTCTTCGTAAATGCATTAACCAATTGTGTAGAAGTTGCATTGGTATATTCATTTGCTTTCTTCCCAGTCAACAGATAATTTAAATAATCCGGTATCATTAAAAATGACTTTGCTTTATTAAGTATTTCCGGATGATGCTTTTTAAGATAATACAATTGATAGATCGTATTAAACTTTTGAAACTGAATTCCTGTTTCCAGGTATAATCGCTCTTTGCTAATAAGCTGAAAGACTTCCTCCATCATACCGTCTGTTCTCGGATCACGATAAGATACAGCATCTGTGAGCAACTCATCTTTTTCATCCAATAGAACAAAATCAACGGCCCAAGTATCAATCCCTATACTTTTTGGCGTGAATCCCTGATCTCGACTTACATGTGTGCCTGTCACAATTTCGGCATACAGTGCTTGTAAATCCCAGCAAAAATGCTCATCCTTTTTGATAATTTTATTTTCGAAACGATGAACTTCCTTTATATTTAATTTCCCATTTTCCATATAGCCTGCAAACATTTTACCACTTGAAGCTCCAATATCCATCGCCAAGCTGCATTTAACCATACTGACCCTCCACCATAGCAGTATTTGAAACTGCTTTTTAAAATTATCTCACCGTTCATGGAAACGTTGTCATATACAACAATAGATTTATTGGATGCAAAAGTCAACAATTATAAACAAAAGTAAACAAAATAGACTTAATCTTTTTTTACTTTCTCTATAACAGGCAGAATCATTTCATAAATATCAGCCGATTTTACTTTTTTACTATAGGATCACAATACCTGTTTTATATAAATCACAATTAAATCTTCCTCGATAGTTAGCTTCATTAATATTCAATTAATAAAATTTTTCCTCAAACGATGCCACTTTTTCACTGCTTCTTTCGATTATAGGGGTGAAAGCAATCTACCCAAATTGCAAAGGAGCTATCATATGGACAATCAATTGACTTTTGACGACGTTTTCGAGCAAAACAAGCGGCGAATTCACTATCAGATTCACAAAATGCACATTCAAGATCCGCATCAGGAATTTTTCCAGGAAGGGTTGATCGCGCTCTGGAATGCCCATGAATCGTACCAGCCGGATAAAGGGCCCATGGCAACGTATTTCAATTATATCATCCGGAACCGCCTGATTGACCGCATGCGCCGCGAGACCCGTTGGGAAGACGTGACCAGGAAAGCTATTCACGAACAAACAACACAGTACACCGATGGCAACTATCACCGGTCTGCGGAAGGTTCGCATGCCATTGCCGCCTATTACTCTCTTCCACTGGACGACACCAGTCACTGGGAAGTGCTCCGTTCTCAATTGACTGACAAACAATGGACATGGGTGGAATGCTTTATCATTCACGACATGTCCTGCAAACAAATCGCTGAACAAGAACATACGACAGTTGAAGCGGTTAAAAACTGGGGGCGGCAAGTGAAGAAAAAATTAAACGATCCGCATAGTTGCGAAGTACTGCTGCACGGTGATACTGAGTTGTAACACCCCCACTCTCATATAAAATATTTAGCAAGGAGAATCGACATGAACTATTTAAAAAAATTGAACGCTTTCTATCAACAGATCATTTTCAATCCCCTGTCAGGATCGGCTGTTGCGCTTTGGAATACTTTGATGCATTTCAACAATCTGTCAGGATGGCAAAAGACATTCGCTGTTCCTGCTTCCCTCATTGAATTGAAATCCGGCATCAAAGGGACTTCCTTCAAACGCGCACGCGATGAGCTCCAGGAAAAAGGATACATCCGCGTCACATCGCGCAGTGGCAATCAAGCAGCCGTCTATCAAATGATTTCACAAATCAGAGCAACGTACCAAGTCAGCAGCTTTACAGAAATAGAGGAGATTCAGCCACATGCGGCAGCTGCCGGCGCGCCATTACAGATACACCCGGCAAACGATACAGAGCCGCCAACTCAAACAGGCCATCCGGATCCACCCATCGATATCATTAACGAGTCCACTAACGAACCCACCGAAAACCAAACAGTCGACCGGGAGTCGGACGGCAATACGGAAAACAACGCGGACCACTGTGCGGACCACAAGGCGGGCGACATTATGGACCACAGTGCGGACCCATTAGTTAAACCATACATAACCGAAAATAAAACAAAAGAGAAACCAAACCCAACCACAACAACCAACGATGCTATCCGATTCTACCAGGATAATTTTGGCGTGGCCGGTTCCTATGTTGCCGAGGATATTTGCCATTGGATCAACGACCTGGGGGAAACGCTGGTACTCGATGCCATGAAGCGTGCTCTGGAACAGCAAAAAACCACATGGCGCTATGTGAAGGGCATTCTGAAAGCCTGGGCCAAAAAAGGTATTACCACCGTCGAACAGGCGGCTGCTGATGAAATGGCCTTCCGAAACCGGCACAATCATCAACAACCGCCCCGGACGCAAAGTGACATCATACCCGCTTGGTTCCATGAACATAAGCGGAAGCAGGAATTAGAGAAACAACAGAAAAGTAAATCGGATGCTCTTGATTCAGCAGAGTGGCAGGAATGCGAGCGGTTATTGGCTAAGTACTCAAGCAAGCGGAATGAGAAACGTAAGCCTGGTTCATGTTAGCACATGATCTAAAAAACTCTCAAAATGCCGTATTACCATCAGAATTCCGCTGCGTAGCCACCCTGCCCAGACCCGCATTTCCAAGAAGCAAACGAGAGAGGATCCACTGAAGCTGGAGGTTTCGAACAGAACGGATCCTCATTCCGCTAAATGGACAAAAATCGCCCTAATGACTGTTGCAATGAATCCTCATTCCGCTATTCGGGTAAAAACAGGGCCAAACTATGGTAAAAAGGGCGAATAGCGGAATCAGGAACCGGCAACGTGCTTGAAAAGCTTGAATTAACACAAATAGCGGAATGGGGAACCGCCAACCTGCCTGACAAGCTTGAATCAACGCGAATAGCGCAAGAAAGGATCCGCCGATAAATACGGCATTCGTCACGTTTTACAGCGAATGTCGAACCTCTTTGTAAGGTCGCCCATCATGTACACTTTCTGACGTTATTAGAAAAACTCGGCATTCGCCTCGTCTTATAGCGAATGCCGTAGCTTATAAGGTCAACCATTTTACACTTTCTGACGTTGTAAAAAAATCGTCCAGCCCTATTCCCGGCTGGACGCGTATTTAAATCTTTACACGGGTAAACCCATGATCGCTCTTGGTTCAAGATATTCATCAATGCCATAGTCGCCCCACTCGCGGCCATTTCCTGATTGTTTAAAGCCGCCAAATGGTGCGGAGAAGTCCGTGTCGCCATCGTTCACGGTAATCTGACCTGCCCGTATACTTGTAGCAACTTTACGAAGAGCATCCTTATCCTCACCAACGACGTATCCGGCTAACCCATATACGGTGTCATTGGCAATGTCGATCGCTTCATCAATATCATCATAGGTGATCACAGACATCACTGGCCCAAAAATTTCGTCCTGGGCAATAACCATGTCGTTCGTGACATTGGTGAATACAGTCAGCTTGACGTAATAGCCTGCTTCCAGTCCATCGGGTTTGCCTTGACCGCCGGTAACAAGTGTTGCTCCTTCTTCTATTCCTTTTTCAATATACGATTGGACACGATCCCACTGTTTTTGAGCAACAAGAGGCCCCATGAAGTTTCCTTCACCATAAGGATCACCCACAGGGAACTGCGGAAGGACTTCTTTTACCGCTTCGATAAAGTCATCATGCATGGATTTTGGAACAAGCGTACGTGTTGCCGCTGTACAAACCTGACCAGTATTCATGACAACGTTCGCCACCGCAGTTTTAGCCGCTTTTTTCACATCGGCATCATCCAGGATAACAAGTGGCGACTTTCCACCAAGTTCCAGCGACACCTTCTTAATGTCTTTTGCTGCATTCTCTGTGATTTTCTGTCCGACACCACCGGATCCGGTAAACGAAACAAAATCAATATCCGGATGGGAGCTAATGCTATTTCCAATGGTTTCCCCTGTTCCGTTGATCAGATTAAAAACGCCTTTAGGCACGCCGGCTTCTTCAAAAATTTCCGCCAGAAGCACTGCTGCATAAGGTGTTAGCTCTGCGGGTTTTAGAACAACTGTACTGCCAGCTGCAAACGCGCTTGCTAATTTTGTTGACGTCTGGTTGGTTGGAAAGTTCCATGGTGTAATGAGACCAGCAACCCCAACCGGCAATTTCTGAATGAGGGTATCCCCACGCTGCTCGGTAAATTCAAAATCCCGCAGTTGCTGTGCCGCTTGTTTAAAGTGCTGCAGCCCCATGTTATAGTGAACGTTTTCAGTAAGAGCAACCGGCGAGCCAAGTTCTTCTGTCATCACCTCGATAAGGTCATCTTTCCGTTTTTCATATTCTTTGGCAATATTTTCAAGCAGTTCAACCCGGTATGCCACTGATGTTGAAGAGAATGAAGGAAAGGCTTCACGTGCAGCCTGAACCGCCTTATTCAGATCCTCTTTGGTTCCGGCACTGATACGACCGGTGACCTCTTCTGTAGCAGGGTTAATCACATCCATTGTTTCGGATCCTGTCGATTCCACCCATTCGCCATTAATATAATGTTTCGTATAGTTACGCATCGTTATTAACTCCTTTGTATGAACTCATATTTGTTATGTACCCATGCAGCAAGTGAGTGAAACATCGAAAAGATTGTGAAAAATGACCACCAACCATTAGCCAAATACCGAAAACAACACGGGATGGAACCGCCTATAAACTCCGGTTCAACACCCCGTCGTGTTAAGATTCATAGATTGATAGTCACTTTTACCCGCGTTACGGAAGCGAAGTCTCACTGCTTGTACGTATGATAAATAGGGCGCAAAGCCGGATACATTTCCATGTAGCACTGATAGATTTCCTGATACTGTTCATAACGGCTCTGGTCGGGTTCGTAGACCGCTGCAGCTGCAGGCATGATAATGTTACGGGCAAAATCCCGGTAATCACTTGCCCAGCCTGACGCAATAAATGCAGCGGCCGCAGCGCCTATAGCCGGCATGTACTCACTATCAGCAGGAACACGTACCGGCCTTCCGATGCAATCAGCCAGCATTTGACACCAAGAAGCACTCCGGGTTCCGCCGCCTATCAGGGTAATGGTCCCTGCTGCACCGGCAGTTAAGGCGTCTATGATTTGCTTAAAAGAGAACGACAGGCCTTCCATCACCGCCCGAGCAAAATCATGTTTCGCGACAGTTGGTCCAATTCCCCAAAAGGCTCCCTTTGCGTCCCTATCATGAACCGGACATCTTTCCCCGTATACATACGGCAAAAAGATCAGACCGTTGCTACCGGGCAGGGAGGTCTGTACCATGTTTTCAAAAGCTTCGTAATGGGCTGCTTCAGCCGTGCCCACAAACGTTTGAACCGCCCAGCGATGGACATTTCCCGCATTTAATAGCGGCGCGATAGCAATAACAGTATTTTCCGGCAAATGTGCCAGATGAAACATACCGTCGAGAGATTCCTTCGACTGCACGTTGTCCCGGACAACAGCTGCCCATCCGGTCGTTCCGATATAGACATAACTGTCACCCTGATGGACAGCGCCCGCTCCGATGGTTGAAGCACCCGCATCACCGCTCCCGCACACAACCGGCGTATGCGCTAAAAAATCGGTTTGCTCAGCAGCTGCTTTTGTGACATAACCCGCTGTTTCCTCTGATGGCACAAGTGCCGGTAGTTTAGCCGGATCAACCCCTGCTATACAGATACTGTCTTTTTCCCATTGACGCGTATCCAAATTCATCATACCGGTTGTGGCACCTGTTGTCGGATCAGTTACCACAGCACCGGTCAGTTTGTAAATGATATAATCTTTCGCGCTGAAAACGAATTGCGACGCATGCTGATACACATCCGGGTGATGGGTTTGCATCCAGCGCAATTTTGCCAGCGGTGTTGATGCACGAATCGAATTCCCAATGGCATCCTGAAGGCTCGGGCATGTTTGCCGGATCCAGTCGGCTTCAGCCCCGGCCCGTGTATCCGAATACAAAATCGCCCGCTCACGTCTATTCCCTATCGGAATCACGTCCTCCATTTGACCGGAAAACGTCATGCTGATTATCTGGTCCGGGTCCATGCCGTATACATTCCACCACTTATCGGCAATTTCTTTGATTCCTTCCCACCAGTCATCAGGATTCTGTTCTATTTCACCATTTTCGCCCCAATGGGTGTCCAATAGTACGGAACTGACACCATGTGAAGCTCCCTGCTGATCGAGCAATACCCCTTTGATCGACGTCGTTCCTATATCAAAAACGGCAATGTATGGCATGACGCATCTACCTTTCTCTGTTAAACCTCAGGCCGCACCGTCAGTCGGTCTGTCAGCGCGTTCCTTTAACACCAGTTCAGTCGGTGCTTTTGTAAAACAGTACCATGCGCCGACAGTGAAATACAAATTTTTTTAATGATGTTTCAATTATCATGAGCCGCTCACGCAACTGGAAAAGCACTCATCCGTCAGTACATTTCGACAGCAGTGCTGGTGGAAATTTTATCCAATATTGTGAACTTCGGCAAAAGCACCAAAAATCGCCAACCTGGGTACCCGGTTCACTATACAGGAATGATGAATCTGCACCTACTCCTGCAATATCTCTCGCGTTTTCTTCAGAATCTCCTCGTCCTTCAGCCGGAATTTAAACTCCACTCTTCTGGAGGCTTTGGCACTGTAATTGCCGGCTTCGTCCGTTCGGAAGTCGGAATAGGATTTGCCGTTTACGGTCAGCTTTTCCTGAAGATGCTGCTGGATATTTTTATATGGAAAATCGTCGCTTAAAATGTACTCCGCGACACTGTAGGCGCGTTCCTGTGAGAGCTTCATGTTGTACATATAGCTGCCATCCCGATCTGTATGCCCTTCGATAATGATCTCCGCAATATAGTCTTCATAGCCGCTCTGCAGCAAAATGTCCAGGTATTTAGGAACGAATTCGTCCAAAAATTGGAACGAATCGGGCTTTAATTTGGACTTATCGTAGGCAAATAAAATTTCCGTATCAAACATGATGGCACCTGTCTCTTCATCCACTTCAATGCCCGTGGCTGAATCACTGAATTCCGCCTTCAGGTCATCAACCAGCTCAGAACGGACTCCCATAATCTGATCAATCGTCTGTTTCATCTCTTCAATCTGCAGTGATTTGATAATCATCATCGCAATAAAAATCAGGATGAAACATAACAAAATAATGGTCAGGAGGTCGGTGAACGATGGCCAGAAATGCCCCTCATCCTGCTCCTTTTTAAACAGCCGCTGGTATTTAGTATCCATTTTGCTTCAACCTAACACTGTTGTTTTCAGGCTGCTGACCTATCCGCTGCAAATGCTGATTCAGCCCTTGTATCTCACGGCTGAGCTCCTGAAGCGTCTGTTGAATATGGCGGGCATTGCTTTCTTGGATATCTTCTGACAGACGACGCAATTCCTGAAATTCCCGTTTGATGCCATCATTAGTCACGTCAACCGAATCATGAATGTTCCGGGTTACCTTATCCAATTTATCGCCGAGTTTTCCTTCCAGATTGGCCACATAATCGGTGAGTGTGTTCTTTAAAATACCCACACTTGCCTCAACTAGGTTTTCGCGCTGGTCGAACGATTGGTTCATCTGGGATATGGTATTGTTTATCTCTTGAATCAACTGGTTATTCTGCATGCCGAGTTTCTCATACGTCTGGGCGGTTTCCTGCATGTGCCGTTCAAATGTTTTCGATTCCTCGGAATGAGCTTTTAAATGCTGGTTAAATGTCCGGTTAAACTCTTTCAATTCGTCAAACCGATCGGACAAAAGATGCTTATATTCTGCTTGTGTCTGATTAATCACTTCCAGCGCCTCAGGCAATTGGCTGATCGAGCCTCCCATTTTATCAAAATCCTTGGACAACGCACCCAAATTCGTGATGATTCCACTGAGTTTAGCACTGAGGTCATGTCCGAATACCTGTTTAAACGCCTGATTATGTGCCGCCATTTTTTCAGCCAGGTTGCTGCTCTCCTGCATGATTTTTTCAAATGCCGTATGCATGGAAGCCTGCTCTTCTGCCATTGAACCTGTAAAGGATTTCAGTTCCTCAACCGACTCCTCAAAACTGTTCAGGGCAGCAGTCTGCGCTTCCGATACGTCTTTGACACGTTCGTATGTATGCTCAAAAGCTTTAGCCATCCGTTCATTTTTACTGTCCATCTTTTTAAAATAGGAAAACAGCGATGCAAAATTGTTGTTCAATTTGGTGGTAGATTCACCAAATCCATCGGTTACGTCTTTCATATGGTGAAACAGTTCCTGGAAGTCTTCCAGATTGCTCGATAACCCGTCGTTAAATGCCGCCAGATCTTTCGCCGATTGTTGCAGCCCGCTCGTATATTCCTGAAATCCCGCAAATGCTTGTTCAATTCCTGTCAATGACTGCTGATTCGTTTCCTGCAGATGCTGAATGGATTGATTAATTCCTTCCGACACGTCAATCAGCCGGTTGATCCCGTCCTGTTCATCCCCTTCCAGGCGAGATTCGACTTTTAACATGATATCTGTCAGCATATGCTCCGTATTCAACACTTTGATCAGGACAGTCATGATTAGTGACAGTCCCATACCCGCAATACTTGTATAAAACGCCACATCAATGCCCGACAGAACAGCAGCGATATTTTCCACCAATTGACTGCCTGTAGCATTGATACTGCCAAGCGCGATGGTCAGACCGATAAACGTTCCCAGCACGCCAATCAGTATAAAGACAGAAACGGTCATCTGCACCATTTTGATCAGATTGATAACCGGCACGTTAAACACGCGCCAGCCGGAAAACTTCTCCTGGACAAAGGTCTCCGGTTTCACCGATTCTTCAGCCCGAATCCGGTCATACTGGGCTTTAAAGGTGTTCAGTGGTTCCATATCCAAACCATTCGTTGCCGTGATATGATTCCGTAAATTTTTGAGTTTCGTAAATAGACTGATATGAACTAAAACGGCGAGGAAAAAGATGATGAACAGAATCATAAAGATAAACTCTGTCGTTGGATTTGCTAAAATATCGTCGGCGATTTCCCCGCTCGTGAACAACTCTAGAATGAATTGCAGCATAATGACTCCCCCTGCTGAGCATCTCTTTCTTTATAGCTATTCAGAGCATGGACAAATCATGTATGCTTTTAGGGACAGACCGTGCTAGGAGTAAATTAAACTCCCCACCTTTATGGCGGAGAGTCGTTTAAGAATATTAATGTCTTTCTATTAAGTGATGGAAATCCAGTTTCTTGTTCAGTGCATACATAACCGGGATCCCGATTGCCATAATACCGAATTCACCTGCAGCCGTCGTCAGCCATGTCAACAGGAATGGCAGATCCGCCGCGAGATAAAGTTCGAACGCAATAATAAACATATTAAAGGTAAAAACAATCGTGTTTATGACAAGTAAGGTCATCTTATGCTTGATGAACATGGCCAGTAATAGGACAATACCGAGTGAAAGGGCACTATGAGCGACACCAAACACCAGATCGTAGACGCCGGTCGGCGAGAATAAATTGGTGAGCAAGACGCCCAGTACAATACCGAAAAAATATTTTCTATTGAAGACAACAAGGTGGTTAAACATTTCGGGGATGCGGAACTGAATGCTTGAGAATGCAATTGGTGCAGCAACCAATGACACCGCGACATAAGCAGCAGCAACCAGTGCATTGGCTACCAGTGTTTTCGTATTCAATCATATCACTCCTTAGTTTTTTAGCGTGGGATGGTCTCGAACCACGGTTTGGAGGCACGCCCCAAACGATTCTATTATACCTGGAAACAGGGAAAAGGCAAAGTGATTTTTCATAACGTCAGAAAGTATAAATTATGGATGACCGCATAAGAAAAAATTCGGCACTCACTATAAGACGAGGCGAATGCCGCACCGGTGCGCCTGATTATAATTTGGAAGCGCGTAACCGGCACTTTCCCTTTTACGACTCGCGCGCCCATGGTTGCGCTCTCGGGAACATGTTTCGGCTCTCGGGAACATGTTTCGGCTCTCGGGAACACGTTTTGGCTCTCGGGAACATGTTTCGGCTCTCGGGAACATGTTTCGGCCCTCCGGAACATGTTTGCGCTCTCGGGAACATGTTTCGGCTCTCGGGAACATGTTTCGGCCCTCCGGAACATGTTTGCGCTCTCGGGAACATGTTTTGTCTCGCGCGCCCATGGTTACTCCCCCAGCAATAAAAAAATGCAGCCCCGCTGGACTGCGTTTCATTTATTGCTGACCGATCGCCTTTTTGACTCTATAAATCTCAGTTTCATTTTCAAAATTTTTTCTGGCAATAATATCCATACCTGCCTGCAACTTGTTCATTTTTTCATCCATGGCGTCAAATCGCTTATCAACCTCTTCAAATTTTCTGTCGACCTCTTCAAATCGTTTATCTATCTTCTCAAATCGTTTGTCGACCTCTTCAAACCGCTTATCGATTTTCGCAAAACCGACATTCATCTGATCGTGCAATTCTTTAATAGCCTGCAAAATCTGGTCGTTTTGTTCGCTCGTCACGGTTACACCCTCCCTTTGTCCAGTGTCCAACGAGAACGTCATTGATGAACCCTATTATAAACTACCATACTCATAAAATCTACAGTGAAACGCGGGACGGTATAAATTATTCGGGACGACAAGTCATAGCACCTCACCCAGCACTTCGAACAACGTTTCAGACTTCTTATTTCCCCCGTCCCTTTTGTTTGTCTTTTGCAGAATATGTCTTAACAGCGGGTGGCTGATAAGTATTGAACTTTTCCAGCAGGGATTCCGGATCATGATCTACGAGAATCGTCGAACGGTGGTTTTCAGGTAAAAATTGCTGATCTGCCATATGATTAAATAGATTAATCAGCGGATCATAATAGTGATGAAGATTCAACAACCCACAAGGCTTCTGATGCGCCCCCAACTGCGCCTGGGTAAACATCTCCATGAATTCCTCCAATGTTCCGGGGCCGCCGGGCAAAGCAATAAACCCCTCTCCCAATTCAGACATCTTAGCTTTGCGTTCATGCATCGTTTCAACAACCAATAAATCAGATAAATTAGGGTGTGATATTTCCCGTTCTTCTAACATTTTCGGCATCACCCCAATAACCTCGCCGCTGTTTTCCAGTACTGCATTTGCCAAAACCCCCATCATTCCGACGCTTGCGCCGCCATATACGAGTGTCATGTTTCGCTTTGCCAACGCTTTTCCCAACTGACGCGCACCTTCTTGATAGCCAGCGTGTGCCCCGGTGCTCGAACCACAAAAAACGGTTAGTCGTTTCATAACGCTCCCCCTCTTCCGCCAATTTATTTTTTAAATGTACAATCTTCCCGGCAAAAATACCGCAAGCATTATGTAACGTCGACAACCTGTCCGTTTGTCATGTCCACTAACGCATCAGGGGTCAACCGGACGACTGCTTTCGGGTGACCGGCAGCAGCCCATATATCTTTGAAACGGAACAAAGCCTCATCGATAAACGTCATGATGGGTTCGGTATGTCCTACTGGCGGAACTCCACCAATTACATAGCCGGTATGCTTACGGACAAAATCCGCATTGGCCTTTCCCAGCTTATCATCATCCAAGTACTTTTCGATTTGTTTTTCATTAATCCGGTTCTCACCGCTTGCTATGACCAGCAACGGCTTATCCGAATTCGCCAGTCGAAACACAATTGACTTGGCGATCTGTGCCACTTCACAGCCTATCGCATCGGCCGCCTCCTGTGCAGTACGGGTGCTGTCGGGCAATTCTTCCACCTTATTCGTATATCCCAGGTCAATGAGCTTTTCCTGCACTACCTGCGCATTTTCACTTAAATTTTCCATAGCACATTCTCCCTTCAGTCACTTTGATATACAATGAAATCGTTGATGCAACTTATCCGATAGTGGTTTTTTCGATTTTATATATCCATTGATAATACAAGACGACGATAGCGAGTAAAAAGGGATTAACGGCCAGTGAATACCAAATACGCCACCATCCATGATGAAAATAACCCCATGGTTCAGGCAGCAGCGTCACCAGTTCATATAACGTGATGGCGATGACCCAAACAACCAGATAGACACATTGTTTCGAAAAAGCGTATCGGAAGGGGTACCAGTTCAGAAATATCATATTGACAGGCGGAATCAAGACGGTTAAAGTGAGCAAATCATTCCACCCTGTCGCCTCATCAAAGTACCAGTAGCCATGATACTTATCATCGATCATAAGATCTGTAAGCACCTGAAACGCTATCGTAAACATCCATATATGAACAATTTGACTTTGAGTTAGCCTTTGATTGGTTATAAAAGCAAAAAGATTAAAAATGGTAATAGCAATAAGAAGACCGATCACGATGACAGCATCCTTTTTACTCACTAGCTTCCTGACTTACGTTAACAATTATACAACCGGATATTCTAGGCCAATGAATTCCACGCTACTATATAGACAGCAAGTGACATAAAGCCACTAATCAACACCCCTGCTTTTCGTTGCAACGTTGGTATTATTCTTTCACTTGTCCGAAACTGGTTGCTTTGCCATAATCAAAGACACAATTGCAAAGCACATCAAAAAGAAAGCAAGGATGCCGTATGCTCCCCCTTCGAATCCCCTGATGTTGACGAAACCGATATAAAACAACACAACGGCCGCAATGATGGCTAAAATACCTGGTGTCATTCGTGCTAATAAGGGAAGGTTCCATTTTCTAAGCCACCAAATAAGCAGCAACACCACTATCCCCGGCAGAATTGATACGAGAAGCGGTCCGCCAACCATCAATTTACCCACTTCCTTTTTGATAATTATGAATCCTTATAAGAGGTTGTTCAAAAAGTCCGTTAAACATGACACTTCGGATTTCTTCGTTGGCTTGTTTCTCCGCCGCTCATGTATCTAAAGGCATACATTCCGCTGCTCGAAACTGCGCCGTCTCGAACTTCTTGGTCCTTTTTATCCTCCTTTTTGAACACGCACTATAAGTCATTTTAACAAAATGGTAATCAAAAATCTCTCATTTTATATTCGTATTCATATAATTCCCATTTTAACAGCAACAATAACCGGGAAGACAATGGCAGCTGCCGGCAAGCGGGGTGATTTTATGCTCAATTATGAACGGCAGTCATTAGACGTCTCACGCCTGTCCGAAAGCGGAGCTCATATCATGATTAAGCACAATTGGCTGGAACAACCACCAGGCATGGAAGACCGGGAAAAATTAGCGCAGAATAAACAAAAAGGCTGATCAAAATGGGCAGCCTTTTTATGAGAATCTGAATATGGGCGCGTAAACCAGAACATGTTCCCGTTGAACCGAAACTTGGGCGCGAAACCCGAAATATCAACCCGAACCCCGAGCGTTAACATACAATTACCCCTTTTCTAAACAAAAAAGGACAGCCGGCTATTCGGCCTACTGACTCTAACATGCTACTTCACGATAAAGACGGGGATAGATGAATATTGCACCACATGATGGCTGACACTTCCGAGAAGTTCTTTCACCCCGCTAAGCCCTCGACTCCCCATCACGATAAGATCGCAGCCGTGCTGTTCGGCGTGTTCCAAAATGACCTGGGAGGCTTGGCCTTCTGTTTTAAAAAAGCGGAACGTATTCTCAATAGACGATAACTTCGCTTTTGCTTCAGCAAGGATGTCGTCGCCATGCTGATGCATCGACGCCTGCATACTATTAAAAGCGTCCTCGACGATATACGGTGTGCGCGGAATATCTACCGTATACAAAATATCCATTTCAATCGCGGCATTCATCTGCGCGATTTCAATAGCTTTTTCCAATGACCTTTCAGATAAGTCTGATCCATCATAAGCCACTAATATTTTTGAACATAACATATGAGCTCCACCCTTTTTAGTGTTTATTGAATCGTAACGTGCTTTTGATTTTCCAGCCGGCTATGCGTCTTTCGATTGTTCAGCAAATATATGCCATAGATAGCAATGAATAGCACCATGCACAACGCAGAAAGACGATACATGGCAGCATAGCTTGTCAATGCAGCGACCGAACTCAGTAACAGGGAACCTAAAGCAACACCTAAATCCATCGCCGATAAAAATGTACCGTTAGCTACCCCTTTACGATCTGAAGCTGAACGATTGATAGCCCAGGCTTGCAGAGAAGGCTGAACAGCTCCAAAACCAAATCCATAGAATAATGACGCCACTATTAAGACAGGAATGGTTGTCGTATAGGATAAAATCAGTAACCCGGCCAACATCGCTACTGCGCCCGGCAGCACCACCGAGATGTGGCCTTTATGATCAAACAATTTCCCCATAAACGGCCGGCTGATCAGAATCATGAGACAATGGCCAATAAAATATACCCAAATATTTTCGATGCCAATTTCATTGCCGAATAACGCAATAAAGCTCATCAGCCCGCCAAAAGGAAATGCGAGCAACAAACATAGTACAGAAGGCAGAATAGCTCGTTTCTCAAACAAATCGCTCCAAATGGACTCTTCTCTCGTTTGCTTTTGCCTTGGTTTTGCTTGCTTTTCCAACTTTGGTATCGCTATTCCCTGCGTTAACAAGAAACCTATCAGCATAAAAACGGTCGTTACCATAAGGATAATTTTGAATGGATAATGATTCAAAATGGCAATACCAATAATAGGAGCGACTGACGTAGCGATAATCACCGATAAAGCATAGTATCCGGTCCCTTCACCGCGCCTTTCGTCAGGCACATTATCTGACATAATCGTTGCAATGGCTGTTGAGGTCATGCCCCAGCCCGCTCCCTGAAACAGTCGCAGGATCACTAAGATTCCCACCATTGAAAATGCGAAAAAAGACAGATTAAACAAAATGAGCACAATAAATCCGAGAACAAGCATCGGTTTTCGTCCAATGGTATCCGTCGCTTTTCCTGTAATGGAACGAAAGACCAACCCGGATAAGGCAAAAAGACTGACGACAAGACCAGCCTGAAGGTCACTTCCTCCGATATCTTTAATATATACCGGCAGCGTTGGAATCAGCATTTGGAATCCCTGATAGACAAACAAATTGGCAATGATGACCATTAAAAAGTTTTTATTCCATAATGTTGACTGTGATGGTGATGCATGCATCGTTACACTTCCTATTCTTCATAATCTTTTGTTGATAACGACATCGTCCTATCAACTTCCTCAGACTATTTTAGCCGGGTTTTTTGTATATGGAAAATATATATATTATAATAATGGTATATAATAAATGTATAGGATGGGTTTTTAAGTGGATATGAAGCAGTTGAAGTATTTTAAAACCATTGTAGATGCAGGAAGTATTTCCAGCGCCGCAAAAATGTTGTACATGGCACAGCCGCCGCTGAGCCAGCAATTGAAACATTTAGAAGAAGAATTGGAAGCAGTGCTGATTAATCGTGATGCCAAGAAGTGGTCGCTAACTGAAGCAGGTAACACACTCTATCAACATGCGGCTTTCATGCTGCAAAAATCATCTGATATAAAGAAAGAAATCCAGGAGATTAACCAGGGAATCCGCGGCCATTTATCCATCGGTGTATCAGCCACATGTATCTCTTATTTGCCAAGCATCATCCAAACCTACAGAGACTCACACCCCAATGTCTATATAGAAATTTGGAAAGGCGATTCATCTTACCTGGAGGCGTTATTACAAGACGGCACAATCGAGGTCGCATTAATGCTTCTTCCCGGCCAATTGCAGGAATACAGGTTTGTTAGATTGGAAGAAGAGCCGTTTGTCCTGGCTGCACCGAAATTATGGGAAGCAGATTTCACAAAAGGGGCCATTCACTTAGAGCAGCTTATTAATTATCCTTTCCTCATGCTGGCCCCGATGGAGGGATATTCTGTATTTGAAGACATCATCCATTATTTTCAGAAACATAATCTGTCTCCGAACGTCATTATGGAATGCAAGGATATTGAAACATTACTCGCTTTAGTCGCTTCAGGTGTTGGCATTTCAATCATCCCCCGTTCCGAAATACAAGAAGCGTATCACCACGATATCATAACAACCGAAATTGAAGGCTTTGAATTGTACGTTGAGCCAGCGGTTGTCTCCATGAAAAACCGTCATTTAACGAGGGCTGCCGAATGCTTTCGCAGCCAGTTCACCTTAAAAAATACGTAAGAGTATATAAACAGGAAGTAACAAAAGATACTTCCTGCCCCAAATCCACCGTTTAAAATACCATGTTCAGATTCTTCTCCATGCGGATATCAGACCACCATCTATCCTGCCAATAGGTAAAATTTTCGATACGGCCCACTTCCTTGTAACCAAGCCTCTGATACAGCTTCTGCGCCTGTGTATTAAATGCAAACACACCCAATTCAATACGTTGAAAACCTTGCGCCTTGATCTGTCCCTCTAAATATTGGATGGCTGCATAACCAATGCCCTTGCCCCGGCCTTCAGGCTCCCCAATCGTAATACTTATCCAGGCGGTCCCTGGCTCTTTTTTGTAGAGATGGCCCGGATCGACCATATAGTTCATCTCACCAATCAACTGTTCATCCAGATATATCAGGTAGATATGATGATTTTCCAGTCGTTGCATTAAATGATCAAGGGTAACGATGCTACGGTGTTCCAACGCTGACTTGTTTTTGTTGGGACGTGTCTTTGGAATCAACGTGGCGTCGTTTTCCCACCGATTAAACGCGTCTGCCACGCTTGAGGTGGGTTCGGTTAATTTGATAAAAGACGTATTCATGGGGCCCTCCTCCAATGACATTATCCTATAAATATAAACGATTTTCCCTTTCCAATGACTCACTAAACAGGCAATGCCTCGGCCCGTCTAGCCTAGGAGCAACCCTTCACCTTCAAGTAACGGAGGCGGCCAAATGATCCCCCTCCATATGCCCCTTTTTACCAAAAGTGTTCGATTATAGTTATAGGAAGGGGTCACACCTATAATCGAATGAGATCAGTTAAAAAGAGGCGTCAAACGTAAAAAACTTCTGACACCTTCACCATGCCCTCCTATGGAAAGAAAGCTGTTAGTTGTTCTCTGTCACCTTTCTCATTTTGCATAAATCTGTCGAATATGACCACAAGCGATCCACTTCCTGTCAATACGATATATTACATCCTATTAAATGAAAGGGGTATGATGATGAAACTATATTTGGATCCAGGGCATGGTGGATCAGACCCAGGTGCACAGGGGAATGGCATGGATGAAAAAACTGTCAACCTTGATATTGCTCGCCGCATCCGCAACATTTTAAACCAAGACTATAAAAATGTTCATGTACGCATGAGCCGGACGTATGACCGCACAAAAAGTCTGAGTGCGCGGACAACCGAGGCGAACAACTGGGGAGCGGACTATTATTTGTCGATTCACTGCAATTCGTTTAACGGATCCGCCCGCGGGTATGAGGACTTTATCCACAGCAGTCTATCCGATTCCTCGACAACAGCTGCCTATCAGGACACCATTCACCCGGAAATTATAAAGGTGAACCAGCTGCAGAATCGGGGGCAGAAAAAGGCGAACTTCCACGTCCTCAGAGAAACCACAATGTCAGCGCTCTTAACGGAAAATGGGTTTATTGATAACGCACAGGATGCCGCTTTAATAAAGGATGCTTCATGGCGGCAGACTGTGGCACAGGGTCATGTCAACGGGCTGGCACAAGCATTTAATCTGAAGAAACAAGAGGACCCCAAACAATTGTATGTGATCATTGCCGGTTCGTTTCAATCCAAGAAAAACTCAAAGGATCGAGTGAATTATCTGCAGTCAAAGGGGATTGAAGCTTTTGCCGATGCCGTCACCATTTCCGGTGAACAATGGTATCGCGTTCAGGCAGGTGCTTTTTCTAAAAAGGAAAATGCCGAAGCACAATTGAAGCGGGTCCGTGATGCAGGCATTAACGATGCCTATATCATACATGGATAGTGCCACGTGCAGCGGGACATGGTGTCAGACTCCCATGTCCCATTTCCGGTTTAAGATTCTCTTATAAGGTAAGACTAAGGAAAAAACGCGGAAGGATTTGTTTTATGGAACTGGAATTAACCTGGATGATGTTCATCATGCTGATACTTGCCAGCTACCGGCTGACACACGTAATCGTGTTTGATAAAATAACCGAATTTATCCGCAAACCCTTTTTAACAAAAAAGAAAATCTCCCAAAGTGAAACGAAGACAGTGCCCAAATCCAACATCGGTTATCTTCTGACCTGCTACTGGTGTGCAGGAATCTGGAGCGCGATTTTTCTTGGTCTGATATACCTATGGATTCCAACTATCGCCCAATATATCATCTTTATCCTGGCCATTGCCGGCGGTCAAGCAATCCTTGAGTCATTCGTCGGCGTTAATATTAAACGCACTGCATTGTATGATGAGGAAGCGAAAGAATTGAAATGAGGACTGTCATTCTTACGCGCCATGTCCATTATGGTACCATTCTTTGATTAGCGCAAACCTTTTGCAGTAATGGCTTTTTTAAAATTGCGGTTCCGCCACAGTATTGCTCGCTGCGTTGATTAAGGTGGAATATGGGAGCCTTGCATTGCCTTTATGCTAAGCCGATGTCGATTTGGCGGATCCTCATTCCGTTATTTGCTTCGATTCAAGCCTTTTAACACCGTTAGCGGTTCCTCATTCCGCTATTTGTCTTTTTTGCTCTGGTTTCCCCCTGTTTTTATACGATTAGCGGAATGAGGATTCATTTCAATACTAAACAGGGCAATTTTTATGCTTTTAGCGGAACGAGGATCCGTTAAATCCGGATAATCCAGTTTTTTATGAGGATGTACATGAACGAGAGTATAAATTATCGAATATTCTCTGAGTATGGAAAGAAAGAAAAGGACCGGGCCGTTTTTTGTTTGGTTTTCAGTTAACTTCCTTGCTTCTAACCTGCCGAGCAAATGATAGGTAGCCGTATTCCATGTTTCATACGGGATAAAGGCACTGGCCTTCATGGCATCAAGTGTTCGGGATTTGAAATGCGGCCGGGTGATGAAGTAATCGATTGTTGACTCGGTCAGCCTGGCAAACGTCGCGTCCTTTATTTCTTCCGGTTGTATGTCAAGTGATCCGTCTATCCATTTGGCCTGAAAAACCACCGGTAGAAAATTTTTGGACGCGTTATATAATATACCCCTGTAATGCCTAATGGTTCTACGGCTATCTCCGTCTCTTCCTGTACTTCACGGCACATGGCTATATCCAAAGCCTCGTCTTCTTCAACCTGACCACCCGGAGACTCCCATGTGTCCGAGCGCGCATATGTCTTCACCACCAATACTTCTCCCTTGTCATTCGTTATCTATCCGGACACTGCAATAATATGTTTCGGATGATTGTGCTCCATTTGAACCTCTCCCTTGTATGTTGGTTAAACCTGAACCTTCAGATGCAATTTCGAGCTGTTCTCTAGTTGTTTTAATAATTTCCATCATTCTTATCTGTTTCTTCCTCTGGAGCTACCAACTCAACTTTAATTCTGTCCGGGTCTTCGAAGTAAACTGCATAATGATTGTCTCCGCCGGCAAAGGGATGCAGATCTTCGTACAGAATTTGAACTTCCATGCTTTTTAATCTACTGGTCACCTCGTTCACATGCGTTCGGGAATGTGCATGAAATGCCATATGATTAATACCGACTCTGCAACGATGGTATGAAACATCCTGAAACCTTTCTTCTGCCTGGACAAGAACGATATATGTGTCATCAATTTTCCAACTCTGACCACTATCCCATTCCTGATACTTACTGTAACCTAATTCTTCAAGAAACCAGCCCCAGAATTTGGATGATTTTTTCAAGTCTGATACGTAAAGTTCTATATGATGTAATCCTGACAGCAATATTAAACCTCCCTAATGCTTGTATGCCTCTGTTTCGTTTCGCTATTCCGGGATCAAAAAGCCAAACAAAATTATTAATGTAGTTACAAAACTCCGGGCCTTGTATTAGTTCACATGCCCGGAGTTAAAGTAAGATGGCTATTTCAGTTAACGATTATCCTCTAACACAGGGTTTGCTAACGATTTTAGCAGATTGTGTTCTTTGTCATCATGACCAATTGTCCAAATCATGCCACCCCTGAGATTATGCTCATTAATATAATGTCCTTTTTTACTTATAGACTCTGGATTGTCGTAAGTTAAAAACATGTTTGTTCTTGAATTAAATAACCAAGGTACTTCGGCTGTTGAATGCCAATATTTTTTCCAATCGAGATCGGTCAGGTAATCTTTTTTAATATCTTCCCAGCTTGGAGAAGGTCCCGTTGATTTATATTCTTGATACAATCCATGATTGGCTGAATTTGAAACTTCAAAACTTCTTCCATAAAAAGCTGTGCCAAGTACAATTTTGTTACGTGGAACGCCTTTCTGTTGATAATACTTAATTGCGCCGCTTACATTATTCCACTTCTTGATGTTGTTCGGTGTCGGATCAGCATCAACAGGCTGCATTGGCGTATTAAAATTCGTGACCGGGCTGAACCCATTGGCCAAATCATACGTCATAACATAGATCCAATCAAGATACTTGGACAATTCCTCGAATTCATAACTATCAGCGGGATCATAAGGACCACCATTTTGATAGCGCCCCGCCGGTGTCGCTGCCGTTAGAAGATAGTCGCGATTCTTTTTCTTTTCCAATTGGTCAAGCTGATCGCGAAATTCCTTAACTAATAAAGTTAGATTCCGTTTGTCTTCCGGACTATAGTGCAGTTCATCTATCCCGCCTTTTACCGGGAATTCCCAATCTAAATCAATTCCATCAAATTGATTCTTTTTAATAAATTTATTGATAGTCGATCGGGCAAATGTTTCTCTCGATTTAGAGGTTGCTGCCACATCTGAGAAATATTTTGAATTTTTTCCCCAGCCACCAATGGAAATTAATGATTTTATATGTGGATGGTTTTCTTTATACGTGTTTAGTTCTTTTATATCTTTTTCTGCACCCGGATAAAGTTCACTCTTACCCTCTTTGTTGACATATGCAAAAGCATAATTAATATGTGTCAGCTTCTTCGCAGGAAAGTTCTCGAGCTTTTCGTCGCCCGTCCAATAACCCGCAACAATTGCATCGTCACCCTTATTCATCTCTTGTATCAAATACTCAGCATCCGATTTAAGTACATTGTATGCCTTCTCGGAAATTGAACCATTATCTTTTTGATAAGCTATAAGATTCTTGAAACCCTTTAGGTGTTTTACTGCCTTATTGTTGTTTCCGTCTTCGTTAAATTGCTCAATTGCGGCCAAATGCATCTGCATTTTGCGGGCGGCTTTATCATTTGTAATGTTGCCTTCTTCTTTAAAACGTTTCACAAGTGTTTTCATAGTTTGGACACTTGTAATAACTTGATCCCCCGGCTGTCCGTTCATCTCAGTGTTAATGCTTGGTGCTGATTCAGCTATGACTTGTTTCGTACCATTTAGAAGCGGAACGAATAATACGAAAAGAAGAAAGACCATCAGCACCTTCTTCAAATAAGCTGTACAATTCTTTTCCATATTGCTCCTCCTACGACATAAATTTGTTGATGTATAGTCAAAGTTTTACACTATCAACCCATTTCAAAATAAAAAAACATGGCAAAATCAAAAGGAACTTAGCCAAAAGCCCTTTATACTTTCACCATGCCTAATCTTATCAGTAACATGCGAACCTATTAGATTAACGATAAATAATAACCATTATAGCGGTGACTCAATGAAAACGGTCATTTGATGTCATATGAATTACCACTACTACTTTTTTAAATATACCAAATTTATCATAAAATTCCAATAGTTATTTAGAATCATTTTGTGTTTCACACAATAAGCGTGATCCTTCCACCCATGATATTGGAAGAACCACGCTTATGATAAGTCACTGATTTTGACCCAAATTCTTGTTATTTATTTTTTTCCTTATAAGCTTTTGCATATCGATCGGCTGCATAAATGGCATCGGCGACATCGTCTGCTGTGATATTGAAGGCCTGATGAATCGTTTCGCCTTCAGTGGTTGCTGCCTCGGCTACCTTCATGATGTCGTCTCGCGAGGCGTCTTTCAGCTTGATATCCTCGAGTGTTACCGGCAGACCAAGGCTTGTATACAGTGCAATATAACGCTCAATCTCTTTCTCATCATGTTGTTCGAGTGCGAGCTGAACAAGTGTGCCGAACGCGACTTTTTCACCATGTGTCATATTATGGATATCGCCATGTAACGCTGTGAAGCCATTGTGGATGGCGTGTGCTGCTCCGAGACCACCGCTTTCAAAGCCTAAACCGCTGAGAAGGGTGTTGGCTTCCACAACCGATTCAAGTGCCGGTGTTACGGATTTGGCTTGGACGGATTCATAAGCCAGATGGGCATATTTGAAAAGCGTTTCTTCACATTTTTCGGCAATCGCTTGTCCAGCAATCGTTGTGCTGCCACCTGCCATCGTGTCGCCCCCTGCCTGGATAACGCTCCGGGCTTCAACCCATGTTGCCAGAGCATCGGCAATCCCTGACGCCAGAAAGCGCGGTGGTGCACCTGCAACAATTTTTGTATCAATGACGACGAGGTTCGGATTTTTATTGTAGAATCGATACCCTTCAAAGACCCCGTCATCGGAATAAACGACGGACAGCGCACTTGTTGGTGCATCAGTTGAAGCGGTTGTTGGTACAATGACGGCATAGCCATTCAACTCATCTGATACAGCTTTAGCAGTATCGAGCGTTTTACCACCACCAACGCCGATAACAATAGTCGCATTCGCTTTGTTTGCGATCTCTGTAATCCGATCAATTTCTTGTTTGGAAGCTTCACCATTAAAAACTACTTCCTCGGCTTTTATATTTTCTTGTTTAACTTGCTTAACAACATCATTACCGGCAATCTCCCAAACCGTTTCATCCGCTATGACAACGGTTTGTTCACCAAGATCTTTTATATATCCTCCAATATTTTGAATGACGTTTTTTCCCTGAACATATTTGGCAGGGCTTATAAATATGCGTTCACTCATGACACAACACTCCTTTTATATGTGTGAAAATCATCCCATGCTTAACTGGCTTTAAACGCCCGCATCAAATATTGTAAGCGGGCGTTTAAAGCACCTTAACCTTAAACCGGGAGCTTCCTTCTTTGAGAAGGAGAAGCGTCCCGGAGAACGATGATTCTTTTTATATATTCCCAAGTTAAAGGAAAATAACACATTGGTCTTCATTATAAAAAAAGATGAAATAAACCATGTTCCAAAAAACGGCTTTTTAAAACATCCTTACAATCGAATCGGCAATCAGCAGCATGATTAATGCTACTCCCCAGCCAATCGTTGTTGGTACAGACCAGACCATAATTTGCTCTTTTACATTCTTGATTCCCAACATCCGATTGACTACCCAGAATAAACTATCGTTAAAATAAGAGAATACCATTGCACCTAATGCAGAGGCTTGTGCAGCTAATACAAGACTTACATCCAAACCACTGACGATTGGCGCTGAAATGGAAGCAGCTGTTATCATCGCAACAGTACCACTACCTTGAATAAGCCGAACAATGGTTGCTATAAAAAATGGTACGAGAATCGCCGGTAATGGCCATTCGGCAATCTGTTCTGCGATATAATCGCCTGCCCCGCTTGCTCGGAGAACGTTACCCAACGCTCCACCAGCACCGGTTACAAGTAGAATAATTCCAGCTGTTTTAATTCCTTCTTCCATACGATCCAGTGTTTCAATACGACCGATATTGCTTGTAAGTGTATAAATGGCCGCAATTAATCCAATTCCAACTGCAATAATAGGATTACCAAAGAATTTAATATAAGATAGCAGAGTGTCATTTACAGCAACTGCTCCAGATTCGCTGAGAGCACCTATCGTTGTATTAAGGAAAATAAGAATAATTGGCACCAGTATTGGCATGATCGATGCTGTCAGAGAAGGCAAACTCTTTTCCCGTTCCTCAGAGTCTGCCAAAAATTTCTGGTAAACCTGTCGCTTATCAGGTCTTACGAATTCATCACCTTCCTCTTCAGGAAGTTGATAGATTTTATTACCGATCCATCTGGCATACCATACACCAGCAATAATAATCGGTATAGAGAAGATAAGTCCGGTTAAAATCATCAATCCGATATCAGCCCCGAAAATACCTGCTACACCTAATGGTCCCGGAGTAGGTGGAACGGCATGGTGAGTAGCAGCAAGACCAATACCAAGAGCAACTCCCAAGGCAACAACCGATTTACCTGTTTTCCTGGAAAGAGCTTTTACCAATGGATTTAAAATGACAAATGCCGAGTCTACAAAAATCGGTATAGAAACGATGTAACCAGCTACAGCCATCGCCCATTCCTCTTTCTTTTGACCCAACTTTCTAATTAAAGTATAGGCAAGTTTTTCAGCTGCACCGGATACCTCCAGCAACCTTCCCATCATAACCCCGAAACCGATTACAATACCAATGGAACCAAGTGTGCTTCCAAATCCATTTGTTATTTCATTTACAACTTCGGAAGGGTTCATTCCACCAATAATACCTGTAACGGAAGCGGCAATAATCAACGCAATAAATGCGTGAATCTTGGTTTTTAATACAAGTAAAATTAATAATATAACTCCAATCACTAATCCTAAAATCATTTGTGAACCGGAAACATCCATGGTTTTTCCCCCTCATAATTTGAAATGGCTTACATTTATGTGAATATTATACTGGGGACATTAATTCCCCAGTATAATCATTTAATCCAATGTTTCCTGTGTGAATTGAGGCGCATATTGTGCAGCTAATTTGATGCATTCCTCCATACTGACACTTGAAGCAATATTTTGTCCCGCAATATCAAATGCTGTACCATGATCGACTGAAGTTCTTAAGAATGGAAGACTGTTTGTAATAGATATGGTTCTATGAAAATCAGTCATTTTCGCCGCAATATGACCTTGATCATGATAAAGTGACAATACGGCATCATATTTACCATTTAACGCTTGATGAAAGACGGAATCCGCGGGTACTGGTCCAACAACGTTAACACCGTCTTTTTTAGCTGCTTCTATACCAGGAGTAATTTCATCAACTTCTTCGCGTCCAAACAATCCACCTTCGCCGCTATGCGGATTTAACCCCGCAACCGCCATTTTTCGGTTTTCGATTCCAAGACGCTGTAATGCTTTGTCACAACGGAGTAAATAGTCATGAACTCTCTCTTTTGTCATTTGAGCAATTGCATCCTTTAATGAAAGGTGGCGTGTTAGGAAAAAGATTCGCATATCTCTGACTTCGAACATCGTTAGCGGGTCCTGGATATTTGTCATTTCTTCCAGCATTTCTGTATGTCCAATATATGGAACGTTTGCGGCTTTTAGTGATTCTTTATTAATCGGTGTAGTTGCTAATGCTTTTACTAACCCATTCTTTGCAAGATCCACAGATGTTTTAACATAATCAAAAGCTGCCTTTCCGCATTGTTCCTGTACCTCGCCATAACGTAATTCATCCATATTAATATTGTCTAAATTAATTAAGTCAACAGTGCCAAATTCGAACTTACCTTCTTCAGGTGACTGGATCACATTGACTGTCAGATCTTTTTCAACAATTTGAATGGCCTTATGGAAAACCTCTTTATCGCCAACGACAATTGGTTTACACATATTGAATATTTCGTCGTTAGCCAAGGATTTTGCAGTAATTTCCGGACCGATACCAGCTGGATCTCCCATTGGAATTGCAATAATTGCTTTCTCGTTTGTCATAGCTTAGCGCTCCTTTTGGTGTATGTTGATTTTAAGTGTTTGACACTTGAATAAATTGCCTTTTTGTCGCCGACCAAACCACCCTTAGTTACAATAGGGTGGCCGGGAAAGTGCCCTCCGATCATTTTCCCATACGCAGCCAGCGGCAATACCTCGTCCTCAAGTTTTATACCTGATGCCATGCATACAGCACATAATGATGCTGTCACATCACCGCCACTGGTAAAACATCCCTGTATTGGATATTCCGTTTTTTCCATTACCAATCTCGTGATTTTCGCAAGCCCATCAGTTATTCGTTTAGCCAAGGTATCTTGTGACGTATTTTCCAGTTCCGCTTTCCATTTAAAGTCTACTATTCTTGAATTTTCCTCATATGTCGTGATGATTAATACATCATTTGTATGCATTCGTTCCAAAGCTTCTGCAATGGCTCGTTGCACTTCTTCCTCCCATGATGTCGACAACGTTGCAAGTCTTTCAGCAGAAACATAAACTGGATTTGATTCGGTCTTATCGATAAGATATCTAAGCTGCCGACCTGTTAAAGTTGTAACACTTCCTACGGTGACAATAGTCTTATTTGACTCAACAAATTGATGCAGAAAAGCTCTGGAATAAGCGGCCGTTAATGGACCAGGATCAACTGGAATTATTTTTACTGACTGAATCCCGGCAATTGTTTCAGCAATTGTATCAATCTCCTCATCTGTTACGGCATCTACCACAACAATTTTGTTATTTTTTTCGATTTGCTCATTCAATGCTTTCTTTAGAAAGCTGTGCCCGGCAAGCACTTTATCCAACCCAATATGTCCCACAGTTTGTTTACTTTGATTCTGAATAATCCCGGGAATAAAAGATTCTTTTATCGGCATTACCGGATCTTTTGCAACACCGGTCTCCTGAACAGGTACACCATCTACCAGTAGATAACCTCCAGAGGAAATACGTCCTGAATCAGGAAAAGAAGCAACGACGACAGCCATGCTATTTTCTTCAATTTCATCAAGCATTGTATCGATTTCAAGTCCGATATTTCCACGGATAGTACTGTCGATTCGTTTACAAACAACTTTTGCATCCCACTCCCGAAAACTTTGCATTGCCTTTTTCATTCGTTTCATGATTGTTTCCTGGTTCGCATATCGGGTATCGGTATCGATACATACTGCATCTAATTGCTGAGAAACGGGAATTTTATCACGGTACACAACGGTTGCTGAGGAGAATCCTTGTTTGCTTAGTCGCACTCCTGTTGCATTTGCTCCGGTTAAATCGTCAGCAATAACTCCTATCTTCATCGTGATTTCACCTGCTTTATTATATGATGTTTATATAATGGAATAGCTGTTCTTTTACTTCATCTGAAACGTTCTCATCTGTTATAAAACCGGACAAATGGTCAAAATCACAGACTTTCGAGAAGGCTTTTTGTTCAAACTTACTTGAATCAGCAACAAGCCAGGTTGCCTCTGCTGCCTCGATCATCAGCTGTTTCATCAATGATTTCTCAAAAGTAGGGGACGTTATCCCAGCTTTCAAATCTAGAGCATGTGCACCGAGAAAAAACATGTCGACATGAATATTTTTTAGAAACTGATGTGTTTGTGGTCCGTATAGGGCACCGATATTATTTTGCAATTCGCCCCCCGTGACAAAAACTTTCAACTGGCTGTCACTTAATTCAGCAGCAATTTTGATGTCATTAGTGATGACAGTAATATCATCACGTGTTACGAGCAATCTCGCCAATTCCAGGGTGGTTGTTCCAGAATCTAAAATGATGGTATGTCCAGCTTTTATCAAAGGCAGTGTTTTCTTGGCAATCAACTTTTTTTGTTCAGTTTGTCTACTTTGTTTTGTAGAAAATGGCGTTTCCGTTATAAGAGGTTTAGGTAAGACAGCCCCTCCATGCGTACGAATCAGCTTGCCATCCTCCTCAAGCTGCACAAGATCTCTCCGTATGGTCATCGCTGAGACCTTTAATTCATCCGACATTTCATTTATTTCTACTTTTCCTTCTTCTTGTACCGCTTTCAAAATGATATCTCGACGTTTTGTTGGATGCATCGTTATCACCGTTTATATTGTTATTTTACAACATTATTATGTTAGTTTTTCACACAAATGTCAAGTTAAAATGTTAAATATTATCACATTCTATCCGTAATGTTTTATTTTTACAGCCATATCGGGTTTCGGTCGTTATGTTGATGCATGAGTGCGGCTGTGGTTTGTCTGGCAATATAGGACGTTCGTTGCCTTTTTTTGCGCTACAGCTTCAATGTCATGCTTCATGGACAAAAAAATTATTTCAATTCGTCATCCGGCAATCTGGGGACATTGTTCCAGCTGTTCTATCTTCAATCATGGCAACGTATTTCAGAAAGTTTCAGGCGCATTAAAATTGACAGTTTGACCCCTCTCCTTTACGATAGAAGTAAACTAGCCCTTATGTTTTATCGATATGATGCATATACTGTTAACACCTTTCGATATAGGCGGTGTTTGGTGTGTGCAATAAGGAGGATAAAAAAGTGACAATAACTCACAAGCAACTCCCTATTGATAATGCAAAAACGTCCGTGAAGAAAACCCGAATCGGTCTTATCGCCTCTTCAATCGATCCTAATAAGTTACCTGTGAAAGAGACACTTCCTGTTGATAAATCCGGACGTGTTAATATAGATTCGACACATCCTAATTATCGATATTGGATTGAAGATGATGATGAATGATCCAAGGCGGATTATATGAATTGGAGTTCCCCTACCAGGAGAGGCAGGGCTTTAAAAAACGCCCTGTCCTTATTATTGTCGTTAGGACAGATTATGGAGCAGCTTTAGGTCTAAAAGTAACCAAATCGAAACCAACCGAAAGGCACCCCCATCGAATTGAAATTAAAAGAAGCCCAAAAGCAAATTTACCACATACTTCCTATGTACAAATTGATCGATACGATTACTTTGAGGATGTTGATATAAAACCAAAAGGTCAATTAAGTAATTACGATTTTAGACGCATTATTCAAGCATTTAAGAACTATTATCATGTTTAAAGAGACAGCCGTTTTTCTCCCTCTCCCTCAATAAATTTCTATTTTCCGTCATTTCATGATAAATTTATTTTTCCTGGAATCAGCTTATCCTTTACATTAAATCCTTATTATTCCTTCATTACTTCATTTAAATTCTTTCTCTCAAAGGTTCTTATCCTTCCAGGTCATGTTTTCCGCAAATCTCAATCAAGAGGACAACAGCACGAGATTAGCATTTCATTAAAAAGAGGCAAATGCCCAGTACTTGTACCGGGACATTTGCCTCTTTTGTTATAACGTCAGAAAGTATAAATGATGGATGACCTTATAAGAAACGCTTCGGCATTCACTATAAGACGAGGCGAATGCCGAGTTTTTCTAACAACCTAATCAACTCATCCATCCATGAACGCAATATCTACAGTAAACGGATACCGTTCATAAACCTCTTCTGTCTGTTCATCTTCCAGCACCAGATAATACGTTTCACGCCTGTTATAAGCCATATCTTTAAATACAAATTTTTCCCGAAACGTCCGTTCACTGGGCTGGACGGCAGTACTGTCGGCGATGATGATATTTTCATTGGTTACGCGCTCACCGGCTATATCGGCGAAATAGAGTTTCAACCGCCTCGGCAGTTGTTTCTCTTCAACTCGAACCATTTGCAGAAAAGCTAAATACATAACCGGACTTGTGACTTTCCTTGCCGGCGTGGTCAATCTGACGTCAACTTTCGACGCCTGGTTCCTTGACGACCTGCTTCGGTCGTTTTTAAACTCAATAACAGGCAAAACGACTTCCTGCGGCATCGCACCTCCATGTACAAAGTTAGCGCCGGGGCCGGGAATAGCAAACCGGTTTACCCCTTGAGGAACCGTCACAAACCAGCCAATTTCCTCATCAAAAAGATAATCTAATGGAAATGAGAGCGTTCCTTCCATTTCCGTCGGCGTTTCAGTGATCAGAAATCTGCGCTTGGCCAGTATCGATTCATCAATGCTTTGCGGCGTTTTTTGGCTCCTTTCAAGTGCATCCCGTTGATAAAGAAACCCATGATCTGCTGTGATTAATATATTAGCTGCCGTGAGATCCACAACCAAACGGTTTACGAGCGAGCGAATATCCTTGATGGCATCTTCTGCCGCTTCAAACACTTCCTTCTCGGTTGTTGCATTATCCCCCTGGGCATCAATCGTGTTGTGATAGATATAAATCACTTTCTTGCCCTGGAATGTTTCCCGGAAAGCTTGTCTGTTCAAACCGATGACTTCATCAAATTGAACTGCCACAGACGCCGGAACATTCTGTTTCAATATATCATCGCGATGCGGCGTCCCTTTAGTATTGAGGCCATCCGCCGTAACCGCTCCATCCCTCGCAAAAGAGATGATCCGATGGGGCAAGAGAGCCGCCATTCCGACTGCTGTATAAGACGGCAAAACACCTTGGATAGCTGAAATGTTCGCCGAAGCTTTCCGTTCATTATTCAAACGCTCGGACAATTCGCAGGCCACTTCATACCGCAACGCATCCGAAACGATGACAAAGACGCGTTCATCACGTTCTCGGTGGGGTTTGACCCAATCCCGGTAAAAATCGTGTTGCTGGGGAAGTCCTGAGACAGCCCATTCTTTATTATCAGACTTCTCAAGACTTCCCGCCCATTTCACAGCCAGCTCGTCCATAAACCTGTTTGCATAAACATTTTCGATCATATCCCGTACTTGGTGCAAGCGCTCTTTATGTTCAATCCGATCATAAGCGGTATAAAACTTTCTGTATGCCGTATCGGCCTGATAGTAGTCACCGGCATAAGCATGAAACATGTCAAAAACTGATTGTTCCGGAATCAAAGGCTCCCGTTCATGAATAAGACGTAACAATTTAATGGCGTGATGAAGGGCTTCATACTCATATTTATATTCCGGATACCAATGACGGATCCGTCTTGCGGCAATCATGTCATCATATGTATCAAAGTCTGTCACCTGATTGATCAGCTGCGTGGCCAAATAATCAATGATGCTCTCATCAAAAAGGCGGAATCCATCCATTTGCACAATGTCCGTGATATCCCACTCTTTAGCATAATGACGGACATTCAAGACATCTTCCATCTGATCAACGAGCGAATTGAAGACAGGCCGATCATCAACATGATTCATCCA
The DNA here is from genome assembly GCF_014646635.1 of Lentibacillus kapialis. Classification (GTDB taxonomy): domain Bacteria; phylum Bacillota; class Bacilli; order Bacillales; family Amphibacillaceae; genus Lentibacillus; species Lentibacillus kapialis. The sequence goes on from NZ_BMNQ01000011.1 coordinate 50,583, forward strand.
TTGATCCATAAAGACGATTGTGTTCGCCGGTCTTGGGCTGATATAAGCTTGCCATGACTCCGGTATATTGCTATTCATTTGATATTGTGTGGCATATGTCAGGATAAAAAATATGAGCAGCGATTGCAGCGATTTTTCCCTTAATGTATAGCCATAATATTTCTCTGCTAATTCCCAGAATCTATCAGTGTCGCCATATTTACGGATGGCCTCCCACACACTCTCATCACCTTCATGCCACTTCCGCATAAGCGTTCTGATAATGTCGTCCATTGTGTTTGTTCTGCTCTTTGTCAAAGCAGCCAGAACGGTTAAATCGATTGTCTCCTGGGTGTACATATCAACCGGGTATTTCCGGAACACCAGCAAACGGTTCTTATTGTTGAAGAAAGCTTTATACCGTTTGAGCGTTTCCCGCAGTGAATCGTCTGTTACCCCCAGTTCCCGCATGATGACGGTGATTTTATCAGTCGCAAACTCAAAACCTGTCTTATAAATATCCAGCAGCCAGTCGTCATGCGGATTAGGTCTGGGCATATTGGCATAAAGCAGAAAGTGGGATGCCGGATCATTCTTTTCCAGTTCGTATTTAGTAGCGAATAAATTATTCGGCGTCACTTGCCATACCCGAACACCAGGCAAATCAATGCTTTCGATTTCCTCTTTAAAGTCGTCTTCCTCATCGTACCAGAACACGACATGACGCTGTTTCCCGTTAGTCAGTTCTTTCTGGAAATAGTCATTCAAGACACGGTGTACTTCGTTCAGGTTCATTTACTCCCCTCCCTTCAAGAACCTTTTATTTTACTAGCACTGACTTTAACAGGTTCTTGATTCAGAAACATATTGAATTTGCATATAATATACACTATACTGTTAAATAACAAAAAGGGGTAATGGCAACCGACTAAGTTCGGTTAGGCGTTAGCTCTTTTTGTTTACCATTAAGTCTGCAGTCAATTTTAAATTTTTGCCAGCACATTTGCCTTAAACGGGCTCTTACCTTCACCTTGCGGAACCTCCACATTTTGGAATTTAGTATAATTGACTTTGACGCCATCATCCAGGTCAAGATCAACTTGCTGATTGGCAACGTGAGCAATCACCTGATCATAGTGCTGACACTCCAGCAGTTGTTTCTGCAGTTTTTCTTTCGCTTTTTTTGCTTTTGTTTTCTCCTGTTGCGGCACGTCAGATTCCAGCAACATGTCCATCCGGCCAATCTCTTCTTCATATTTGCGCTGCTGGGGATGCAAATACTGTGTTCTCACTCGTGAAACCAGCCCTGGCTCATAACGGTGCAGATAAACTAACGCTTTGAATCCATTTTCCTTTCCGCTGTCAAACAGCCAGTAAATCGGCCGCTTTTGATAAGTTTTGACATGGTCTGTGTAAAACTCTTTCAGGAAATAACGGCGGATACGCTCGTGGGATGTTTCATTCGTTTTACGCGTTAAAGCATCGGCAATGAAATCCAGGTTTTCCTCAAGTGACTCCTCGCCGAAAACTGTCTTCAAAATGGTGATAAACCTGCCGACAATATCATCTTCAAAATAAACGTCGTCCGCAATCGGGATGACGTTATCCGGATCAGGCTGAAATGACTGATATTTGCTTGAATCAAATTCACCACCTGCAAACGCCAGACCTTCTTCATCGAGCGAATAACGCCCAAGCATCAGGCCGACCGTATACGAGATGAACGATTTCACATCCCGCTCCAAATCAGCACGGCTGACAGTTACTTCATCCTCTTCCACCTCAGGGTTAAGTTCTTCCTGCAACCCATACAAGTCGATAAAAATTCGGTTCAGCTCTTCTTCGTTGGCTTTAAGGGTTTGGAAGCGATGTTCAGCTTCCTGTTCCCAGTTTTTATAAGCGTCTGATAGCTTTGCTGCGTTTTGTTGGAACTCGATGAATGGGTGCGTTTTGAAATCCCAGGATGTTTCAAAAGAGTCCCAGTCGGATTTGGATAGTAGAATATTTTTCATTACTATATCATTGACATAATTCTTACTGCTCTTTTTTATTGGTAACCTACTGATATGTCCTACTTCATAATTAACAGTTGGGCTCAAAAAGTCTAGAATTCTCGTTGCAATTTTACTGTTGGTAAAGCCCAATATATATATTAAATCCTCTTTATCAGCAAAGATTGAACACCCTGCAACATCAAAGATAAAGCCATTTGGAATAAATCTAGTTGAAAACCCTCCAATTGTTACTTTTGACCAAGATACTGCTTCTTTAAAATAATAATTCATATTTTGAGGTCGTGATTTTAATTTTCCATTTATATTCTTGAAATTCCTAATTTCCTCTCCATCGTTAATCCAATTGACAATATAGTAATTGTTACCATAATATTTCCTGTAGTTACCACCTTTGTTATATGGAAACCATTTTTCCGATGACTTCTCTGTTAATTTTCTGTCCTGGTAATTAAAGCCTATTTTTAAACAATTAACTTCGTACCAATATCTTACAAATCTATTATTACTACCAGTTGCTAGTCCTTGTCGTGGCTTTGCTATTTCTCCAAGTTTATTTTCATTTTTATATATTTTAATAATAGAATCCGTAGCACTGTAGGCAATCGGACATCCCTGGATAGCAAAAAAATGATCCTGTTTATTATAATAGACATTATGCCTTTTATGAAATAAAGCTTGTTTGACCTTATTACTTTCAACATGACTTTTCTTCTCAAACAACTTTAAATAAACTCCTATAAAATTTTTAATTAATCTTTTTTTAAACACGAAGCTAACTGTACCGAAATCAGAACCAAAAATTCCACGGCCCAAATGAACCATATTTATTAGCGTTTCGTTAGAAATTATTCTTTTTCGATATTCTTCATAAGAAGACAAATTCATCCAAGTGGGTATATTTATAAGTGTATAATATCCACTATCTTTCGTGTAAACTGAACATTTTTCCATAAAGATAGTACTTAGATCATTTTTGGTTAAAGGAAAATTTTCGCTGGCATAGTTTAGTAACTCTTTCTCCATACCTCCACGCCCCATATACGGCGGATTCGTCACCACAACATCATATTCCTCTGACAGGATTTCCCCTTGCTCAATCAAACTTTCAATCATCGGCAGTGCATGTTCTTTAAAGTCCAACTCAAACATGTCATTCCGTTCACTTTCTTTTAAGACATCCGCTCGTTCCTTCAGAGCTTCCAGGTCAATCCCAGGAATCTCGATAATCGAACCATACAGTTTGGCGTCCATGAACGTATCCATCAAAGCTTGTACGTCATTTCTCAACTCTGTATCCCCGACAAAAATCTCCAGATCCTGCTCGGTTAAATGATTGCTTTCCTCGATCCAGCGCAAGTTCATCACAATTTGTTTATCAAATAAGCGGTAGTTATAACTCCTTGCCTTCATCATGACAGCAAAATACGCCATTTGCGCTGCCCGCGGGTCAATATCCAGTCCGTACAGGTTATTCTCAATGATTAGATGCGGAATATCCTGCTCGCGGTATCCTTGTGATTTGTACAATTCGTAAAACACTTCAAACGCATACACCAGAATATGCCCGGAGCCCATGCACGGGTCAAAAAACGTGATTGTCTCAGGTTTCAAACCCGGATCTTTCAATGCCTCCAGCTGCTCCACAACGTTTTCAGGCTGCTCGGCGCTTTCCAGATAATACGGAAGCTTTTCCTGTAATCCCTTATCAGGATGGGACTCAAGCCACAGGCGGCCAAGTGAGTTGTCGACCATATATTGCACAATCCAGCGTGGCGTAAACAGTTCCGTTGCAGCCGGTATATTTTCTTTCGTTATCTTTTTGTTTTTCTTCAGATCGGCAAATACAGCATCCTTCTTTTCCGATATATAGTACTGGTAGAGCCAGCCGATAATCTCGACTTCCCGCTGCCAATCTGCTTCATCAATCATCATCACCATATCGCGGACAACTGAATTTTCAACGAGCAGATGTTCCGGCAGAAGCAGTTCGGTATAATCCTCAATCTCCTCAAACATCATTGGCATGATTTCGCCAAGCTTATTGCACTGCTTGATCAATATGTATTTGAATAAATCCTCATCATCATTGGCATCCTGCAGTTCATAAACTTTTTGTTCATTAAGGTCCAGATCGTCAGCGAGCATAAGCACTTCGGTCAGAGCATCAGGGTCTCTCTTACCTGCCTCAATTGAGGAGAAAATACGTATCCCAGTTGGCAGATAGTCATTCACTTCCATAAACCGCAGTGCGATGAAACGGTTGAACCACGTATAGGCCACTTCCTCGATTACCTGATCATAGCCCTTTTGGTTCACTTCCTGAATCAACTTTTCCCGCTGTTTGATCTGATATTGTTTATAGTACTTCTGGTTTATCATGAAACCGTCCTGATAGATGTCCGCTTCTTTAATCGCATCTTTCGTGACACCCAGCTCAAACGCCTTTTGCGCTACGGCTTCCAACAGCTTGTTACGTGCACTTACTGCAAATTTTCGGATAGCACCCTTATCCATCGTCGCACCCTCCAGTACTGTTTCCCCGTTCTACTCATAACTTCTTATGAATCTCGGGAATTCATTCTCACGTCTTATATAGTCAGTCGTGTCCTGCAATGAATCCCTTGGCCGGATACCTCTTTTCAGAGCAGATTCGTATTCGCGCAGCCAATCATCGACGCGTTCATAGCGCATGATATTTTTTAAGAGGACATATAATTTCACTTCCCCGGCAGTAGCCATATAATGTTTTTTAAAAAACGCATTGGCCGCCTTGTATTCCCCAAGCGCACTTTGTATCATCAAAATCATCTCTACCAAATCATTGATATATTCCTTGTCCCAATACTTGATGAATTTCCTGTTTATATGCCCTTCTTTACTGACCTCGGCTTCTTTTTCCTGTACCAGATGTTGTGCTATACTGACCGCTCTTTCCTTGAGCGGGGCATTATGAAGATTCGCCAATAAAACCTCCGAAAGGGATATGGTCAATATATCGTGATCATGGTCATGTTCCAGAATCAGCAGCATTGATTCTCGAATCCAAGTGTCCGGTTCTTCCACTTGCTTTTTAAGTGAGACAACGCGATTATAAAAATCCGGTTGCGGCAGCCTGATTGTGTGGAATGGTTCCTGGCTTGCGAAAACGTAATGACCGGATGCATAACAAAATAATTTATAAATCTCTTCCAAATAGTACGCACATGCTTTGACATGTTCCGACTGCCCGGACAGGACTGTCAGCTGGTCAACAAGTCTTTTGGCGGTAAAACGCCAATTGGAACGCTCCTTTTTTGGTATAACACGGTTAGGAGCAATATAATTCTGAGCCCGTGCATTTTCCAAAAAGCGTTTCACCTTATATTCCACACTGAGAAGGTCCGGCATTTGGACAGCCTTTTTCGAGTTTTGCTTCCTCGTTTTAAACAAATCGGGATTGTCAATCAGATTATCGATTTCCTTTGTCTCCCGCACCTTTTTGGGAAATTGCTTATACATTTCCACAATTAATTTCTGAAGCTCATCTTTTTTTCTGCTTTTCAGCTTTTCACGCACTTCCGCTACTTTCATATCCAACACTCCCCGTAGCATTCTATACCAAATTGATTGTTGTATCCTCGTCCAATTCATTCATCAATTTTGCTCGCAGATCTTCCACGAAATCGTCAACCTCTTCTTTGGACTTTAATGTTTTCGTCCCTTTAATCATCATATTTTTACTGAGTGTCTTTGTCTTACGCTGTGTTGCAACAGGGGGTGTGTCTTCGCCTCTTCTATCCGTATCGGGAACCGCCTGTTCTGCAGCCATTTTTTGCCGTTCGCGTTCAATTTCATCCATGCAGCGGACTTTTAACCGGTCACTCTCTGTCTCCATCGCAATAGCTTCGTACAGGTTATGGACACGATCCAGCCGCTCTTCCAGGTCACGGAACCTTTGACGGAATGTGGCGGAAAGCTTTGTTTTTAACGCGTCGACCTTGTTCAACGCTTGCTGAATCTCATCAGCATCCCGTTGAATTGTCTCTTTAACGGGTTTACACTCTTCTTCCAGCAAGGTAACAAAATGGTCATCAAACGTTTGATACAGGCCGGGCAATTCCTGTATCCGGGCATATGGTTCAACATGCCGAACGATTTTTTCCATCTTGTCAACCGTTGCGTTAATTGTTTCATCGGTCACATAAGTCCGGTTGTATTCAAAGATATTCAGCCGCTTCATCGCTTCGTCAAATTTATCCTGCTGATTATCAAAGAAACTTTTGACTTCTTTGGAATCCCTGGCGTATGCTTTTAATTCATTGCGCAATTGCCGAGCTTTATTGAAATATGTCGCCGTGTCATTAATCTCCAATAACGTTTCAATTGTTTTCTTGCCTTCTTTCAGGACAGACTCGCCTGGATAGTATTGATTGCGGTAGTTTCCCAGAAGGTCTTTGATTTTTTCATGCTCTTGTTTCAACAGCTCATTAAATCTGCTTTTTAACCCGTCTTCATCTGTCGGCAGTGCCGAGATACCAAACAGTTCCTGACTTAAATCCCGCACATTTTTCAGCATTACAGGTGAAATGCGCTCGCGTTTTTTGACAATGACTCGGTCTATATAATCACGTTTTGTAAGGTAATTGACCAGATTCGGATCATCCAGCTGCAGCTCACTGTTGTTTAATTGGAACTTGATCTCCTGGGCTTTAAACAGTTCCAGCATTAGTGCGGTCGTGTCCAATTCCAGCCAGCCATAGGGGGGATTCGCAAAAAAGTTCCGTATCCCTTTGATGGTCATTTGCTGATTCCGATCAGTCAGACGGCCGATATGGCTGTCCACTTCATTGCGGGCATTGTTATTCGGATCATTGCCGTCTGCCGTCAGTTGGCTTGACGCGGTAATTAAATCCTGCAGTTCTTTCGTTGAATCAATAAATGCCTTCAAATCATCCAGCTTGTTGTAGTGTGTTTTGACCAGCAGCCGGAATGCATCGTTTATACGGTCAGCCGGGTTTTTCTTTTTAATGTCGATTTGCTGCGAATTGACATAGACGTCAGCTGACTTCAAGGCTTCTGTCAGATAAGTGGTTACCCGTTCCCGCCGGTTGGTTACTTCACGTGATTTACGGGTTTTTATATCCTCAACAACCTGAGAAACGGACGTACCGCTCTTGAGTTTCAAATAGGCTTGGATCTTCAGTATTTCTGTCATTTCATCCAAATAAGATGTGTCTTGGGGCAGTTTCAGAATGACGTTGTTTTCTCGCATTGACATCATTTTTAGTTCAGAAGCGTTGTAATCCATAGCGGCATCCGCATATGGCGTCAGCACGTGGATTCCGATATCAGCTGATTGTGTTTTGACAGGCCGGTCATCAATAAATGCATTGAACGGAAAATGATATTTGGCTGAATAGCGGTATTTATTATCTTTATAGATGCCATCGAAAATAATTTCGCCAATTTTTTGGATCACTTGTGATGTTTCGACGTTCATATGCTTGATTTCACGATTGACATCCTGCTCTTCATTAGTCAGGAAAATGTAGTCATCACCGTTTTTCTGAATCAATGTTTGCTGGATCAGTCGGCCCAGGGAAGCTTCAATTGTCTGTTTCAGCCCGATTTTATCCACGTCGATAGCATCAATCATCAATGTTGCAATATTTTCCAGTTTTGCCGGGAGCTCTTTCACATATTTAATAAGGAATAACAACTTCAGAACGTCGATATCAAACGGCTCCAGCTTTGCGTTCTTTTGGGCCTGAATAATGACTGTACGAATACTGGAATCTAGGAATGTTTCGATCGTTTCATAAAATGCGGGAAATGGAACCAGTTTACCTTCCTCGTGGTCGGCAAACCGGACGGCCGACTCCTGAAAGGCACTTAACAGCGAACGCTCTCCTTCCGCCAAATGCTTTCCGGAAGCTCCATGAATCCGTACGCCGGTAAACACCTTCTGCAGCAGGTTGAACTGGTAAGGCACGAACGGATACACGTCAATGAAGTCCGGTTCACTTTCATACTTTTTCATATCCGCACTGTCTTTGAAGCTCAATATATTCTGAAGGATCGAGCTGTTCTTTCGGTACACTTCTTCCAGCGTCTGTCTGCCTGCTTCATTTTTTGTTAAAATACGCTTCTTGATCACTTCATCAACAAACGCGCTCGACAGACTCAATTTCGTGTCAAAACGTCCCTGAATCTTGGAAAAGTCATTCCCTTTAACACTGAGAACCGAATCGATGTCTTCCTGGCTTGTCACAACAATCCATGCTTTGCCATGACACTGGCGGCCAAGTTCATGGACAATCGTCTGCAAGTTGAGCATGGCCTGCGAATTCTCGCCAATATATTGACCGACTTCATCGATTAAGAAAGCGACATAATGATCCTCCCCTTTGGAATCGATGTATTCTTTCACGCGTTTCGCAAATCGCTCAATGCTGATCGTATATTCCTGTTCCGCACGTTCAAACCAGTTCCTTGCAGCATCCTCACTCATTTGTGTCGTTTTCGAGAGCGCTTCGATAATCGCATCTTCTTCATAATAGAAATCCTCACGGGCATCTTCCCAGTCGCTGCCCGAAATCTCTTTAAAGATCGCTTTAAATTCCCCATAACTGCCATCCTTGGCCATATTCCGTTCAATTTCAGCTATCCACGGAATTGAGCCGCAGAACCCTTGCATTTCATTGAATACCTTGTTCAACACTTTAACAATGGAATCCCTGTCGGCCATTGAATCCGACTCGCTCTTCGCATCAATATCAAACAACATGACATCTGTCGTGACATCGCCTGCCTGCTTCAAGTCTGACAAAATGACCGGATCATCAATTTTATTATCAAAAAATTCGATGGCCTGCTGACCATTCACGGTTCGGTTCTCAATCAGATACGATAAAATTTTAAGAAAGTGCGACTTACCTGATCCAAAGAAGCCGGAAATCCAGACACCGATTTTATCCGTCGGGCCGGTAATCCCTTCTTTATATGCCGCAAAAAATTCGCCAATATGTTTCTGAAGTTCATCGGTCACAACATACTCTTCAAGCTCCTGATAAATATTTTCATCGGCATCCTGTCCGACTTTGACAACACCTTTAATGTCACGGTCTATTTGACGGTCAAACATTTTCCGTATGTGCATGGATATCTCCCCCTAATAATCTATCAATTGAAATGCACGATAGTAATTTTCATCTTTTATCTCACCGAACAGCACCAGTTCCTGCCCGTCATACCGTCCAGGAAAAAACATGACGACAGGGTTCTCCCCGACAGCTTTATGAAGGTTATTGAGAATGACGTGTGAACGAATGATCGGGAACGCCTTTCCAACCCCGGTTATAAACACAATATCGTTGTCCTGTACACGGTCTGCGATATACTTGATAACCAGATCATTGTTTAACGTTAGCCTCAGTGATTTACGGGTCGCATTCAGTATGAAATTACTACCTTTTTTCTGTTCCATGTCGAAATTTTTCTGTAAGTACCCTTTATTCTCAAGGATATTGAGTACGACTTCATACAGGTCAAATTCAATGATATTTTGATCAGACGCATCATTGTTGACCGAATCTTTGATAAATTTAACGCGCTCCCGCACGAGCATTTCATCTTCCGGTTCATAATCGAATATATGATAGCCAATTTCATTACCCAAACCTTTATTTTCACGGAATGATGGATCGGTTATCCTGGGCAGAATCTCATCCAGTCGCTCATTTATCGTCCTCATACTCAACCTCCGCTAGCACATTGATGTATCTTGGGTCATCATGTTTTTTTATATGATCGATAATATCCGGGTTGATAATCGGTATAACCACTTTTCGCTCGCCTTTTTGATTCAGCAGTAACCCTGATTCGAACAAAATCCGTATGTACACTTGCTTCAATTTGTAAAAGGTGTATTCCTTCCAGCCGGCAACTTTATTACTTTGCTGCCGCTTCGACTCAAAAAACGAATTGAAATCAGAATCCGTTATGACAGGATCCTGAAAGGCGAGCTTTTCACTCAAAATTTCGTCCATAAATTCGTAAAATAAACGGTCTGTCCTGACAATGGTGTACAACACTAAAATTTTACTTGTTTCCACATCACTTTCAATCAGGCATCTGGTGAGGTATTCATCCAGTATATTGAGCCTTGAAAGAATTGTTGACGCAAGTTCCCTTTTCCGACTTTCAGATTTTACCTGGAAAATATTATTATTGATAACCTGTTCTTTCAGTTTCAATTCGTTATACCCTTGTAAAATCAGGTCAGCCAGTTTTTTTGTTTCAGTATATAATAAAGGTCTGGATTTAATTGTTGTACTATATTTCCAATTATTTACCAAATTATCCCATTCCCTTGGGCCAGTTTTATGCCTATTGTATCATGTCATGACACGTAATGGTATGCAAAATATTGTCTGGCGATTTTGTTATAATGGTGTGTAAAAATAAAAATTGCCCACTTTTTGGTGCGAGCAATTTTTAAAGAGTGTTTTATTCACTTTTCCAATGGCGAACATATTTTATAATTTCCTGAACTGAAACGACTGGAGGGTTTTGTGGCTTCAAAAAGATATTTACAAGTAATGGATTATATTTTCGCAATTTGACGGTCATCATATTTTGCATCAATTGTTAGAGGCGTATCTAAAGCACGAGATAGAGAGAGAAGCGTTTGATAATTTGGCTGCGTTAGCCCAGCCTCTAATCGGCCAATTGTAGACTTAGCAACATTAATGGCTGTTGCCAATTCTTGTTGGGTCATTTGTTTTTTATGACGATGGCTCACAATTTGCGCGGCTAAATAGCCTCGCTGTTCGATTTCTTCAACATGATCCTTACCAACGATATCTGCCAACTTCTTATTAAAATCATCATTCACTGTAAAAGACAACAAAATCACTCTCCTTTTTGGATAGGATAAAGCGAGGGATTATGGATACAATACGCTAAATAGCGTTCTTCGGCCGGTTGAATATCCTGCCTTTGAATATCCCCGTTATATTGCTTATCAAAATAATAGACTAAAATGACCTTATGATAATTATGAATAGCATATAAAATTCGATGATTACCTGTCGATCGGCCGGGAATTCCCCATCGATACAAATTGGTGATCGTTGTGTTTCGCACGATATGCTTCATAACAGGCGGGAATTCCTCTTCTGGTATTTGGTCATTAAATTCTTCAGGCCAAGGGTATAATTTCAAACGTTCCTTTTGAGCTAAATAACGCTCGGCAACGTCCAACCAATCTCCATTCCCTTTGGTACGCTTTTCGTGGTTAGCTTTTTCTAGTAGTATTTCCTCAAAATTTTTAATTTTATCATGAAACACCAGCTCAAAAACCATTACACCCAGCCTTTTAATAACATTTTATGCACTTATAATAGCATAAATGCTACCAGGCATCAATCATAACAAGTAGTGGCTGTACATAAAATGTATAGCTTTATGTTAGGGTATAAAGTTTAAATAGGCAAGTGAATCAAGAAACCAAAATTGTTCATTTTCCACTATTATTCGTATTTGTCCAGTTTGTTAAACCTGTAAAACAGCCATAATTCCCCTGTGAACCTTGATGTGATATGATACCATTCAAATAACGGTAAAGGCTTTTGCGGCCATAATTCCCCTGTGAACCTTGATGTGATATGATCAATGATTTAATATCTGTTGGTGAGCATGAGCCATAATTCCCCTGTGAACCTTGATGTGATATGATCACAAAACATTAAAAAGTATGGAAAATCACGCCATAATTCCCCTGTGAACCTTGATGTGATATGATTTCATGCATCTTGACCCCGTTGAACCCTGTGCCATAATTCCCCTGTGAACCTTGATGTGATATGATATTTTGCGTGAGTTAGGCTACGAAGAAATCGCCATAATTCCCCTGTGAACCTTGATGTGATATGATCTCAACTGTGATTTTTCGATTTTTGGCCGGGCCATAATTCCCCTGTGAACCTTGATGTGATATGATATTGAAATTGGTGATGAATCTGAAGGGATAGCCATAATTCCCCTGTGAACCTTGATGTGATATGATTTCACATGACAGTAATGCTCATAAAGATCCGCCATAATTCCCCTGTGAACCTTGATGTGATATGATACCGTAAAATTGATCAACATTAAGCTTCACGCCATAATTCCCCTGTGAACCTTGATGTGATATGATTATTTACTAGCGGATGAGATCGTTAATAAAGCCATAATTCCCCTGTGAACCTTGATGTGATATGATACGGATTATCTAAATAAGTGCTATGATGAAGCCATAATTCCCCTGTGAACCTTGATGTGATATGATCACAATCGGATGCATACCACGTATCATCAGCCATAATTCCCCTGTGAACCTTGATGTGATATGATCAGACATCATCGGTATTAATGCAGATGCTTGCCATAATTCCCCTGTGAACCTTGATGTGATATGATTTGTGTGTCAGGGTCTTTAGCATTGACGTTGCCATAATTCCCCTGTGAACCTTGATGTGATATGATGTAATGGCCATGCAAACAGACGTGATTCTGCCATAATTCCCCTGTGAACCTTGATGTGATATGATACATGGCTCTAAAACCCTTGATTCTTCCCCGTTTCAAGGGTTTCTTTTTTTAAAAAAGAAAATTATCTCTGTAAAAACACTCGTTTTTAGTTGAATTTCTATAAAAAGTACAATAAAAAATGCTTACAAAAAATGATTGCAAGCAAATTTTAAAAGAAATCCACTTTATTTGTCCCTAATTCTTCTTCAGCAGTTGTTGATCCTAATAAAATTTCCATATTCTCAAATTGTTTTTCGGTTACCTTTAAAGCTCGGATAGCTCCATTAACAGGCGGAAGATTTTGTTTAAGCCTTTGCATATGTTTCCTTACGCTATCCTCGCCATTACAAATCCTGGTATAGACAGAAAACTGAAGCATCGAATAACCATCTTCCAAAAGAAATTTACGAAAGCGGGTATACTCTCTCCTTTCTCTTGGAATAACCACCGGCAAATCAAAAAATACAATAATCCGCATATATTTACTCATAAGCATGTACAGCAATATTTGTTAATTCCGGTAACATTAGCACATTTGCATCTTGCTGCCGGCAAGCAGACACAAAACTTTTAATCATGTTATCAACTCCATGTGTAACATTTAATCGTTCGCTATTCCAAACCGCTTCTATTTCCAATACTTCGAAAAGTTTTTCACGGATTTCTGACGACCATTCCGAATCACTGCTAACATTTATCGCAATGGTAACGTCAACAAACGGACGCAAAACTTCCATAAAGTCATCTGCCAAATTAAATGCATTTGTTTGGCTGTCATGGAATATACCAAAGCTGGGCATGAATCCATAGCGCACAATCGACCTAGCAACCAATGAACGAATGATGCTGTAACCGTAATTCAGCGAAATATTATAAACATTGTCATGCCGTCGATGAAAGCCTGAGCCGAACAACGATTCAAAATAAAGCTTCGCACCATAAGCTTCACGATTTGTCCGGTCTCCTGATTCAACGCTTCTGCTGATTGCATAGAGTTTTTGGGCTTCTTCACCCTTATGGAGCAACTCCAAACAACGGGCCTGATTCTCAAGCTTTTGTATCACTATTTTTTGCCAAATACGTTTTTTAAATGGTTTTCCAAGATTCATCTGCAGTTCCAATACTGTCTTTTGCCTGGAATGCCGATGAAAAGGTTGTACAATTCCACTCGGCATATGCTTTTTATCACATACAATCAGTTCCACATGATATTCTGTACATTTACTTAGGACAGAATTGGTAATCGTGATGGCTGGATCTTCCAAAGTAACTGTACAGATATCTTCCAATGGAATGCTGATTGATTCTTCCTGCTTGATAACCAACTGTTCATATCTCGTCGACAGTTTAGCTGGGTTACGAACAACCAAATGTCTATAAGCCATGACGCTTTTCTCCATGTACTTTACTAAGATTGCCTAAAGGATCTGTCTGGTATTTTTCAAACAATGCTAATCTTTGGGAACCTATAGCATCACTAAAACTATTCATATGATCTGCTATTAAAATTTGTGCAGTTCCCGTGTGAACCCCTTTAAAGTAGAAGGTACCCTCGATCCATTTCACGAACCCACCTGAATCAGTCTTGGAAGTTTTTTCTCTTGGCATCCTTATTTTTATTACATCATTCGAGTACAAATTAAAAATAAAATCATAATCGTGAGTAATTTCTAACCAATCTTTATATGGCTTTCTTTGCGTTACAAATTTTGTAGGAGATCTTTTTTCAACCACATCACTAACATAAACCGGAGCCAGATAATATTTCCCTGTTTTCTTATGGCAGAATACTTCTGTCCGGACAATACTCGCATTTTCTGCTACCGTTTTATCATCCAAATGAAATATGCGATTAGCGGTCGACTCAATTTTGACACTGCGAATGATCGGAGCCTTTTCCGGTTTTTTGGATGGCTTACGAAGCACAGTACTGAACGCTTTTTTGGCATCCTTTCCGTTTTCCAGATATCGCTGTTTAATCGCTTCATAAGTTTTGGGATCAGATTCTTTTCCGTACATCGGGAAATCCCCTTCTTTGTTAAATGGAATATCTTCAAGGACATATTTCTTCACCATTAAGTTCAATCCCTTGTCGGTAAATCCCCGATGTCTCCTGATGGACTCTTCATGTATCTGCCCTTTCATTGACCGCTTCGGCATACGTGATACAAAAATCGGTTTCAGTTCACGAATGAACGCTTCATCATAACTTGGTAACGCTAGACTTTCCAATGCTAACTTTAACTTATCAGGATCCTGGATCAATCTGGCCTCCAATTCTCTCCGAAAGCCTTCCCATGGTTCTGGAAAACGCTCGCCTTCACGTTTCAGCAATTGTGATGTATGTTCTTCACGCTGTTTGAAATAATTGCTTACCCGGTGGCGAAAAGGCAGGCTCACCGCAACAAGCACAGCATCCACTGCATGATGCAAATCATTCTCTTCCCGATGTTTGTTAAAACCCCAGCGCTTCCGCATAAGTGAGGTATAGGCGCCGTTCACTGTAAAAACCTGTTGTTTTCGTCCTTCCTCATCCCTCAGTTGTAGGTTATCCTCAATAAATCCCTTTATAAAACGCGTAATATATCGCGTATCATTCAAATGCCTGGATTTAAATTGTTCTGCTTGTTCATCATCAAAATTTTTCCTGAGTAGCAAATCTTTTTTCTTTTTTCGAATTTTTAACGTATTCACATACGAAGTGAATTGATCCCATTTAGCTTTATCTTCACCAAACCACTCGTACGGTGTCTTATTTTTCTTATCCTGGTTCTCCTTCTTTAACACCAGCACCTTATTCGCATTGCTGTCATCAAAGCTTCTGCTGTATGGAATAATGTGGTCCACCTCTGCGAAGCCATGTTCAAATAAACGATGCATTTCTATTTTCTTTGTGGTATAAGCACAGCGGCCATCCTGCTCTTCCCATAATTTATATTTCAGAATATCATGTCCTCTGGGGTCGCTGATTTCCGGATGCAGTTCATATATCCGATCTTTAGCCTTTTTATTTAGTTTGTGATTCTTATTGAATTGTTTTTCAATTTCTCTGCGTTCGTTATAATGTCGCCCCATATCCCGTGCCAATTCAATATAAATTTCTGTGGGCTGACCGTATCGTTTAATAATACTATTAATAACTTTCCGTGTCTGGGAAAGTGAACGGACGACAACAGGGTTAGCAATGTCTTTTGTTGGTATCACTGGGAGGAAATTTTTCTTTTCACGACCAATTCGTTGATTGAAATGATAGCCGGCCTTTTCACATGCTTCATGGTATGGATAGCCTTCTTCCAGATATGGCAATATCTTATACAACGCCTTGAACGACAGATGACCAAATTTAGAAAATGACAGATTAAGCAATGCGTCTATTACTTCTTCGTTGTATGCACGATCAGCCAAATTTCTGACCTGCTTGCCATTTTCATTGACGTAAGCATTCAGTAAATAATCACGTGTGTCCTGATCGTCTTTATAAACCGTCAGAGCATAGGCAAATGTATCATAATCAATCGGTCTGTAGGACTCAGCGAGTGTCTTGCCTTCCACTTCCGCTATTATCTTTTTAAATTTATACTGACCTTCCAGAGACAGGAACGTTTTGTTTTCATTTTTTTCATTGGATTGGTTTAAATCATAGAATAATTCATTAAAACGCTCGTGTTCCTGCAATTGCAGTACTTTCCTTAAATCTTTATAGGTGACTTCTTTTTTATTGAATAACTGTTCAAGAATGGCATGACGTTCTGTATCTTTAAGTTTACGCTGTGAAGACTGATCAGATAGTATACGCAGACGGTTCATTTTATCAAACGCACGGAAGCGCTCAAATGTATAGGAAAATTTCGGTGCCCGCTTTTCATTCGGTTCAAATGTACAGTTACCGATTCGCTTAGCAATATCCTCTTGTGTTGCAAATGGACGCTGGGAGCCCCAGATGTTTATGTATTCATTTTCATTTTCTACAGTTGCAAAACGATGACCGAATTCACGCTGTTTTGCGAAAACTGTTCGTATTTCATTTTCGATTTCGTGCCTGGAAAGCACATGTGAATAATCTCCGCCTTTATTTCGCTTTCTTCCTTCAAATTTATCATCCAGCAGGAGCATTTCGGCTGACGTTCGATAGTTATTTTCCACCATTATACGGGTATTTTCGTTGACCGCTTTTAACAATAAACCTGTTTCTGCTTCTTTTCTTTCGCTTTTGCGATTCGATTTAAAACCCCGATTTTTGGCATAGTGGATCAAAGCTCGGGCAAATTCACGATCAGTCAGCTTTCTTTCAAGTCCGTTGACCCGAGTCAGCCATATGTCCAAATCGTCAGCCTTCCATGTGTAGAGCTGATCTGATTGGGCATCGGATAACAACCCTTTTCCAACGATAAAGCTGCGTACACGACTGACACGATAGCGACGCCTTCTAATTCGTCTTCTGGCAGATCTTGCTTCACGCCTTGGCGCTGCCAATGATGACCCATTTTTGGGATTCTCGGCAACGTCAAACATACGGGAATTCAAATCCTCGATTCGTTCTTTGTCTAGATTGATAACCGCCCACCCAATCGATGAAATACCAATATCCAGGCCGATGCTGTATCTCATTTAACCACCCTGCTTTATATAGTTTGTGAACACCCTGATTTAGGTATAAAAAAAATGACTAAATGATTTAGTCATAGATGTACGGGGAACTCCGCTATAAGCGGAGCTAGGCGATCCCCAACGCCACGGCTTAATGCCTTACCATAATAACTTACCTGTGAACCTTGATGTGATATGATATCATGATACTTACGACCTCCCCTAGGTCGTTATATCTATTATAATTTTCCCGAATGCATTTGTCAATATTTTCTAACAGAAGTTTTTACAGTCTTTGCTATATGGATGCAAAATTCAAACTAAATGAGATGAGATGACATCCCTTTCCACTACACTTTCTATCAACAGTTTACCAATAAACATGTGCAATTAAAAACAAATAAATGTCAAAATATTATTGTCATTCACAAATATCTTCTGTATACTATATCACAAAGATACATATCATATTGATAGGTGATTCCATGAAAAAAGATAATCATACAAAATATGCCATCCTCGGGTTGCTCACGACGGATTGCCACTCGGGGTATGGCATCAAGCAAATGATTGACCAGAGTCTGAATCATTTTTGGAAAATCAGCTATGGTCAGATTTACCCAATGCTGAAGCAGCTTGTGACGGATGAACTGGCGACGGTCCGGACCACAACGCAGGATGGTAAGCCGGATAAAAAAGAATATGTTATCACAGCTAAAGGCGAGGCGGCATTACAGGAATGGCTGCAAACCCCAATTGATGCGATACCTGTTGAAAGAAACGCTGTGCTGCTGAAGCT
This sequence comes from Lentibacillus kapialis, assembly GCF_014646635.1. Lineage (GTDB taxonomy): Bacteria > Bacillota > Bacilli > Bacillales > Amphibacillaceae > Lentibacillus > Lentibacillus kapialis. Next base: position 68,517 of record NZ_BMNQ01000011.1, read on the forward strand.
TTTTTTCAGTCGTCACCAGTATGCTGATACGACCATCAGGCAGCTTGAAGATTATCAGCAAAAGCTTGAGGAGCGTTACAGCACGTATAAAGCGATTGAGGCGATGATTGCCTCACTTATGCATAACAAACAGGATTCCCCTTATTGGCTTTTCACTCTGGATTATGGGAAACGATTGACAAAAGCCGCGATTGATTGGTGCAGTGACACGATTGATCAAATTAACAATGGGAGGGCTAGCGATGGATAAACATATTTATGAAGGGCGGTACACAACGGAAAATAGCCGGGATGTTGTCGTGTTTCTGATTGGCATGCGCATCAACAAGCGGCTGGCAATCAACAAATGGCTGCCGGTTTTTACAGCGATGCCGGGTATGATTCGGGAGTTGTATGAAAATCAGGAGGAGCTTGGTTTTCTGTCGATGGAAAATTACTTCGGACTGCGCACAACAGTCATGATTACGTACTGGCGGTCCAAGGAGGATCTGCTTGCCTATTCCAGAGGACAAAAGCATTTGGCAGCATGGAAGAATTTTAACCGGAAAATAGGCGATACCGATGCTGTTGGGATTTATCATGAAACCTACGTTGTGCCACAAGGGCATTATGAAGCGATATATGGGAACATGCCGGTTTATGGACTGGCTAAGGCGTCCGGGCATATGCCGGTTACTGGTGAGATAAGGTCTGCTAAGAAGCGGTTGCAAACGGATGTGAAGTAATTGCATGTTTAAACCACTCAAGTCCGTCTTTTGTGAATAAATGTAACAGAACTCCTTCACAAATTGGGAGCCCTCTATGGCCTATACTCTTCACCGCTGCGTATGTAATGAACAACGAAAGAAAAGGCATCATCTAAGGTTAAGATGTCCCAATTTTCCTTTCGCTGCCCCCTGTCACCAGGCACATGATGATGGTGGTGAAGTTCTGATTTAATTTTGTATTTCTCGGGCATCCATGGTGCATCGTGTGGTTCATTTTCCCAAGCTGAAATATGATGATACAGCTTTCCCATTTTTGGAATGATAATTTTCCATTGGTAATGGTACTCTCTGACAAAACCATCTTCATACTCGAGTTTCGCACCCTGATAAATCAATAAAAAAGCGCCATGAAAATGGATAAAAAAACGTAAAAAAACCCGCATGAACACTGGCTTTTGGTATAATTAAGGTACCAATCCAAATCATGCCAA
>NZ_BMNQ01000012.1 GCF_014646635.1 Lentibacillus kapialis
GGGGCTCGCGCGAAATCTCGGGGGTGTCGCGCGATTTCGGCGGGGGCTCGCGCGAAATCCCGGGGGTGTCGCGCGATTTCGGCAGGGGCTCGCGCGAAATCTCGGGGGTGTCGCGCGATTTCGGGGTGTGCTCGCGCGAAATCCCGGGGGTGTCGCGCGATTTCGGCGGGTGCTCGCGCGAAATCCCGAGGGTGTCGCGCGATTTCGGGGTGTGCTCGCGCGAAATCTCGGGCGTGTCGCGCGATTTCGGTGGGTAGCGTGCTTTTTCCTTTTAATAGAAAATTTTCGGCGGCTGCCGAAAATCAACACCTTATAGGTTACTTTTTGAATCTATAGTAGTTATTTTTCTGCTTTGAAAAAATGCTGCACCATTCTTTTTAATTTGCTGAAGGTTTTCATAGAACAAGTAAGCTATTATTAACAAAAGCGGTGTAAAGAGAATGTTCCAAATCAACGTTTCTTGTATCTCTTCTACGCCTATTCGTGATATAAAAATTCTAACCGTCTTCATAATAAATACATGCGACACATAAACACCCACCGCCCGAGATCCAATTTTTGATATTAGTGTACCTTTTCCAATCGAATTATACTTCATAATGAACATAAACAAAATAACGACTAACGGAATGGTCGTCAGATAATAATCACCGGTGTTACCTCCAAACTGCTTAATGGTAATATTCCCCTCCAGAGCCTGCAGCAGTGGCAGGATGACAAGCAAAGCCCCGTAAAGCAAGTCAGGAATGCTGTTCGCTATTTTGTTCAGCTGATCACCATAGCGGGCAAACAACGCTCCCAAACTCGTATAGAACAACCCGAAAAACAATGCATCCCTTGTATCGAGTGGCACATCCGCTAAAAATGAATACGATTGCCCAGAAAGGCCATATATATTCAAACCTAGACTAATAACAAAAAGAACACGCACAAGTCTTGCTTTTGCAAAAATGAAAAGCATTGCTACAGACCATATCAGTGCAAGCAAAAACCACAAATGATACTGATTATGCCCTGAACCATAGTAAAACGTTTCCCATGACAAAAAGCTTTCAATATAATCATGATACATGACCATAAGCGCTGCCTGGTTTTTTTCCGTTTCAATGATATTGATTGCCAGATCAAAGCAGAAATAAAATACAAACCATGCAGCCCATAGTTTGATTAGTTTTACCATGTACTTTTTTGCATAGTGCAGCTGTGCTTCAAATCCTTGCAGCGTATCCAACTTTTGAAAGAACAAATATCCGGAAACCGTAAAGAAAAATGGGACAGCAAATCTCGCTACTGTATTGATAACAAAATCAATTGTTTCGCCGTCAATTCCACTCTGTACATCTCTTAGTGTACCTGTGTGGATACATACCACAGCAAAAATGGCGAAAAATTTTACAAAATCAATACTATAATGGCGCTCCATCACGATGTACATCTCCCTGTCATATTTCGTCTATTTAAACTATTCGAGATAGCAGTTTTAAAACAGGGTGGAATGGGAATTACATTTCAATTAAAAAAAGCCACCGTCTGTAACGTGGCTTTTACATATTGATATCTTTTTTTTCTTCCAGGTCTTTCTGCAATTCACTCAAATACGCCTTCAGCGGCTCGCGTAAATCATCGCGCGATAAGGCAATTTCAATCGTTGTCTGAATAAAGCCAAGTTGTTCGCCGACATCATAGCGTCTGCCTTCAATTTCAAGGGCGAACACACGCTGGATTTTATTCAATTCCTGGATGGCATCCGTCAGCTGGATTTCCCCGCCGGCGCCAATTTTTTGCTGTTCGAGGAAATCAAAAATCTGCGGTGTCAGGATGTACCGACCAATAATTGCCATATCGGATGGTGCGGTGCCCTGCTTTGGTTTCTCAACAAAGTTCTTCACCTGATGCAGGTTACCGGACTTTTCAAATGGATCAACAATCCCATAACGATGCGTCTCATCTTCCGGTACTTTATGTACGCCGATGATCGAGCTTTGCGCTTTTTCGTATTCACGGATCATTTGACTCAAACCCGGCGTACCACTTTCGATGATATCATCTCCTAAAAGTACCGCAAACGGCTCCTCGCCAATAAACTTGCGTGCGCACCAGACTGCATGTCCCAGCCCCTTAGGCTCTTTTTGCCGGATATAATGGATATCAACATTGGCTGACTTCTTAATCCGCTCCAGCTGCTCAAATTTTTCCTTTTTCATCAGGTTATCTTCCAGTTCAAGCGAGTGGTCAAAATGATCCTCAATTGCACGCTTCCCTTTCCCCGTGACGATAATGATATCTTCAATACCTGATTCAATAGCCTCATCGACAATATATTCGATTGTTGGTTTGTCAACGATTGGCAGCATTTCTTTCGGCATCGCCTTTGTGGCCGGCAGAAACCGTGTCCCAAGACCCGCTGCAGGTATAATCGCTTTTTTGATTTGCTGCATAATGATACCTCCTTATTTGGTTCTATTGTAGCTGAACTTTTGAACAAGTGCATGGATTGAGCTGATTTGTACCATGATGGTTGAATAGGGTATGTACGGGGATTTGGTCACAGATGGATCCCGGCCGATATTTATCAACGGTTGCGACGCAGGGAGGATTAATGGCTGACGTTCGTAATGGTCCTGGATCCAACGCAGTTACCGTCCCCTCTTCCGCTTACTGAACGTTTTTCCCACTGTATCCAGAAACGGTTTTTTGCCACCCATGACAAGGCCCCCAATCTCGGCAAAAATATGCAGCAAAAACAGAACCAGAAACGTGATGACGAGTGCTGTCGTCAGGCTGGCGTAAGAAAACAGGATGGCCATAAAGCCAAACAGGACGCTGAACGCGTAAATGATCAGCACCGTTTTTCGGTGGCTAAATCCCGCTGCAATCAATCGATAGTGAATGTGCTTGTTATCCGGCATCATGATCGGCTCTTTATTATAGGCACGTCGGGTGATGGCAAACAGTGTATCAAAGATCGGTACCGCCAGTACGATAACCGGAATGATAAAACTGAACAGGGCAATGTTTTTGAACAAACCAACGATGGAAACAACGGCAATCATATAGCCCAAAAAGTTCGATCCGGTGTCGCCCATATAAATGTTAGCCGGGTAGAAATTGTGATACAAAAAACCAAGGTTCGCACCAATCAGGATGACGCACAAGTAAGCAGCCAGAATCTTGACATCAATCACCGCCATAACCAGCATGCTTGAGAGTGCAATTGTCGAAACACCTGTCGCAAGCCCGTCCAGTCCGTCGATCAAATTAATCGCGTTCGTGATACCGATGATCCATAGCACTGTTATCAGCACACTCATAAATCCCAGATCAATCATACCAATGATCGGGAGTGTAATCCGGTCGATGATTAACCCGGATGAAATAAGAAATGACGCAGCGATAAGCTGACCGGTCAATTTGACGACGGGCCGAATAGCAAAACGGTCATCCAAAGCGCCGGTAATAAGAATGACAATGCCGCCCAGTATGATCTCCGGCAAATGCGGGTGACGCGGCTGCAAATAGAGCCCACCCAAAAGGACTCCCGCAAATATCGCCACACCGCCCAGCCTTGGTGTAACCTTTTTATGGATTTTCCGATAGTTCGGCAGGTCAACCGCTTTAAGTTTGATGGCCAGTTTTTTGACGGGATTGGTTAACAAAAAGGCCGAAATGAGGGCGATTAAAAACGCAATCGCCAAATCGGTATAATTAAACATGATTGGTCTCCTTGGAATGGCTATATCGAACGATGTCATTATTGTTTAAATTATAGCGGAATATAGCCGGATGAGGCAAATTTATTCACATTTCGTCACGATACTGAAGTTGCCAATGCCCGCTTGAGACTTATTTCGACAACCATCATGTCCGGTTCACTTTTTTGATAGCCAAACGTCTCCCGTCGGAATGTCAGGCATGAAGCTACGGCGGGTATGCTGTTATGTTGGCTCACACCTTTCCTAACCCATCCATCATGATGTCGATGGTCTGTTTTATCTCCGCTTCATCATCCCAATTCTGATCCGGCTTTAACATGAACCGTGTCATCATGAATCCCAGTATGGTAGATACTATGGTGCGGATAATCGTCTCGTTCGGCATATCCTTAAGCTCACCTTTTTGTTTGTAAAAATCGATTGCCTGATTAAGCGCCGGATAAACTTTTTCAGAAAACTGCTGCTTATACACAGTCTGGATTTCCGGGTGAAACGCCAGTTCCTGCAGCAGGATTCTGATCAGCGGAACGTTGGATTGTGCAAATTCAAAGCGGTTTTTGATGAACGCGTAAAGCAATTCTTTAAAGGTCGCATATGCCTCGCGGAAAACTTGAGCAACGAATTGTTCAGCAAATAATGGTGCCGAAAAATTTGAAATAACAGGCGTCACGATTGCAACAAGCAAATCTTTTTTCGTGCGGTAGTGGCGAAAAATCGTCCCCTCAGCGACACCCGCCCGATCGGCGATTTCACTTGTCGATGTATTGTAGTAGCCTTTTTCGGCAATCAGTTCAACCGCCGCCCTTAGAATGTCAATCTGTTTTGGCGTCATATTTTTTTCATTGCGTAATGTATCCATCATATCCGACATGCTCATTGCCTCCTGTATGTATATCAATTTTACTGGTCAAAGGGTCGAAATGCGCCCCACTGCATTACAGTGTCCGATGCCGCTTAAGTGCGATGATATTCAATGTGATGAAGCCTGCTGAAAAACCGATCAAAGCGGCCATATCCGTGATAACTGTGTTCAATCCCGCACCCCTTATCATAATGGCTTTCAATGCGTCCGCCCCAAACGTCAGTGGCATGATGTGTCCAATCGCATTGATCCAATCAACCGATTCGATCGGAAAAACGCCGGAGAAAAACACTTGGGGGACGATGACAACCGGGATGAACTGGATCATTTGGAATTCGTTTTTGGCGTATGCCGACAGCAGTGTTCCCAGGCTCAGGGCCGTGATAGCCAGCAGAAATGCAATCACCAGCACCGACAGGAATGACCCCGCCATATAAATATCCAGCACATAGATGGAAAATGCCGCTACAATAATAGATTGAATGATGATAAAAAGACCGAAACCGAGCAGATAGCCGGCAACGATTTCCCAACGCCGCAATGGGGTGGCCATCATCCGCTCCAATGTGCCTTGTGTGCGTTCGCGCAAAAATGACACACCACCGATAATAAAAACGAAAAAGAACACAAAAAAGCCGATCAGGACGGAACCGGTATTATCAAACAGGTTTAAATCGGATGATCCGTGCAGAAACGACAGCTCCATATCGGGCGCCTTGGGATTCATTTGTTTGACCGCACTGCTGACAACATTCCGGACAGCTGATGTTGCGGTGGGGTTGCTTCCCTCCATCGTCAATTCCGGTTTGCTATGTTCGAATGATAGATGAGCATCAGCATCTCGTTCCTCCAGCGCTTCTTTACCATGCCTTTCATCCGTGGTCAACATATCGACGTCCTGTGCCTCCAGAGCTTCCTGCATAGGCTGTGGCGCATTGGTGACAGCGATTGTCGGAACATAATCGTCCATATCGAGAACAAGCCATAGCAGCGTCATCACCAACAGCGGTGCAATCATCATGAGTGCGATGCTGCGTTTATCACGTAAAAACTGCCGGATGATCCGTTTAACGATTGCCTGTATGCGCATAATCAGCACCTCCAAAATATAAAAATGCGTCTTCAAGCGTTTGTGTACCGCTTTTTACCCTTAAATCCTCCGGGTTGCCCTGGGCGATGAGATAACCCTCCCGCAGAAGTGCCAGATTATCGCATTTTTCCGCCTCATCCATGACATGGGTCGTGATAATAATCGTCGTTCCCGCTTGCTGCATTTTTCGGAAGGCTTCCCAGATCGATGCACGAAGAACGGGGTCAATGCCGACGGTCGGCTCATCCAAAATCAGCAATTTGGGCTGGTGGAGCAAGGCAATCGCCAGAGACATGCGCCGTTTCATGCCGCCTGAGAATGTTTCCAGTGTCTGATCCAAAACGTCTGACAAGTTGACAAGCTCGGACACTTCAGCAATTCGTTCCTTCTGTTTCTGCTTGGGGAGTTGATACAATGCTGCAAAAAATTGCATGTTTTCTCTGGCGGTCAATTCATTATACAAAGCATCAGACTGGGCCATATAGCCAATTTCCGACATCAGTTTGAATGAAGGCATTGGTTTATCCTCGATTTGGACGGTTCCACTGCCAGGTGTCAAGAGACCAATGATAATTTTCACAAGCGTTGATTTGCCTGAACCGGATGGCCCGAGCAGCCCAAACAACTGCCCCTCCGGAATGGCGAGATTCACATCTTTTAAGACCAATTTTTTATTATAGCTATGCTGCACGTTTTCCAGTTTAACAACATCAGACATATGCACCCCTCCCATTGGTGGATGTTTTGAATATTTGTGAGTGATTATGAGTTATAGTAAGTAGTTGTGAGTGATTGCGAGTGATTGTGAATTATAGTAAGTGGTTGTGAGTGATTACTCACTATAATACTGTATTCATTTATATTTGTAAATATGGCCCTTTTAGTGGTAGTGGCGAAATCATAAACATGCTGTTGCAGGCATAAATATTACGGGACAAAAGTTTTGATAACAGGGGGAAGCACTATGCAATTCTATTACGGCAAGCAGATGCCGCTTCGAGTGCTTGATGAAACGGAATTCTGGAAACAGCAGGAAGCAGAGCATACAGTGGTCATGCGGGAACTGGTCACCAATCTGGAGGAAGAATACATTGAAGCCCTGAAACGCTGGGAGCAAGAACTTGACGCCTCCCACCAACACGTCAAACGCTTTATCGAGACAGTCATCAGAAGCCACAACACCATCTCGCCCGCGCTCCATCAACAAGTGCTCGAACTCGTATCATTCTGTCTGCAGGAGTCGGTCGCTTTTATTCAATTTTGCAGACAGATCAAAAACGGGAGCTCTGCCGTTTCAAGCAACCCAACAGCCAAAGTCGTGATTGATCACATTATTGATGAATCGGAATATTTTATAGGCATCGCACAGACTATTTTGTACGAGCAGAACTAAATAAGAGAGGGGATGGGGTGGCGGTCCGCCCGGGTCGGGGATGCCATCGCTCAAGTTCGGGGTGCTCTCGCACGAGTTCGGGACGCTCTCGCACGAGTTCAGGGCCTTCTCGCACGAGTTCAGGCCGCTCTCGCTCGAGTTCAGGGTGCTCTCGCACGAGTTCGGGACGCTCTCGCACGAGTTCGGGGTGCTATTGCATACGTTTTACCTTCCAAAACGAGCTGTAAAACATTATAATGTGAACAGAAAGGTGGTGCGGCTAATGGATCGTGTGTTAATTGCGAAGGTGTGTATGCTGGCCGGGAAGATCATGCTTGAAAGCGGTGCGGAAACATATCGTGTAGAGGATACGATGAACCGGATCGCATCCGCTACTGGTTTGGAAAATGTGCAGAGCTATGCAACACCGACCGGGATTAATTTTTCAGCCGATTTTGCTGCTGTGACCAATTTTATCCGTATTGAAAACCGCTCGACGGATCTACATAAAATTGCGGACGTCAACAGTATCTCACGTGATATTACGTCGGGCCGCATCACTATCAATCAAGCACTTACACGTTTAAATGATGTTGATCACAAACGCCTGCCCTTCCCTTATTGGATGCAGATCGTCGCTGCTGCGTTTGTCAGCGGTAGTTTTTCATTTATGTTCGGGGGCAGCTGGTTAGATATCATCCCTTCGTTTATCGCCGGCGGAATAGGGTATGCTATCATGGCCGTGGCAGCAAAATGGGTGGCGATCAGCTTCATAGCCCATTTTACAGCTTCGTTTTTCATCGGATTGATCGCGATACTGTTTATAGCAAACGGATTAGGCAGCAATTTGGACAAAGTAATCACCGGCGCCGTGATGCCGCTCGTGCCGGGACTACATATCACAAATGCTGTCCGTGATTTGATGGCCGGACATCTTGTGGCAGGGGTGTCCAAAGGTGTCGAATCTTTATTGACTGCTTTTGCCATCGGTGCAGGCGTTGCGGTTATATTTGCATTTTAAAAAGCTTAATTGCTGTGAAGAACTTTTTGATAAACTTCCAAGGGAGCTATTCTTATGATAACAGCTCAGCTGATAACCAGTTTTATTGCAGCAGCAGGATTTGGGGTGCTGTTCAATGCACCAAAAAGAGCCCTCATCCAATGCGGCATTGTCGGCATGTCAGGGTGGATTTTGTTTTATTCACTCTCAACTGCCGGCATGGATATTGTACCCGCAACGGTTTTTGGAGCGATACTTGCGGGAATCCTCAGCCAAATTTGCGCAAGAATGTTTAAAATGCCGGTGATCATCATCAGTGTTTCCGGAATTATTCCACTTGTTCCCGGTGGGGTTGCCTATGATGCCATGCGCCATTTTGTAGAAAATGATTACTATACGGCTGTCCAATTATCGGCAAAGGTGATGCTCCTTGCCGGTGCAATTGCCATCGGACTGATGTTTTCAGAGGTGGCAAACCAGATTATGCGAAAAATGAATCCGAAAAACGCTGCATCATAGTATCACGCAGCACGTTACTGTTTATGGAGCGCAGCGTCGATAAGCAATACAATCGCAGTAATGATGTGCATGATCATGCCAAGAATGGGAATGACACCAATAAACGAGGTTACCATACCGAGAACGCTCCCCGCGATGCTTCCCTTTTCATTTCGTGCGATAATCAGCGTGACAAGATGGAGGATAAACATGACAAGCAGAGCTCCCCATGATGTACTGAGGATAAACGAACCGCCGATAAGCGGGATTCCCAAAAACGCCTCACACCCGCCGGTTATCCATTTCATAATTCTGGAAGACGACATAACTTTGCCTCCATTCACTATTTCTATTCCTATCATACCATATTATTATATGCATTCATTCGTTCAATAACCAAATCGCATCAAAGCGTCGCGCGATTTTGTGTAGTTGTCGCGCGAATTCGGGACGTTCTCGCGCGAAATTGCGGTGGCCTCGCGCGAATTCGGGCCGTTCTCGCGCGAAATTGCAGTGGCCTCGCGCGAATTCGGGCCGTTCTCGCGCGAAATTGCAGTGGCCTCGCGCGAAATTGCGATGGCCTCGCGCGATGTGATGACTACCTCGCGCGAATTTCCAAAAGCAATTTGTTTAATAGATTCTCGTCTTCTTAACCCAGCATTTGGGCTCTTTCAAATATATTAAGCCGCTTTTTTGCAGAACTCTGGTTGCAGTACTCCTTGAATTCAGTCCAAGCAGCCACATGCATTCGGTGTTGGTTATGGACCCATTTAATAACACATAATCATGAACTTCTTTCACATGTGCATAATAGCTTTTGTGCCTGCATTTTCTGCAAATCCATCCGCCATGAATGCGCTGCATCCCGCGTATCCCGCATCCGGGGCAAAAGACTCCCGGAAGCAAATTTCTGCATGTCAGACCAAATTGCCCCATAATATCCATATCATATACGCCACATTCATGTAAAATCATTTTACCTATCTGATAATCAGGAAGTTTAGGCTTTCCTGCTTGAGCAAGTTCCTGATCCTTCTCGATAATCATGCCGGGAATGCGCGCTGCGTGTGCAACCACTTTTGAAATGGCCTCGCGATCCCCGTCTACCTTGATGATGGTTGTAGGATCCGCTATAGCGATAAAGTAATAAATAGGAATATGTGTGAGTCGATGTTTTAGGAGCCAATTCCGGAGATGAAATTTCTGAGTTTCCGTTTGGGTAATGGGATAATTAAAACCTGATTCAACATTGCCATCATCTCGGATGAGTTGTTTGAGGATGGAATCAAATATAATGGTTCCCATATAATTTTTCGTTTCAATTATGAAAATACCGTGATTACCTGCAATAAGAGAATCAATTTGGAAGTTTTTACTGTTATTGTGGAGGTAGACGTCATCGAGAAGTGTATATCGGCTTGCTAAAATTTCGAGGTGATAATCAACCTTGATTTCGCCTGAATAACCGCGTCCCTGCTTTTTAGCTTCTTCTTTCATCTCAGGGAGCCGTGGGAATTGCGGGGATAATCTTGGAATGATCACATCAAGTTTTCGGAGTGGAAGAGGTTTCGATCGTTTTTTAATTTTCATTTTATGCTCCTTTTATTTAGTTTTTAGGGTTCAATATGACTATAGCACATTTATCAGGATAAAGTATATATTCAAAATGAAGATTTTCGGCAACCGCCGAAAATCAACGTTATTGAAAGTTTGTGCGCTGAACAATTTTCCACCTCGCGCGAAATTGCGGGGGTCTCGCGCGAAATCAGGCCGTCCTCGCGCGAATTCCCGGGTGCCTCGCGCGAAATCAGGCCGTTCTCGCGCGAATTCCCGGGTGCCTCGCGCAAAATCAGGCCATCCTCGCGCGAATTCCCGGGGGTCTCGCGCGAAATTAAGCCGTCCTCGCGCGAATTCCCGGGTGCCTCGCGCGAAATCAGGCCATCCTCGCGCGAATTCCCGGGTGCCTCGCGCGAAATCAGGCCATCCTCGCGCGAAATCGGGCCGTTCTCGCGCGAAATCAGGCCATCCTCGCGCGAAATCGGGCCGTTCTCGCGCGAAATCAAGCCGTCCTCGCGCGAATCGCCACCCTCCTTTCAATGCCCAGCAAGCAACAGGAGCTCCCCGCCTCGGCGGGGAGCTCTCCTTCAGCGATTATTCAGCTTTTTTGCGTCGGCGTGTTATTTTTGCTGTCAGATCATCAAACAATGTGTAGACGACCGGTATCAGCAATAATGTGAAGATACTCGAGATAGTCAGGCCGAAGATGATCGTTACAGCTAATGGTTGCTGCATTTCGGCCCCTTCACCCAGCGCAAGTCCGAGCGGCACCATAGCGAGAATCGTCGTTAGCGTCGTCATCAATATTGGACGCAGACGGCTCGGGCCGGCTTCCAATATCGCTTGGTAGCGGTCTTTGCCTTCCCGCCGGACAATATTGATATAGTCAACGAGCACGATTGAGTTATTGACGACAATTCCTGCAAGCATGATCACTCCGATAAATGCCGGGATGCTCAGCGGCAGACCGGTTATGAATAATCCGCCCAATACACCGACAACCGTTGCCGGCAGTGAAAACATAATAATGAACGGGAACAGGAAGTTTTCAAACTGGACCGCCATCACGGCATAGACAAGGAATATCGAGAATACAAGTGCAATAGACAAATCCCTGAATGAATCGGCCATATCCTGCGCTTGCCCGCCGATTTCATAACTGTAACCCTCAGGCATGCTCATGTGATTCAATTTCTGTTTAACATCACTCATAACGCTTCCTAAATCACGGTCAAGAATTTCTGAGGTCACGTTTACTTGCGGCTGCTGATTTTCACGCTGTAGTGTGACCGGACCTTGAACCTCTTTTAAGGTGACCAGTGATGACAGTGGAACGGCAGCACCGCTCTCGGATTGGATGCTCATGTTTTCCACATCACTGATTGTACGCCGTTCTTCCTCCGGATACATCAGCGTCACATTCATTTCGTCGCCTTCTTCACGGTACTGTGCAGCTGTCTGTCCCGTAAATTGGAGCTGAATCTGACTGACAATCTGTTGTTCTGTCAGACCGTACATAGCAGCTTTTTCTGAATTGACGTTGATGCTCATCTGCGGAACGCCTTCTTCAGCTGATGATGTCGCATTATGAACGCCGTTAACCTCGGAAATGGTGCCAGTCACTTCATCGGCTAACTCGCGGAGCACCTCGTGTTCCGGCCCTTTCAGGCTGATTTGAACCGGATCCCCTGTTCCCGCGGCACTGTTTGTTGCCGTGACGGATATTTCTGCTCCCGGAACGGCAGACAAATCATCACTGATAGATTCCACAACATCATCTGTATTTTTTGTCCGTTCAGACGCTGGGATCAGCTGCAGCATGTATGTTGCCTGATTGCCTGACGATGCCATTGGTGCACCGCCCCCACCACTTCCGCCGACATTCAGATAACTCGTTTCCAGAAGATCATCATACGCCTCTAACTCTCTACTGACTTGTTCCGTCACATCCTGTGTATGGGCCAGTGAACTTCCCGGTGCGGTTTCGACCGTTATCTGAAGCTGTCCTTGATCGGATGACGGGATAAACGAAGCACCGATCATTGGGGTGAGCGCAAGGCTTCCGGCAATGACGGCAAGCGTTCCAAATACAGTTGTTTTCCGGTGTCCAAGCACCCATTTCAGAACGCTGCGATACCCATTATTCACACGGTCCAGCACGCGGTTGAACCAATAACGCCTTCCACTTTCCTGCGTTGCTTTGGCCAGTAGTTTTGATGAAAGCATCGGGACCAGTGTCACGGCGACAATGAGTGATGCAATCAACGAGAATGATACGGCCAGTGCCAATGGTGTGAACATATCAGATGCGATACCCTCAACAAAGACCATCGGCAGAAAGACAACCAATGTCGTAGTCGTGGAGGCAATAACGGCCGGGGCCAGTTCAGAAGCACCCTTAATGGCTGATTCCATCAGCGAATAGCCACGCTGCCTGTACGTATAAATATGTTCGAGTATAACGATTGAACTGTCGACCATCATTCCAAGTCCGAGCGCGAGTCCGCCCAGTGTGAGCACATTCAGCGTTTCACCGGTAAAATACATTAGCGTAAATGTGGAGATAATGGCAATTGGAATCGATAGACCGATAACAATCGTCGCGCGCAGACTCTTCAAAAACAGCAATAAAATCAGGAACGAAATAATGCCACCGATCAAAATGTTCTGTACGACCGAGCTAATCGACATTTTAATGTACTCAGACGTGTCAATGATAACATCCGACTGCACATCTGAAGGCAGTTCACCTTCCAGTTCTTCCATGCTGTCATTGATATTGTTTGCCACTTCGACCGTGTTGGCATCAGTCTTTTTCATGATGGACAACACAACAGCGGATTCACCATTCACCAGTGTTTCGCCTGATGATTTTTTGTACGTATCGTTTACTTCCGCAAGCTCGTCGACGTGAATGGTACCGCCTGATTCGGTCTGGACAATCGTTTCTCGAATATCGTCGACCGATTCAAATTCGCCGGTCACTCTCAGTTGCAGATCCTTGTTCCCTTTTTCAACGTCACCGACTGAAGCCGATTGGTTCGAGCTGTTCAAGGCTTGTGTAATCGTTTGTGCCGTCACACCATACTGCTGCATTTTAGACTGATCAAGCACAATTTGGATTTCGCGTTCTTTTGCCCCCTCAACGGTGACAGATGCTACACCGCTCTGGCGTTCAAAAAACGGCACGATCTGATCGTCGGCAACCTTTGTCAGTTCCGAAGCTTGATCCCCTGTCAGACCAACCCACATAACGGGCAGCTGATCAGGACTAAACCGCATGATGCTCGGCTCGCCGGCTTCATCCGGGAGCATGCCCTTGACTTGATCAACACTTTCGCGTACGTTGAGCAAGGCCTGATCAAGATCGGTTCCATTATTGAACATCATGACCACAAGGGAGGAACCCGACTGTGACTGCGATTGTACAGTCTGAATCCCTTCCACCGAACTGACCGAGGACTCAATTGGCCGGCTGATTAAATTTTCGACTTCCTGTGGTGCGGCATCTTCATACGATGTTGCGACAACGGCAATCGGCAAATCAATTTTCGGAAACAGATCGACATTCAAATTGCGCAGTGACACCGTACCGAGGGCGATGATCGCCAGGACGATCATAATCACACCGACAGGCCGTTTAACAGAGGTATTGACGAGCTTCAAGATTTATCCTCCCCTTCAATGACGTTGACTTCCATGCCATCCGACAGGGTCAATAAGCCATTGACAACGACCTGATCGCCTTCAGCGACATCACCTTTGACAGCTGTCTCCTCGGACTGGCTTTCTTGAATCGTCACGTTCGTTTTCACCGCCTGATTGTCCTTTACAACATACACAAACGTCTCACCGCTTTCGGTGACAATGGCTTCAGTCGGCAGGATCATTGTATCTTTTACTCGGTTTTCCGGCACTTGCAAATTGGCTACGGTACCCGTTGTAATATGGCCGTCGCCGTTGCTGATGTCGGCTTCTACCGGATAAAGGCCTGTATCATTGGGCATGGAGGCGACAGACGTGATCTCAGCTTCATATTCCTGATCATCAATCGTCACCGGATACGTATCCCCTGTTCCCAGTAAATCCAGTGTTTCCGCGGCAACCGTCAGATTGATCGTCAGCGGATCAAAATCGGCAATGATCATAAGCGGGCCGGAATCAGGTGAGGCCATCGCTCCCTCTTCCGCCGTCAATTGAGCAATTTCACCTGCCTTGGAGGCATTGATATGTTGACTGCCTGCAGCTGTTTTAACGGTTGCCAGATGCTCATCCTCTTCCACGGTATCGCCATTTTCAACCTTGAGTTCGGTGATTTCCCCTGCAGACTGTAGTGTCACCGGTGTTGTGCTGCCCGGCTCAGTGCGGCCGTATAGTGATTTTTTGATGACCAGATCACCACTTGCTGCTTTGGCCGTTTCCACCGCCGTGGGCTGTTCCTCCTGTTCTTCATTGTCGTCTTCGTTCTGACTGCATGCAGCAAGCATACTTATCAGTACAATTGCCGCTGCCGTTAGAAAAAATTTTCGCATGGCTGTATCTCCTCTTTTTTCGTTTTATGTAATGGCTGTTTTTTGATAAGTTGTTGACTAACCCGCAGATCATCTGTCATAGGTCAGTAGCCATAACTTTTCACAAAACGGGCCGGTCTAATCAAGCAAATCGATGTGTAAGCGACGTGCCATTTCCTGACATTCCGTTCTAAATTCCGGGATGCGTTGAAAATGAACCAGCATCCCCTGAATCATTGCCTTCTGCGGACATTCTTTCACCGCTTCATTTCGGATAATTTCGAGGATCTCTTTCAGTTCACTCGCCTTTTCTTCAGATAATTCCAGTGTAGCGATCTTAGTTTTCATAGTGTTTAAGATAGCGGTAATGGCGTCCTGGTCCTGATGAGCTGCGTAGGTATGTGCCGTGACCAGCGGTGTTTCATTCCGCTCCACCAAACCGTTAATTAGATCATCCATTCTTCGTACGATATAAGCCCCTAATCGGTTCCCGTCGATTTGGATTCCGTCTATGATAATCCATTTGAAGTAACTGTTAATCAGTCCTTCAAGCTGGATGATGATATCCGGGTCATATGGTTCCATTTGCTCTTTGTAAATGGTCATAACATTTCGCCGCAGCCAGTGAAAATTCTGGTCGTTTATTTTCTTAATGAAAGCATCCGTGTTTTCTCCGATTGAAATAGTTTGAGTAAGATGCATGGTAAGAAAATCTTTGTATTGATAAATGTAGGTTGTCACCACGTCGATTTGTTTGGCGAAACTGTCGCGCGCCTGCAAATCTTCCTGTTCGACGTGCTCAATCCTGCGGTTAATTTCGTCATGATAGTATTGAAACGCGGTCATGATAAAGTCCTTTTTGGATTGGAAATACAAATAAAAGGCGCCTTTGGAGACGCCCGCACCCTCTGCAATCGCTTCAACCGAGGTCATATGGTAACCTTTTTCAGCAAACAATTTCATCCCGGCTTCAATCAATTTTATTTTTTTCGCATTCACTGTGAACACCCAGTTTCATATTTATTAAGTCAGAATTATATTACTAACCAGTCAGTCATTTTTCCATTCTACATGGCTCAGTGTGAAAAGGCAAGGATTGGAACCGAGATACGGGAAAGTTTATAATAAAGGTCTCCACCAGAATGGACCGCCGCCAAAAAAGAATGAACGATTCATTCTGGCAATGATTTCGCCTGTCCGCTTATATTGCATGTCAAAAGCGGATTCTGAAACATTAACAAACAATCCGGTGCCATCATGGAACGACACATAGGTCCTGTTATCACACTGCTCAAAATCATTGATCTGGTAAAAGGAAATCCAGACATTATTCTTGTTTTTTGATGCGCACGTCGGTAACATATAGACCCCTTTTTCAGGAACGACCGGTACCGGCACTTTGCTGTTCAGTTTTAAGAGACCCTTCATTGAGTCACGCCGGCCTTTTAATGTCGACCCATTTAATATGCACGTATTATTGATAATTTGATCCGGCCTGTGTACCGAATTCCGTTCGTTTGACTCCTCAAGAATACGTGACTGATAATAGGATGAATCTTCTCTTAGTATAGCTTGCGTACGCTCGGTGATTATGTATAACGGTGATGAAAAGTTTTGTGCCATGAACTTTCCCCCCTCAAACGCTTTATATTAAATGGTGTATTCGTGACCATTGTACTACTATCCTACATATTTAGCTATCAAAATTGGAAAATTTTATAAATATTTTGCATATATTTCATTTCTTATGTTCGGAGAGTTACTCTATAGGCAAACGGATATAGGAAAAAATGGGTAAAGGACGGTCCGGTCTCTCTTTCCATATTCGTCAGAGAAATTCCGATGATGTGTATTCTTGTCTATATATGGCTTTACAATATTCTGGATACATCTATCCCCTACAATGTTCACAGCTGAATTTTGCCAAGAACTATTTCGGAAACATATTACGACGGCTCTTACCCATAACTGTCACAGGCTCGTAATCCACAGAAGCGCATGACGGCAGAGAGGAGCCGCTTAAACGGGAGTATTCATAGCCTAACGGATCCTGATTCCGCTAAATGGGCATAAATGACTTTATTAAGTGGTGTCATGAATCCTCATTCCGTTATTTAAGTAAAAACAGGGCAAAACTAAGGCGAAAAGAAGAAATAGCGGCATGAGAATCCGCTAACGTGCTGGAAAAGTCTTAATTGACACAAATAACGGAATGAGGATCCACTAAAGTTGGGTTTTCCGGGCCTGAGCCCTCGTTCCGCTATTCAAGCAAAATTCGGGGCGAAAAAAGGGAATAACGGGGCAGAATTGTTCATTGAACTGCAAACAATTTATCTAACGTTTGACCTTACACCGGATACGATATTTAATCACGCCTTAATTTCCGAACCTATTCTTAAGGTCATATTAGAAAAACGCGGCATTCGCCTTGTCTTATAGCGAATGCCGAAGCTTTTCTTATAAGGTCATCCATCATTTATACTTTCTGACGTTACTAAAAATCCCCTTTCGCGAAAGGGGATTCAATGCCGTCGAACCTTTACTTATTGTCTTCTTCTTTATCCATCGGGTTATCTTTATTGTTATCATTCGGAGTGCCGTCATTATCGTTTTGATCGTTGCCGTTCATGCCGTCCTGGTTTGTATCTGTTCCATCTTCGTTTGTGCCGTTATCGTTGTCGTTATCCAGCTGTGGATCATCCTGGTTTTCACCGTTCATATCCGGATTATCTTCCTCCTGGTTCAGCGGCGCTTCGTCTTCATTATCGCCGGCCGGATCTTGCTGCTCATCATTTCCGCAGGCGGCAACAAGTGACAATGCCAAAATGGGTGCTCCAAATTTTATCAGCCATTTACGCTGTATCATGTTATCCCTCCTTTTCAAGTTCACTTTCGTTTATAGCTTAACCGTTTTCTTAGAAGTGATACTTGTTTTTTTGAAAATGATTTTTAAGAGGCAGTGCGATAGGTTGAGGGAAATAGAAAAATTCCCCACAGCTTAGGTGGGGAACCTACAGACATGTTATTTTATTCTGTACATAACTGGCATTAAGACCCCCACTTCAAGCTTGTGAAGGAAAGCCAAAAAAAATGAGCGGGAATCCGACTGTCCATTAGTGCCTGATTGGTTCAACTAACATTCCGTGGGGAAAACCGCCCCACGGAATGAAGTTTCGACTTTTCCACGCATCTTATGGTCTGTAAGCCGCCAAAAAACGCCGGCTAACTGACCATTAGTGCCTGATTGGTTCAACTAACATTCCGTGGGGAAAACCGCCCCACGGAATGAAGTTTCACTTTTCCACGCATCTTATGGTCTGTAAGCCGCCAAAAAACGCCGGCTAACTGACCATTAGTGCCTGATTGGTTCAACTAACATTCCGTGGGGAAAACCGCCCCACGGAATGAAGTTTCACTTTAAGGCAAAGGTGATTTCGCCTTCTGCGGCTACTTCGCCGTTGACGGTTGCAACACCTTTGCCTTTGCCGACCGGACCTTTCAAGCGGATGATCTCGACTTCCAGATGCAGCTGATCGCCCGGCTTTACCTGGCGTTTAAACCGACATTTTTCAAGTCCTGCGAGAAAACCGACCTTGCCCTGGTTTTCTTCAATGCCAAGCACGCAAATCGCGCCGGCCTGTGCCAGTGCCTCAACAATCAACACACCGGGCATGACCGGATAGTCAGGAAAATGTCCCTGGAAAAATGGCTCATTTGCCGTCACATTCTTGATTGCTTCAACCCGCTTGCCCTCTTCTATTTCCGTTACTTTATCAACCAGTAAAAATGGATAGCGGTGTGGTATGGTCTCCTTGATTTGGTCGATATCCATGCAATCGCTCCTTTATATATGTAAGATATTGTTATTATAAGAGGTTGTTCAAAAAGTCCGGTAAACATGACACTTCGAATTTCTTCGTTGGCTTGTTTCTCCGCTCCTTGGAAAAGAAAAACACTTTTCCTGCGTGCGAAGCGGATTCAGGGTAGCCTTACTTGTGCTCATGTATCTAAAGGCATACATTCCGCTGCTCGAAACTGCGCCGTCTCGAACTTCTTGGTCCTTTTTATCCTCCTTTTTGAACACGCACTATAACAGAGGCGCGCTGTTTTCAAGGGGAATTTCGGCATAAAACATGCCCGTGTGGAGCGGGCATGTTTCGTTTTATAACGTCAGAAAGTATAAATAATGGATAACTTTAATGGAAAAATTTCAGCACGCGCTATGAGACGAGGCGAATGCCGCGTTTTTCTATTTTTTCACCACGATATCGATAATATGCTGCCATGTTTCCCACTTCAATGCGTCAGTCGGGTTACCGTCCCCAATCACACCATAGCCAACCATCACACCCACCAGAAGTGCGATTACCGAAAGAACGAGCACAACAATAAGCCGCAGCCAGATGGGAAAAATGCGGCGGCGCGGTTTTTTGTTTTGGCGCTTTTCCTCTTTCCGCTTTTTCCTTTGTTCTTTCCGTGCCGCTTTATCTGTTGAGATTTCCCCCTGCTGTTTCTGATCTTCGCGCGTCACCTTGTCCGGAGTCTGTTCCTGCTGTTGTTCTTTTTCCTGTACTGCTGCATTACTGTGTTCTTCTGTTTTTTCTTTTTCGTCTGTTGGCATGGCATGTTTCTCCTTACATCTGTTGTTGCATATGACTCATCGCTGTCCGGATTTTTTAATCGTATTAGGGCTTTATATTTCGAATCCCTGTTTGCCGAATTTCATTATCATTATGATTTACATTACCACGACAGTCCAAATGTTGTCCATTTTACTGAATTGGCTCGATTCACCCGGCGCGGCTGACAAATACGGTACTCACTAAGGTCTGCACAAAGGATGCTTTTGCGCGTACAGACGTGCTCGCCAGCTGCCGTTTTACCAAAGTAATGAATCAATCAGACAATCTTTTTCCGTTCAATTTTGTCAATATTCTCCAGCATGATGCCGGTTCCTTTGGCAACACAATCCATTGGGTCCTCAGACAGGAGGACGGGGACTTTCAGTTCATCAGCAAGCAGTCGGTCAATTCCGTGTGTCAACGCACCGCCGCCGGTCAAAATAACCCCGCGATCGATGATGTCAGCCGACAATTCAGGCGGTGTCTTCTCCAGCACCTGCTTGGCAGCGTGTACGATAATAGAAACCGGCTCCCGTAGTGCTTTTTCAATTTCCTCTGAATGAACTGTAATTGTACGCGGCAAACCGGTCATCATATCACGACCGCGAATCTCCAGTTCCTCCTCGCGCGAACCTGCCCAGACAGTTCCCACATGAATTTTGATTTCCTCAGCCGTCCGTTCGCCAATCAGCAGTTTATACTCTTTTTTGATGTATTGCAGAATCTCCGCATCAAATTTGTCCCCGGCCATTTTAACCGTTTCAGCCGTTACGATATTACCCATCGACAACACCGCAGCATCCGTTGTGCCGCCGCCGATGTCCACAATCATGTTCCCGCTCGGCTGGTAAATCTCCATACCCGCACCGACCGCGGCCACTTTCGGTTCTTCTTCCAGATAAACTTTTTTGCCACCGGATTTTTCAGCCGCTTCTTTTATCGCCTTCTGTTCGACTTTCGTAATATTTGTCGGACAGCAAATCAGCATCGTCGGTTTGGAGAAAAACCCTTTAACATTTATTTTATCAATAAAATGCCGCAGCATTGCTTCTGTCATATCAAAGTCGGCGATCACACCATCTTTTAATGGACGGATCGCATCAATATTGCCAGGCGTCCGCCCCACCATGCGGCGCGCCTCCTCCCCGACCTCAAGCACGCGGCCGGTATTGTTATCAATTGCCACAACGGAGGGTTCATTCAACACAATTCCTTTTCCTTTTAAATGGATCAACACATTGGCCGTACCCAGGTCAATTCCGATATCCCTCGAAAACATTTATTTAATCCTCCCTGATATCAAATACTTCTCGTATCCATATGTAAACACATTACCGCTAATATTATATTTTACCACAAAACATTATATATAACTTCCATTTGCATAAAAATGCTTAGGAAAAATTCACTATGCAGCGGAAGTGTGTGACATCAAACCTGAAGAGGATACGAGGTCGGAAATAGCTGCCCTAATAGCCCTAGAGACGGGGTGATAATGTGGTTTTCCGGAACATGTTTGCGCTCTCCGGAACATGTTCGTGCTCTCGGGAACATGTTTCAGCTCTCGCGCCCATGTTTGCGCTCTCGGGAACATGTTTCAGCTCTCGGGAACATGTTTGCGCTCTCGGGAACATGTTTCAGCTCTCGCGCCCATGTTTCACCGTTCGGAACATCCTCGCTTTTCAATTTTAGATGAGTCTCATAATATTTTTAAAATAAATGCATTCTTAGCAGGAAATCGTATAAATATGTCGAATAATAAATTGATCAATCATTTTCAATAAGGAGTGATGACTTGTTCCCCACTACAATCATGCAACGAAATAAGCCACACGAGCTGCTAGCTTATGAAGCGCTGTTCAGGCGTATCCTGAAACAGTATCGGCACCATGAAGCCATCGTTTCAGAATACAAACGAGCCAAGGCAGGTTATGATGGCGAGAAGAATGTTGACTACAAACTTTCCACTTATCCCTGCAAAGATTTCTTCGTTTTTCAAGGTGTCCGGTTGGAAAACCCTCCATTTTATTTTCAAATTGATTCGCTAATCCTGACAAAAAAGGCTCTTTATATACTTGAGATAAAGAATCAGAAAGGAACTTTTAAATACGATTCCGAACAACGACAATTAACGCAGTCCGTAAATGGTGAAATAAAGTCGTATAAAGATCCGATTTTACAAGCGGAAGCGCAAAAAACACATTTGCAGAGTTGGCTTGCACAGCATAATATCTTCAATATTCCGATTGAAACGCTCGTTGTTGTTGCTTACCCCTCAACTGTTATTGAAAATGTCACAAAAGATGCGGATGTTTATAACAAGATCATTCATAATGAAAGCCTCCACCATCAACTTGACAGACTTAGCTCAAATTACACAAAGGACATCCTTACCAATTCAGATATCAAAAAATTGTGCCAGATTTTAATAAAGGGAAACATGCCGCTCCGAACAGATATCTTGCATTCGCACAATATAGGCGAACACCATCTGATAAAAG
Source organism: Lentibacillus kapialis (assembly GCF_014646635.1). Classification (GTDB taxonomy): domain Bacteria; phylum Bacillota; class Bacilli; order Bacillales; family Amphibacillaceae; genus Lentibacillus; species Lentibacillus kapialis. Next base: position 21,727 of record NZ_BMNQ01000012.1, read on the forward strand.
GCATACCTTGTGAAAAATGCGATCAATATCCGATGAAACGCCTATACAAAAAATGGCAATGTCCTCGGTGCAATGCCATCAGTTACAACGCCCATGAACGTGTTATTCTTGACCTTTTTCTTCTGCATGGCCCTACAATCACGAATAAACAATGCCGAGAATTGCTGCAAGTTGCTTCCAGAAAAACAATATATGTCATTTTAAACTCGATGAATCTCAAACATTCTGGCAATAATAGTGCCAGAGTTTACTACTCGCCATCGATTCAAGATTTTCCGCAACACTCATCAATACCTATCAAATTTAATAATGACTTTGCGAAACAGAGCTTATATTAATATGCTAAAGGGTTGGTTCATGGCACTCTCGCGCCCATGTTTGCGCTCTCCGGAACATGTTTCGGCTCTCGGGAACATGTTTGTGCTCTCCGGAACATGTTTCAGCTCTCGGGAACATGTTTGCGCTCTCGGGAACATGTTTCGGCGCTCGGGAACATGTTTGCGCTCTCCGGAACATGTTTCGGCTCTCGGGAACATGTTTGCGCTCTCGGGAACATGTTTGTGCTCTCCGGAACATGTTCGTGCTCTCGGGAACATGTTTCAGCTCTCGCGCCCATGTTTGCGCCCTCCGGAACATGTTCGCCGTCTTGTCGCGCGTCCATCACGGCCAGCCAGGCATCACAAAACCCGGCCGTACTATCAGGGCCGGGTTTTTCCAAAGTAGCTGCACCTCCTCCTTAGATGTAGACTATAGTGGTGTTGTGGTGTAACCACCTCCTTTAGTGGTCATCAATTGTGTTGATTTTCACTTTATCCTACTGGCTTGAAGGTGGGGTCCTCTGTTTTGCTATCATTTCTGTATTTGGTGCGTGTTGCTTCGCCTCCGCGGAGATGACGGATTGATTTGTTGTAATCGAGTACATCTTTGACCTGGTTATAGAGTTCGGGATCTATTTCTGGCAAGCGTTCTGTTAAGTCTTTGTGGACTGTGCTTTTGGAGACACCAAATGCTTTGGCAATCAATCGGACAGTTTTCCTCGTCTCCACGACATATCTGCCTATCCTGATTGTCCTTTCTTTGATGTAATCGTGCACACCATTCGCCTCCCTAAGTTGGATATTTCCGAGGTGTGGTTTGAGACAAGGTGATACATGTTACACTGTTCACTTATCTTCTGGACAATTCTTATGTGCAGCTCTGGCTGTATTTTATTTACAGGATCAACTGAAAAAAACCCCTTCGCATATGATGTTTGTATGTATTGGATGACAATTCGGATGGCTGGATGGAAAGCTACACAAGCTCTCACCTCAGACGATTCTGAATGCTTGGTTTGTAACATTTTATTAAAGTTAAGGGAGGATTATGATTAAATTCGCACTTTGGTGAAATAGGGACAAGACGTATTTTTTACAACATTGCAGGAGCAGCTTCATTGTAAATGGAGGTGAATCAAAAAATCCCCGAAATCCACAGCAGGCACCAGACCCTGGAAAATAATTCGGGAATCACTCGATTTTTTATTCTTTTTCAGATATAATAAAAAATGAAAATAGGGATACGGCTTGGCATTGATGCTCGTTCTGCACAACTGAGCATATCAGAAAAACAAATCATTCCCGGATAAACGGTGTATGATGCTGTTGCAAAACATTTATCCGGAGTCTATTTTTTTATGAAGAATACCTCTCTGTCACTACATCAAGTCTCCCAAATCCGGATCATAATTTACAATCGGCTGGTCGCCCGCTATACTTGTTGATCCAAACGGCAATACACCTAACAGCAATGTTGCAACTACACCAAGCGAAACAATGAATTTTTTCAATTTTAAGCTCCTCTCAATTAATGTAAAAGCCGACCCTATTTTCATATTAAGCAAAATTATGTGTGCGTGTGGCATGTTTTTCAAACTGCAAACTAACTGTTCAGTTTCCTTAGCGCATTTAACGGCAGTCTGCAGAAAAAGTAGTCGCTTCTTTTTTCAATAAATTGGTTGTACGATTGCAAGAGAATGGTTTTATCCTTCTTTGCGAGCCCCAAATAGTACAGTCTGAATGGTGTATTAATTTCTATCCCGCTTAAAATAGCCTCTGCCCTTGCATCATTTCCTTTAGCTATTTCAATATGAGCCTGTTCACTCCTGTCCGTGGATGTAACGCCTTCAACCTCGTTAAAATGTGCTGCAATAAAAGGGATATTTTGCTGTTTGATTACCTCCACAACTTTATCCTGTCTTTCTTTTTGTGCAATTTTAAGTGCTTCTGTAAAGTGGTGCATTGCCTGAAAATATGTGTCAAACGTGTACGATAACCCAAGTGCAATGTGCAAACTTATTTTTATTTCGGGATTGGTTGTTTGCGTAAGAACCCGAAAAGCATATTTACGCGCCATGATCACTTCATTACGAACAAGATAATAAACGAATAAATTATGATACAGCCGGATGTAAAAAAACTCCAGCAAAAAGGCATCATTGATTTTTCCGAATAAATTCTGCTGTTTATCCATGATGTTGCCTAATCTTCCATATTCACACCGCTTAAAATAAATGGATGTATTTATAAACTCGAGTAGACATTCAAGCTCAGCTTCCTCTGTCTGAAATGTTTGGACACATCTTAAAATTTCATTATCGGGATACCGTCTTTGCTTGCGGTCCAGTGTCAGCTGATAAACATCGGCCCATTTGTGATTGGACGGCGATTTCGATAATCTGTTTTTGATAATGAGCTGCTGCAAATCGTCATAAAAGCCATGCATATATAGATATTCCATGCCTTTTTTTCTGATTTCTTCAGAGGTCGTCTCATGACAAAATTGCCGCATCAGTTGACGAACGGTGTGCTCATCGTAATGCTGCCGCAAGATCAATAAAATTTGTTCGATTCCCAGTTCGTTATCCATTGCCAAATCTGCGATCGAATCAGGCATCATATTAGTCCTAAAACTTGACATGAAGGCACCACCTCATTAAAACAGGCATTTATTCGGCTATATAACAGAAATATATGAAAAATTACATCTGTTGCTATAATAACACAAAATTCGGCAAATAAAAGACATTTCCTTCGACAAATTTCGCACAATTGATAGAAAACGTTCTGGAAAACGCGAAGAACCCTAGTTAATGATAACTAGGGTTCTTATACAAATAGATGAAACGTTTTGTGATGTGGAAGATGAAGGATAAATTTTCATCTTCCGCATCGCTCATTCGGTACCTTGTTGTGTTGCACCGTTTGAAGTATCATCCTGATTGCTGTCTTCACTTGCCCCGGATTCCGGGGTGTCACTGTCGGAAGAACCGGATCCGCTGTCTTCTGCGTTATCAGATCCGTCAGATCCTGAACCTTCTTCTTCAGTTCCTTCTGAGTCTGAGTTCTCTTCTGAATCCTCGGAATCAGATTCACTAGTTTCTTGGTTCGATGCATCCGGTTGTTCGCTCTTGTGCTCGCTTCCGTCAGTTTTCGAACCTTCGTCGCCTTGTGCCTTTTCATTATCGGCTGCAGCTTTATCAAGTGCGCTTAATGGCTGGTTAAAAAAGTCTTCCGGATTTACAGCATTGCCATCTTTTCTTATCTCAAAATGGAGATGTGTGCCGTTGTCCTTGCCAAAGAGATTTTTACCCGCACTTCCTAGAGTTTCTCCCTGCTTAACTTTCTGATCAGCGGAAACCTTAACGTCTCCTAAACTGGCATAATGCGTCGTCACGTCATTCTCATGTTTCAATGTTACGACATTACCAAGCAATGGATCTTCCTTGATTTCAGTAACTTTCCCACTCAATGACGCCAACACATCAAATGTTTCGCCGTCAGCAGATGCAATATCAATGCCTGTACTTTGATAGTAGCGGTCGTTAAATACGACGATTGCATTCTCCTGAGCTTCCTGCTCCGCGTTGTAGTCATAGTATTTAGTTACGATTTCTGCTTGATCCATGCTTTCGACGGGCTTTTGCACAACTTCCTGTTGATCCATAACCGGCTGTGCTTCTTCGCCATGCTCAACTGGTGAGTACTCTTCTGTATTTTCCTCCTGGCTTTCATCTATTTGATTGCCAAGATTCTGGTACCATACCACCATTGAGAGAAGAAGAGCAGCAATCGTCAAGTAGACTGCCGGAAAGAACCACTTCTTCCGGAAAATGCGACTCCATTTATTTTTTGGAGTGTTGTTTTCTTCTTTCATGTCTATCACCTCAACAACCATTCTGAGCAGAAAAACGGGAAACTATACATTTTAATCAAAAAATTTCCCGGTTTTGTGCATGTTTTCTGAAATCCAGGGTAAGGTAAGGAGGTTAATATGGCTGTTGGCTGCAGATTTGAAGGATTTTCCGCCGATTGGAGGTTTTTAAGGTGATTGACTGGCTTTCGGTACGCGGTGCTATCTCCCCATGTGCGCCCGCTTTCCTTTTATGTTCGAAAAAATCAGCATTCGTCAAGGACATCCATAATCTATACCTTCTAACGTTAGGACACAAAAATGCCCGGGACATCAGAAGACCCCGGGGCATACAAGCTACTATTATTCGAAACCGTCACACAACAGCAGCTCGCTTTCCATCATTCTGTTGGTCATGATAGTCACTGAGAAATCGCCTCAACCCGCATAAATGTATCTTTATTTGGCAACTAATTTTGGCGCGATATCAGATACAGAGCTAATTTCGACTCCCTGATAATAGTGCTTTACTATTTCTTTATATGTTTTGCCCTCTTTTGCCATGCCATTTGCACCGAACTGGCTCATGCCGATGCCGTGGCCGAATCCTTTTGTCGTGAAAATCAGATGGTCATTCTTTTTCTCGATGGAAAAATCACTTGATCTTAATCCCAGCTCTTCACGAATTTTACGTCCTGAATAGGATTTTTCACCAATTTTGAGCCGGTCAACACGTTGCCCTTCCGTTCTTGTGATTTCCATTGACAATTGATCAAGTGATGGAAGGTCCGTGCCAAGTGATTCTTCCATTTCATTTATCGTCAATACTTTTTGATCCATGAATTTTTGTGTATCTTTATCCCACGGGCTCTTCACACTGCGCAAATACGGCACTTTATTTTCCCAATAATCCTCGGAGTTTTCCGTATAGCCATTACTGGTGGAAAAATAGGCAGCTGTGATTGGGTTATTCTTATAGGTTAAAATGTCACCTTTAGTGGCTGTGACCGCTTTTTTGATTTTAGTCATTTCCTCATCATAGTCGCTTCCCATTGTCTTTCTGAGTTCCTGTTCATTATGATATACCTGATCACTGGTGGTATCTGTCACATCCGGATTGTCCGCATTGCCCTGATGAAGCAGGCGATTGACGATGAACGTCCTGGCAGCCAAAGCCTGAGCCTTTAAAGCCTCCACATCAAATTCGGCTGGTGTCTCTGAGGCAACCACACGTGAAACATATGTCTCAAGCGGGACTTTTTCAACCTGTTCAGAGTTCGCCCGCATGACTTCAACCGCAAACGGAGAATCTCCCATCGCAATTTCCACATCCTCGCCGCTTTTTTCAACAACTTTTCCTTCATCATCAGCATTGGACATAAACGGCACAACGATTAAAGTCGGAATCACCAGAATAAGCGTCACTAAGCAGGATAAAAATAGAATAGTGGATGCTTTCCATGATGCCGGAGACTTGTTGAGTGACACCGGTCCTCTATTTTTTTGCAGCAGCTGCACGGATTGAGCCTGACGTTTTTTTCGCTTTTTTCTGATCTTTGGTATGATGTTGTCTTTTCGCATGTACTGCCTCCTTAACCTTATAAAATTCGCAGGTACAGCCTCTAGCATTCCTACTATTAGATTTTATACAGTTGAGGAAAACAATAGAACCAAAGATTTTAGAAAAACGCGGTATTCGCCTCGTCTTATAGCGAATGCCGAAGCTTTTCCTATAAGGTCATCCATAATGTATACTTTCTGACGTTATTAGAAAAACGCGGCATGCGGCCCCATCTATAACGTATATCGAAATTGTTTCTTATAAGGTCTTCTAAACATCTATCCTGTCCTTAGACCTATTCGATTAGAACCTGCATTTTATGACTGCACAGGCTTCTGATTGATTGTTATGTCCGAATGATCCGTCTTATTCAACGTTTCGTCATATAAGTGGCATGCGACATAATGATCTTTTTCGACCTCACGCCACTCAGGCTTTTTCCGGGCGCAGACATCCATCGCAAACGGACAGCGCGTACGAAACACACAGCCGCTCGGTGGATTGATCGGGCTCGGCAGCTCACCTTCCAGGATAATTCGCTCGCGTGTATCCTCGATATCCGGGTCCGGAATCGGAATCGCCGACAGGAGTGCCTGTGTATAGGGATGAAGCGGGTTTTCATAAAGCGAATCACTCGAAGTCAATTCCACCAGATTCCCTAAGTACATCACACCTATCCTATCAGAAATCTGTTTCACCATGGATAAATCATGAGCAATGAACAAAAAGGTTAGGCTTTTTTCCTCTTGCAAATTTTTTAATAGATTCACGACCTGAGCCTGAACGGAGACGTCCAACGCCGAAATCGGTTCATCAGCTATGATAAAGTCCGGGTCAAGCGCCAGAGCACGCGCAATTCCAATCCGCTGCCGCTGTCCGCCGCTGAATTCATGCGGGTAACGGTCGGCATGATCCCGATTCAGCCCAACCTCTTCTAAGAGCTGAATAACCCGGTCAAGCTGCTCCTTTTTATTCGGGTAGAGGCCATGGACTTCCATCGGCTCAGCGATCACTTCCTTCACAGTCGAACGCGGATTCAATGATGCATACGGATCCTGGAAAATCATTTGCATGTGACGGTAAAAATGAAGCGTTTCGTTGTCATCGAGATTATGTACGTTCTGCCCGTCATACAAAACATCACCTGATGTCTTGTTATAGAGACCCATGATGGTACGACCGACCGTTGTTTTGCCGCACCCGGATTCCCCGACCAGGCCAAACGTTTCCCCTTTATTAATATGAAACGTCACATCATTAACAGCTTGCAGGATTTGCCCTTTACCCATATTAAAGTGTTTAGTCAGTTGATTGAGTTGTAATATTTTCGCTGTCATTATGATGACTCCTCTGCTTGCTGCCAGTATCTGGTTGCAGCACAAAGCTCTTTTTCGTATATCGTGCCGTTCAGGTCAATCAGCTCAATGCCGCGTCCGGTTTGCGGCGAATGGAGCATGTTGCCGTTACCGTAGTAAAATCCCACATGATGCAATTGGCCTTTGCCTTCTTCATAAGCGAAAAAGAGCAAATCACCCGGTTCCAGCCGGTCATATGGTATTTTTTGACCGTATTGTGCCTGATCACCGGCGTCACGCGGAACTTCATAGCCGTTCGCTTTATGCATGGCATAAGCAAAGCCTGAGCAGTCATAGCCGAATGAACTCATACCACCCCAGAAGTAATCCAAGCCTATATAGGGCATGCCGGCTTTTACCAGTTCAGTACCCGGGCGTTTGGGCAGACCTTGATCCGCCCTGAAAATCGTCACATCATTGTCCTGTAAATAAAAATAACCATGTGGCGTGTTCACCTTAACACGGGTGCCCGTCTTGGCCTCTACCGGTAAAATCGTCATATAACTGAGCTTCATCGTGCTTTTGCCGTCTTCAGCCTCGAGCCAGGCATGCTGTTGTGTAACCACAGCTGAGTTCTCGCGCTGCCAGTCCGGCTTATTCATCTTTTTCAGTTGATTCAGCGGTATCCAGCCCGGGTAGCCGCGTTCGTCCTTTACTGAGGGCTGCGTCGGGATAACAACATGTGCCCAGTCATCTTCTATGCCTGTAACGATGACTGTTTCTCCGTATAGTGTCTGTGTCTGAATACGATTTTCGTCCGATAAAGCAACGGTTGATGCGTAACTGAGACTGCTAATCCAGCTATCCATGTTCGTCGGATTACTGATTCCGTGTTGGTCAATTGAACGCGGAGACAACGGTGATGTCCATACCGTTGCAACCTGCACCGATGTCACCCAAATCTCTTCTGAAAATTGATTAAAGGTTTGTTTCGTCAATCACGTGCTCCCCCTTTATATTTATCCAATCACGTTATCTATCTCACGCCCGCTTCGACTGTCAATGTTTTATCCGCTGTGTTCATAACGGCCTTCTCTCCTAATGGCAGAGAAAAGTGCGGGAAACAGTGACCGATTTTAAATCCGGCCATCACCGGACACCGCAGACCGGAAAAATAATCATGAAAGACCTGCTCCAAAGAAAGGGATGATTTCCCTTCCGGCGGCTCTGCCTCAGCAAAATCGCCGATGACGATGCCTGCTGCCGCATCCAATTTGCCGGCAAGGTGCAACTGGTTAAGCATGGAATCGATTCGATATGGCGCTTCGCCGATATCCTCCAGCAAAAGCAGTTTTCCTTGTGTATCGATTTCATATGGTGTCCCGAGTGAGCTGATCAAAAGTGACAGATTCCCGCCGACAAGTTCCGCGACCGCCTGGCCCGGTACCATGACACGCAATGGGGAAATGGCTTCCGAATAATGCAGTGTGGCAGGTTCGAGCAACTGCCGAAACATACTTGCAGACAGGTCATCAAAATCACTATCAGCGATATCAGAGGCCGGCATAGGCCCATGAAACGTTGTCAGCCCGGTTATTTGGCGAATGGCTGTATGCAGATAGGTGATATCGCTGTATCCCCATATTATTTTGGGATGCTGCTCGATCAGTTGATAGTCCAAATTGTCAGCTATTCGCGCCGTCCCATAACCGCCCCGGGCAAACATAATCGCTTTGATGGAATCATCGACAATCATATTATGAATATCAGCAAGGCGTTCCGTATCGGTTCCGGCCAAATAGCCATACCTCAGGTGGATTGTTTTGCCAAGCTTGACGTGCACACCCATCTGCTCAAAAAACGGGATTGCCTGACGTATTTTTTGGATATCGGCCGGGCTTGCCGGTGCTGTTATGCCAATTGTATCACCTTGTACCAAACGCTTAGGTCTCATTGGATCAAGTCCTTTTTTGTAACATCGGAAAGTCGTTTTGTGCCCTGATCGAAGCGAAGGGAATGGTTATAATGATGAATGACCTTATAATAAAAGCTTCGTTATTTGCTATAAGGCAAGGCGAGTGCCGCGTTTTTCTAATGCAAATCTATCCTTCATGAGCATCACGATGTATATTATGTATAGAAATGAAAGAAGGAGCAGCCGGCCAAGGCCATTCCTTCCCCACTTCAATTCGACCGCGCGGCTTCCCTTTGAGGTCGCGCGATTTCATGGCGTTCTCGCGCGATTTCGTGGCGTTCTCGCGCGATTTTCCGGCGACCTCGCGCGATTTCATGGCGTTCTCGCGCGATTTTCCGGCGACCTCGCGCGATTTCGTGGCGACCTCGCGCGATTTTCCGGCGACCTCGCGCGATTTCATGGCGTTCTCGCGCGAATTTCCGACGACCTCGCGCGATTTTCCGGCGACCTCGCGCGAATTTCCGAAGCGACGATTTCAACATCTGCCGCAATCAACCTTACTGCTGGATATCTGCCCATTTCAGTTCAAGATAGCCGACCGGATGGCGCACAATGTCTTTGACGTCATCTTTGTAAATGTAAACCTGGTTATAGTAATGGATTGGGAAAATCGGCATTTCTTCCGCCAATATTTTTTCCGCTTCATACATCATTTCCCAGCGTTTTTCTTCGTCCGCCTCCTTTTTGGCTTGTGAAATCAGCTTATCATATTCCTCATTGGACCAGCCTGTGCGATTCATAGAAGAATCCGTGATAAAACTTTCCAAGAAGTTGATCGGATCGCCATAATCAAAGATGAACGAACTTCTGGAGAACTGCAGGTTCAGTGACTTCTGATCTTCCAGGAAGACGTTCCATTCCGTATTAGCTAACTCAACATCAACACCAAGGTTCTCACTAAACATATTTTGCATCGTCTCGGCAATCGCCTTATGCTGCTCATCGGTGTTATATGTCAATGTGACCGGCGGCAGTTCATCATAGTCTTCTTCTCCCATGCCTTCTTCCAATAATTGTTTTGCTTTTTCCGGATCGAAGTTGACAAGATCACCGTTCGCCGCACGGAAATCCTTGCCGGATGGTGCTGTGAATCCTGGTGATACAAATGCTTTAGCTGCCTTCTCTTTATTTTTGGTGACATAGTCAACGATTTCCTGCTGATTAATAGCCAAGGCAAACGCTTTACGGATCTTTTTATTTTGGAATGGTTCCTGATTGACATTAAAGCGGTAAAAATAAAGACCCGCCTGATCTTCAATGACTACATTATCCCCGTCAATCAGCTGATCCGCCATATCAGGTGGAATTTCGGTCATATCCAGTTCATCGCTTTCAAACATCTGATATTCGGTATTAACGTCAGTAACCATAGCCCAGTGAACTTTATCAAGATTCACCGTATCTTTATCCCAATACTGATCGTTCTTCGCAAATACCATTTCCTTATCGTGTTTCCAGGTCTCCAGTTTGAATGGTCCATTGGAAACAAATGAATCCGCTTCAGAATACCATTCCGGATTTTCTTTGGCCACTTCTTTATTGACCGGGAAGAATGCTGGATTGGACACCACATGCAGGAAGTAGCCGGTCGGCGCTGTCAATGTCACTTCAAAAGTCTTGTCATCAACGGCTTTTACTGCTACATCATCTGCCGCACCGTCACCCGCGTTATACGCTTCCCCGCCTTCAATGAAATAGCCGAGAAATGCTGCAGACGAGCCAGTCTCCGGATTCAGCAGCTGTTTCCATGCATAGGCAAAATCTTCAGCCGTGACCGGATCACCATTTGACCACTTGGCATCGTCGCGCAAATGAAAGGTGTATGTCTTTCCGTTATCAGAGACCTCCCATTCCTCTGCCATCGCAGGCTGGGGCGTATCATCCTTACCCAGTCGCGTCAGTCCTTCCATCAAGTTATTCAGCACATTCCATGAAACGGAATCAAAACCGACCGGCGGATTTAACGAAGTCGGTTCTTCGCCATTATTCATGCGTAATACCTTCTCACCGCTACCGTCATTTTCCTCACTTGCCGCTGCATCTGATCCTGAGTCTTCCTCTTCACTGCCTTCATTGCCTGTTGACGTTGTACATGCCGTCAATACTAGAATAAAGGCAACAAGCATGACTAACAAAAACCCCTTTTTCTTCATACGTCTTTTCTCCCCCTTGCTAATTGTTGTCGGCTGTTGCAGCCAAAAGCTGTTTAGCCCGTTCATCCTGAAGCCAGCAATCCACTTTATGCGTCTTGCTGATTTCCGTCTGGAGCGGGTAAACTTTATCACACACCTCCATAGCCATGGGGCACCGCGCTGTAAACGGGCACCCTTGTGGAGGTGAGAATAAATCCGGTGGTGTGCCGTCAATCGGAGTCAGTTTATCCTCTTTAAAGTCAAGCCTCGGTACTGATTTTAGCAATCCCCTTGTATATGGATGCTGCGGCGTGTAAAATACTTCCTTCCGTGTACCCTCTTCGATAATCTTGCCGGCGTACATGACAAGGATGCGGTCGGCTATTTTCGCGACAACCCCGAGATCATGTGTGATCAGGACAATCGATACACCGGTCTGTTCCTGAATGCGGTCAAACAATTCCAGTATTTGAGCCTGAATGGTCACATCAAGTGCGGTCGTCGGCTCGTCAGCAATCAGGAGCTCCGGTTCACAAATCAAAGCAATGGCAATCACAATCCGCTGCCGCATACCGCCGCTGAACTGGTGCGGGTACTGCTTAAGCCGTTCCTCCGGGTTCGGTATCCCGACCAGGTTCATCATCTGCAATGCTTTTTCGCGGGCTTTGCCTCTGGACGTTTTCCGATGCTCCATCAAGCCTTCTGTCAGCTGAGTACCGATCGTTAATGTCGGATTCAGTGCGGTCATCGGATCCTGGAAAATCATCGATATGTCGATGCCGCGAATTTTCCGCATATCTTTTTCAGGAAGTGCTGTCAGTTCTTCTCCTTTGAATGTAATCGTTCCGTTTGAAATTTTCCCGGGCGGATTGGGGACCAACCCCATGACTGCGTTTGAAGTAACGCTCTTCCCGCAGCCGGACTCCCCGACAATTGCCAACGTTTCGCCTTTATGTAAATCAAAACTGACGCCCCTCACTGCTTTCACTGTCCCGCCATAAGTCCTAAAGGTTACGTGCAGGTCGTTTACATCTAATATTTTTTCCATCGCTTCACCTACTCCCTCAGCTTCGGATCAAGCGCATCCTGAAGCCCGTCACCTAATACGTTAAATGCAAACATGGTAAATGAAATAAAGAAAGCCGGAAAAAACAAGGTCCACCAGTAGCCTGACAAAATGGCGCCTAATGCATCGTTTGCCATCACACCCCAGCTCGCAAACGGTGATTGGATGCCCAATCCCAGGAAGCTCAGGAATGCCTCGGCAAAAATCGCATTCGGTACGGTCAGTGTCATTTGAACGATAATCGGCCCCATTGTATTCGGGATCAAATTTTTCCGGATGATCCTCGATGTCTTAGTTCCGAATGATTTCGATGCCAGCACAAATTCAAAATTTTTGATCTGCAGAACTTGTCCCCTGACAATCCTGGCCATTCCAACCCAACCAGTGACACACAGCGCGATAATGATGGTTGCAAGGCTCGGCCCCATGACAACCAGCAGCAATATGACAACCAGCAGATACGGCAGACCGTACAATACTTCGATAATCCGCATCATGATACTATCTGTCCGTCCGCCTTTATACCCGGAAACACCGCCGTAAATGACGCCGACAAAAAAATCAATCAAGGCTGCCATTAACCCGACGAAGAGTGAAATTCTGGCGCCATACCATGTGCGCGTGAAGACATCACGTCCGAGTGAATCTGTACCAAACCAGTGATCAGTTGAGGGCGGCATGAACTGATTCGGACGGTTCTGGTCTGTTACAGTATATGGTGAAATCATCGGGCCAATAACCGCCAGAATCCCCAGGATAATCAGAAAGGCCATCCCCGCCATGGCCAGTTTATTTTTTTTAAGACGCTTCCATGCATCTTTCCAGTACGAAAGCGATGGACGTGATACGGCTTCAGCCGCTTTCAGGTCTTTATCTCTCCATTGAAACCAATCATCCGGTATACTGGCAGAAGAATGGGCGTGTTTTGTTTCATCAGGTGCAGCCATTTTATTCGCCCCCCTTCTTATGCAGTTTAATGCGCGGATCAAGCAACCCGTAGGCAACATCAACTAAAAACAGCATCAGGATCAGAAAGGCACTGTAAAAAACGGTTGTCCCCATAATTACCGGGTAATCCCGCTGATTAATGCTTTCGACAAAGTATTTTCCCATGCCGGGAATACCGAATATCTGTTCAATGACGAAGGTTCCGGTCAAAATACCGGCAAGAAGTGTGCCCATAATCGTCACCACCGGCATCAATGCATTTTTCAGTGCATGTTTAATGATGACTTTCCAAGGTTTCAGACCTTTGGCGCGCGCCATTTTAATATAGTCCTGTGTCAGCACTTCAAGCATAGTCGATCGCGTGAGGCGTGCGATAATTGCCATTGGACCGGTAGCCAGCGCAATGGTCGGCATAATCATATGTAGCGGGCTGGACCATGTCGCAGCCGGGAGAATGCCCCAGTAGACTGCCAGCACTTGAATCAGCATGGTCGCGAGAACAAAGTTGGGGATTGATATGCCCAGAACAGCAATCGTCATCGCCAGATAATCAATGATTCCGTTATGTTTCAGGGCTGCAAAAATGCCGAGTATAATCCCGGAAATAACGGCGACCGCGATCGTGACCACTCCGAGTTCAAATGAAATCGGAAACCCCCGTCCAAGCAGATCGTTCACCGATTCCGTCGGCTGTTTAATTGATGGACCAAAATCCAATGTCACAATTGATTTTATGTAAAGCAAATACTGTATGAAATAAGGCTCATCCAGATTATAATGCGCTTCAAGGTTAGCCTGAACCGTCTCGTTGGTCGTCCGTTCCTCATTTAGCGGCGACCCCGGCAGTGTCACCATCAGAACAAATGTCAGTGTGACAATGATCCATAGCGTCACAGCCATGATAGCGAATCGTTTTAAGATATAACCGAGCATCCTGATACACCCCTATGTCAGCCGTTTTCTCTGTAAGCGATTTCAATACGAAGAAGCTTAAAGACACAAAATTTCTTTGACCCTTTTACATTACGAAAAGTATATACCTCGACCAAACGTGAATGAATCGAGCCTTTTTTTAAGCGTCATTTTTCTTACAATTGTTTTTTAATTTTCTTAAATTTTATCATATAATAGCCAGAATGCAATATAAAATTTAACTGCCTTGGTAAAAGACTCAGAAACAAGAGCCCGTCTGCAGTGTTATCCGGCCGTTTAAGCATACAGGATGATCGTTGAAGTATATCCCTGCTATCGGGGTGATATCCCCGCTCATTAGAAAAACTTGGCACTCTCCTCGTCTTATAGCGAATGCCGAAGCTTATAAGGTCATCCATAATTTATACTTTCCGACGTTAAAATAAAAACAGATGGGTGTCCCATCTGTTTTTGCAATATTGGATAATCATTCAGTTCAAATACTTAACTTTCGGCTTCAACCGCAATGTCTTCATGATCAATTTGGACAAACGGATTAACGGCATTCCCGTCTTCATCTACCCGTTCAATGTCTGCTCCCAGGCGAGCCAGCTTGTCGGCAAAATCAACATAGCCGCGGTCAAGATGCTTCAATTCCGTTACACGCGTATATCCGTCAGCAACCAATCCGGCCAAAATCAATGCCGCTGCTGCACGCAAATCCGTTGCAGCAACTTCGGCACCCTGCAGATCAGCAGGACCTTCAATAATGACATTGCGTCCTTCAATTTTCATTTTGGCGTTCATACGGCGGAACTCTTCTACGTGCATAAACCGGTTTTCGAACACTGTTTCCGTAATAACACTTGTGCCATACGCATTCAGCATCAGAGCCATCATTTGCGATTGCATGTCAGTCGGAAATCCAGGATGTGGCAGTGTTTTAATATCAGTCGAATGTAATTTATCAGGACCGATAACGCGAATGCCCTCGCCCTGTTCAAAGATTGTGACATCCATTTCTTCCAGCTTGGAAATAACAGAACGCAAATGCTCGCTCTCCGCATTTTCAATCAGAATGTCCCCACCGGTAATGGCACCTGCAACCATAAAAGTGCCGGCTTCAACCCGGTCCGGAATAATGGCATGTTCTGCACCGTGAAGTTCTTCAACACCTTCGATACGGATTGTTTCTGTTCCTGCACCAACAACTTTGGCTCCCATTTTATTTAGGAAGTTGGCCAAGTCTACAATTTCAGGTTCTTTTGCACAATTTTCAATGACAGTTTTACCTTCTGCCAGTGATGCTGCCATCATAATATTCTCAGTTGCCCCAACGCTTGCCATATCCAAGTAAATTTTAGCACCCTGCAGGCGTCCGGCAGTTTCCACTTCCACGTAACCATTTCCAACGTGTACATCGGCACCCATAGCCTCAAAGCCCTTCAAATGCAAATCAATCGGCCGTGATCCAATCGCACAGCCTCCGGGCATAGCTACTTTCGCATGGCCAAAACGTGCAAGCAATGGTCCGAGAACCAATACAGATGCACGCATTTTCCGCACATACTCAAAAGGAGCTTCAGTCAGCAGTTGATTAGTTGCATCAACGTTAACGGTATTATTTTCGAAATGTACATTCGCATTCATATTCCGCAATACTTCATTAATTGTATACACATCAGCCAGGACGGGAACATCTTTGATAGTACTTTTTCCTTCGCTGGCCAATATGCTGGCGGTTATGACCGGCAGCACCGCATTCTTCGCCCCTTCAACTCTTACGGAGCCATGGAGACGTTCTCCGCCTTTTACTATGATTTTGTCCATGTTCTATTCCCCTTATAATCCATTTTCACTATATCAATATTCATTTATCAGGATAGGTGTGCCTATCGTCAGACGCTTGCTGTTTTGTGCTGCGTTTTGAATCACAATCTGCAAATTGATCGGTTGCTTCATTTTAATCGTTTGCTCCCATAATGGTGTATACCCGTAAATGATTTTGTTAACCGTCGATTGTTCCACATTATCTGTCTGTTCACGAACTTTTGACAGTTGCAGGGTATTTTTTAATCGAGCAAAAAAATTATCATCTTCTATTATATCATTATTTATTGTTGAGAGACAAGCAAATTTTGTCGATTTATTTGTGAAATATGAGGTATGTATGTCGCCTATACGATCAATATAATCAGCGGCAACTTTATCATTCCATTTATCTCCCTGCAAAACGGCAATTAACTCCGCATCATACAACGGATTTTCCGGAATGACAACACTATAGCTTTCGGAAAAGCTGGTCTGTTTCTGTACGCGCTCAAAGAAATATTTTACTGTATTTTCATCTTCATCGCTAGAGACCTTATAACTATTTTTGTCCCTCAACTTTTGTAACAATCTGTCGACATCATCTTTAGCCATTTTTTCTTTGATGGTCACCTGCCAGTTGTCTACGGATAACCCATTGTCGCTTACCACGGATCCCAGTTCGGTCATTTCATCGCTCTTGTTGGCAAATGCCGTTGTACTAACCGTCATCAATATAACTATACTCATAATGAGTGCAAACGACCGCATTAAAACGCCCCCTTGTTTTACTCTATAATTAGTATGAACAAGAGGGAGAGTCCGCAAACGGTTATAATAATAGTTTTATAGAATGGGCTGTTGACCAAAATCTATGGTTGACAAATTAGATGTCATTTTAACGTCAGCAGTCGCTTCGGAAAAACACTAGTGTGCTCGTCGTGTTGCAAGTTTTTCGGTGAAGCAGCACTCCTCGCAACTCGTAGCTCATTCGGTGGATGTTTCGCTCGTCGCTTTCCGTGGGCTTGTCCTCAGCCTCCTCGAAAAAGAAGGTCGCTTTTTCTGCGGGGTCTTAACACTGCGCATTCCCACAGGAGTCTCCGTGTTTTTCCTCCGCTAGCTAGTTTCACTACTATATTCACTCATTCATCTCAACCATAGATTTTGGTGTTGACCCATAGAATGATGTTAAAATTCTTTTAATCAGAACAGGTACAGCAGATCCTGTGACCATTGAAGAAACTCAAGGAAAAATCTACTGACCCCCGTGCCGATAGTAATTGTAATGAATATAATGAGTACTCTGGCTTCTGTTTCCCGGCCCTTTCGGATCAGCGGATCAAAATTGATTGTCGTGATAACCCGCCATGTAATATAAATGAAAATCAAATGCGATATCATACTTATGATCGCAGTTACACCAATTGAAGAAAACATAGTTCCACACCTTTATCTGTGATCTTAGAAAAACTCGGCATTCGCCTCGTCTTATAGCGAATGCCGAAGCTTTTCTTATAAGGTCATCCATAATTTATACTTTCTGACGTTATTAGAAAAACTACAAGCCTAGGAGCTTTGGACAGAAGGCGTCTTATTAAGGAAAATCCGACTAGATAGAGCGTATACACCGATCCGGGAATATACTTCGCGCACCTTAGGGCGGCTGATAAATCCCTCGCGCTGAACACTACGGGAGTTCACCTATGCCAATCTTCACGCAGGAGTTATCTACGTATATTTCCTCCGCTAAATTGATCTTATAAGGTCATCCATAATGTGTACTTTCTGACGCTAAAATCAAACATGTTGCTTTGTATCAACTGTTACTTTGCCATGTATTAGGGTGTTTGTCAAATAAGGCAGCCACTCTCCCAAGCCTCTCTTTTTATCGACAGTTCTTATTATTTCCCGGGAAATATCGACAGAAAAATCGGATTATTGATAGTAAACTTTTGGCTGATAGTGATGCTTTTCTGCAGCTCCAATCAAAATGCCTGTTGGCTGAACAGAAAAGATCTCTTATAACAAAGTGTTATAAGAGATCTTATGTGTACGCATTCGCTATAAGTAACTACCTGATCTGCTCAACTATCGTGCAATATCCAATCGATTCATTGCGCGTTTGAGTGCTGATGCTGCCCGTTGGAAGTCAACATCGTCCTGCTTGGACTGGAGGCGCCGCTCGGCACGCTGTTTTGCTTTCTCGGCCCGTTCAACGTCTATGTCAACAGGCTTTTCAGCAGTCTGAGCCAGAATGGTCACGTTATCCGGGCGCACTTCCAAGAAACCGCCGCTTACAGCCAGGTTCTTGATATTATCATCATGTTTTAACCGTACCGAACTAATCGTTAAAGGCGCAACCATAGGGATATGCCCAGGCAGTATACCTAGTTCGCCGTTTTCGGCTTTACAGCTGACCATATCAAAACCGTCTTCCAATACTGGACCATCAGGAGTAACAACACTCACAGTCAGTGTTTTCAATGCAACCCCTCCTTAAGACAGGTAAATAAATGGATGTTAGAAAACTTGGCTTATCGCCAAGCTTTAATGGCGAAAGCCTTAGTTGCACTTATGCAGTAAGAAATAATTTATACTTTCTTAACTGCTTAGAAAAACTCGGCATTCGCCTCGTCCTATAGAGTGCCGAAGTTTTTCTTATAAGGTCATCCATAATGTATACTTTCTGACGTTAAAACAACAACAGCTGCTCGTAACTAGCAGACACGCTTGTCACTGCATGTCACTGTTTAGTTGCTTTTGTCTCTATTTATTCCATGTCTTTCGCTTTTTCCACAACTTCTTCGATACGTCCCACCAGGCGGAATGCATCCTCAGGCAGGTCATCATGTTTGCCGTCCAAAATTTCCCGGAAGCCTTTAATTGTTTCACTGACAGGTACATATGAACCTGGCTGACCCGTAAACTGTTCAGCTACGTGGAAGTTCTGGGATAGAAAAAATTGGATGCGGCGTGCACGGGAAACCGTCAATTTATCCTCGTCCGAAAGTTCATCCATACCAAGAATCGCAATAATATCCTGCAGCTCTTTATACTTTTGAAGGGTTTGCTGAACTTCACGCGCTACATCATAGTGATCTTCACCGACAACCTCGGGGTCAAGCGCACGGGAAGTCGATGCCAGTGGATCCACTGCCGGATAAATGCCTTGCTCAGACAATCCGCGGTCAAGGTTTGTGGTTGCGTCCAAATGCGCAAACGTTGTTGCCGGCGCAGGGTCGGTATAGTCGTCGGCCGGCACGTAAATGGCCTGGATCGATGTTACTGAACCCTTATCCGTGGTTGTAATGCGTTCCTGCAGCTGTCCCATTTCAGTTGCCAGTGTCGGCTGATAACCAACGGCTGATGGCATACGGCCGAGCAGTGCGGATACTTCCATACCTGCCTGTGTAAAACGGAAGATATTATCGATAAATAAGAGCACATCCTGCCCTTCCTCATCACGGAAGTATTCTGCCATTGTCAATCCCGTCAGAGCAACACGCATACGCGCACCCGGCGGCTCGTTCATCTGACCGAATACCATTGCCGTTTTATTAATAACACCTGAATCCTTCATTTCGTAATACAGGTCGTTTCCCTCACGTGTACGTTCACCTACACCTGCGAAAACCGAAATACCACCGTGTTCCTGGGCAACGTTGTTGATCAGTTCCTGAATCAATACTGTTTTGCCGACCCCGGCACCACCAAACAAACCGATTTTCCCACCTCGTGTATAAGGTGCCAGCAGGTCAACAACCTTAATGCCCGTTTCCAAAATTTCTGTATCGGTTGTCAAATCCTCAAATTCAGGCGGCTGACGATGAATCGGATCCCGTCTATTATCTGCAGGCACCGGTTCATCAAGGTCAATGTGGTTACCAAGAACGTTGAAGACGCGACCGAGCGTGGCTTCACCGACCGGTACTGAGATCGACTCGCCTGTATCTTCAATTGTCATATTGCGCTTCAGACCATCTGTTGAGTCCATCGCAATCGTACGTACCGCATTATCCCCAAGATGAAGTGCGACTTCGAGAGTCAAATCGACATCCACATCATCTTCACCGGGGCGGACAACTAACGCATTATTGATATCCGGGAGCTGGCCTTCGTCAAATTTAACGTCGACAACAGGTCCCATAACTTGTGTAATGTGTCCTTTGCTCATTGATTTCCCTCCTATCCTATATCGAACATAAAAAAGAGCTATTCAAGTGCAGCTACACCGCCGATAATTTCATTGATTTCCTGTGTGATTGCTGCCTGGCGTGCACGGTTATAAGATAATGTCAAGTCATCAATAAGCTCGTTGGCATTATCGGTTGCATTACGCATGGCGGTCATCCGTGCTGCGTGTTCACTCGCTTTGCCGTCAAGCAATGCGCCATAAATTAAACTTTCCGCATATTGAGGCAAGAGTACTTTGAGAATCTGCTCCTGATCCGGCTCATATTCATACTGGCTATTGCCCGTGCCGGTACTGCCTGCCATATCCGCAAGGTCAGTTAACGGCAATATCTGTTTTGAGGTTACCACCTGTGAGATGGCACTCTTGTAATGGTTATAATACATGGTCAGTTCATCTATTTCTTCATCGGCAAACATTTGAACCGTTTCAGATGCGAGCTCCTTAATATCATTGAAATCCGGCTGATCCGCCATTCCAAGCATGCTTTTAGATACCGGCATACCACGTTTTCGGAAGAATTCATAACCCACACGTCCCACAACGATGATGGTGTATTCATCAGTGGATTGATGTTTCGTGTGAATGGCTTCATAGATTTTTTTCAGTACACCGCTGTTATAAGCGCCTGCCAATCCGCGGTCAGAGGTGATCACAAAATAGCCGGACTTCTTAACGTCGCGTTTTTCAAGCATTGGATGGACAACATCCATGTTGTTATTCGCGATATTCGCAACAACTTCCTGGATTTTTTCGCTGTAAGGAACAAATGATTTGGCATTCTCCTCGGCTTTGCTCATTTTTGAAGCCGAAACCATTTCCATTGCCTTTGTAATCTGTTTCGTCTTAGATGTCGAGTCAATCCGTTTTTGAATATCTCTAAGTGATGCCAAGCATTTCACCACCCTTCCTGTACAGAGGTTGGAGATGAGATGACAGAGCCTGGCCGACAGAAGCCAGAGCCCTTTAATCCAAACTCTATTATTGCCTGATCATTTATTGGTCACTGGGTAAGAATGTTTTCTTAAACGCTTCAACTGCTTCATTCATATCTTCAGTTTCAGCCAATTTGCCTGTTTCACGAATGGTTGAAAGCAATTCTTTGCGGTTTTCATCAAGCCATGTATGCATTTCTGACTCAAAACGGGTGATGTCTTCAACCGGGACATCATCAAGATATCCTTTTGTCAGCGCATAAATAATCATGACCTGTTTTTCAACAGCAAGTGGTTTATGCAATCCTTGCTTCAGAATTTCTACTGTCCGTGCACCGCGGTCAAGTTTGGCTTTCGTCGATTTGTCAAGGTCTGAACCGAATTGTGCGAAGGATTCCAGTTCACGGAATGACGCCAAATCAAGCCGCAATGTACCGGCAACTTTCTTCATTGCTTTCAACTGAGCCGAACCACCGACACGTGAAACGGAGAGACCTGCGTTAATCGCCGGGCGCACACCCGAGAAGAACAAGTCGGACTGCAGGAAGATTTGCCCGTCTGTAATGGAAATAACGTTGGTCGGGATATAGGCACCGATATCGCCTGCTTGTGTTTCAACGAATGGCAGTGCGGTCAATGAACCGCCGCCTTTTGAATCATTAAGTTTTGCCGCACGTTCCAACAGGCGTGAGTGGAGATAGAAAACATCTCCGGGGAAAGCTTCACGTCCCGGCGGGCGACGAAGCAGCAAGGAAAGTTCACGGTAAGCAGCTGCCTGCTTGGTTAAGTCATCATATACAACCAGTACGTGCTTACCATCATACATGAACTCCTCACCCATCGATACACCTGCATATGGTGCCAGGTACAAGAGTGGTGCAGGTTCTGATGCACCGGCGGATACGACAATTGTATTATCGAGCGCACCGTAGCGGCGGAATGTTTCAACCGTGCTTCTTACCGTTGATTCCTTCTGCCCGATAGCTACATAAATACATATCATATCCTGGTCTTTTTGGTTCAAAATGGTATCAACAGCGATTGTTGTTTTACCAGTTTGACGGTCACCAATGATTAATTCACGCTGTCCGCGCCCAATCGGAACAAGGGCGTCAATTGCTTTGATGCCTGTCTGTAATGGTTCTTTAACTTCCTGACGATCCATAATGGAAGGGGCTGGTGCTTCAATCGGACGATTTTTAGTCGTTTCAACCGAGCCTTTGCCGTCAATCGGCTGCCCCAATGGGTTCACAACGCGTCCAAGCAGCTCCTCCCCTACAGGTACTTGCATAACTCTGCCTGTACGGCGGACTTCATCGCCTTCATGAATATCTGTAAATTCGCCTAAGATGACAATACCAACGTTTCCTTCTTCAAGGTTTTGAGCCATCCCCATCACACCGTTGGAGAATTCCAGAAGCTCACCGGCCATAGCATTGTCAAGTCCATGTGCACGTGCGATACCGTCACCGACTTCAATAACAGTGCCGACATCATTGACTTCAATATCCGAGTCGAAATTCTCGATTTGCTGTTTTATCAGCGAACTGATTTCTTCAGCTTTAATGCTCATACCAATTCACCCCTATCTTCTTTAGTCTGCTGTTACGATATTCCGTTTGATCCGCTTTAACTTACCGCTGATTGTGCCATCGTAAATCGTATTGCCGATTCTTAATTTAAGGCCGCCGATGATAGATGAATCCACAACGGTATTAAGTTTGATGGCTTGTTTATTGAAACGCTTTGCAAAGGTGTTTTCAAGTTGTTCTTTCTCACTGTCCGACAATTCGCGGACAGTATATACTGTTGCTTCCGCAATTCCTTTTGCATCATTTACCATATGGGTAAAATGGTCAATAATAGCGGGCAGGTTTCCGATACGATGCCGTTTATTCAAAAGGTCCAACGTCGTCACAACCTCATTGGAAAACGCTTGAAACACATCGTCAATGAATTGCTTTTTCGTATCGTTATCAATACGCGGATGCTCCAGGAAAGACACCAGTTGTTCATTTTCAACAAAGATTGATTTCAGGACATCCAATTCCTCAGCCAGTTGATCCATTTTGCCTTTTTCGTCACCAATCTGAAAAAGAGCCTCGGCATAGCGGCTGGCAGCTACGTCACTCATCGTTTTCTCCTGCCTCTTTAATGTATTGATTAATCAGCTCTTCCTGATCCTGTTCACTGATTTCTTTTTCAATCACTTTGCTGGCTATTAATACGGATAGAGAAGCGACTTTGTCCTGAAGAGTCTGTACCGCTTTTTCTTTTTCATTTTCAATTTCTTCCTGAGCCGATTCTTTGATACGTTCCGCCTCACGACGGGCGGATTCGATGATATCCTGCTCCTGTTTTGTCCCGGCATTTTTAGCATCTTCTATAATCTGCTGTGCTTCCTGTTTGGTCTGTTTCAATTGTTCAGTTGCTTCCTCACGCGCCTTTTCAGCTTCAGCACGGCTTTGTTCGGCAGCTTCAATTTCACCTGCGACGTAGTCCTCACGTTGTTGCATGACGTTCATTAGCGGGCCCCATGCAAATTTACGAACCAACAGGATTAAGACAATGAAGAAGAACAGTTGGGTCAGCATATCGCCAACCTGAAGCCCGCCGATTCCAGCGTTAATTGTTAACCCGGAGAATGCCTGCACAGAATTCACTCCTTTCACGTTACATATCGCGTTGTCGATCGTTTAAGCTTAAAGCATAAACAACGGCGAAGGGTCTTTGTGTAACATGATCTCCGCCATTATCTTTCATTCCATTCAGTTACATAACAATAAGTGCGATAACAACCGCGATAATCGGCATCGCTTCAACCAGACCGACACCAATGAACATGGTTGTTTGAAGTTGGCCTCTCAATTCCGGTTGACGCGCAATCCCTTCAACTGTACGACTTACGATCAAACCGTTACCTACACCGGCACCCAATGCCGCCAAACCTACTGCTACTGCTGCTGCTAGAGCTGACATAATATAAATCCTCCTCAAAATGATTATAGTAGTTTTTTAGTAATTTCCTGTTCCGGTATCTGATTACCGAAACGGGTTACTTAACAATATTCAGCGTAACTTAGTGTTCACTTGATACTTTGTGCGAAATGTAAACCATTGACAGCATGGTAAAAATAAATGCCTGGATTGTGCCAATAAAGACACTGAAACCTTGCCATGCCAGCATAGGAATCGCACCGCCAAAAAATCCCAAAAACGTTGAGGATGTCAAACCGGCCAGCAGTCCCAGCAGAACCTCGCCGGCATAAATATTGCCAAACAAACGAAGACCCAATGTCAACGTGTTTGCAAACTCTTCAACAATTTTAATAGGCAAAAATACTGGGAATGGGCGTATATAATCCTTCCCATATTCTTTCAGCCCGCGTGACTTAATGCCATAATAATGGCTCAGCACAATCACCATTGCCGCTAATGTCAAGGTGATGCCGGCATCCGATGTCGGTGACTTCCACCATAGTTCATCACCGAAGACACCTAGTGTTACGACACCGAGCAGGTTACTCACCAAAATATATGTGATAAGTGTCAAGGCAAACGGCAGGAATATTTTCCCGGTTTTCCAATCCATCGTGTCACTGATCATACCTTTAACAAAATCGAGGACCCACTCCATGAAATTCTGTGCACCTGAGGGCTTCATTTGAAGCTTCCTGGAGCCCAGGACACACAGGACAAACACGATAAGTGACGTAATGGCTATCATTAGTACGTTCGATATGTTAAAGTCAAGCCATGATATGCCGAACACATTTTCGGCTATTGGTGCTTCATGATCCACTTTGCTTCACCCCTTTTCCAAACATTATTATTTAGATTCAGACATAAAAAAATCTATCACAATGACCAGATAGGATGTCATTAATCCAACTATAACGAAAATCATGTCGAAATAGGCGTCATAGCGAAGTGCAATAATCACAACCAAAACGGCCGAAGCCATCCTGGAAAGCGTGCCGATCCCTGTTGCGGACTTATTTGTTGCTGCTGACTCTGCAAACGCAGCTATTTTACGCTGCAGCAGCCACAAATTGTAAAAACTCGCAGCACCGCCTAACAGAAGACCGAGAAAAACACGCGGATATGGTGTAAAGCCTGCTCCCAGGACAAATGCAGCGAGAAGGTAAAACATCCACTTGCGTTGTCTCGTAATCGTCATTCCATAATACGACATGATTTGACTCTTCTCCCAATAAAATCGAGCATGATAAATGTCCTCTGCATCAGCTCACTTAGCGGGAATGAGCCTTTGTAACAGAAGTGAGGTAAATCACAGCTAATGCGGAATATACATCCTATATTCTATGTAAGGTACTGGCTGTTCCTAGTCTCTCAACGACCCTTTGGAACCCTTACCATTCCCACTACGCTAGTTTACATTAGCGATACCCCATTGTCAATTAGTATGTTGATAAAATGACATGCCGTCTGCTGCCGTTTTTGTGCGTTTCCGGAGGCTGCTTTCACTCCTTGATTTCAGCCCTTTTCAGCTTCTCATTATATAGGAAAATCCGATCTGATTCTATGAACATTATGTGAACAAATCCGCCGCTATTCAGCCGGGTGGGGTTGCCTCGGAATATGAATTTTAGTCTGATAACCGGCCCTCCTGCCTTCACTGAATTTGACATTGATGACAGCCAAATATTGCCCCGGCTCGCCTAATTCCGACTGATTAATCTGCCCTTCATTCAGGCCAACTTTTACATCATCCGACTTCACCAGGGTACGCTCATATATGAGGGTATCCGGATTATAGAGCGTGACATCGACACTCTCCGCCTGTTCAGACAGGTAAAACTGATAGGTGTACGTGTCATCGGAAAATGGCTTTAACGAAAATTCAAAGCCCATTGCTCTCGGGTAGTCCGCCGTTTTGTTGACGAAAAGATACGGCAAATGATACGTCTGCTCTCTCCCGTTCAATGTCAGCCAACCTTGATGCAGGCCTTTGTCAACCTGCCTGCTGTTCACATCCAATTCGATCGGAAGTTTCTTTGTTTCCCCTTTTTCCAGCGTAAAACGTTGCGGCAGCTTCCAGGTGATACCTCTTTGCTTTTTCGGTATAGAAAACGTATAAGTCTGAGCCTGATCCGATTGATTTTCGATCGTCATATGGTGCATTTTCTTTTCATGATGGCTATCGACTTTACCGAAAGACAGGAGCGGTTTATCGATAATGGCCCGAGTATTGATGGCTTTTTCCGGCCGGATTTCACCCGCCCCTTGAATGATGGGGGCAAACGGTTTACCTTGTTCATTTTTGATGCGTGCTGCTGTCGTTTTCAACGCGCCTGTCAGCTGTTGTGCCGACCAGTTGGGATGAGCTTCCATCAGAAGTGCCATGGCCCCTGTTACATGCGGTGCCGCCATACTCGTGCCCTGCAATTCCTGATAGCCTCCGGGGACCGTGCTTAAAATATTGGTCCCGGGCGCACTCACTTCCGGTTTCAAATCCCAGTTCACAGTAACCGGCCCGCGTGAGCTGAAATCAGCCATCGTTTGTTTCGTTGTTTTATGTCTCGTTTTCATGTAAAGATTTTGGTTTCGAGCGTTTTGAACAAGCCACTGGCCATCCTGTTTTGAAATCGATGCGACAGGGATTTGGATCGGCTCTTCGTCATTGGCAATCATCCCCTGAAAACGGCCTCCTTCATTATTGTAAATGATAACAGCGACTGCACCGGCTTCCTGTGCCTGCTTGGCCATTTCTGAAAAGGGGGGTTTACCGCGCTCCATCAAGGCAATTTTTCCCCGGACATTATCACCTTTAAAAACAGCCGTGTCGTAACTTTTCCCGAGATCCCATGCTTTCGACCCACTCATTTCGGTCAGCGGGATTTTCTTGTTACTGAGTGATTCAAACAAATATGGGACAGTCTGCGGATTGGATGCAGCACCAACAGAAATTGCATTGGCTGCTGTTGCCGGGGAGCCAATTGTCCAGTTCTCCGGCCCATTGTTACCATTAGCTATCACGACCGGCACACCAAGATTCTGCGCCCGATTGACAGCAACGCTGGTCGGAAAATCAGGCCCATTGACACTGTTACCTAACGAGAGATTGATAACATCCGCTCCGTCCTTAACCGCCTGCTCCAATGCTGCAATCACCTGGACAGAGGTTCCCATACCACCGGGGCCAAGCGCACGATACGCAAAAATGTCCGCATCCGGAGCCACACCCTGCAGTGTCCCATCCGCAGCAATGATACCCGCCACATGTGTGCCGTGTTGTGTCGGGAGACCATCTTCAGCAGTTGATTCCATCGGATCTTCATCAAGATCGACAACATCATACCCGCCGGCATAACTTCCGGCAAGATCAGGATGCTCGTAGTCGATTCCTGTATCGATCACCGCAACCTGAACACCCTTTCCTGTATAGGCCGTTTGATTAAGCGTAGCCGGGAGGACACTGTTTGGGCTTTTTTTAAATGGGTCGGGTTGACCAAATTGTGTTTTATATGTAGCAACCGGATGCACCGCTTTTATGAAATCCAGTGACTCAATTTGCTCAAACCGGTCGGGATACGCTTTCAATGCCAAGCCATTAAAAAGCGTATCATAGGTATGCACCACATCGATGTACGGGTGGTAGGTGTTGAGGTATGATTTATGCTCTTGGGGATTGCCGTCCACTTCAATGATAACAGCTTCCTTTTCCGACTTTTTATCCGTCGATTCAGCCGCTGCCGGTACGGACGCGACTACAGTAAGAGCAATTAACGATATCAGAAGTCGATGCATGGTGCGTGCTCCTTTTCGGGTAGGTTTATGGCTAGCATTTGGAAATGAGAAGGAAAACATACATGAGAAGTTGATTTATGGAAGGATTGTGCTGATGTTTGGTTTCTCAGGTCGATTTTCTCGCTCTCGGGTCGATTCCCGGCTCCCTCCGGTTGATATTCGCACCCTTGGGTCGATTCCGGGCCTATATGACAAGCATCACAGCGAAAAGACCCAGCAAACAGGGCTGGGTCTTGCTACTTATTAAAATACGTCACAATCGCATCAACTATTTTGCCTGACGCCTCACCGTCGCCATATGGATTGGAAGCTTGGGACATTTCTTCATGAGCGGCGTCATCGCTTAATAATTCATCTGCCAGATTGAAAATATTCTCCTCATCAGTGCCGGCCAGTTTCAGCGTACCCGCCTGAATGCCTTCCGGGCGCTCAGTCGTTTGACGCAGGACAAGAACCGGCACCCCCAATGACGGAGCCTCTTCCTGCACTCCGCCGGAATCCGTCATGATTAAATAAGATCTCGCAGCAAAATTATGAAAATCGACTACACCGAGTGGCTCAATCAGCTTAATCCGGTTGTCATCGCCCAAAATGGCGTGTGCTGTCTCTTGAACGGCCGGATTCAAATGGACTGGATAAATAACCTGAACATCGCCGTGTTTATCAATCAGCCGTTTGATGGCCCGAAACATTTGCTCCATGTTGCTTCCAATATTTTCACGGCGATGGGCGGTCACAAGCACCAGCCGGCGATCACCGATTTCATTGAGCACGGGGCTTAAGTATGCATCATCAACTGTTGTCTTCAGCGCATCAATCGCCGTATTGCCGGTTACAGCAATACGGTCGGACGGTTTATTTTCGTCCAGAAGGTTTTGCCTGGATTTTTCTGTCGGCGCAAAATACAAATCGGCCATGACATCTGTCAGCTGCCGGTTCATTTCTTCCGGGTAAGGCGAATATTTATCCCACGTGCGCAGCCCTGCCTCGACATGACCGATTGCAACCTGGTTGTAGCAGGCGGCAAGCGACGCAGCAAACGTTGTCGTTGTATCACCGTGAACCAGAACCATATCAGGCGCAGTCTCCTTCATGACAGTATCAAGTCCTTCGAGTGCGCGCGTCGTGATCTGGGCAAGTGATTGGCTTTTCTTCATAATGTTCAAATCAAAATCGGGGGTGATACCGAAAATATTCAGGACTTGATCAAGCATTTCACGATGCTGTGCAGTCACCGCTACAATCGACTCAAAAATTTCAGGCCGTTTTTTCAATTCCAGAACGAGCGGAGCCATTTTAATAGCTTCCGGTCTCGTTCCAAAAATCATCATCACTCTGATACGCCTGTCCATTAAGTACTCACTCCAGCACTATTTTGTTCCATAAAGCCTATCGCCGGCATCACCGAGCCCCGGTATAATATAACCATGTTCATCCAATTTTTCATCGAGCGCTGCCAGAAAAATATCAACGTCAGGGTGTTCGTTTTGAATAACCTCAACACCTTCAGGAGCGCCAACAAGACACATCAGGCGAATTTGCTTTGCGCCGCGTTTTTTCAATGAGTGAATAGCGTCATTAGCCGAACCGCCTGTTGCAAGCATTGGGTCAATAACGATTAGTTCGCGCTCTTTGATGTCAGAAGGCAATTTAATGTAGTATTCATGCGGTTTGAGCGTTTCCGGGTCCCGATACAAACCGACATGGCCGACACGAGCTGCCGGTATCAGTTTCAGCATACCGTCAACCATGCCAAGCCCCGCACGGAGAATCGGGATCAATCCGATCTTTTTACCGGCAAGCACCTGTGTTTGTGATTCCATAACCGGTGTTTCAATCGTCTTTTCCTGCAATGGCAGGTTGCGTGTAATTTCAAATGCCATGAGCATCGCAACCTCGTCAACGAGCTCACGGAATTCCTTTGTCCCGGTATGCTTATCGCGTATGTACGTCAGCTTGTGTTGAATTAATGGATGATTCAGCACGTGTACTTTTCCCATCTTAACCGATCACTCCTCATGTTTAGTGGCATCCTTCAAATTGTACTGAAAAATGGACGAGCTTTCAAGATTAAATGAGGATTTTTGTCAGCAGCCAAAATTCACCTTCATCCAGGAGGGCTCGCGCGAATTTCTGCCATCCTCGCGCGAATTTCCGCCTGTGTTGCGCGAGTCCCCTTCTACGGGCATGCTTTCCTCACTAAAAAGGACACTCCAATCGGGAGCATCCTTTACATTTATGCATATATGGCAAAATTGCCGGTCAGTTTCTGAACACGCACTTCTGCTTCACGCAGTGCGGTTTCTTCGTCATAATTCTTCAAAACCAATGCAATGATGGAGGCAATTTCTTTCATCTCCGGCTCTTTAAAACCGCGTGTTGTCACGGCTGCTGTGCCTATCCGCATACCGCTTGTGACAAATGGGCTCTCCTGATCAAAAGGGATCGTATTCTTATTGGCGGTGATGCCAATATCATCAAGGGCTTTTTCGGCTACTTTTCCAGTAAGGTTCAATGGTGTTACATCAAGCAGTAGCAGATGATTATCCGTCCCGCCTGATACAATACGAAGACCTTCGTTGGTCAGAGCTTCACTTAGTGCCTTCGCATTTTGGATGATCTGTTTCGAATATGTCTTAAAATCGTCAGACAACGCTTCCTTAAACGAAACGGCTTTAGCGGCAATGACATGCATCAACGGACCGCCCTGCATACGCGGGAATACATTTTTATCAATTGTTTTCGCATGTTCTTGTTTGCATAAAATCATGCCACCGCGTGGTCCGCGCAATGTTTTATGTGTTGTTGTCGTCACGAAATCAGCATGTTCTACAGGATTTTGATGGAGCCCAGCTGCAATAAGCCCGGCAATATGCGCCATGTCAACCAGCAGATATGCCCCGACTTCATCAGCAATTTCTTTGAATTTGGCAAAATCAATTTCACGGGAATATGCACTGGCACCGGCAATGATCAATTTCGGCTGAACTTCCTTTGCCCGCTCAAGTACAGCATCATAATCAAGTTTTTCCGTTGCTTCATCGACACCATAATCCACGACATGGTACAATTTTCCGCTGAAATTAACGGGGCTTCCATGTGTCAAATGACCGCCATGGCTGAGATTCATGCCAAGAATGGTATCACCCGGGTTCAATACAGAAAAGTACACAGCCATGTTGGCCTGGGCACCGGAATGCGGCTGAACATTAGCATGATCTGCTCCGAAGAGTTCCTTGGCCCTGTCACGAGCCAGGTTTTCCACAACATCCACATGCTCGCAGCCGCCATAATAGCGTTTGCCGGGGTAACCTTCCGCGTATTTATTCGTCAAAACTGATCCCATCGCTTCCATAACTGCCTCGGATACGAAATTTTCAGATGCAATCAGTTCAATTTTTTCCTGCTGGCGTGTTTTTTCAGCCTGAATTGCTTCGTACACTTCATGGTCTGTTTGCTTTACATGATCCATAAGATAAATCCTCCTTGTTTTACAGTATAATCTCTGACACGATCATCCGGGTGTAGTCGTATCAATCTTATCCGACAGCAGGACAGGCTGATTATTCTTAATTTATACTGAATCAGCACAACATTAGTCCCATCGGCATCGCTCGAAAATCTTAACAAATAATTAATCGCGCATTATATCGGCCGTTTCATGATCATACACAGCCCGTTTCCCGCCAATCAATTTCGGACGAGTGCGTGCAGCAGTGACGCGTGCATTTCCGACCATACGTTGCTCAAATCTGAGCGGAACGGCAACCGGTTTCAAATGCATGCCAATCATCGTTTCACCGATGTCGAGCCCGTAGTCCGCTTTGATCGTCTCAACAACAAGCGCATTTTTCATATGTTTGTAGGCAAATGACGCCATCGCACCACCGGCGCCGGGAACCGGAATCGCCGAAACGTCATCAAGACGATGCCGATCTCTCGTTTCTTTTTCAACCACAAGCGACCGGTTCAGGTGTTCACAGCATTGAAAGGCAATAGAGACACCGGTTTTCGATTGCAGCGCCTCCAGTTCTTCAAAGAGAATTGCTGCGATACCCTCACTACCGGAAGTACCGATCCGTTCACCAGCGACTTCACTGGTCGAGCAGCCGACAACAAACAGGTCGCCTTCATGCAAATAGCCACTTGCCTGCCATTCACCGGATATAGCCTGAATATCCTGTCTGACCTGCTCTCGGAAATCCATTACAGGTCACCTGCCTCTTGCTTTGGCCATTCCGCTTCATATGCGCTTACTTTTCCAATCCGGTCCGCATGCCGGCCCCCCTCGAATTCAGTTTCGAGCCATGTTTTGGCAATGTCACGGGCGAGTCCCGGACCGATAACCCGCTCCCCCATTGCTAGAACATTGGAATCGTTATGTTGACGCGTTAATTTGGCACTGTAAACATCGCTGACCAGAGCACAGCGGATGCCTTTCACCTTGTTCGCTGAAATCGACATGCCAATACCTGTTCCGCAAATAAAAATACCACGGTCAAATTCACCTCTGGCAACACGTTCTGCTGCCGGCAGCGCATAATCGGGATAATCAACCGAATGTTCACAAGAGCAACCCGCATCTTCATATGCAATATTCAGTTCATCAAGGAGCTTTATCACTTCATTCCGGATCGTCATACCAGCATGATCACCTGTTATCAATACGTTCATTATCTGCACCTCCCGTGTTTAAAAACATTCATAATTTTTTATTAGCTTAACATATCGCTTTCACGTGTCATACAATTTTTCAGCCAACTCATGAATATGTTTTTTCAACTCTTCTGACGTCTTTTTATATACAGCCATGCTTCCGCCAAACGGATCTGAAATGTCATAATTAATCAGGCTGGCCTCAAGCTTTTGAATCTTTTCCCAGTCATTTTGCAGGTGTTCACCGAGCTTCCGATGAAGTGTCTGTTTATCCATTTTGTGCTGATTGCGCTGGATGAATCGTGACCGCTTTTCTTCATAATCGGCATACTCACGCTTTAAATCATTCCAAATCTGCCGATCAGCATGGGAGACATACTCTTTTAATGTGAAATATTTTTGTTGGTAATCAGGAAACTCGAGAATCAGTGACTGTTTATGCTGGGTTGTCATCGTCAGCACCAAATCTGCCCAGTGCAGCAATCCCTGGGTCACCGGACGGGATGTTGTATCAAGGGTGACGCCTTGCTGTTTTAAAGCTTCTACGGCATGATTGTTCGGACGCTGATGGTTTACAGCAAAAATACCTGCAGATTGCACTTCGGCCTCAGGCACTTTATGCTTTAACAGCGCCTCCGCCATAGGGCTTCGACACGTATTTCCTGTACAAACAAACAATATCTTCATTAGGAAGAACCTCCGATAACCCTTATGTATTAAAGTGCATCATTCACTGCTTACTAAGGCTTAACAAAGTAACCATCAATCAAAAAAATATATGTAAAACCCTATCCAAACTATATCATAGAATTTTTGGATTGTCAGAAAAAAATTTGGAAAATACGCGATAGAAAAACTCGGCATTCGCCTCCTCTTATAGCGAAAGCCGAGGCTTTTCCTATAAGTGCGTGTTCAAAAAGGAGGTTTGAACAACCTCTATAAGGTCATCCATAATTTATACTTTCTGACGTTACAAAAAAGACTCTCCGTCCTTCGAAGAGCCTGCCGTTTCGTTATTCATCCAAACAATATATTCAGCCCAAACCCGCAAAGAATGCTGCCACCCAGTATTTCGCTGTAAATGCCAAGCAATCCATGCATCTTTCTGCCTAAAATCATACCTATCCATGTGAGCAGCATACTGGCGCCTCCAAACAATAATAAGGCAAAGACGGTTTTGACCTCTGACAGCCCAAGACTGAGGCCAACTGAAAAACTGTCGAGGCTGACGCTTAACGCGAAAAAAAGCAGCCCAAGCCCGACAGGTTGTACCAGCCGTTTCGCCTCATGATTAAATGCGGAAAAAACCATATGTGCCCCAATCCCAACGAGCAAAAGCCCTCCTGTCAATGTTGCATATTGCCCGATTTGCGTGGAGATTGCCTGTCCTAATAAAATGCCACTAAACGGCATCATGATATGAAATAAACCGATCACAGCACCGACAATGGCAATTCGCTTCAATCTGATTTCCTGCATTCCCATGCCAAGACTGACAGAAAAGGCATCCATCCCCAATGCAATCGCCATAAATACAAGGGATACCATCTCACCTAGTTGATAAACCGACATTCACAATCCCCCTCGGACATGCTACTAGACTATATGCCTGTCCACAGGGAAATATGCACTCGTCATTTATCATACCTGAATATCAATTATCCCCAATTGCCTGTTCGTCATTCAGCTGTCCACATAAGAAACGGCGGCTTTTTCCAGGCGGTTCATGATAGCTTGCCCGATATTCGTCCGAGGGAATGTTTCACACACAATCAAATCAACATCGCCATTTTTAAAAATACGCAGCGCATCATAAAGTCCGGCAGCAATATCACGCAAATCCGATCCGAGCGGGATGACCTTATCTGCGTGCAATTCGGCAGCCGTTTCCGTACTGGCCATGACACCAATACGCTTCTTAGGTCCACGCTCCCCATCAATGACGGTTTGTATATGTTCCGGTGTTCCTGCGACCAGCCACATTGGTACTTCAGGAGAATAATGGGTATATTTCATCCCCGGCGCTTTCGGATTTTCAGTGGTGTTGGCCAAGGCGGGATCAACCATCACAGAACCAATTGCTGCTTCAAGCTGTTCTGATGTAATGCCACCCGGACGTAAAACAATCGGAATATCCTGCGTACAATCAACAACTGTTGATTCAACGCCAACGCCGGTCGGTCCGCCATCCACAAGGCCGGCAATTTTTCCGTGCAAATCTTCAAAGACGTGATCAGCAGTGGTCGGGCTCGGCTTCCCGGAAGTGTTGGCACTCGGGGCAGCCACAGGAATATCACACACTTCAAGCAGTTTACGGGCCACTGGATGTTGCGGGATTCGTACGCCGATTGTGGATAATCCAGCCGTGACATTGTCAGCACACACACCATTACTCGGCAAAACGACCGTCAATGGCCCCGGTGTAAATCGATCCAGCAATGTTTCCGCGACCGGCGGCAAGGTTCTCACCAGACCACGCAGCTGATCCTTTGTGGCAACATGAGCAATCAGCGGGTTATCCTCCGGTCGTCCTTTAGCCCTGAATATACCTGACACAGCCGCCTCATTAGTTGCATCGGCTCCCAGGCCGTACACCGTTTCAGTCGGAAAAGCTACCGTCCAGCCGTTCCTCAGCAGTTCGGCAGCCTCCCGGATCGCCTGATAGTCCGGTTCTTGCACTTGAATATTCCAGCGTTTTGTCCGCATTGCATATGTCCCTCATTTCTATCGTAGATCCTGTATCGTCTGATTCGATTCATATATTCAGTGAAAAAGCACTCACTGAATGATGACTTTATTCTAGTTGAACCACTATTTTTACGCAAAAAAATAAGCCTGTCAAAGACTTATGCACAGACTATCCACAAGGTAACATAACTGCTTTTCTCATGAGGCCAAAGCAACCATTTTGGCATCGCTTCCCAAAGGCTCCATGCCGGAAAAAGACGCTATATCAGTGAAATCTGACTATGGTGCGTTTCCCGGCCTGATTGTTTTTTCCACAAATATGTGGCTATTAACACGAATTATCCAGAGTTTTAACATGTTATCCACAGATCATTGTGCATAATTGTTGACGAAATCAAGCGAAACTTCAATGAGCGAGGCCTGTATTATCCCCGGAAGAAAGAACCTATGAAACATTATACGTCCACCAGTTTCCTTTCGTGTCCGGCTGACTCGCCACAAATGCATTTTCTTTTTGCGGCGAAAACTGCAATGCTTCAAGCAGGACATCCACCATCGGCTGATGACTATGAACAAATAATTGCTTTGCCTGCTTTTCTTTTGCCAGTGCCAAAATAGATTCGAGTAAGACCGGCAATGATGCCGCAGCATTTTTGGTCACATATAACTGTTTCAGCCAGTAAATATCTTCCTCAACCGAATCTATGACAAAGCACCCTTCGATTGTTCCATTCAACTCAACCACATAACCCTTTTCAAGCAATAAATCGCGTTTGACATCTTGATTATTTTCCAAAAATATTTCAAGTTTTGCTTTTGTAGCTTGGTTTGCTGCGATCAGTTCCATTTTTTCACCTCTCTGAATTTGAATTTTCACGCAGGGTCATGGTGACTTCAACTACATCTTTCTAGTACGTTATGCAGAAACTAGAAACTCTATGACCTAACTGAACCATTCAAAGAGGAAAAATTTAACCTCAGCCTCTTCTTTTTCATCATCTTCATTCTGAACCTTTTCTTCTGTCTCGGTACCTTCCGCTTCGGCAACACTTGTACCATTTGAAAAGTCAAGAAAACAAAGGGGCGGGAAGAGTACGCACCACCAATTGGCGCCTTTGCCTTCACCCAGTGTAATCAGCACCGCTTCATATTCACCCGGGGGATACATGTATGAACCGTATAACTTGGCGGGAAATGTGATATTTTTACCATATTTGACTTCCAAATCCTGCTGCTCACTTTCTTTTTGCACAACATTTGCCGCAATAGCACGTATTTCCGGAATCTTTTCCTGTATTAACTTTCTGGCATCGTTAATATCCGTTATATCTTCAACCCACTCAGTGATTGAAGCATTCACTTCATCCCGGACCTTGCGTTTTAGCTTTTGATCATTTGGTTTGTCGCTGTTGGCCAGAATCCGAAGACGAATCGCTTCATCCGGAATCACCTTTATATCTGACTGGGCACTGCTTGTTCCGGCTTCCTTACTCAAAATTTGAACCGGCATAATCACTAGAATAATCATAAAAATAAGGGCAGAAATCATAACCCGTCGCATCAAATAAAACCCCTTTCCAACCTGACTTATCAAACAGTATGGACGAGGGGAGGTGTTTTTAAACTATAAATCTATTAAATTTTTCAGCAACGCAAGACAGGAGGCGGGGGCGCCGGTATTCTAATGCTAAGGGTGATCGAAGCAGGATTACTACTGTCGGAAGTATCAGCAGTTTTCAGTGGCGGTCTGATAGCTGTCGAGGGCTGTTTTCGGCGACTTTTCAGCAGTTTTCACAGCTCATTTGAGCACTGATAAGAGCTTCTTCTATTGACACTTTTACAAAACGGGCGCTAATTCAGTATACACGCGTTCAAACCGAATTATTTTCCGAACATGGGAACTTACTCAACTTTCCGCCGACAATACGATCTTTTCCGTTCATATCCTGGATGATTGACACGTCACTTTCCGGGAAGGTACGTTGCAGCATGGACTTGACTGCTGCTCCCTGGTCGTGTCCTATCTCAAAAAATACAGTCCCATTCTGCTTCAGCACATGCGGGAGCTTATCAATAATTCTGTTGTATGCGCCCAAGCCCTGTTCATCTGCAAACAACGCAAGATCAGGATCGAAGTTTTTCACAGTATCAGCAAGAGCCATGCCCTCCTCAGGTGCGATGTAAGGCGGGTTGGAAACGACGATATCAGCCTGGATACCCCGTTCAATCATCGGTTTCAGATAATCCCCCTGAAGGAAGCCAACACTGGCACCAAAATAACTGGCATTTTGCCGTGCAACAGCAAGTGCTTCTTCTGATATATCGCTTGCGTATACTGACGCTTCCGGACATGCCAAGGCAAGTGTAACAGCAATGATACCGGTCCCGGTGCCAATATCCGCAATAACCACTCGCTTATTTGGTACTGTCCGCATAATGTGCTGAATGAGCTCCTCAGTTTCCGCACGCGGAATCAGGGTATACGCATTAACATGAAAATCCCTGCCGTAAAACGGAGCATACCCGGTAATATGTTCTACCGGCACGCCGGTTTCCGCATGTCGCTCAATTGCCTGCTGAAATGGTATCATCACCGCTTCCGGAACAGGGTCGCGCATTTTCATGAAAAATTCAGAACGTGATACACCCAGAAAATGCTGCAGGAGCAATTCAGCCACTTTCGGCTCCCGGTTATGCTTTTCTAAAAAAAGAGAAGCCCGGCGCAGGACGTCATGCAACTTCCGTTCGTTTCCCATTTCATTCACCAATTTGTTCAAGTTTTTCTGCCTGTTCTTCAAGGAGCAGGGCGTCGATGAACTCATCCAGTTTTCCTTCCATCACTTGATCAAGCTTTTGAATGGTCATCCCGATACGGTGATCAGTGACACGTGTCTGTGGAAAATTGTATGTTCGGATGCGCTCTGAGCGATCTCCGGTTCCAACTGCGGACTTGCGGTTCTCATCGATTTCTTCCTGTGCTTCCTGCTGAAACTTGTCATAAATGCGTGCGCGGAGGACTCTCATCGCTTTTTCCTTGTTTTTGATTTGTGACTTTTCGTCCTGACAAGAAACAACAATCCCGGTCGGGTCGTGTGTCAGACGCACTGCAGACATCGTTGTGTTAACACTTTGGCCGCCCGGACCACTTGAAGCAAATGTGTCAATACGAATATCCTTTTCGTTGATATCGACCTCAACTTCCTCGGCTTCGGGTAATACCGCGACTGTCGCAGTGGAGGTATGGATGCGGCCACCGGATTCCGTTTCCGGTACACGCTGCACGCGATGTGCACCATTTTCGTACTTCAGTTTGGAATAAGCACCGCTACCGTTCACCATGAAAATAATCTCTTTGTATCCACCGACGCCAGTTGAGGTAGCTTCAACCACATCGATTTTCCAGCCTTTCGCTTCAGCATATTTACTGTACATGCGATAAAGATCACCGGCGAATAACGCCGCTTCATCACCACCCGCCGCGGCGCGGATTTCCATAAAGACGTTCTTATCATCGTTTGGGTCCTTCGGCAGAAGTAATATTCTTAGCCGCTCCTCAAGCTCGTGTTCTTTTTCAGAGAGCTCTTCAATTTCAGCCTTTGCCATTTCCTGCATATCACTATCGGACTCATTTTCAAGCATTTCTTTTGTATCTTTCAATTGTTCGTCAACATCTTTGTAAGTCTGGTAAGCCTGCACGACTTCTTCAAGGTCAGACTGTTCTTTGGAATAATCACGCAGTTTTTTCGTATCGCTAATGACATCAGGGTCACTGAGCAATTCGTTCAGCTTATTATATCGATCTTCCAACGATTGCAATCGCTCTAACACAACGTTCACCTCTTTTCGATTAACAGTATAATTATAATACACTCGCACAGGGAGGTCAAAAGTAGCTTACGTATAGCGTGCAATTGGTGGAATCGGCTCAAGTTGTCACAAATTTTTCGCTCAAGTTCACAATTAGCTCTCCCTGCGAACGGGCCGCCCGTATCGGAAAATAGGAATTCTACTCTGCGCTGGAGCGGCTCGAATTCTATACGACGTTAGAAAAACCGGGCAAAGTGCGGCCCAGTCCTTTTTTCTATCTTCGTTAGAGAAAATCCGATAATTTGTATTTTTTGTATTCCTGTCCATGTATGCCTTTATAATATGCCGGATACATCTCTCCTCTACAATGTTCACAGGCTGAATTTTTGCCGGGAACATATGTTGAATTTCAGAAACATGTTTCGACGACCCTCTACCGTAACTGCCCAGGCTCACGATCCAAAGAAGCAAATAATGGAAGGGAGGGTCCGCCTAAACTGGGATATCCATATCTAACGGATCCTCATTCCGTGAGCGTCCGAGCAAGGGCGTACAATTTGGCAGGTGATACTCCTGCTTGGTAAGACTTTAGCCAAGTCGCCAATACCGAGTCTTGGGTTACCTGTAGAGATGCAGGGTGCTAAGCGTAGACAGGGAGGTTAATAGGCCTGAAAGTGATAGAGCCTCGAAATGGGATACATCGGGAAGGTTGACGGTGTGCGGAAACTGGAAAACAACATTCCATATAGCGTGAAAAAAAAATGGTGAGCTAGGTGGAACTTCCCCGGGGTCAGTGAACCAGGCATGTTAACAGTAGATTGTACGGCAACTCGGGAGACCCTGTTAGCTCTTTTGTAGCAAGTACTATTACAGGAACAGTACAAGAGTATGCCGAAGCGACCGATTAAAAGGGAGTTAGGCAGATGGCTACAGGGAGTCGGATGGCTCCATAGTACTGATGATACTGGGTAATGCCAGAGGAGGAAAGGGAGTCACATGACATTAATCTTGGTAAGGAAACAGATGCTGCACGCAGAGGTAGGGATAACAGATGATAACGAAATTAGCAAGAATAGCGGAAATTGCAAAGACGAAACCTAAGGAACGATTCACCTCTCTAGTACACCTGTTGAATAAACAGGGACTAAAGGATTGTTATCTAGAGCTTCCAGCAGGTAAGGCGGCTGGAATAGATAAACAAACCAAAGAAAAGTACGGAACGAACCTTGAGACCAATCTGGAAGATTTGGTAGCTCGAATGAAACGGCAGGCATATAAACCACAAGCTTCAAGAAGAACCTATATTCCGAAAGATGAGAGAAGTAACAGACCGTTAGGTATTCCCGCATTTGAAGACAAGATAGTGCAGAAAGCCTTGAGTAAAATCCTGACTGCCATTTATGAGCAGAAATTTAAGGGGTTTTCTTATGGTTTCCGACCAGGAAGAAATCAACATCAAGCACTACAAGGCTTGGATGGGGTAATTATGCATCCAACGTGTCGATATGTGGTGGATGCAGATATTAAGGGATTCTTTAATCATGTAGACCATGACTGGTTAATGACATTCCTGGAGCATGATATCGCAGACCCTAACTTTCTTCGACTAATCAGACGCTTTCTAAAAGCTGGGATAATGGAGGATGGAAAGTTCGAGGCTACAAGGGAAGGAACACCTCAAGGAGGTTTATGCAAAGCTTCGCATAACCCTCCTTATGCAAAGAAAGTTATTATGCAAAGTAATCGATTAAAATCCTTGTATTTCAATGATCCTATTCATTTTTCTTCGCATAATATCCGAAGTATCGCAGAATGCCAAAGCCTCGAATGCTTCAAGCAAAAGACTACATCGAATAGATCCATGATGATACAGGAAATGCTACAACTTAGTAGTTTTCATTCATTATGTCCGTAATTTTCCCGGATGTCGATCTGAAATGACAGAACTATCCTGACTTAGATAAAAGCAATGGGACATTGATTTTTTGATTTTCTGGATTAAAAGAGCCCTGACATTATGCAAAGTAAATGGAATGAAGAGCCCGTATTTATAGGGAATGGTCTTACGTCAAGAATTCGGACAAGTTAAATATAGAAATTTCTCAGCTTAGCGATTTGAATGTAGGCCACCACCCTTGACCTTGTTTGTGTCCATGGTAGTGTTCTTGTGGCGGATGGGA
Organism: Lentibacillus kapialis; assembly: GCF_014646635.1. Taxonomy (GTDB): domain Bacteria; phylum Bacillota; class Bacilli; order Bacillales; family Amphibacillaceae; genus Lentibacillus; species Lentibacillus kapialis. Next base: position 62,824 of record NZ_BMNQ01000012.1, read on the forward strand.
A
>NZ_BMNQ01000013.1 GCF_014646635.1 Lentibacillus kapialis
CAGCATTAGTGCTAGAGCCGGACGTGGCAATATTCGACGAAGTATCAATAGGGCTAAAAATTATATACTTTCTGATCTTTCTAGAAAAACTCGGCATTCGCCTCGCCTTATAGCGAATGCCGAAGCTTTTCTTATAAGGTCATCCATCATTTATACTTTCTGACGTTATAAAAAAATTGTTATTTAAGTGCGTGTTCAAAAATGAGGATAAAAAGGACCAAGAAGTTCGAGACGGCGCAGTTTCGAGCAGCGGAATGTATGCCTTTAGATACATGAGCGGCGGAGAAACAAGCCAACGAAGAAATTCGAAGTGTCATGTTTACCGGACTTTTTGAACAACCTCTTTAACTTTACAGTTGATATAAATCACAACATAACTTTAAACAGAAGTCAGTACGTCTTCTACCGCTCCGGAAATACACTCCGCTAAGTTTTGTTCACAGAATATTTATGAATCAAACTATTTTAAGCCGGATAAAACTGGATTTCTTAAACATCAAGTCTAACAGCTGGAATATGCAAGACCCCAACATAGTGTTGATTGGAGCGGAGGGCAGGAGACTTCTGCGGGAAAAGCAACAGCTGAAGACACCGCAGGAAGAAGTTTTCTTGAGGCTGAAGCGTTGCCCGCGGAAAGCGACTGTCCGAAGCGGAAATCAACCCTGTCACTACGTCGCAGTTTATGGATTTAACGTTAAAAACAACAAGTGTTAAGAAAACAGCCTATATTTTTAATTCCAGTTGTCTTGAAAAGAAATACAAGTGTGCCGTTTTCACGGGTTCTTTCCATATTTGTTCCAGAGCCTGTTTATAAAGCTTCATTTGCACCTCATAACGCTGCAACAGATTATCTTTTATACGATCATTCACGTCATCTGTAATCGTATCTGTCTTATAATCCAGTATAATCCAACCATCATCCACGGGTACGACACAATCGATAACCCCCTGAATCAATACGTGTTCGTCAGTTTCATCCGCCCAATTGGCGTAGACTTCATTTGCGGGCAATGTCAATGTGAATGGCACCTCGCGATAGATAACCGGTGCGTCCATAACCAGTTGGCCGATATACGTTTCAAAAAATGCCGCAACAGCTTGAATATCGATGGCTTCTGCTTCTTTATCTGTTAGCATCTCCCGTTGAACCAACGACTCGACAAACGCCACAATCTCATCAGGCTGCATCGATTTCCCCAGTGGTATATGCTGCATTACGGTATGCATCGCAGTTCCACGCTCGGCAGCGGTTATGGTCTGATCCTTTTGCATAAATACCGGGCGTTTGACAATCGGCGCCTGGAACTTCTGGACGAGCTGATCACTGCTGTATTCATCCTTTAGTTCGCGCTGCCGTTTGATTTCGGTAACGGTTTGCTTTGCGCGGTAATGTGCAGCTTGTTCATAAGGATACGTATACGACAGCCGGTTATCAACAGCTTGCTCGTACACATTTTGATCAACATTTAGCGTTTCCCAATTTACAATATTTTTTTTCAGTTCAGTAGCTTCAGCAGTTTTTTCCTCATCCATATTGGCTAAGGAACTTCCGTGCACAATGGAGACATTCCACTCAGACGGGTCCACCCGGATCGTCTCAAGCACCTGATCAGACACATCCATTGTCCGCAAAACATCATTCGTCTGGTGGCGGATTAATGCAGGTCCAATCCAGTCCAGGTATGTTTTCGCCTGAATACGATAATGTGCGGGCAAAATCCAGTCGGAATGATCAATTATCTGTTCCCATGTCTCCTGCTTTTTAGCGAATGATGCAACATTGCCGACCATCAGCAGTTTTTCTTTAGCCCGGGTCAACGCAACATATAAAACACGCATTTCTTCAGCCAACGTCTCTCGCAATTTCGCCTGTTTTAGAGCATGATAGAACAACGTGGGATATGTGATGCGTTTAGTCGGGTCAATGTATTTGCTGGCAAAGCCAAGGTCTTTATGCAGCAAATACCGCTGGTTCAAATCCTGCATGTTAAACTGTTTATCCATGGCACCAAGAATGACAACCGGAAATTCAAGCCCTTTACTTTTGTGAATGGTCATAATACGGACGACATCTTCCTGTTCACTGAGAGCACGGGCAGCCCCCAGATCATCACCGCGCTCTTCCATCCGTTCAATAAACCGCAAAAATCTGAATAAGCCACGGAATGACGTTGTTTCGTAGCCTCTTGCCCGGTCATAAAGCGCCCTCAGATTAGCTTGCCGCTGCCGACCTCCCGGCATACCGCCGACAAAATCATAATAACCTGTTTCCCGATAAATCTGCCAGATCAGCTCTGATAAAGCTCCCTGACGTGATGCAAGCCGGTATTTTTTCAACTTTTCCATAAAGCTGGCCACTTTCACAGCTGTATCACCTGTATTCTTCTGATGAAAAGCTGTCAGCGCATCATAGTAAGTACCGCGCTTATCAGCCAGCCGGATCTGTCCAAGCTCTTCCTCATTCAGCCCGCCAATTGGCGACTTCAGAACTGAAGCAAGCGGTATATCCTGCCTTGGATTGTCAATCACCTTCAAAAGATTCAGCATGATTTTTACTTCGATCGCTTCAAAATATCCAGTTGAAAGCTCGGCATAGACTGGAATACCTTGTTTTTTCAATTCATCCACAATCGTGGGCGCCCATGTCATAGACCTGAGCAGAATAACCATATCCCGGTACTGGACATCCCGTTGTGCATCTGTTGTTTTATCATAGACTTTCATTGGATCCTTATCTTTTTGCCCAATCCAAGTTTTAATTTTCCAAGCATAGGCACGTGCTTCAAGTTGAGCCTTTTCCAAATCCTGATAGTCTTCCTCTTCCATGGTTACGTCTTCTTTTTCCTCCGGTGATTCGCGGTCAATCATGATAAGTTCCGGCTCTGGCTCTGAATGAGGCATGTCATCGTACATGTTATTGGCATAAATCAGTTCGGCGTCCGGTTCATAATCAATCTCACCCAATGATTCATCCAAAACCTGTCTGAAGATATAATTGGTGCCCGACAGAACATGTTCCCTGCTTCGGAAATTGCTTGCCAGGTCAATCCGCTTTGCTGACAATGTATTATCAGCGAACCGTTTGTACTTATCGATGAAAAGGGATGGTTCAGCATGACGGAACCGGTAGATGCTCTGTTTGACATCCCCCACCATAAACATATTCCCAGGCCCTTTTTGATCGCTTATCAGTGACAATATTGTCTCTTGGACAAGATTAGTATCCTGGTATTCATCAACCAACAATTCCGAAAATTGCTCCCTTAAGCTAACAGCTACATTGGATGGTTTAATATCCCCGGGGTTTGAAGTGCTGTCCATTAACAGCTGCAAAGCGTCATGTTCAAGATCGGAGAAGTCAACTATTGCCCGCTCGCGTTTTTGTTCGGTAAACCGGATTTTAAATTGTTTAACCAGTTCAGTCAATTGCCTGATCACTGGCGCCAGTTCCTGCATGTCGGCAACATGACCGGCCAGATCCCGGCTGAACCACCTGTCTTTCATACCGTTCCAGCGTTTTTTATAATTGTCACGCAGTTTCTTCACTTTCTCTTTTTTCGTTTCATCACAATCGGCTTTCTTTCCAGATAATCGTGCAAATGAACTGGAAACCATTAACGGCTGTAATGCCTCCCATGAAGCAAGATTCCCTTCAGCCTCCTGCAAATTCGCCAGGTCGGATTCGATTGTCTCGGCATAATGATAAGGACCATCACTTTCACGGGTAAGATCCATTGCCAAATGCATCTCTTGGTTGATCGCTTCAAATTCGTTTCTGACTTCCTTTTTGATGATTGAAAGCCAGTTTAAGTCATCTTCCCGCCAATCTTCAGGAATATCATAAACGTCTGCCAGTCCATCAAGCCACTGATCCGGCCAGGGATTCTGCATAGCAAATGTGTATAAATCAAGGACGAGGCTCTCCACATCCGTATCACTGCGGTCATTGGAAAAACGATCAACTACCGCAAAAAAGTTTTGCTGATCTTCCCCTTCTTTTCCATACCAGTCTTCAAACAAATCATCTATGACTTCCTGTTTTATTAAATCTGCTTCCATATCATCAGCGATCCGAAAAGCAGGATCAATATCGAGCAAATACGCGTATTGCCTGACAATATCAAGACAGAAGGAATGAAGCGTCGAAATGGATGCGCGCTGAAGCAATGACAATTGTTTTTTCAAATGGCTGGATCCCGGGTCATCTGCCAACGCTTTTTCCAAAGCCAGTCCGACCCTGTTGCGCATCTCCTGTGCTGCCGCATTTGTAAATGTAACAACAAGCAGTGAGTCAATATCGATCGGGTTTTCCTCCCGCAGCAATTTCTGTATGATCCGTTCTACAAGCACAGCCGTTTTTCCCGAGCCAGCGGCTGCAGCAACAAGCACGTCACTTCCATCCGTATAAATCGCTTCTTCCTGTTCCCTTGTCCAAACCATCATGACCCTTCCTTTCCATGGAGCTTCTGTAGAATGTCATCATCTTTCATATCTGTCAGCTTACGATAGTTATTTTCCTCCAGAATCGGGTCAAACTGACAAACGGACAGAAATGGGCAGTAGGTGCATGCGACCTGCTGTTTATACTGATACGGATTTAAGTGAACACCTCCTGATGTCATATCAATCCCTGCCTGCGTCATCAAGTGATGGATATGATTTTGCAGGCTGTGGAATGTTTCATGGTCAGCAACTTTCGAACCACTGTAGAAATCGCCATTCTTTTTAACACCCGCCGGAATGATTTGACTTCTTCCCGAGTCGAGCGTCGTATCCATCATTTTAACGATTTGTTCATCCGACAGAAGCAACCCCTGCATTTTATACTTTTTAAATAACTCTTTTTCAATGTCATCATCGGACATGTTCATGCTGCTTGACACCATAGGATTATGAACATGGAAGTAAAGGACACCGGCCGGTGATGCCTTAACCCCAAGCCATTGTTCCGACTGAGAGAGTACGACATCCAGATACGTCAGCATCTGCAGGGCCAAACCGTAATAAACTTCAATCAGGTTTAACCCTTTTTCGCTTGATTTGTAATCAATAATTCGCAAAAATAAACCTTCTGCACTCTCAGCCTTATCAACACGGTCAATCCGTCCGCGCAGCATTAATTCAAAACCGTTCGAAAGCGGCAGTGTCATCGGATTAAGTTTCTCATTATCCCCAAAGCCAAGTTCAAGCCCAACCGGGGAAAAGTCACTTTGGCGAGCCTGTTCACTCAAGATATAAGTTGCGCGTGTGATAACATCCTGCAATTTTTGCTGAATATATTGATAGCGGTTTGAGCTATGCAAGATCTGATGTTGCAGTACAGGCGCAAGTTTCTCAACAGCCTGCTGTGCATAGCCGGCACTTTCCTTTTGGGTTAATTGTGAAAAGTCTCTATTTGAGTCCTGTATCCACTCGGTGATTTTTTTCAGTGCTTCATGAAATAGCTGACCAATATCAGGCGCGTCAAGTTTATATGTCTTCCGTTCCCGCAATTGCAGGCTGTACTGGGCAAAATGTTGATATGAACAGCGATAATACGTCTCGAGTCGTGACACACTGGCCTTTACCTGTTTTGGGTACAGTTGTTCAGTCGTCTGCTGTGATAAATCTACCGGCTGATTTTGATAATACAAACTTTGCAGAATCATGTACGTCGTCCCATCTTTTGGATGGTTTCGTATGTACCAATTCAAAACATGCCACCAGACGTCTTTGACTGGGTATCCTTTCCGGCTGCGAGCAAGCTGAGCCGTCAATGCTGCTCTTGTTTTAATCGGTGTGGTGATAAACCGTTCCGCATCCGCCAATTCTTCAGGATCTTGTAACAGCAGATGGTCACAGCAGGCAGGAAACAGATCCTCCACACGCTTAACCATTTGTGATGGAACTTTTGTCTTGCCTTCCTCATCACTAAGCGGATAACTGATCCATAAATAATCATGAGCTGATGTAAATGCCAGATACATATAAAACCAGTCATCCAGCAGTTTTTGTGTGCTGCTTTCCGCCAATTCCATACCGTGTTCTGCCAGAAGATGGCGTTCCTGTTCATTAATTAGCCCATCCTCTGCCTGTTTCATCGGCCATACGCCGTCATTAACACCGAGCAGAAAGGAACATTTTACATCGCTTATCCGTGAACGATCAATCGTACCAACAATAACATGATCAATACTTGGTGGAACATGAGCAAATGACAGTGACTCAAAGCCTGCCTCGATTGCAGCACGGAATGTTTCCATCGTCATCGTCTCATCACCGGCCATTTCAACCATTTCATCCAACAGCTGAATGACAGCATTCCATACTTGTTCTTGTTCACGCGCCTTTTCTATTTGACCTTCTGCATCAAAAGTTTCCCGCATTTTTTCGAGCCTGCCGGGTACATCAAGCTCCTCCAGCAGCAAATAAATGACTTCACACCGTTTTCGTACCGTCTTTGCTTTTCGGATATCGTTATCAAATACCTGTAAAGCGCGGGCCACCTGATCCCTGTAAGCATTGATCCGCTGCTGTGTCCTTTTTTCTTCATCCGTCTGTGGCGATTGGTCAAATCCAAGAAATCGCTGAAAGACCCATTCATGATCAGCGAACCACTGTTCACGCGAGCGGACACCATACTCCAGCACATAATTTTCCAGTTCATCGATCGCATCGTCACTCAGCGGATAGTTGGTATCAACAGATGGGATAAATCCTGTTTTTAACACTCGGAAAACAGCATCATATCGCCAATTCCCTGCAGCAATATCCATAACGGAACGAAGAAATTCTACTAGTGAGTGATTCAGCATGCTTCGTTTTTCATCGATAAAAACAGGGATGTCATGATCCTCAAAAATCGTATCAATCAAATCATGGTAAACATCGGTTTGACGAATAAACACTGCTATATCTTTAAAACGGTAATGTTCTTCTCTGACAAGACGGAGAATCTCCTGAGCGGCCCCTTCAACTTCTGCACGCGGATGCACCGCCTCAGCAATCTGAATGGGAACTTCACCGTCATATGCAGGAGCAGGCCTGTGGTCAAAATAGCGTTCCAAATGAGCAAAATATCCTCGATCCTTTAACCTTCCATCTTCCTGACCCAACAGAACCGGTTCATTGATTGGAATACGATTCTCCTGTGCAAGTGTCCGCAATGTTTGATAGGTCTCTTTTGTCTGATAAAACAAATCCAGTTCAGAAAGATTGTCCTGATTTGGCATCTCTGCTGTCAATGCCACCGTCACTGAATGGCACTTTTTCATTAGGGCTTCTATAACAAGCAATTCCTTCGGCGAAAACCGGTGGAATCCGTCAAGATAAATGTCAGCATTCTCGAGTAATGGCGCCGCTGGTATTTTATCAGCCAACAGCTGCAGCTGATCCTCACTATCAATATATTTATCCTCCATGGCACGCATCAGGTTTTCATAGATATATGCCAAATCGTTAAGCTTGCCCGCTAATGCTGCCTCGCCAGGTTCCTTATGGACAAACTTCTCCATCTGTTCCATCTGCAAATCCAGCATTTCCGGTGTGATCCGATAGCGTTTGAATTCAGTAATCATACTCTCAAGCTGTTCCAGAAAACCTTGTTTCTCCAAAGCCTTCTGAAATATATCCCATTCATTTTCTTTTTCTGCAATAATTTTACGGAGCATCATCTGGGTTCCGACTGAACTGATGAACTGTTTGGTGCTGCCGCCGGTTTCCTGCAGAACGCGCCATGCCAGACGTGAAAAACTGACTACCTGAGCGCGTATGCTTCCTTTAATGGCTTCATCCTGAAATAAAGTATATTCCTGCTGAAACGTCATTTGATCAGGTACAATATAAAAAATTGGCGAGCCTTGCGGATTTTTGGCTAGTTGTTGTCGAATATCATTTAAAATCCATTCACCTTTACCGGTTCCGGCTCTTCCTAATAAAAATCGGATTCCCATCATTCCGCCCCCCGTAAATACATTCTTGAAAAGATTGTTTAAAAAGTCCGGTAAAGTGACACATCAGTGTTTCCCGTTAACGCATTTTTCCACTACTCCTGTATCTCAGGTCCGTTCATCCCGCCCGCTAAAACCACGCCGTCTTGTGCTCCTTTGAACTAACATTAGAAAACTTGGCTTATCGCCAAGCTTTAATGGCGAAAGCCTTAGTTGCACTTATGCAGTAAGAAATAATTTATACTTTCTTAACTGCTTAGAAAACTTGGCATTGGCCTCGTCTTATAGCGAATGCCGAAGCTTTTGTAGTGGGTGCAGACATTCATTTTCATGGTAGATGGTGGCTACGAGAAGGCGTAGCCATGTTCGTTTCTTATAAGATCATCCATCATTTATACTTTCTGACGTTAAAATAAAACCTGCCTCTTATTTTAACAAAGAAACAGGTTTCAGACACTTTCTAAGCGTAAGTTTTTATTCCATTAATCTGTTACGCCCCTTAAATGTTCGACTCGTTCAACCGACACTCAGTTGGTAAAAGCGCTCATTGAATGAAGTTCTCTTTTATCCGAAACTTAGTTTCATTTCTGAGAATGGCCAGTATTTGACATCTACCTTTCCGACTATCGTTTCGGCATTAATGAATCCTATTTTTCGGCTATCGAGACTTTCGCCCCGGTTATCTCCCATCACGAACAACTTTCCTTCCGGTACTTCCGTCTTTCCAGTGACACCTTCCAATGTGAAATCTTCCGTATACGGTGTATCGTCACTCATTTTTCGAAATGACTCTAAAAATGGTTCGGCTGCATATTCACCATTAATGTATAATTTATCATCCTTGTAAACAATTTCATCACCAGGAAGCCCGATGACGCGTTTGACATAATCATCCTGTTCATCCGCATGAAATACAATAACATCAAAACGTTCAATATCTGTCAGATTATAAACCACTTTATTGACCATTAGCAGATTGCCGTCATATAATGTCGGCTCCATTGATTCGCCATTGACAATATAGCTTGCAAACAAGTTAGACCGGAAAATAATAGCCAGAGCCAACGCCACCAGGATAATCGGCATTATTTTACGAAAATATTTCTTATTCATCTCAGTTTCCTCCAGGGTATTATGACTAGTCTCTTGGCGACCTTCACCTATGCTAGTCTTCCCTGTTTATTCACTTTTTAACCTGCTCACGCCCGGAATTTTCTGTTATAACCGTCTTCCGATGCAGACGTCTTTCAATATATTTGCCAAACAGCCAAAACAATACAATACATATTCCGACAACAATTGTTCTAACCGGATTCTTGGCAAATTCAAAGATACTTGAGCCGACAAAGGCTATAGAAAAAATCATGACTGACTTCCCCATAAAAACTGCCAGAACAAATTGCTGTATACTTATTTTTGAAAGACCCGCCACCACATTGATGACCGATGAAGGAGAAAATGGAAAACACATCAACAGAAAGAGCGGGCCAAACCCATGCCGTTCCACCCAAGTGGTCACACGGATCACCTGTTTATTACGGCGCAACGCAATAAAAAGCCGTTTATCCCCCAGCTTGCGTATCAATACAAATACGAGCACCGATCCAACGCTGGCTCCAATCCATGAAAATATGAATCCCTTCCATAAACCATATGCTGCTGAATTAGCAAGTACAAAAACAACTAAAGGCAAAAATGGCAAGAAGGCTTCAACAAATGGTAAGAGGATTCCCGGCAAAGGCCCCAAGCTTTCATATTCATTTAACAGATGGATTATAAGTTCATCGAGCTTGTCTTTTTCAAGCCAGATCTTCCAGTCCATAATGCTGACGTTTAACAAATACATGTGAGCTCCCCTTAATGTGAAACGGCTTCTTCGTCTATTTTCCAGTATAACTGATTTTGTTTAAATTTATCCGTCATCGTATAGTTCGTAACAGCCATTGTCGAAAAAGTTCCCTTTGACAGGGCCTTTGACCAGACTGCATTTACCTCTTTCTTTCCATTTTACCTTATATAAAATTTTATAGTATATTTTTTGTTCATTTTATCATATAATATAAATGAAATAGAACTAACGTTCGATGACGGAGGAGATAACGTGCGCTATCTGAATGACGAAGAACTGCAGCTTGCTTCACGCTTCCTGTTCCTTTCAATGGCGATGGTGGTTATTCAACAGGATCTTCACAACATCCGGCACGGCACATTTAAAATAAAAGAGCCTTACACAGATCTTCTGGAAAAAATGAATACCGAAGCTGCAAATGAACGAAGGGAACTCCAAAAGATGATGCAGGATAAAAAAATTCGAGTCGTTGCACTGAATAAAAATGACTCCTTTTCATCCTATTTATTTCTTTGCAGGGGACGCGAAGAGAAGCGTAATTACTTTAACCCGGCAATTCGCAAAAAAGTGGAGACGATCATACAGGAGCTTATACAAAAGGCTCCGGCGCTTTATCAGCAGCATGATTCTGCAGATATTTAATACGATTGTCCAGCAAGTACCGGTATTGTGCCGTCCGCTGCACCTGATTGAGCATTGAACCGAATGAAATATCAAGAAGAATGGATTTTTGATTCCTGAAAATCACCTCTGTCTGCTTTCCCGGGCCCTGATTTATCCGATCAATATGAGAATGGGCGATCCATGAACATTTTGGGCTGGTTGGCGATGCCGTAGGGAAAAAATACATGCCACTGGTCGGATCAATCGAGATGGGAGCTTTATGGGTAATACCACAGATCCCCCTCGTGCCGTCTTGTCTGCCACGCAGGCTCGATCCAAAAAACTTACATGCATGATTAATCATTTTACTTGGGGGATGGGGGACAGAATATTCTTCCTGCTCTTCCAAAACCAGTGTACGGGTGCTCCCGTTTTCATCCTGCTGTGCAATAACCGCCATTGTGAGGGGAGTCATTTCATGTGGTGAAGAATAAAAATTATCAATCATTCTTTTTCATCCTTTCATGTAACATGAAAAGAAAGAGGTATATCTATAATTTACCAATTTGAACTAAAAAAGGCAATATAAAATTCATTTTTTTCTTAAAATTAAAGCTAAAAGCAGAAAAAGTGTCACATATTCCATTCATCCTACCTAAACGGACTCCCACTTCATGATTTAAGCGAACCTGGTCAGATAGACAATGGGGTCACCATTCCGTATAATCTGATTTTGTTAAACTAACATTCAGCAGGTGGCCTGCTGAATGTTAGCTTCACTTTAGTGTGCTGTTCGTTCACGCAGGTTCTTCCGCAATATTTTTCCTGTCGTGTTCTTCGGCAGTTCGTCCATAAATTCTATTTTCGACGGAACTTTATATTTTGCCAGATGTGCCCTGCAGAATTCCAATAACGTTGTTTTATCCAACGAAGAGTCGTTTGTTACAATAAAAGCAAGAACAGACTCACCTGATTCCGGATGCGGCGTTCCAATGACAGCTGCTTCGGCTACCCCGGGGTGATCATAAAGCACTTCCTCCACCTCGCGCGGATATACATTATAGCCGCCCACCAGAATCATATCTTTTTTGCGGTCGACAATATAAAAGTACCCTTCTTCATCCATTCGTGCCATGTCACCGGTATAAAGCCAGCCATCCTTTAAAGCTGTTGCTGTTTCTTCCTCCAGTTTGTAGTAACCCTTCATAACATTCGGTCCATGAACAATCAATTCCCCCACTTCACCGGTCGGCAATTCCTCACCAAATTCGTCAACAACTTTGTTTTTCACGTGAAGGATACTGGTTCCAATTGAACCCGGCTTACGCGGACGATCAAGCGGGTTAAAACATGTAACCGGTGAGGACTCCGACAGCCCGTATCCTTCAGAAACCTTGACATCAAAGGCCTCTTCAAAACCTTTCAGCAATGAAACCGGCATTGCCGATCCCCCTGAAATACACAAACGGATACCAGAAAAGTCGTCTTGACTGTTTTCGGCACTTTGCAGCAGATAATTGTACATAGTCGGGACACCTGCGAAAACAGTCGCTTCATGGACGCGCGCAACCCGAAATACTTCCTGCGGCGAGAATTTCGGCATAATTAAAACCGTTCCGCCGTTCATCAGCGGAGCATTAAGTGCAACCGTCAGACAGAAAACATGAAACATCGGCAATGCAGCGATCACCCGGTCTTCTCCGCCAATGGTTAAGTAATCCGCTACGTCTTTCGCATTCGAGTAAATATTCTTATGGGAAAGCATGGCGCCCTTTGGTTTACCTGTCGTTCCGGATGTATATAGAATAAGCGCCGTATCCTCATCAGTTGTTCCCGGGTCATCAAACCCCAGGCTGCCTTCCTCCACCATTTGCGTAAACGATTTCATTTTTGCTGCTAGCGGACTTTTGTCGTGTGCTGACTCGGTACCGCTGTTACATAATATGTAGTGTTGGACATCCGGAAGCTGATCGGCAATCGGTTCAAACTTTTCCAATAACACATCCATTGTGATGATTGCTTTCACATCCCCATTCCGCAATATGTAAGACATTTCATGCGGTGTGTACAATGGATTGACCGGAATAACGACAGCCCCCATACGTAATGCACCGTATAATCCAATGATATAATATGGGCTATTTCCGACGACAAGGGCTATATGGTCCCCTTTCTTATAGCCGAGCTGTTGCAGTCTGGAAGCAAACTTCGTCACAGCGCCTTCAAGCTCTAAATAGCTTATTTCCTGATCCTGAAATATATAGGCTGTTTTGCGACGATTCTTTCTTGCGGTCACGGTTAATTGTTCGGTTATGTTCACAATTCCTTCCCCCTTTAATTGAATGAATAATCATTCATTTTATTGTAAAACAGGATTAACGGAATTTCAAATGAGAGCGATTTCCCATATAGGAATAGAAAAACCGGCCTATATATGATAGAACCGGCCTTACATTGTATTAATACAGCAGTTTTATAAACTCATTTTTTGGAATTTTGCCAAGATAATGTGGAACATCGACATCTGCCAAGGCCTCCTGAATCGCTTCTCGCTCATGGCGTATGCCTGTCAGTGCATCTTCCAGATCTTTGATTTCGCCCAATCCAAAGAAATCTCCGTAAATTTTGCAGTTATCAACCACACCGTTTTTAACATCAAGCCTAACGTCAACCAGACCCGCATCAAATTTATGCGATGACTGCACGTTGAATTTTGGAGACCTGCCAAAATTCCACTCCCATTTTTGGTAACGATTTTCGGAAATCTTATGGATTTCTTCCCAATCGGCATCAGTCAATTTATATTGTGGCACATCTTTAATATCTTCCACGTCAAAAACATATTTCAGAATCATATCTTTGAACTCATCCATCGAAATCGTTTCATCAAGATACTCAGAAATATTGGCAACACGGCTGCGAATTGATTTGATACCTTTTGACTCTATTTTTTCTTTATTAACATTCAATGCGGATACGACATTTTCAATTTCCGAGTCAAGCATCAATGTCCCATGGCTGAACATACGCCCTTTTGTTGAAAACATTGCATTCCCGGAAATTTTACGGCCTTCAACAGCCAAATCATTGCGCCCTTTCATTTCAGCGGGCACTCCCAGCTTATTCAGTGCATCAACAATAGGCTGAGTGAATTTCGCAAAGTCCTGGAAACTCTCCCCGTCATCTTTTGTGATAAAACTGAAATTCAGGTTCTGCTGATCGTGGTAGACCGCCCCACCGCCGGACAGACGGCGGACAACTTTAATACCGTTATTGTCCACGTATTCGGTGTTGATTTCTTCAACTGAATTCTGATTCCGGCCGACTATGATCGAAGGATTATTAATATAGAATAATAAATATGTATCCTTTTCCCCGAATTTCTGCAATATATACTCTTCAATTGCCAGATTTATAGCCGGATCAGTAATACCCTGATTATCAATGAATTTCATAACTCATTCCTCCCTTGTCATTCCAAAGTCCTGCTATTTAGTCTAATAAAAATATCGGTTTCAGGCAAAAGTTAAGACTTTTCCCACACCAGGCCTTCAGCTGCTATTTCAATACTTCCGTTAAAATATTGTTTTGCTTCTTTAACCAGATCATTGTTGTCACGGTATTGCGGCAGATGGCTGAGAATCAGCTTTCCCACATTAGCTTTTTGAGCGATCAAGGCCCCCTCTTTACTTGTCATATGTCCTGCAGATGCGCCATCCTGATCTTCATAAAAATTGCAGTCCGTGATCAGAAAATCGGCATCTTGGGCAAATTCATACCATTCTTCCTTAAAAGCGGTATCAGCGGTATAGACCAATGTCGTATCCCCATTGGTGATCCGCATGCCGAAACAAGCCACAGGGTGATCCGTTTTTAAAAATGTGATGGAAAACGGACCCACTTCCAATGTCTGGGACGGGTCATATGCAATGCCTTCTGTATTTTTATGTGTTAGTGACTTAAAACCTTCTTCATCTTCCGCATGCGCATATATCGGCAGAATTTCATTGCTCTGGTGAATATAGGACTGGATAAGCCATGCATGTTGCAAAACACCGATATCACCAATATGATCATGATGATAATGGGACAGGATAACTGCATCCAAATCCATGACATGTTTTGTTTTTTGCAGTTTGGATAATGAACCGCTGCCGACATCAATTAATAACGTAAAATCATCCTGTTCAAGCATATATGCTGACGTTGCCCCATCCGGCGCAGGATACCCGCCCCAATAGCCTACAATTGTTAATTCCATAAAAAAATCACCTCAAATTTAAAATTTGTTGTAACACAGCATTGACATAATGCATACTGTTATAATACAATAAGTTTACCAACTCAAAAGGGGATGTTTAACATGATGAACGTTATTGAGTTTTTCAGGAATCTGCCGCGTAAAAAGTGCCGCAACTGCGGTCATGAGATGTATGAAAAAGCCGACTGCTACGGCAATCTTTGCGACGAATGTGATCACCCTGCGAGATAGAACGTCTAATATCATTCAGTGGAATGGTTTCACTGGATGATGCTGTACAATAACTCACTTTATTTTACCGTACCATACAGTGCCGCTCCATTGATACAGCTGTTTTAATACAGTTGTATTTTTTTGTAACATCAGACAGTACGAATTATGGATGACCTTATAAGATAAGCTTCAGCACACGCTATAAGGTGAGGCGAATGCTGATTTTTTTAATCTTAATTAAGTATTCACTATAACATGGGAACTTATCCCGTGATTTTTTTCATAGAAATGCCGAAAACGATGTTATTTCGCTGATTTTTAATTTATAATTTATTGGAGAATCGAAATAACCTGGAAGGGAGTATTGTTATGACCACCCAAACGAAACGCCTGACGCGATCTGAAGTACCTGAAGAACAGACATGGGACTTAACTGATCTATTTGCTTCCCATGAAGATTGGGAACATGAATTGAGGGCAGTTCAGGCAAACGTCAGTGATGTCACCCAATATAAAGGGAACTTGGCAACAAGCGCCAAAAATCTGCTTAATGGACTAAAAGCAAAGAGTCATTTTGAAAAACGCCTGATCCATATTGCAACATACGCCAATCTGAAATCGAGTGCCGATGGGACTGACCCGCAAAACCAGGCAGATTCCGCCAAAGTATCATCTGTCCTGGCCGCAATCGGTGCGAAATTATCATTTGTCAAAAATGAACTGCTGCAATTAACGGATGATGTGATTGAAGAATTCATAAATGAGGAACCAGAGCTTGAAACATACCGAAAAATGCTAGATGACGTCCTGGATGATAAACCGTTCACACTGGCACCTGAAATTGAAGAAACGCTTGCAGCACTTGATGACGTACATAGTGCACCATTCATGATCTATGAACGGAGCAAATCCTCTGATATGCAGTTTGATCCCATAAACGACAGTGATGGCAATAAGCTGCCAATGTCAGCAGCTCTTTTTGAAGACAGCTATGAATTAGCCCCTGATACGGAGACACGCAGGAATGCGTATGATTCATTCATTAAAACACTTGATCAGTACAAGAATACGTATGCGGCGACATATGCTACCGAAGTGACAAAACAGGTTACCATGTCCCGCCTGCGCACCTATGATTCGGTGACCGATATGCTGCTCCACTCACAGCAAGTAACCAAAGAAATGTATCATAATCAACTCGGTGTCATCCAAGAGGAATTAGCACCGCATATGCGCCGGTATGCAAGGTTGAAAAAGGAAAAACTGGGGCTGGAGGAAATGCGCTATGCCGATTTAAAAGCACCGCTTGATCCGGAGTTTGATCCGGAAACAACGTACGAAAAAGCAGCAGATACGATCCGTGAAGCGCTTCAGATTATGGGACCGGAATACAGCGACATCATACAGGAAGCCATTCGCAATCGCTGGGTTGATCGTGCGGACAATATCGGTAAACAAAGCGGAGCATTTTGTGCATCGCCCTATGGGGTTCATCCGTACATTTTAATAACATGGACTAACACGATGCGGGGAGCCTTTATCCTGGCACATGAACTTGGCCATGCCGGGCATTTTTATCTTGCCGGAAAAAATCGGGCACTTGTAAACACCAGTCCGTCCACTTATTTCGTCGAGGCACCATCAACTTTGAACGAATTGCTGCTTGCTGATCATATGATGGCCAATACCGACGACAAGCGAATGAAACGCTGGGTCATCAGTTCACTGCTTGAAACCTATTATCATAATTTCGTGACCCATCTACTGGAAGGTGAATTCCAGCGCCGGGTTTACTCCCTGGCTGAAGAAGGAACACCGCTGACAGCAACCGTATTATCCGAACAGAAAAAGGAAGCCATTCAACACTTCTGGGGAGATGCTGTGGCAGTTGATGACGGCGCCGGTCTGATGTGGATGCGCCAGCCGCATTATTATATGGGCTTATATCCATATACCTACTCAGCAGGGCTGACGATTTCAACTGCTGTAGCCGGAATGATCCGTAAAGAAGGACAGCCCGCTGTCGACCGCTGGCTATCTGTATTGAAGGCTGGTGGAACGATGAAACCCCTTGACCTGGCCAAAAAAGCGGGTATCGATATGTCACAGCCCGATGCTATCCAAGAAGCAGTTGCCTACGTTGGCGAACTCGTCGATGAATTGGAAAAAAGTTATGATTGATATTTAAGTTCTGTGCTCCGATTTCGGGTCGGAGCACTTTTATTTGCTGATAATCCAGATCTTCTGCCGATGTTCGGGCGCTTCTGCTGATGTTCGTGTTCTTCTGCCGATGTTTCCGCGCTTCTGCTGATGTTTCCTGCTCTTCTGCTGATGTTCGGCGCTTCTGCCGATGTTCGTGTTCTTCTGCCGATGTTTCCGCGCTTCTGCTGATGTCCGGGCGCTTCCGCCGATGTTCGTGTTCTTCTGCCGATGTTTCCGCGCTTCTGCTGATGTCCGGGCGCTTCCGCCGATGTTCGTGTTCTTCTGCCGATGTCCGGGCGCTTCTGCCGATATTCGTGTTCTTCTGCCGATGTTCGTGTTCTTCTGCCGATGTTTCCGCTCTTCTGCTGATGTTCGGGCGCTTCTGCTGATGTTTCCCGCTCTTCTGCTGATGTCCGGGCGCTTCTGCCGATGTTCGGGCGCTTCTGCTGATGTTCCCCGCGTTTCTGCTGATGTTCCCCGCGCTTCTGCCGATGTTTTTCCTAAATTATAAATCCTTCACGTTTAGCAAAAATTCCACTATCTTTTTGCAGGAAATGACAAACTTTTGTAGAATATATAGCTAATAACAAAAAGGAGTGATTCAAATTTGACCGCGACTATTATCAAATACCGAAAAAAGTCACATGCATTATTAAGTTATGAAGCATTGTTTCGGAGAATTATAAAAGAATACCTACGAAAAGAGTCAATTATTGCTTATAAACGGGAAAAAGCAGGTTATGATGGCGAACGGAATGTTGACTACAAACTTTCTACGTACCCACATAAGGATTTTTTCGTTTTTCAAGGCATCCGATTAGTAAATCCTCCATTTCACTTTCAAATTGACACGCTTATTCTTACAAATAGATTTTTTTGTATTCTTGAAGTAAAAAATAAACAAGGAATATTTAAATATGATTCAAGACAGCAGCAATTAACTCAGGAAATCAATGGAGAGGTAAACTCCTTCAAGGATCCAATTTTGCAGGCAGAAGCACAAAAAACACATCTAACATCCTGGCTGGAGCGTCATGGTATTTTTAGTATTCCGATTGAAACCCTTGTTGTCATCGCTTATCCCTCAACCATTATTGAAAATGTAACAAAAGATCCGGATGTTTATAATAAAATCATTCACAACGAAAGTCTGCACCAGCGTTTAGATCAATTAAACGCTAAGTATACGAATGAGATGCTTACAAATCCTCGTTTGAAAAAATTGTGCCAAACTTTATTGCACGAAGATATCCCGCTAAAAGCTAACATATTGCAAGAGCATCCTTTGACGAATGAGCATCTGATAAAAGGAATCACATGTGAAAAATGCTCTCAGCATCCTATGAAGCGATTATATAAAAAATGGCAATGTCCAAACTGTTGTGCTGCATCCTTTAATGCTCATGAACAAATTATATTGGACCATTTTCTCCTTCATGGGACTACAATCACAAATAAAGAATGCCGGGAACTATTACAGATAAACTCACCTCGAACGGCACGAACCATTTTAACTAATATGGGGCTCCAATTCTCTGGTAAAAATAGTGCCAGAAAATACTATTCCCCGAGGATTAATGATTTCCCGCAAAATTCTATATTTCCATTTCATCAAAGCTCCAAAAAAATGCCGGATTCTTACTGAAAAAAGCAATCTATAAGCATATAATCGATTATTTTTTGTACTGATTTCGACTGCTGATATTAGAATTTTTAAACCGAGTTGTCTGCGTTCTTCTGCTGATGTTCGTGTTCTTCTGCTGATGTCCGGGCGCTTCTGCCGATGTTCGTGTTCTTCTGCTGATGTCCGGGCGCTTCTGCTGATGTTTCCCGCTCTTCTGCTGATGTCCGGGCGCTTCTGCTGATGTTTCCGCGCTTCTGCTGATGTCCGGGCGCTTCTGCTGATGTCCGGGCGCTTCTGCTAATGTCCGTGTTCTTCTGCCCATATACGCTCATATGTTCAGATCACGTCCTTACACCAACCACTTAGAAAACTCGGCATTCGCCTCGCCTTATAGCGAATGCCGGAGCGTTTCTTATAAGGTCACCCATAATTTATACTTTCTGACCTTATAAACAAAAATCGGCACCAAACATACAGTTTGATGCCGATCTCAAAACTAGCCACGCAAATATGCCAGTACATCAGCGACCGCTTTTTCCCCCTGACTGATACAGTCCGGGATGCCGACACCTTCATACGAACTGCCGGCTAAAAAAATACCCGGGAGCTTTTGCTGCATATTTTGCCGTACATTGGCAATCCGCTCAGTATGCCCCACAGCATACTGCGGCATAGCATTTTTCCAGCGGCTGATAACACTGAATTCAGGCTCCGCTGTTATACTCATGGTTTTGCTCAAATCGTTTTGAACAATATCAGTAATTTCATCATCTGATAAATCAACAACAGACTGATCACTTCGCCCACCGACATAGCAGCGGACGAGTGCCTTGCCTTCTGGTGCAGCATTCGGCCATTTCTTATGTGTCCAGGTACATGCCGTGATTCTGAAATCACTGTTGCGCGATACGACAAATCCGGTTCCGTCGATATCCTGTTTAATCGCTGATGCATCAAAGGCCATAGTGACATTAGCAACAGAGGTTGCCGGAATATCCCTGAGTTCATCGAAAATATCATACTGGCTGAATAACTTCGGCAATGTATCATGCGGGGTTGCCATTACAACCGCGTCCGCTTTGTAAACCTCGCCATTGCTTAATAAAACATGGTAACCGTGCTCTTTCTTCTCAACGTGGTCAATGCCGGCGCCAAGTGACACGATATCTCCCAGTGTTTCCTCAAGGCTTTCAACCAAAGTTTCCATTCCATTTTCAAATGAGTAAAACATACCCTGCTTTTTCCCGGTTGATTTTCCTTGACTTTTTTTATCCGGCATGGTTTTCTGCAAGCCTTTGAGCAGACTGCGATGTTTCTGTTCAAGCTGATAAAAATTCGGGAATGTTGCCATGATGCTCATATCATCAAGGTCTCCAGCGTAGATTCCTGACAAAAGTGGCTCAATTAAATTCTCAACCAGCTCATTACCGAAACGCCGGCGAAAAAAGCCTCCCAGGGACTGATCACCTGTTTTCCCTTTCGACAACACCAGATCCATCCCGGCGCGAAGTTTTCCCGTGGCTGAAAAAATCCCCGATGATAAAAATGGCCGGACGTTGACAGGCACCCCCATATAAGAACCTTTTGGTATTTTATGCAATTTGTTATGAACCAGAACATAGGATTGTCCAGTACCATTTCGGACCAGCTGGTCACTTAACCCAAGTTCCCGCACTAGTTTAATACCAGGCTGTTTACGCGACAAAAATGAATCCGGCCCCTGCTCAATAACAAATCCATTGCGTCTGGTTGTTTTAATTTTACCACCAAGCCGGTTTCCCGCTTCGACAAGCTTCACTTCATACGGCAAGTCTTTTTCGTTAATCTCTTTTTGCAAATAGTAGGCAGCGGACAAGCCTGTTATGCCCCCGCCTGCTATCAGTATCTTTTTCATATTATTCATTGTACTTCACGCTTCACTTTTTTCATGACAACATCAGCAAGTGTGGCAATGAACTGTGGATGGGCGTTTGGCATTTCCGGGCGATGATAATTTGCCCCAAGTTCATCACAGACCACCTTGCACTCGTAGTCATTGTCATATAATACTTCCAGATGATCGGCAATAAAGCCCACCGGCGCGTAAACAAAGGAACGATAACCTTTCTGTTCATACAGATCTCGTGTCAAATCCTGCACATCCGGTCCGAGCCACGGATCAGGGGTATTCCCTTCACTTTGCCAGCCGATCGCGTAATGTTTAATACCGGTCGCCTCAGAAATCAGACGGGCTGTTTCTTTCAGCTGATCCGGATATGGATCGCCGTCTTGCAAAATTTTTTCCGGGAGACTGTGTGCCGAAACAACGAGAACAGCTTTTTTCTGCTCTTCCGCGGACATGTCATCATAAACGGTAGTGATTTGATCAGACCAATATTTGATGAACCCCGGCTCATTATACCAGCTTTCAACAGACTCAATTGAGATGCCATATTTTGCAGCTGTGTCGTTGGCACGTTTATTATACGATTTGACACTGAACGTGGAATAATGCGGTGCCAGCACAATTGAAACAGCTTCTTCAATGCCATCATCAGCCATTTTCTGAACTGCGTCTTCAATGAACGGATGGATGTGCTTCAGACCAATATAGGCTCTAAATTCAACATCATCCTGTTGTGCATTCAATTTTTCCTCCAGTGCTTTGGTCTGTTCTTCCGTGATTCTTGCAAGTGGGGAAATGCCGCCGATTGCTTTATAGCGGTCTTTCAAATCCTGCAATGCTTCTTCAGATGGCCTTTTTCCGTGGCGAATATCAGTGTAATACGGTTCAATGTCTTCTTCCTTGTAAGGCGTTCCGTATGCCATCACCAGCAATCCTAATTTTTTCTTTCCCATTTGTAACACCTCATCAGTTTCAATTTATCGCTTGGAATACGTATGAATAAGCTCGGTCAATTTTTTAAGTGTTTCCGGTTTTATGTCCGGCGTTACACCGTGACCAAGATTAAACACGTGTCCCCCCTGCTCCATACTCTCGTCCAAAATAGCTTTTGTTTTCATCTCAATCATCTCCCAGTCTGCAAGCAATACTGTCGGATCAAGATTGCCCTGCAATATCTTTGTGACTCCCATTTGCCTTGCTTCAAAAATAGAGGTACGCCAGTCAAGACCGATGACATCAACGGGTAAATCATTCCATTCCAGCAGTAGATGCCGGGCTCCAACACCAAACACGATCAATGGCACATTTTCTGGTCGGAGTTCTGAGAAAATCCGGTTCATGATCGGCTTGATATAATAACGGTAATCTTCAACATTCAAAGCGCCAACCCATGAATCAAAAATTTGAACAGCGAGGGCGCCAGCTTGAATTTGAGCCTTTACATAAGCAACTGTCATATCCCCCAGTTTATCCATCAAGGCAAACCAAGCTTCCGGCTGACTGTACATGAATGCTTTGGTTTTACTGTAATTTTTGGATGGTCCGCCTTCAATCATATAGCTGGCCAATGTGAACGGGGCCCCGCTGAAGCCGATTAACGGCACATCCAGCTGTTCTTTTGTTAAAAGACGGATTGTATCAAGTACATACGGCACATCTGCTTCCGGATTAATCATACCCAGCCGTTCTATATCCTGAACACTCATGATCGGGTTATCAATCACCGGCCCGACACCTTTTTTAATTTCCACATCTACACCAAGTGATGGCAAGGGTGACATGATGTCCTTATATAAAATAGCAGCATCCACGCCGTAGTGTTCTACTGGAAGACGTGTCACATAGGCACACAACTCCGGCTGATGCGTAATTTCAAATAAGGAGTATTTTTCCTTCAGTTTGCGGTATTCTTCCTGCGACCTTCCTGCCTGACGCATATACCATGCAGGTGTATAATCCGTCTTTTCTCCGTTGTATGCTTTTAAGATTGTATCATTAAATGTATTCGTCACTTACTTCACCCTTTTTCATTACGTAAGCACAATTGCCTAACTTTAACTATAGCGATTTTTCGTTTCATTGTATAGAAAACACCGGTGATTGTCATCAATTTGTCTAAATTAGAACTCACTCACACCCTTACTGTCAGCATGACCATCACCTGGATAATTCAACCGTGTTTGATTTCTGCCCCTCCATTTTGGTCAACGGATCATACGGCACGACATAATACCGTGATGAGCCGAAAATTTGGAAACGTTTAACCGTATATTCATTAGTACCTTCGACTTCACCAATCCGTTCGTCCATACCCTCCTTTTCCTGGTAAATATGATAAACAATTCGTTCATCTTCAGATTTTGTCCATTCGAGACTACCACTAAATAAGGAGAAACCGCCAAGCGAATAATTGCCATGCAATGTAATGTCTTCCGGCAAATCAATTGGTTTCGGCAACGCTGCTACATTGTCCGGCTTTGTAAAGGAAGCAGCCAGATCTTTTCCGCTATCAATTTCTGTTAAAATATCTTTCGTCAACTTAGTCGGCATCTCACTTCCCGCTGTCAAGTAATGATTTTCATCAGACGTATCGTATCCCATCCAGGCTGCACTGACATATTCCGGTGTGTATCCGACAAACCATGCATCCTTCACCGCCCCTTCAACATGCGGGTGCTGGGTCGAACCGGTTTTGCCGGCCAATGCATGTGAATACGCACCCGCCTGGCCGGTTCCATCTGTGACAACGCCGGATAATATCTCAGTCATGTTCCAGGCTACTTGCGGGCTGAACACTTCAGTCGTTTTCGCTTCTGCCTGATGAATAATTTCACCTTCCTTATTAATAATCCGGTCAATAGCAAGCGCTTCGATTGTTTCTCCCCCATGTGCAAATGCCCGGTAGCTTTGTGCCATTTGTAAAGGGGTCACACCTTCTGATAAGCCTCCCAGCGCAATAGCCAATCCCTTATCATCAATCGGCATGTCCAATTTAGTCAAATACTCCTTCGCATAAGAAACGCCTATTTCATTTAACAGCCATACAGACGGCGCATTTTTCGATTTAACCAGTGCTTCATAAACTGAAACAGCACCAGCATAACGGTTATCATAATTCGTAGCCGTATAGCCGTCTATTTCCATTTTTTGATCAGGAATCAACGTATACGGCTGATAAGTCTCCTGCATCATGGCAGGTCCATAAACAGCGATTGGTTTCATAGTCGACCCCGGCTGTCGATTCAGCGTCACTCGGTTCAAATTGCCTATTTTGTAATCCCTGCCTCCGATGGCAGCTGCAATTTTTCCCGAATTCTGTTCAAGCATCACGAATGCGCCTTCAGCCTCGTCAGTATTTCCCGGGAAATACGACCCATTCCGAAATTTTTCGCTCGCAGCCTGCTGGATCTCAGGGTCGATGTTAGCAACGATATCATAGCCGCCCCGCTGCAATTCTTCTGTCGAGAGCTGATATTCATCTGCCGCTTCTTTTATGACAAGGTCGATATAGCTTGCGGCCCACGGCTTTGGCTTATATTCCTGCACATCCAGTCCAAGTGGATTGCTTTGCGCTTTCAGACGCTGCTCGGTTGAAATAACACCCAGCCCCTCCATTGCCTGCAAAACAATATCCCGTCGATCCTCCGCTTTTTCAGGATGGTCAATTGGAGAATAACCGTTCGGCGCTTTCGCCATCCCTGCCAGCATGGCTCCCTCTGTTAAAGATAATGCCTTAGCAGATTTATTAAAAAAGTGCCGGGATGCCATTTCAACACCGTACACACCTTCACCAAAATAGATTTCGTTTAAATACAATTCCAGAATGTCTTTTTTGGTTAAGGTACGTTCCAAGTGAATGGCCGCCATCACCTCTTTGGTTTTGCGCAGCCATGTTTTATCATTGGTCAGAAACAAATTTTTCGCGAGCTGCTGGGTGATCGTGCTGGCACCTTCCACCTTTGCCATTGCCACAATATCCCGATAAACAGCACGGGCAACTGAAAAGAAGTCAACTCCCGAATGTTCATAAAAACGCTTGTCCTCCACAGCTATAAATGCTTTTTGAACATGTTCAGGAATGCTATCAAGCGAAACAGGTATCCTATTTTCTTCATATAACTTACCAATGGTCACTCCATCATTTGTTTCAATCGTCGTTGTGGCATCAAGAATCATGTCTTCCTCATCTGCAACCAGCCGGCCTCCAAATATAATGACAACATAGCCGATAATGGCAAGTCCCAGAATGAAAGTTAATGACAGCAACAGCCATTTTAACTTTTTCATCTTATGTGAATTCACCTCGAAATCAGTATACGACAATTTCTGCAATGACGAAAGAATTGTACTTACTATTAATTGATAATTATTGTAATCTGATATTTTTTAGCTGTATGCAAGAACCTGTCTAAAAGTACAAGGACTAACCTATAAATAAAGCGGGTATGGTAAAATAGTGACACAAAATTTGTTAGGGGGTTGCGAAAATGAATGTGTTTATGACAAAAGGAACATTCGACTTTTTGAAAAAGCTACCGGAAAAACATACGACCATTGACTTTTACTTTATGCGTGAAAGCGGCAGTACGTTAGTTTATTACGAAAATGAGGAAAAAAATATCTTTGCTTCAGGCAAAGAATATGAAACGGTTTCCCAAAGCGGTACTTTACACGAAAGCGGTTATGTTGTCATGAACAATATTCCGGTAGCCGATGATGGCATGGCAACATTTGAAGACAAATTCAAACAAAACCAGCAAAGTGTGGCATCCATGCCCGGTTTTCAAGCGTTCCGATTACTCCGGCCTAAAAAAGGCAACACTTATGTTGTCATGACACAGTGGAGGTCGGAAACTGATTTTGAAAACTGGAAGAACTCAGATCAATTTAAACAGGCACACAAAGACGGCGGTGACGTTAAACCACCCGCATACTTTCTGGACAGACCATTTGTAACAACGTATCACATGGTTGATATGGATGAATGAGGAGTGAGCTTTTAAGTGCTCAACACGCATGGTAGGTGAAAGCATGCCTGTTAATGCGTATATGGCGTTTAGAAAAACTCGGCATTCGCCTCGTCTTATAGTGAATGCCGAAGCTTTTTTATAAGGTCATCCATCATTTATACTTTCTGACGTTATTAATAAAACGACTTTCGTCCAAGGCACCTAGTTTGCTTGTTCATCGCTGCTTCCTGAGTCGTCAGTGGCATACTCATTGAAAAACGCCCGGAATATGTCATCTGACTGTGCCCCGTTCACACGGTCAACTTCTTCACCATTTTCAAAGTATACGAGTGTTGGTGTACTCTCAATTCCATATGTTCTCCAGGCAGATTCAAATTCCAGCAGATTCAATTTTTTCATATCGACTCCCATGTCTTCCACAATCGGTATAAGCCGCGGGGTTAGCTCCTGACAGTGCGGACATGTCGGATCATAGTAATAAACCATCATATCTTCACCGTTGTCCAGTTTTGTTTGCAATTCATCCGGCAAAATCTGATTCTGGTAGTTGGGATTATCCAGCTGATCGATCGTAGCCTGGTGCAGGTCATCTGTACCGTACGGGTTATCACCATCACCGGTTGCCTGTTGATTTTTATAATCAATTACAAAATAAAGCGCGGCAAATAATACAACAATCGAACCTACAATAATCAGCATTTTTTTCTTCATTCATTCATTCCTCCCGCGATTTTTAAACAGCATGATATGCATTACAAAGATAATGATAAAAGCGATACCCGCTAAAAATGGTATCGTGACAAAACCAAGGTAATTCACATATTCTGTATTACAGGGAACAGCTCCACATGAACCCCCGGCTTCCTGCAGAGCCGGCAATTTTTGCACCAAATAATGATATAGCGAGACAAACATGCCGATACCACTATGAATTATGCCCGGCAGCGCAATGGATGAATCCTTTTTAAAAAGAGCCGCTCCATAGATAACAACGAGCGGATACATAAAAATCCGTTGTATCCAGCACAGTTCACACGGGACATAGCCCAAAATTTCTGAGAAAAACAGACTGCCCAATGTGGCAATAAGTGACTGAACCCATATTATCATAAGCAATGTCTCATTTTTTGTGTTCTCCATATGGACGTCCTCTCATATCATGTTCTTCCGTATTATACAGGTAATCCAAACGAATAATCAAAAAGGAAGTCTCTCATGTGCTAACTATTGCCTTTTAATAAGGCATTTTTGTGAACATATACAGCAGCCTGTGTCCTGTCGTGGACCTCCAGTTTGGACAAAGCATTGCTTACATGTGTTTTGACGGTTTTTATTCCGATATACAATTTATCACTTATTTCCTGGTTTGTCAGCCCATCACCGATACATAGAAGTACTTCAAGTTCGCGCTGGGTTAATTCTTCATGCGGCTTCTTTTCTTCGCTGCGAAAACGAGACATCATTTTCCCGGCAACCTTTGGCTCAATCACGTTTTCGCCTTTGACAGCTTTTTTGATGGCATCGGTGATTTCAGAAGCGGAGGCTGTTTTCAGGAGATAACTGAACGCACCACTTTCCAATGCGGGAAATACCTGGTCATCATCATAGAAACTTGTCAAAATAATAATTTTACATGCGGGAAGCTGCTTCATAACCTTTTCTGTCGCATCAATTCCACTGCCATTTTCCATCATTAAATCCATCAGAACCACATCAGGCCTGGTACTTAAAATAACTTCGGTTCCCTCGTGTCCTCCCGAAGCCTCACCAACAACATCTATTTCGCCCTCAGTCTGCAAATAAGCCACAATTCCTTTTCGTACAACTTCATGATCATCAACAACGACAACCCGGATCATCATACTTCCCCCTTTATATAACTCGGAATGTGTATATCTATGTATGTTCCTTCCCCTCTGATAGACCTTACTTTGAATACCCCTCCCAGTTCTTCCGTTCGTTCCGTCATTGTTTTAAGACCATACGAAGTCTTACGTTTTTTGTCCTCTTCCGCATCAAACCCTTGCCCGTCATCACGAATGTGCAAAAAGAGCCCATTTGATCGGGTAAAAAGTTCAACTTTCACTGAGTTTGCACCGGCATGACGTAATATATTTGATAGCGCTTCCTGAACAATCCGAAACAAGTGCTCCTCTACCGCTTCAGAGAGTTCCAGGTCACTTTCAATTTGAACGGTAAAATCGAGTTGTGTTTTTTGTTTCAGCTCCCCAACCAGCCGCTTGATACCATCGGCCAGTCCATCACCCGATAAATGGACAGGACGCAAATGAAGAAGCAGCGCCCGCATCTCACTTTGCGCCTTTAATGCTGTTTCAGCCACTTCCCTGATTTGTGCTCCGGCGGCTTTCGGTTGTTTGTCCACCTGCCTGACAGCAGCTTCCGACATCATGGTGAGCGCAAATAGTTGCTGGCTCACAGCATCATGCAATTCACGGGCAAGACGCTGCCGTTCTTCGATGACGGCCGCTTTATGAGCTGAATTAGCATAATCAGCTTTCGCATCAGCCATTCGTTTGAGGGACCTCACCTGATTTTGAAGCTTTTCGCCAAGTTCATTCATTTCACTGCTGACCCTGGCAATCTCATCGCGTTCATTAAAGTAAGCCCGGTAATCATAATGGCCATTCGCAAACTGTGTAATCATAACAGATAAGTTATCAAGTCGGTCTTTTATTTTACCGCCCGATTTAAACCCGGCATAAAAGGATATGGCAATCCCAAACAGGATATAAAACAGCATAAAT
This sequence comes from Lentibacillus kapialis, assembly GCF_014646635.1. Lineage (GTDB taxonomy): Bacteria > Bacillota > Bacilli > Bacillales > Amphibacillaceae > Lentibacillus > Lentibacillus kapialis. Next base: position 28,301 of record NZ_BMNQ01000013.1, read on the forward strand.
ACAACCAAGCTTCCTCCTGTCAGCCAATCAGGTGACACTATGACATAAATACTTAACAGAAAGGTCAATAACATAATAGTCGTTAGAAGAACCGCATACAAATGGGAGCGAATGAACAAATACCGAATGCTGCTCAGTTTTTTCACAATCCGTTCGCCTCCTTAAACCTCGACTACTTTGATTGAGCCGGCCTTCAATTTAATAAATAGATCCAACTTTTGCACGGACGTATCATAATCCGCTGTTTTATACGTCATTGCCCGGTTAATACCATCTTTTTTCTGTCCGGCAACATCAATATCTCCAGCCTTAACCAAGGCTTCGATTTGATACGCAACATTTCCTGGCATGATGATATGAACATCAGCTGCCAAAGAATTGATCATAATCGGAATTTTCTCTTCCGGAATAAACGCTTTTGAAAAGTCCAGGTAAAAATCCCCCGCCATATTCCTTAAATTCATCGGCTCAACCTTCCAATTGGGCTGACTGTATTCATATTCGCCTACTGAAAAAAATCCAAGATCGCCTTCTTTTTTTCCCCTGTAATGTTTAAACGTCCGTTTATACCCCTTCGTTCTGCCAATGAATGAAAACCCGACATAAATGATCAATAGCGGCCATAATTTAAAAATATCGTCAAAGTGAAAGCTGATGATACCAAAACGATTAGCCATTAACAATGAACCAAAAATGAAGAAAAACGAACCAAATACCCAACTTCCGCCCCGGTGCCTGATACGATCCGTCATCCACTTGAGGCCAATTATAATGAAGAGCATCGGATAGATGTACAACCAGGCATTTTCAATATTAAAATCAATAATCCCAACGTTTCCAAGCACCATTGCAGCACCAATTGATATAAGAATTATTGCCAGCACATACTGTATAATTCGGCCCATGTCATTTACCTCCCATTCAGGTTTTATCTGTTATATTTATTATACAAGAAACTGATAAAAGAGATAATCATCCTCAGCATGTTTTTATCTCAGCCTTAAGACGGAGCTTTCCACTTTGAAGACTTCAGCCATTCATAGATATAAATCAATCCCATCAGATAGATAAAACCCAAAATAAAGCCGGCAAGGACATCGGTTAAATAATGAACGTTAATGACATAACGGCTGATACCAATTAACAAAATCAGGAGCGCCGGACTGATTTGCGCAATTAAAACAAGCCGGGACGACGACAGTTTTTTGACAAGAAAGTAAGCGAACAGCCCGTAGCAAACCATTGAAATCATCGCGTGCCCGGATGGAAAGCTAAAACCTTCAGCATCAGCTGCAGCCAAAATAGCAGGACGTTCGCGCTCTACAAGGTGTTTGATAAGTATGTTAACACCGTAACTGCTTAACGTACCCAGGGCAAACACAAGTGCTTGCAGACGTTCCCTGAACAAGAACCAAAAGATGAGCCCCATCAAAATAGTAAATGGCGTTAAGAAAGTACCCGATCCTAACTCAGTAACCCACCGAAAAAATGCGAACACAACGGTGTTATCCAATTTCTCAACAAGATCACGGGTCAGCCGATCTACATAAAGGACTTTTCCGCTGATTATACGAAACACCCAAATGCCGGTCATTACTAATAAAGCTATTACTAAAAATAAAATGACATCACTCCGTTTATACCACACGCTCCGAACCTCCTGGCTTCATCTTACCTTACTTTTCTTTATCATAACAGCTAACTCAGATTAGAAAAACTCGGCATTCGCCTCGTCTTATAACGGATGCCGAAGCTTTTCTTAAGGTCACCCATAACTTATACTTTCTGACGTTATAAAAAATTAGAAAACACACCCCGTTTGTATGTTTCAAAAAAATAATGAAGGGAATAGTAACTGTGTGCTCATCATATACGAAAGGTTGGGATATATTATGGATCAAAATCTACAAAATTTAATCGATGGACTGAATGAAGATTTATCTCACGAGTATGCAGCAGCCATCCAATACACGTATAGCGCATCAGTCGTCTCCGGACTATACCGCTCTGCATTGAAGCCTTTTTTCGAGGACGAAATTAATGACGAAATGGGCCATGCACTGTACTTGTCCGAAAAGATTAAATCACTGGGTGGTATACCTACGACGGAATCTGCTGAAGTTCCACAGCCGACCGAAGTGAGAGATTTGTTGGAGGCCTCATTGGAAGCTGAAAAAGCAACCATTGGCCGCTATGAACAGCGCAAAAACCAAGCTGAGGAGCTGGGCTTTACTGAACTCGTTGTTAAAATCGAAGACATGATTGCAGATGAAACGGGTCATAAAGAAGAAATTCAACGTCTGTTGACAGACCCAAGAGTTAATTAATGATAAAAGGCTGCTCCGGGAAGAGACTTTCCGGAGCATTTTTTTGTAACGTCAGAAAGTATAAAATATGGATGACCTTATAAGAAAAGCTTCAGCATTCGCTATAAGACGAGGCGAATGCCGAGTTTTCCTAATTCCCCTGCGCTCGCTCATGTTTAATGTTATAATAGTCGAAAAGCAAATAAAGGAGGCCTTGCTTTGTTACAGGAGATACATAAAAAATTGGATGAACTATACCCTGAAATGGTCAACATTCGGCGTCATCTGCATCAATATCCGGAAGTATCGTTTCAGGAAACCGGAACAGCCCGGTATATCGCTGATTTTTACGAAGAACTGGGGATTCCCTACCAGGCAAATGTTGGCGGTAATGGCGTGATAGCCACCTTAAAAGGGGGAAAGCCGGGTAAAAAAATTGCTTTAAGAGCTGACTTTGATGCGCTGCCGATTCAGGATGAAAAAGATGTTCCTTATAAATCAAAAATCGACGGTGTGATGCATGCGTGCGGTCATGACGGGCACACAGCACAATTGCTGATACTAGCTCAAGCACTAGCAATGTTTCAGGAAAATATCCCTGGAACAATCGTATTTCTGCACCAACATGCTGAGGAATATGCACCGGGAGGAGCCAAGCCGATTATTGAGTCCGGCGTGCTCGATGACGTCGATGCTGTTTTCGGAACCCATCTTTGGGCAACTACCCCGTTTCGTGTACTGCAGACATCAAAAGATGTCTTTATGGCAGGACCTGACCGTTTTGAGATCATCGTGCAAGGTCAAGGTGGTCATGGCGGCTATCCGCATCAGACCAAAGACGCCATTACCATCGGGGCGCAACTCGTTTCCCAGCTCCAGCATATTGTTTCAAGACGTTTGGACCCGCTTGAGACCGCTGTTATCACCATCGGACAATTTGAAGCCGGTAACGCATTCAACATCATCGCTGACCAAGCTAGACTCGTCGGTACAGTCCGGTACTTAAAGAAAGATATCCAGGAACAAGTCATCAATGAGATGGAAAAAGCTATAGAAGGCATTTGCGCTGCCAATGCCGTCACCTATTCATTCAATTATGAAAAAGGTTATCCACCGCTCGTTAACAATGCGGAAGAAGCCGAGCTGATACTAGAGGCGGCCCAAGAGGTGGACGATATTGAAACGGCTGAAGAAGTCAAACCGGTCATGGCCGGCGAGGATTTTGCTTATTACACGATGGAGAAACCAGGCGCCTATTTTTTCACAGGCGCACAAAAAGAAGGCCACAGCTATCCGCACCATCACCCGAAATTTGATATCGAGGAGCAGGCAATGCCTATCGCAGCTAAAACCCTGATTACGGCCTATTTTAAATATCAAGGAAAATAAATACTGACAGGCTGACCCTGCATGGATCAGCCTTCTTATTCACCCCATTAACTTTTTCCTGGCATATCCTTGTATGAACAAGTAGTTAAAGACTGTTCCGCCAATAAGGACAGCCAGCATCCCCATCCATTGCTGCATCATCAAAAACAATACGGCAAATATAATGGTCTGCATACATGTCAGCTGAAACAGAAGTTTAAGCAGCGACTGCCGGCGCACTCCTGCAGCAACCGGGTAAAGATCAAGCCACATAACGGTCCTATGGTGATGATACAATGTCATCATCTGAAACACGCTCATGTATAAAAACAACAGTGCAAATAACAACTTCATCCAAACGTTCGGAATAAAATATATGAACAATCCGCCAATCACAATCAACCTGAGATACATACCCAAATAATCTCCACTACGGACAAACGAAATCCGGTATAAATAATCAAAAGTATACCGGTTGGCAAACGGTACTCTGCTCACAAGCGCCACAATCCAGTGTCGGCCTTTAACACGATTTTTTAAATGCGGAACATCTGTAAACATATTCGCAAACCGATAAAACGTCTGCATCCGGCTCTGATCTTTATCCACCAGCAAGTCCCACAGAATACCAGGTTGTTTTCGTGAAACATTTAAATCATAAAGGAACACAATCGCAAACAAAACCGTTGTAGCACTTGCCCAAACCATTTCACCTTCCATGATAAAATAAAAAACAGCCACATTCAGCAGCACTCTTACTGCTTGGTCTATTTGACGTGTTCCCGGCTCCCTGATTTTCAGCATCCACCAGTTAGCAAGCAAATTTCCGCATTTAAATATCAGAACGGCAAGCAGTGTCAATAAATAAGCGTTGCCTGCCCGGTCCGGGTACGAATTAAAATATAATGGACCGAATGCCGCTGCGGCAAGCAAAATGATATAAAGCTGGGTAACAAAACTGTAGATAATGGCATCACGGAAATAACGCCCCATTTTATTCTCTGCAGCAATCAGAAAAACCAAATCCGGTTCTTTTAATAATGTGCGGACAGGGCTGTAACTGACCAGCAGCCCAAATGTTATCCCTATGATCCAAGCAGTTGGAAAATTCTCAGGCAGGTCCATCATCCACTGCTGATAATAATAGGCAGTCGCCGAAACGAAAAAGAACATCGCAAAAGCAATATGCTCGTTAAAAATGTAACGTAGATAGCGGCTCATTTCTTTCAGATGACCTGAAAAACGCTGTTTAAAAAACGCATGTGAATCAAACATGATGATCTTCCTTCGTGAGTTCCACATATAAATCATCAAGCGCTGCCTCAGGCATATCGAAGTCCCTGCGCAATTCTCCCAATGTGCCCATTGCCCGGATTTCCCCTTCATGCAGGATGATGAACCGGTCACAGTTCCGCTCAGCTGTTGCCAGAATATGAGTTGACATGAGCACGCCCGATCCGTTCGCCTTCATACCATCCATTAACTGCAAATATGATTTGATGCCAAGCGGATCAAGACCGACGAACGGCTCATCCACAATATACAACGGCGGCTCAATCAAAAACGCGCACATGATCATCACCTTTTGCCGCATACCTTTTGAGAAATGAGTCGGGAACCATTTCAGACGTTTTTCCATACGAAATTCTTTCAGCAATGGTGGCAATCTTTTTTCAAAATCATCTTCGGATATATTGTAGGCCATTGCTGTTAATTTCAAATGCTCATATAATGTCAATTCATCATATAAGATGGGCATTTCCGGTATGTATGCCATCTGGTTCCGGTAAGTCTCTGGATTTTCCCGGAATGTCCTTCCATTCACCGCAACCTTCCCATTTTTAGCATGCATCAGCCCAATGATATGTTTGATCGTCGTACTTTTACCGGCACCATTCAGACCAATCAATCCGACAATCTCGCCGGGAAAAACATCAAATGATATGCCGTGCAGCACGTTTTTATGTGTATAGCCGCCATGTAAATCAGCAATATGTAATAATGGTTCCACAAAGTCTGCCTCCCAATTGTCACTTAGTTAAAATTTTACCATGTTTCATGTGATGTGCCAAAGCAAATTCCTCGACAAAAAGTATGTATAAAAAGACATAAACGGTCAACACTAACAAATGAAGTTAAGTGGATAGGCAAAATCATATAATTTCGCGCTGAACACAAATGAGGTGTCTGTGATCGGTAATTAAATGATTGACCAATGTAGGGTTGGATGCTTCGTATTTTCGGATACAAATGCAAAGCCTTACCGCACCATCTAATGCTTTTAACCTTTTTGCCGGATTTCCACAATACATTGGGATCTGACAAATCGGTTTTTGTAACGTTAAAAGCAATATGCGATTGACGGTTAACAAGTCCCCAAAAGGTTAGATGATTTGCCATCCACTTGCTTCTTTAAAACAGGCAGGCCCACCTAAAAAATGGACCTTGCCTGTTTATTTTTATTATGTCAGAAAATATGAATGAAGGATGACCTTGCAAGAAAAGCTTTGACACTCGTTATAAGACAGGACAAATGCCGGGTTTTTTCTAATTTCCGAACAGTTTTCTCCCCTCCCGCTTTACTTTTTCCCCATTTTCTTTTTACAATGAATCAAAAGATGTATAGGAGTGGTTGGCATGGCTCATGAAGATTGCATTTTTTGCAAGATTATCGATGGTGAAATCCCATCCGCGAAAGTTTATGAGGATGATGCGGTTTATGCGTTCCTTGACATCAGTCAGGTAACGAAAGGACACACATTAGTGATTCCAAAAACCCATACAAAAAATATTTATGAAACATCGCCGGAGATCGCAAGCGAATTATTCGAACGAATTCCTAAAATCGCTAATGCCATTAAGAAAGCCTATAGGCCGATTGGAATGAACTTGCTGAACAATAATGAAAAGCCCGCAGATCAGTCAGTCTTTCACCTACATATTCACCTTCTGCCACGTTACGGCAAAGATGACGGCTTCTCGCTCAACTGGCAAGTACATGAAGATGATTATTCTCAGGAAGACCTGCAACATATTGCCCATGAAATCAATGAAGGCATTTAAGGGTTCCCCATAATAATTAGAAAATTAATACTGTTTATTTGTAACTATTTCTGTTATAATGATGTTACGCTTTCGCAGGCGGCCATGAGGGGCACGTCTGGAAAACACAAAATAGTTTAGCTGAGAAGAGGAGAGGTAAAAATGAATACACGAGTTTTGGTATTTATGTCACTGTTATTGGGGATTGGTGCTGTTTTACATTTTATTATCCCGCCATTTATTTACGGAATGAAGCCAGACATGCTGCTTTCTATGATGTTTTTAGGCATTATGCTGTTTCCGAAAGCAAAATATGTTTTGATATTATCAGTGGCAGCAGGCATTATGTCTGCATTGACGACACAGACACCGGGTGGCCAAATTGCCAACATGATCGACAAACCGATTACAGGGATATTGTTTTTCGGATTGTTATTACTGGTTAAAAATCGTATAAACAATAAAATAAATATCCCGGTGTTAACAGCTGTCGGAACCATGATCAGCGGAGCGATATTTATAACCGTGGCACTCTTTATTATCGGGCTCATGGAAGGAGCTTTTCCTATACTGTTTGGAACGATTGTGCTGCCTGCAGCCGCGTTGAATACGGCATTTATGATTATTGTCTATCCAATCGTCCAGAACATATTTAAACAGATACAGCCCCTTAGCACTGCCTGATCAAATAATGATTGGTATATCAATCCTCTGGCACACTTAGACTGTCAGGGGTTTTTTAAACGACTGAACGTATGACGTTTTTTCACATCCGAAAACGGCAAAAGAATGATATCGAGTCTTTGAAAGGAGCGTTCACCATTATGGGCAAGGGAAAATCATTACTCCTGGGAATTATGCTGGGGGGTGCGGTCAGTGCTGCTGCAACATTGCTAAGCACACCTGAATCCGGTCAAGATTTGCGGAGTCGTGCCAGAGAACAAAGCATCGAATGGAAAGAACTGTTTGAAAAACTGAAAAATGACAGCCTCAAACTAAAAGAGCAGCTCACTGAAACTTCCAAGGAAGGGGCAGTCCTTGTCAGGGAACTGACCCAGGAAATGAAAAGCTCTGTAGAAGATTGGAAAAAAACCGTAGAACCCCACCAAGAAAGTATTCAGCAATACTTGGAGGAAATAGAATCAAGTTTGAAAGATTTGGAAGATAAAGTAAATAATTAATCATTTTAGACATTAATAAAGCTGCCTCAACATATGAGGCAGCTTTATTTTTAAATAGATGGCTGGTGCTTATTCACCAATGCCTTTTGTCCACTTTTTAAGAAGGTCAGGATTATCTTCAAGGAACTTGCTTGCTGCATCAGCCGGTTCTGCACCACCATTGATTGCTACAAGCAATTTGTTCTCCATTTCCGTATCGTAATCTTCTGTAATACGCTTTACTACTTCATATGCTGCAGGAGAGTCTTCCTGGAAGCTTGTATGAGCAATCGCTTCGATACGGTCACCTTCCCCGCCGTATACTTCTTTAGGGTCTTCAAGCATCTTCAAATCCATCTCTGCGAACATCCAATGCGGTTTCCAGCCTGGAATAATAATTGGTTCTTTGTTATCAATTTTCTTCTGCAACTGGGAAAGCATGGCACCCTCAGAGCTTGATGACAATTCCCAATTGTCCAGACCGTATTCTTTAAGTGCTGTTTGTGTATTCTGCATGACGCCTGCACCGGGGTCAATACCGGTAATGGTCCAGTCCACTGCTTCACCCAATTCCTTATTGCCTTTCAAATCTTCAATGGAGCTAACATCCATATAGGATGGAACTGTCATGGCAAGTGGCGCTTTGTCAACAAATGCACCAATAGCTTCCACATCATCCTGGTATTTGTCCCAATATGATTGGTGTGTCGCCGGGAGCCATGAAGCGGTCATAAATGATGCGTCATCATTGGCAACACTTGTCCACATGGCGCCTGCGTCAACCTGTTTTGTTTCCACAGTGTATCCCACTTCTTCAAGAGCTTGCTTAACCAGTGGTGTACGGGCCATAGCGCCTGCCCACGCAACATACGGAACAGTCAGTTCACTTTCACCAAGTTCAACACCGCTACTGCTGTCACCACCGTCACTGCTTCCACTGTCCCCTGAGTCACTGTCGCTTCCTTCTTCACTGCCTCCGCCGCATGCTGCCAGTGCAATGACCAGCATAAGTGCTGCAGCCAAGCCTAAAAACTTAAATTTCTTAAACATAAGAAATTGACCCTCCTTGAAATAATATTTTTATATGTCTCGGGTATCCACATCATCACTGATGCAGACAACCCGTCCACATGCTTAATCTTTACTCGCCCCTTGTGTAATGCGGTCAAGCAGCATCGCAAGTATTACAAGGGACAAACCACCTTCAAATCCCGGACCGATCGCAACTTGTGTAACAGCTCTGTATACAACTGTACCAAGTCCCGGCGCCCCAACCATTGAGGCAATTACAACCATCGATAATGAAAGCATAATGGTCTGGTTAATACCAGCCATTATGTTTGTCATGGCCAGGGGTATTTGTACCTTTGACAGCCTTTGACCTGTCGATGAACCAAATGCATTGGATGCCTCAATCAATTCCTCGTCTACTTGACGAATACCAAGGTTTGTCAGCCTGACGGTCGGCGGCATCGAGAAGATGATGGTTGCTACGACACCCGGCACCATACCCAAGCTGAAAAAGACAACGGCCGGAATTAAATAAACAAAGGCCGGCATCGTCTGCATGAAATCAAGAACAGGCGTTACAATCGATTGCACAGAATCCTTCTGTGACATCCATATGCCAATAGGTATACCGATAATCATCGAAATGATAACCGAGACCACAACCAATGATACGGTATCCAGAAGCTCCGGCCAATAACCGAGGTTGTTAATCAGTCCAAGGCCGATAAGCGCAAATAAGCTTAGCTTCCAATTCACAACCCACCACGCTAAAAGTGCCACTAAAACAATTAATAACAGCGGCGGTACAAATTCCAATAGTACTACAAAATTCTCAGTAATAAATGCGATAACTGACGAGATAGTATCAAAAACGACCGAAAAAGAATCCGTCAGGAAATCAACAAACGATTCCACCCATTGTGCTAAAGGAAGTTTGGGGAAGAGTGTTCCTGCATTATCCATCTGTTACGTCACCCCCATTTCCGTTCATTACTTCATCATTGCCGGCAAGAGCCCCGATAATGGCTCCTCTGACAACAATACCAACCAATTTGCCCGAATCATCAACAACAGATAACGGTGCCTTGTCATCAGACATTGGTTCGAATAAATCTGACAGCAGCGTGTCCGGTTGAACAGTTGGAATGTCAGATGTTAGCACGTCATCCAACCCTTTTCCATCTTTTGCGGCTGCTGCGGCTTGGTCTGCCGTTACGTAGCCGAGCAGTTTCTGTTTTTTGTCAACAACATACACGGTCGAAACCCCGTCATTTTTCATTAACTTAAGAGCAACTTTAGGGCCCCGGTCAATTGTAACTGTTTCAGCACGTTTCATGACATGACCGGCTGTCAGTACGTTTGCCAGATTAACGTCTTCAACAAAACGCTCAACATAGTCATTGGCAGGATCCATTAAAATTTCTTCAGCGGTGCCAACCTGGACGATGCTTCCATCTTTCATCAGGGCAATTCTGTCACCGATTCTTAACGCCTCATCCAAATCATGTGTAATAAAGACGATGGTTTTGTGTACTCGTTGCTGCAAGTCCATTAACTCATCCTGCATATCTTTTCGAATCAATGGATCCAATGCACTGAATGCCTCGTCCATCAGAAGAATCTCCGGATCATTGGCAAGTGCCCGCGCCAGACCAACACGCTGCTGCATGCCGCCGGAAAGCTCATTCGGACGCTTTTCCAAATAACCGCCAAGACCAACTAATTCCAGAGCTTCGCGTGCTTTCTTTTCCCGTTCATCTTTGTCAATACCTTGAACCTCCAGACCATACTCTGCATTTTTCTGGATTGACTTATGCGGAAGCAACGCAAAGTTCTGAAAAACCATGCTCATCTTTTTTCTGCGGATATTCCGAAGCTGTTCTTTATTCATGTCTGTTATGTTATCATCATCAAGCTGAACAGTACCTGATGTTGGTTCAATTAATCGATTGAGCATCCGAACCAGCGTGGATTTACCACTTCCGGAGAGACCCATGATCACAAAGACTTCACCATCTTCTACTTCAAACGAAGCCTGATTCACACCGACTGTCATCCCGGTCAATTCCAGTATCTCATCTTTTGATTTATTTTCTTCAAGGTATTTGACAGCTTGTTTTGGGCGCCTGCCGAAAATCTTTGTTAATCGGTCTACCTTGATTTTACTCATTTTCTCACCTCGCTTAATTCTAAAATTAAGGATTCCCTGTAAATTTGTCTGCATGATTTGATTGTTACATCCGAATTTTCTATAAGCATTTTTACTATAAAACTTTGACAGGAAGCCCATGATCTGCGGGCTGTCCGCCTGAGTTTGCTTTTCCCCCTTTTTCTATGAATCTTGAATAACAAGGATTAAAGTCCTGCAACTTTTTCACCAGGTTAAAATCATAAACCAGCAATCGACTTTTTTGCCATTAAAGCTTGGCGATAAGCCCAATTCACTTAGCTGAATTGACTTTTAATAAAACGTACCCCGTGTCGTCCACTCTTAATACTATATTACTACCATAGGTAAATTTCAAATATTAAATAACGGTGATTTTGTACGTATTTTTTGTACAGTTTAAACTGTACAAAATTTTGCTCATTTATTCTTTTTTTTACTGCTGTTTACTTTAATTTACTGCCCAACTTCGTATTTTGATTCCTGATGATTTTCGTGTAATCTTTATTTAGCAGGCATTTAGGAGGATATTATGCAAAATCCAATCTTAGAAAATGCGACGTATGACATTATTTTAGAATCTGCTAAAACAATTGAGATGTTTGGGCTGAGCCCATTGGAAGCACGACTTTTTGTTTATTTGTATTTGCAAAATCAGCCCAAAACCCTGGACGAAATGGCTGAAGCACTGGGAAAAAGCAAAACATCGATGAGCACAAGTATTCGTAGTCTGTCTGATGCCAAACTTGTCACACTTGTATGGAAAAAAGGCGTAAGAAAAGATTTGTATGAGGCAAATAGCCAGTTATTCAAATTGTTTATGAGTAATTATGTGAACAAATGGATTAGTGCCTCCAATCATCAAAAAAAAACGCTTGAGAAAATACAACAGAAACTCGATCATAATGACACTGAACAGTCCCGGGAAATAGCGGATCATTTAAATGACATCATTCACTTCCATGAACAAATTGAATCTTCATTTCGTACGTTTCAGCATTATTAATCGTAAACTCGAAGCCGTCTGTTCACACGCCAGCCCTCCTTCTCTTAAACAGCGGCCCGTATTCATCTTTCCAATACATGGATAAACTCCTCCATTAAAGAAGGATAGTATCCTTCTTTTTTTAATGCATAAACAGTTTCGTCGGGATTCAATTTTTCATTAAGCATTCCGGCAAACTGTACTAACAAAGAGGAAAAATCCAAAAATCCTTCCTCCTTTTGCGTGATGTATTGATAATGAAGACCTTCCAGCAACTTTAAAAGCGTTTTGAATTCACTTTTGGTAACATTATTTATAATAATCATTCGTGTAAATGGATAGCGATTCGTATCGATTGTTCGTGATAAAAGTTGAAGATAAAAGTTTATGGTTTCATTCTGCTCAGTATGTTCCAACAGAACCCCCCCAAGCTGATTTATTCAAATGGTTTCAATCCCTTTTGTGACGCGATTAAAATCCTGTTGAAAAAAGATCATATTTTTTTGTTAAAAGCTATTGATTTTTATAATCGAACGTACTATGATGCTTAGAGGAAATTCAGATTATGGATAAACCAAATCACAGGGGGGATCAAAAATGAATTGCTGGAAAATCATTAATTTCAATAAAGAGTATGGGATAAATAGGTTGTATCTGCAGTCATTTTTGATTGGCCTGCTGGCTTTTGTCCTTTTATACGTACCATTTTCAATTAAACATGGAACCATCAGCATGAATGAATCCGGCATTCTTCCATTAATTATCATGGTGAGTTGTCTACCGATCTTACATTCGTTCGTGCATATTCTACCATTAGTCATGATGAATAAGCGGGCAAGATTCATCTATAAACGGAACACCATATTCTTTCCTGTTATCAATTATTATACAAAAAAACAGTTGACAAAGAAAGCCTCATTGCTTGCTGCAGTTGCACCAACCATACTGATTACAATACCTGGTATAACAGCAGCCTATCTATATAGTGAATTCTATGTTTATTTTCTGATTTTCACGGCCGCTCATATAGCCATGACATATACAGACTTTCTGTATATCTCCTATATAGCGAGGGCACCTAAGCAATCTTTCATTGAAAATAGAAACAATGAAATTACAATTCTTGTAAAGAACGAAACGAAATCGGCTGGCTAGCCGATTTCGTTTTGCTATGACGTGAAAATAAATTTTACTCTGTTCATGATAAGCATCTTTTGGTAGAGTATTAAGTATGGAAAAATCCATATACATTAAGGGGGTTTTGCAATGACGATGTTCCTGATTTTTCCTATTTATGCCATTTTTGTGCTCTTTATTTTCAATTCGCTTACACATCAATTTTGCACGAAAATGGAAATGAAAGAGAGAAAACAATCATCCACATTTCGTGTTATTAATATCATGATTCTAGTATTACTTATATCCTCTTATGTGAAAGTACTAAATGCAACTGTATAAGGATTAAGAACTATTTATTTTGGATAAATTTGTGTTATATTTATAAAATAGCTAATGAAACTGAATTAAAACTAGGAGTGTTCACAATGAAAAAATCATTAATTGCTGCAGGCCTCACAGCCGGCATTTTGACACTGACTGCCTGTAATTCCGGCGATGAATCGAAGGTAGTAGCTGAAACAAGCGCCGGAGATGTTACAAAAGATGAGTTTTACCAAGAGATGAAAACACAATCCGGTAAACAGGTTCTTCGTCAGCTTATTACCAAAAAAGTCCTGAACGATAATTATGATGTCTCCGACGAACAGGTTGATAAGGAAGTACAAAAAACAAAGGACCAGGTCGGCGAACAATTTGACATGTTCCTGCAGCAACAAGGTTTCCCTGACGAGGCAGCCTACCGTGAAACCATTCGACTCAGCCTTTTGCAGCTTGAAGCAGCATCTGAGGGTATGGACATTACAGAGGAAGATCTCAAACAGCGATATGAGCGCATGAAAACTGAAATTGAAGCAAAACATATCCTGGTGGACAGTAAAGAGAAAGCCAAAGAAATTAAGTCGAAACTTGAGAACGGCGGCGACTTCGCTAAACTGGCTGAAAAAAACTCCAAGGACAAGGCATCAGCCAAAAAAGGCGGGGATTTGGACTACTTCTCTGCAGGTGATATGGTCCCGGCATTTGAAGACAAAGCGTATAGCATGGAAGTAGGGTCAGTGAGTGATCCTGTTAAGTCAGAACACGGTTTTCACATTATTAAAGTGACGGACAAGCGTGATACAAAAGAAGATATCGGATCATTCGAGGATAACAAAGAAACGATTCGCCGAAATATTATAAACCAGAACATCAATGTGCAATCTCTGCAGCAGAAAATTAATAAAATGATTCAGGATTCCGATGTTAGCATTAAAGCAGAAGGCCTTGAAGACATATTTAAACAACAAAAACCGGGACAAGGTCAAGGTTCAGGCCAAAGCGGTCAAAAGTCCGGTAACGGTAACGACTCCGGCAAAAAGGATACTTCCGAAGAAGGTCAAGGCTGAGATACAAAACTGGGGATTCACATTTTCTGTGAATCCCCAGTTTTTAAGTTGTTTGCCTCTGTTTTTGCTTCCGTTCTTCTTCAATGCGATCGATATAAATTTTGCCTTCCTGTTCAATATATTGCTGTTCAAGCCGATGTTCTGCTCTCATTGCGCGAAAAGCCATAAAACCACTCACAAAAATGAAAAGAATCATCATAAATACCCACCACGGCACTCCAAGAATCATGCTATGCCTCCCTTGTCCATGAATCTATTTCATGTATATGACAAAAAGAAGAAAAACATAACCTTTAAAGCTATTACCAGAAAAAGAGCCTTACTTTTCATCAAATATCGGTTTATAAAATGCTCGGTTATCCAATGCAAATAAGCGCTCAGTAAATTCTCCCGGCTTAACTTTATCGAGGGCACGATTCAATGTATTCATCCTGGCGTCAATTAGATCAATTAAATGCAGCAGCTCCGCCTCTCTGATCAATGGTGGCTTAGGGCTCCCCCATTCTGCTTTTCCATGATGGGAAAGAATCAAGTGCTGTAAAACCAATACTTCTTCCCCTTCAATTTGCAGCTCTTTAGCAGTATTTCCGATTTCCTCCACGATCATTGGAATATGCCCAATCAGCTTGCCTTCAAGTGTATACGAGGTTGTCACGACACCCGAAAGTTCCTTCACCTTGCCAAGATCGTGCAATATAACACCCGCATACAATAAATCCTTATTCGTTTCGGGATATAATATATGGATTTCTTTTGCGAGTGCGAGCATACTTACAATATGGTGTGCCAGTCCTGACACATACTCATGATGATTTTTCGTTGCTGCAGGATATGTCAGCAGCGCTTCCTGATATTTTTTAATCAGAGCCCGGACAATACGTTGCAATGACGGATTCTGCATTTCAAAAATGGCTTCTGTTAATTTTTCCGTCAGAGCATCTTTATGAATAGGTGCTTTCTCCACAAAATCAGAAACTTGTACCCCGTCTGTTGTTTGTGAGGGTCGGATGGTAAAAATCTTTAACTGTGGTTTTCCTCTGAATTGATTAACTTCACCAGAGAGTTTGACAATCTGTTCCGGTACAAATATCTCCTCATCTTCTTTGGTAATATCCCAGAGCTTTGCTTCCATTTCACCGGTGGCATCACGCAGTATTAATGTTAAAAACGGTTTTCCGTTACTGGCCACTCCCCGTGATGCAGACTTGATTAAAATGAAGTTATCAAATGGGTCACCAATGCTATAGTGTCCTATCCCTTTTTTCAAACTACCTCCCCCTTCAAAAAGAACGCCTTCCATCACTCAGTTATTTTCCTCTGCCCCAGGCATTTTTTTTGGTATGTATTCAAATATTTTGCCTGATTCAACCATATGAATGAATTGCATCAGCCATTTGTAATAGTCCCGGGCATACGTAAGCCTTTCAATATCACGATCTATCTTGTTTTTTAGCGGTTGGTCTGATGCTTCGTCCTTTATACTTTTTAATTCGAAAATGGCCTCCTCCGCCTCTTCTATATTCGTTTCGGTATAATGCTTCCAGCGATTGGCAAATAACGAGGTGAATGATTTATACCAGTCTTCCTCCGATTCATATAAATCTTTCCGGATTCCCCGCTTAAAGGTCGACTCCACCATTTTCATATCCGATAAAGCGCGAACGCCTGTCGACATACTGGTTTTGCTCATTTCCAAAGCATCACGCATATCATCCAGTGTCATCGGCGCTTCCGAAAAATAAAGAACACCATATAACCGCCCCACTGATGGCGTTAGACCGTATAAATTCATATTTTTGGCCATGACCTGGATAAACTTTTCAATAACTTCTTCATGTTTTTCTTCTTCAATTGAATGGTTGTGATCATTAGACAACGAAATCCCTCCAAAAGCTATTATAAGAGGTTTGGTAACTGACAGGTTATCTGAAAGCAGTTTACCATTAATATCTATGGAACGCTAACGGTTTTTGCTGGCTCAATTAAGGTGAAATTGGCTGAGGTCTCCCGTATTTCCTGCTTACATGTGAACAAAATAATCTGCTGGTTTACCGAGATATCCGATAGAAGGCGGAGTATCCGCTTCGTCCGTTTAGTATCAAAGTGGACAAATGCATCATCAATAATAAATGGGAGCCTGTGCTTTTCACTCATCACTTCACTGATTCCCAGTCTTAAGGACACGTATAACTGATCAACCGTGCCTTGTGATAACTCATCCACCTGGTAACGGATGCCATCGTGGGCCAGGACTCTGAACGGCAGACTGTCTTCAGGTGGATAAATATCCGTATATGCTTCTCCTGTCAAAACATGAAAATAGCGTGATGTTCTTTCAAGGACATCGCTCAAATAGTTATCTCGATAATGACGTTTGGTTTCAGCCAGTATTTCTTTTGCTGCTTTAAAAACAGCCCACTCCTCTGCCATCTTGTTCAATTGTTCCTTTTCAATGGTAAACCGATGTAATGTGTCCGAGTAAGATTCCGACAATTCCATTTGTGACAGGTCGGCATCAAGGTCGGCCCGCCGCTGCCTTTTTCGTTCAATCTCCTGCTCTAAACGGCTGATATCAGTGGCTGTCCGCTCATATTCAGCATTTAATTCATTTTCACTAATATACCCACCTGATAATATCATATTATATTCTTCTTTCTGCAATATTTGCAAAAGCTGTTCACGCCGCTCAGTGATTCCTGCTAATAGCTTTTCTTTTTCCTCAAGTCGCTTGCCTTGCTGTAAGAAGGCTTCTTCCGTTCCTGTTCCGGCAGCATGGAACAGGTTGTTTATTTCCTGTTCATAAGGTTGCATTTTTTGTTTCATATGCCGTCGGTGCATGGCGTTGTCATCATACCGGTTATTAAATTGAGTTATCGCAGTCATTCCATTCCGGTAATCCTCGAGCAAACGCGCAATGCTTGACAGTTTAGCCTCCATTGATTTATTGGACGATTCCCATTTCATATCATGGAAAAACGCGTTGACTCTTTCTGTAAATTGGCTGTTTTCTTCTAGCAATATATCCATTTGTTTTTCTTTTTCAACTTTATCACGATTCAAATTTAAGACATATTTTAATGAATGAAAAAAATCCGGCCAAAATGCAATATCAATTTGCCTTAAAAAAGGGTGCTGTTCATATTGAAAGTTGATTTGTTCATTCAAACGGTTATGCCTCACTTGAAGACTGTGTTGTTTCTCTTCGCACTTTAATCTCTCTATTTCATTGTTTCGCAGCTGATCATCAATGGAGGACAATTCGCGTTTTCTGTCGTCATTTTCGCTTATTTTACGCTCCGCTTCCAGTCTATCATTTATGGAGGATTCTATTGAGGTGACCGGGCTTTTTGACATCATGTCTTCAATGTTTTGTACATACTGATTACCGGTCAGCCATTGCACAATCCCTATCGTCAGAGCCACCCCCGCTAAGCCATAAAACAGATTATAACCCTGAACAAGGGCAATCACAATCAGAAACAGCGCCGTGGAAGCACTTCCAAACAGCCATAATTTAAGGCGGCTGTTTGTCTGTCGTTTAACCTTATTCAATTCCCCCGCTTGGTAAATGGAATTTTGCTCCATGTACTCCTGGTGCCGGTTACTGCTGATTTGTTCTGCCAGCCTATTTTTCTCGGACTCCTCCAGTAAAGATGCGGATAGTGCGTATTTCTGTTTCTTTAAATAGTCTCGTTTTCTGATAAGCTGCTGTTGTTCTTCTTCCAAATGATTACAGGTTAATGTCAGCTGTTCTTGATCATTTTTCAATTGTTGCCACGTTTTTTCAACATGAAAGGACAAATCAATTGTTCCTAAATCTTCCGTTGTGATACCGCTGTTGAGCTGTTTCAGCTCAGTATTGATTTGGAGTTCCATTTTTCTGACAGATTCCTGACAATTTTTAAGGCTTTTTTCATTTTCCAAGTATACTTGCTTTTGTTTCATGATGTCTTCAGCCTCTTGAAAAACAGAATCCTGAGGCATTTCCTGACGTATAGCTTCCCGTTTTTTCAAATACGTTTCAGCATTATCCTGTAAAACATTTAATTCGCTTTTTAAGGGGAGAAGCTGCTCGTTTAATTTTTCAAGTCGTTCAATGCCTTTTTCCGGAAAAGGGATTTTTTCGGGATATTCAGCTAATTGTTCATATTCATGCTGATACTTTATAAAAATCGGCAATGCTTGCTGCTTTTTTTCTATTCGATATGCAGCATATTTTAGATTCTCTAATTCTGCCTGCGATTGACGAATCTCGTCTGACAAACCAAGTGCCTCATTTTTTCTGGTCTTATATGCCGCTTCTGTTTTCCGGTACTCACTTAATGAAGTGAATAATTGATCCAATGAAGCCAGCTGTTGATTGATTTTCGGTTTTTTACCATAAGGTTTAAATAGCTCTCCGGTTATGGCATCAAGCCGTTTTTCAACCGTATGTATTTTGCTGGAACCCGTTAAACCGATGCCAAGCAGCACATCGTCGAGCTCATCCTCCCGCATCTTCCTTATACCCAGTAGATCAACTGCTGAAAATGAAAAAATTGATTGATAAGTCGCTTGACTCATACCTTTTAGTTGTTCTTGCAGCCAGCGTTCATCATAGGAATTGCCATCCGTCGTATAACATATGGCACTGCCATTTTCGATCTCATCGAACCGCTGGATGACAAACTCGCCTATGTCCGGATCGTACATCGTTAATCGGCCACCCATTTTACCGCTTGTCTTAGGCCGGTAATAAGCACGTTTTTTGGGGGGCATGCCGAATAGCATAAAGGCAATGAATTGTTGAATAGTTGTTTTTCCTGATTCATTTCCACCGTACATACATAAAAAGTCGCTACTCGAAAAATCGATGGCGACATCAATCCACTTTCCAAACCCATAAATAGTTGCCTGCTGTATTCGCATGTCGCTCACTCCCCGCCTCTTAAGAGCTCATGAATGAGGAATCGTTTTGCCTTTTGTTTAATGCGATCATCTTTATCAAGTGATAGCGTTTCGAGATATTTTTTGGCCTGCTTATGCTGAAATAATTCAGTCAGATAAGGCTGAGTGGACACGGTCTCTGCGTGGCGCAGTAATTCGCCGGCAAAATGTTCCCCCTCTGCTAATTCATTGTAATTGGCCGGCAATATTTGTTTAATCGCATAACGGTAGATGTATTTCCAATCCTTGTGATGCATCAGCGATTCATTGACTAACTGGATAACCTCATCAAATGATGCCTCCCAATCATCAAGTTTTGATTGATGGCCCGATAGTGTCAACTCCAATAACTCCGGACCTGTAACACATCTGTCGCTTACTTTGCGTAAAATTGCCGACTCCAGCTGATGCAGCTCGTCACATTCTGAGAGATCTGCTTTTATGTGATTAAACTCCAGTGACTGAAGCGGCAAAAATGTTAAGGATGCACCTTGAGCGGATAATTCGACATGGTAACAGCCTTTACTTCCCGTTTCGTTACTGGTTCTCCCTTGAATATTGCCAGGATAGACAATTAGCGGGTTGTCTTTCAGTACTTCGCGCCGATGAATATGACCAAGCGCCCAATAGTCAAAGTTCTTGCCGATTAAATCTGACAAATGAAATGGCGCATAAACATCGTGGTCTGTGCTACTGTATATACTACCGTGAAGCATGGCTATATGAAAAGGAATTGCTTCTGAAATCGCCTCATATTCCTCAGCCTTTTTTGCAGTAACAGAACGGTTTTCATAACTAAAGCCGTAAATGGCCGCTCGTTCTTTCCCATCTTTTCGAAAAGTAAAATGCGTTACATGTTCATCCGGAAAAATAAATACGTTATCCGGATATGTAACCGGATGACTATTGCCGCGCGTGAAATCATGATTCCCATACGACAAATAGACGTTGATGTCATGCTCGTCAAGTTGTGCAAATGCATTGCGCAGCCTGACTTGTGCTTTCAGACTTTGTTCTTCATTGTCAAACAAATCACCGACAAGCAGTACGAAATCAACGTGTTTATCAATCGCTCTTTCGACAAGCAAATCCAATGCTTTAAATGTTGATTCCTTGATTTCTTGAAAAATCGGTTCGGGGAGATGTGAGAGCCCCTTAAAAGGACTGTCCAAATGCAAATCGGCTGCGTGAATAAACGAAATATTTGTCATCGAAAACTGTGATCCTCCTTTCCTGCAGCCATTGTAGCAAACAACCATAACGAATGCACGTTCGTTGTGAAGCGCAGAAATCAAACCCAAAATTAAAGTCTTCTCTCCTCATACATTTTGTGATACGTTTAAATTAACAAGACTTTTTTCAGGGAGGAACGCAAATGAAAACGTATTTTTTAACCGTCTTTGATAAGTTAGGTGAAAGACTACTCAATGAGACGTTTGAGGCATCCAGCAACGATGAGGCGAAAGAGATCGGGACTAAGCGTCTTGACGAAGAGGGATACAGCGAACATACCCACCGTTGTGTATCCCCAGATGCAAAACTGGTTTTATTTCATCGTTGATCCGAACTATGTACAAACAAAGTTAAAACAGCAAAAGGTGACATAATATGCAAAAAATTATGCCGCCTTTGTGCTTTTCAGGCTAGTGTCCGGATAACTCACTTACCTGTAAAAACAGGGTCACGTTTTTCCTTGAAAGCTTGTACACCTTCCCTGTGATCGTTTGTCTGACGGAGCTCCCATTGTGCTTCCTTTTCCGCTTTCAGATACTGTTTGAGTGTTTCAAGATTATACTGATGATACATCATTTTTGTTTTCAGCATGGCTTCCATAGGTGATGCCAGTATTCGGTAAGCCATGTCACCGGCTTCTTCTAAAGCATCCGTTTCAGTCAACAGATCAACAAGTCCCATTGTCTGTGCTTCTGATCCTTTCACTTGCTCCCTGCCCCAAATAAATTGTTTGGCACGCTGGGTTCCTAACCGGTCACGCAACAGGAAATGACCACCTCCATCAGGTGCCAAACCAATGCCGATAAACAACATCCCAAGTTTCGCTTCCTCGTGAGCCACAATAAAATCTGCCGACAGAGCCAGGCTCAACCCTAATCCGGCTGCGGCCCCTTGTACGGCTGAAATGACGATTTTAGGCATCATATATAATTTCAATGCAATTGCTTCAATTGTCTGCATGACATCATCAAAGAACCCTTTGTCAGAAAAATCAACCATCATCCCAATATCACCACCAGCTGAAAAGGCCTTTCCTCTCCCGCTCAGTACAACAACCCGATCATCATTTCGTTCAACTTCAGTCAAAACATCCAGCATTTCCAACAGCATATCTCTGTTCATGGCATTATACTGCTCCGGACGATTCATATAAACATATGACACGCGATTTTGACGCTCATATAATATCTTATCCACACTATCGGCTCCTTCTCACATTATGTATTACCATATATATTCGCGATGGCGTTCCCATAGTCCTGCTTGTAAATATAAATATTAAAGAGTGAGCATTAGAAAACTCAATATTCGTCTAGTCTTTTAACGTCTGCTGAATGCTTCTAATAAGGTCTTCCAACATTTTTAACGTCAAACGCAAGGTTATCGAAACCTTACAATCGCGTCAAAACTTTTGTCCGGAACATGTCTTGATTTTCGCGCCCATGTTTGCGCTCTTGGGAACATGTTTCCCGTCTCGTGCCTCAATACATATATTAGAGAAACTCGGCATTCGCCTCGCCTTATAGCGAATGCCAAAGCTTTTCTTATAAGGTCATCCATATTTTATACTTTCTGACGTTATGAAAAATAAATCCCACAGCAATAACTGCTGCGGGAATATCTCGTTCATTTATTCATTTGATTCTTCTTCAGGATTGCCATACAGTTCTTCAAGCGGTTTCGTGATGATACGGCTCACATCATTGATGACAACATTTAAGCGCTGTTCTTCTTCCATCAACTTAGAAATATCCTCATGCTGCTGAACTAATTCAACAACTTTGCGGGCCTCTTCAACTTCTTCTTCAGAAATTTCCTGTCCCTGCATTTGCTTTTCCTGAAGTTCCATTTGTGTATTTCGGAAATTATCAAACATTTTTTTAGCAGATTCATCAGCCATGACTGCATCATAGGCTTCCTTTAACCTTGTGAATTCTTCACTGTTACGAATTGATTTTTCTAAATCATATGCACTATCATAAATATTAGGCACAATAGTTCCTCCTTCATTTTGTCTAAACTTACTATAACAAACGTGTAAAACACTGTATAGCATTTCATAAATGGATAAAAACGACAAAAATCATTTATAGCATGCTTATACACTTCCGAAATTTTAAAAACAACCAATGAAAAGCGGTGACTTGATGATTGAACAACTGCGCAAAATTTTTTCGTCACTTATTGTATACCACGATGCTGGAGAAGACAAAAAAGAGCAATACCAATGGTTTTTGACGCCGGAAAATGATGTGATTGGCATCGATAAACAAGAACTCACCACCAAAGAAAGCCAAATATTAAGCAGCTTTCTGGTTCGTTACAGCATTTCATTACCAGAGATGACAGCCGAGGAAGAAGCTTGGCATGCCCACATTCACAACGGTAATACGACCGATACTGCTTCAGTGGCTTATCGTTTTATCCACTTTTCCTTTCAACGATCGCAAATGAATCCGTCGTCATTTAAAGAAGCCCTGAACGAGTTTTTTGCAAAACAGGTGCCTGTCCTGTGGGAAAATGATCATGAAGGCATTATTATTGAAGAAAATCAGGATGAACCCATTTCATATAAAGCGATTATTGACGTTTTCATGAGTGATTTGTCCGTTAACATCCGTTTTTTCGTCGGACCCTTTATCTATTCGTTGGGTGAGGCGGCAAAAAGTTATCAGATGCTGCTTACCGGATCTTACATTGCACGAAAATACTCTGAAAAGCCAGTGATAACCTATATCGAGGCCGTGCCTTATATTCTTGTTGACCAGTCCCATAGCGAATGTCAGGCTGAACTTGTCCGTTCTGTGCTGGCCGATACATCAGATGATTCTGACCTTCTTAACACGGTTGAAACCTTTATAGACTGCAATTTAAATGTATCTGTCACAGCTAAAGAATTATATTTACATCGCAACAGCCTGCAATACCGTCTTGATAAATTCATGGATAAAACAGGCATCGATATACGCGATTTCCATCAGGCTGCTGCCGTCTCTCTAGCTTTACTGGCGACAAAATAAATCTTTAATCAAAGGACAGGCCAATTGGCAACATGCACAAATGATTGCCTATTCTTCGTTCACTTTTACCGTTTACATAGCCTTTTCTCTTCGTCTAGAATAACCATATAAATGAACCGCTTACATAAAGGGGAGGACAACGTTATATGGCTGAAATGCGAATGGAGAAAATCCATAAGACCTATGACAAGAATGTTCTTGCTGTCGATAATTTTAATCTGGACATTAAGGACAAGGAATTCATTGTTTTCGTCGGACCATCCGGATGTGGCAAATCAACAACCCTAAGAATGATCGCGGGACTCGAGGAGATTACCGGCGGCGACTTATACATTGATGATAAACGTATGAATGATATTGCTCCAAAAGACCGTGATATCGCGATGGTTTTCCAAAACTATGCACTCTATCCGCACATGAATGTATACGATAATATGGCGTTTGGTTTAAAGCTGCGCAAATTCAAAAAAGATGAAATAAATCAGCGTGTTAAAAATGCAGCCGACATTTTAGGGCTTGAAAACTATCTGGATCGTAAACCGAAAGCATTATCCGGGGGGCAACGGCAACGTGTTGCTTTAGGACGTGCGATTGTTCGTGACGCGAAAGTGTTTTTAATGGACGAACCATTATCCAACCTTGACGCAAAATTACGTGTTCAAATGCGTGCAGAAATTCAAAAGCTGCATCGGCGGCTGCAGACAACAACAATTTATGTAACACATGATCAGACCGAAGCGATGACGATGGCGACACGACTCGTTGTAATGAAAGACGGAATCATCCAGCAAGTGGGTTCCCCGAAAGAAGTGTACGATATGCCTGAGAACATTTTCGTTGGAGGTTTCATCGGTTCCCCATCCATGAACTTTCTGTCCGGAACCTTGAAAGATAGTCATTTTGAAAATGATGAAGCTAAACTGAAAATACCTGAAGGCAAAATGAAAACACTGCGCGAACAGAATTACGTCAATAAAGAAATTGTTCTTGGGATTCGTCCTGAGGATATCCATGATGAACCGGCCTTCATTGAAGCAACACCTGATACGAAGATATCCGCCACTATCGATGTCGCTGAACTGATGGGGGCTGAGTCCTATCTTTATTCAAAGTTAAATGGTCAGGACTTCATTGCACGTGTTGACTCCCGCTCTGATATTAACGGTGGTGAGAAAATCGACATTGCCTTTGATATGAATAAAGCACTCTTCTTTGATACAGAGACTGAAAAGCGCATTCGTTAATAATATGTATATTTTTGGGTTTAGTGTAAAAAATACCAATATATAACTGTATAAAGAGAGGGAAGCCCCCCTATAGGATCTTCCCTCTCCATTGTAAGAAGCGTAACCTCTTACTTTAGCCATTCCATATTATTATTGTCCACTGAATTGAGATTGAGCTGATTGAACCAGACGCTTTGTGATTTCACCACCGACAGAACCGTTTGCGCGGGAAGTTGTGTCAGCACCCAGGTTAACACCAAACTCTGATGCAATTTCGGTTTTCATTTGGTTTAGGGCTTGTTCAGCACCGGGAACAACCAATTGGTTTGAGTTTCTGCTGTTGTTGTTAGCCATGTTTATCACCTCCTGTAAACATTATTGTTAACAGAACGAAAAAACTTATCATGAAAAATCACTGGTAATTGTTGCTTATAACATCAATAACAAATATCTGCGGTTCATCAAGGTCATCTATCATTTATACTTTAGAACATTATAAAAACCCACTATTTTATCAGGTAGTGGGTTTTTTACACTCAGTTGCTCTTATTTAGGATATGTCATGTCTTTCGGATTAACGTATTTTTCAAATTCCTCTTCGGTAAGCAATTCAAGTTCAACAGCAGCTTCTTTAAGCTTCGTACCGTCCTCAAAAGCTTTTTTAGCGATTTTAGCTGCATTTTCATAGCCGATATGCGGATTCAAAGCGGTTACCAGCATTAAGGAGTCACGCAAATATTTTTCGATTTGTTCAAGCTCCGGTTCCAGACCTTTTACACAACGCTCATCAAACGACAGCATACAGTCAGCCAGCAGCTGGCATGATTGCAAGAAATTATATGCTATAACTGGTTTGAAGACATTCAGTTCAAAATTGCCTTGACTGGCTGCAAATCCGATTGTTGCATCATTTCCCATCACTTGTGCCGCTGCCATTGTAACAGCTTCAGGCTGTGTCGGATTTACTTTACCAGGCATTATCGAGCTACCGGGTTCATTCGCTGGAATAGAGATTTCACCGATTCCTGAACGTGGTCCGCTTGCCAGCCATCGTACATCGTTAGCAATTTTCATTAAATCAGCAGCAAGGCCTTTCAAAGCACCATGTACTTGAACAGTATCATCATGACTTGTCAACGCATGAAATTTGTTCGGTGCAGATCTGAATGTTTTGCCGGTTTCGTCAATGATTGCTTTTGTAACAGCTTCAGAAAAATTCGGATGTGCATTCAAGCCTGTTCCAACAGCGGTACCGCCGATAGCCAGATCCCTGACATAGTCAAGGCTTGCAGTAATCATCGTTTCCGATTTTTCCAGCATGCGATGCCAACCGCTGATTTCCTGTCCCAATGTCAGTGGTGTGGCATCCTGCAAATGTGTGCGGCCAATTTTAACCACTTCCTGAAAGGCTTCCATCTTTTCGTTCATGGTGTCTTTCAATGTCTTGACAGCAGGCAAGACATGATCCTCCAGCTTTAAAACGAACGCAATGTGCATAGCTGTCGGATAGGTATCATTGGAGCTTTGGGATTTATTGACATCATCATTCGGATGAAGCGTCACATCACTGCCCTGCTTTTTCAACCATTCAGTTCCGACATATGCTATAACTTCGTTGACATTCATGTTGGACTGTGTACCACTGCCGGTCTGCCAAACAACCAACGGAAAATGGCCGTCCAATTTGCCGCTTATAATTTGATCAGCAGCATGACCGATCGCATCCGCTTTTTGCTTATCTAATAAGCCAAGATCATTGTTCGCCTTGGCAGCACTCTTTTTAAGAATGGCAAATGCCCGAACCACCTCAACCGGCATTTTTTCGCCGCCGATCGGGAAATTTTGCTTGCTTCGCTGTGTCTGGGCACCCCAATATTTGTCAGCCGGCACTTTCATTTCACCCAATGTATCTTTTTCAATCCGGTAATCCATATTTACTGCCTCCTTATGTAAGAGATAATCCAACTTACTTAATTGTAACAAAAGAAAGACAGCCTGTGTTAACGGAAATTCTGGCGTTTGTCGCAAAATGCGGGCCGGCGCTATCGTTGCCCTGAGATGCGCAACCGCCCGAAGCGTAAATCTATCCTGCCACTACGTTACAGTTTATGGATGACGTGTCAAAACAACGTTCAGTTAGAAAAACCGGGCAAAGTGCGGCCCGGTCTTTTTTCTATCTTCGTTAGAGAAAATCCGATAATTTATATTCCTGTCCATGTACGCCATTATAATACGTTGGATACATTTCCCCTCCACACATTT
>NZ_BMNQ01000014.1 GCF_014646635.1 Lentibacillus kapialis
TTATTTTCGTCCGAACAGCGTATTTTTAGAAAACTTCAGGTTATGAAGCAACATTTTCTCGGAAAATAGACGCTTATGATTTTTTTATTGATTTATGAAATTCCCCCGTTTTTGGGGGCTAACCATTTTAATACATATAAATACCACCATTATATAAGTGATTATTATAGCGTTTTTTGTTATACTTAGCAAAGGAAGGCGACGTCATTCTGATACACAGGCGGTGTTTAATCGTGAAATTTAACTCAGTATTTGACATTATCGGACCGGTCATGATCGGTCCGTCAAGTTCACATACAGCAGGGGCAGCACGAATTGGAAAAGCAGCACGTAATTTATTGGGAAGCGAACCGAAATGGGCAAAGATTCATTTATATGAATCTTTTGCCAAAACATACAAAGGTCATGGGACCGATTTTGCATTAGCAGGCGGTCTGCTCGGATTTGAAACAGATGATCCCCGTATGAACCAGGCACTTACAATTGCCAACGAACGAGGCATCGACATAGAATTTATTGAAGATAGCGCAGGCGTCCAACATCCCAATACAGCGAGGCTGATAATCGGCGATGATTCAGAGCAGATGGAACTTGTTGGTATTTCGATCGGTGGTGGGAAAATTGAAATCACCGAACTGAATGGATTTGAATTGCGTCTGTCCGGAAATCACCCAGCCATCTTGATTATGCATAATGACCGTTTCGGAGCGATCGCTTCAGTTACGGAAATTCTGGCAAAACATCAGATCAATATCGGTCATATGGAAGTGAACCGAAAAGACGTTGGTAAAGAAGCATTGATGGTTATTGAAGCAGACCAGAATGTTGATGACCATGTTTTAAAAGAAATGGAAAACGCCGATCATATTGATCAAATTGCTAAAATTGTAGGCTGACACTTATACAGCAAAGAAAAATCATGGAGTCATTTTTGTTTAGTCCCGCTTTTAGGAGAGGAGAAAGTTTATGTTTCGTACAGTTGCTGAGTTAGTGGAAATAGCCGAAAAAGAAAATATCTTAATCTCAGAAGTTATGGTCCGTCAAGAGATGGATGCGAAAGAAAAGTCGCGGGAGGACGTTTTTGCCGAAATGGAAAAGAATCTCGATGTTATGGAAAAGGCTGTAGAAGACAGTCTGAAAGGGGTTCAATCCGTGACGGGGCTCACAGGCGGCGATGCGGTTAAAGTACAGGAATATATGAAAGAAAAAGCACCGTTATCCGGCAATATTGTGATGGATGCGGTCAGTAAGGCGATGGGTACCAATGAGGTAAACGCTGCTATGGGGACAATTTGTGCAACGCCAACAGCAGGCAGTGCCGGCTGTGTGCCCGGAACATTATTTGCGGTTAAGAATCAGTTGAACCCAACACGTGAACAAATGGTGCGCTACTTGTTTACATCCGGAGCATTTGGTTTTGTTGTTGCCAACAACGCGTTTATTTCAGGCGCTGCCGGTGGATGTCAGGCTGAAGTTGGTTCGGCCGGTGCCATGGCTTCAGCAGCCATTGTGGAAATGGCGGGCGGCACCCCACAGCAATCAGCTGAAGCATTTGCTATGACATTGAAGAACATGCTCGGGCTTGTTTGTGATCCGGTTGCGGGTCTGGTTGAAGTGCCATGTGTAAAACGTAATGCCGGTGGTTCATCGCTTGCTATTGTTTCCGCTGACCTTGCTCTTGCAGGTGTTACAAGTACAATCCCGTGTGATGAAGTCATTGGTGCTATGTACCGGATAGGCAAACAAATGCCCTCAAGCCTGCGTGAAACAGGTGAAGGCGGATTGGCAGACACACCAACCGGTCGGCTTTTAAAGGAGAAAATATTCGGAATGTCAGTTTAGAAAGAAGTGATCAAACATGCTGAGTGATCCGGTAACCGTTATTAAAGGCATCGGAGAAAAATTTGCGGCCGATTTAGAGACAATGGACATTCATACTGTAAAAGATTTGTTATACTATTTTCCCTACCGCTATGATGTATTCGACATTAAACCACTTAGTGAATTGATTCATGAGGATAAGGTCACCATTGAGGGAAGGGTCATCCATGAGCCTTCCCTTAATTTTTATGGCAAAAAAAAATCCAGACTGTCCTTTAATGTTGAAGTGGAGGGGGTTGCAGTAAAGGCAGTCATGTTTAACAGAGGATTTGCCAAAAAGCAGCTTAATCCAGGAGCCACTGTGACACTGACCGGCAAATGGGATGCCCACAGGCTGCAAATAACGGTCAGCCATTACAA
The DNA here is from genome assembly GCF_014646635.1 of Lentibacillus kapialis. Lineage (GTDB taxonomy): Bacteria > Bacillota > Bacilli > Bacillales > Amphibacillaceae > Lentibacillus > Lentibacillus kapialis. The sequence continues at coordinate 2,242 of NZ_BMNQ01000014.1, forward strand.
AATGGGTCCGGCAAATGAACAGACAGCCATTCAGCCGATGTATTCATTAAAGGGTGATGTCACCAATTATAAAGTGAAGAAGGCTGTCAAAAATGCCGTTGAAACATACCAAAATAACATGCCGGAACTGTTGCCTGAACGGTATCTGGTGTCCTATAAACTGCCGGATCGGGCCAGTGCTGTCTCAACGATGCATTTTCCCGAAAGCCGAGTCGATTTAAAACATGCCAGGCGTCGTTTTATATATGAAGAATTTTTGCTGTTTCAGCTTAAAATGCAGTTGCTCAGAAAAATAAAACGGGAATCAACGAGCGGAAATGCACAGCATTATGAACCTGCAAATCTAAGAGAATTTATTGACAGTTTTTCCTTCTCTCTGACAACAGCACAGCAGAAAGCACTGAATCAGATTTTAGCTGATATGAAATCGCCGTACAGAATGAGCCGGCTCCTGCAGGGGGATGTCGGATCAGGTAAAACAGCCGTTGCCGAAGTATGTCTGTATGCCTCAATTACCGCAGGCAAGCAAGGGGCCTTAATGGTGCCAACTGAAATATTGGCTGAACAGCATTTTCAGTCACTGAGTGAAACATTTGGAGAAAGGGCTTCCATTGTTTTGTTGACCGGGTCAGTTAAAGGCAAAAAACGAAAAGAAATCCTTGCTGCTGTTCAACATCATGAAGTCAATATTGTAGTTGGAACGCATGCTTTAATACAGGACGATGTGTTCTTTGACGACCTGGGCTTTGTAATCGTTGATGAACAGCATCGGTTCGGGGTCGGACAACGGCGGGCTTTACGTGAAAAAGGGCTTAATCCGGATGTGCTATTCATGACTGCAACCCCCATTCCACGAACTTTGGCCATTACGGCATTTGGAGATATGGATGTTTCAGTAATTGATGAAATGCCGTCAGGCCGCAAAGCAATCGAGACCTATTGGGCTAAAGAAAATACATTTGAGCGGATATTGCAGTTCATTGCAAAACGAGCCGAGGAGGGTGAACAGACATACGTTGTTTGTCCTTTAATTGAAGAATCGGACAAGCTGGATATTCAGAATGCAGTCGATTTATATCAGCAGCTTGAAGCGTTTTATTCAGGCTCACTGCAGGTCGGACTTATGCACGGGAGGCTCACCACCGACGAGAAAGATGAGATTATGAAACAGTTTGCAAATGGTGATGTGGATGTCCTTGTCTCCACAACTGTCGTGGAAGTCGGAGTAAATGTCACCAATGCAACAGTCATGGTTATTTATGATGCAGAACGCTTTGGTCTATCCCAGCTGCATCAGTTAAGAGGACGTGTCGGACGCGGGGAGAAGCAAAGTTATTGCATTCTGATCGCTGATCCGAAGGGCGAAACCGGAAAAGAACGAATGCGTATCATGACCGAGACCAATAACGGATTCGAGTTATCTGAGCAAGATTTAAAACTTCGTGGTCCCGGCGACTTTTTCGGAAAAAAGCAAAGTGGACTACCTGAATTTAAAGTAGCTGATATGATTCATGACTATAGGGCGTTGGAAACAGCGCGTCAAGATGCTGAGCAGATTATTGAACATGGTCTGCTCGAAAGTGACTCTTCTTTCCGGCAATTGCAAGTCTACCTGGAAGATAATACTATATTGCATGAAAAGTTGGATTAACGTAAGTTAAAGAGATTTGTTTCAATATAACTTGCATATTCGGATGTGGTATTATATATTACTATTAGTACCAAGTCATAGGATAGACGCATGAACATATTAATGAAAAGGAAAACAGATATCGATCACCTTGCTGTCGGTGAAGACCATGTTTTCCTATTGGACGGGGCTGCAAATGAAAATCAGTAAAAGAGAACGTCAGCGACTTTTAGGTGAAACGATTGAGGCAACACCCTTTATAACTGATGAAAAATTGGCGGTAAAATTCAATGTCAGTATACAAACGATAAGGTTAGACCGGATGGAACTTGCCATTCCCGAACTCCGCGAACGAATAAAGTCTGTTGCTGCATCCCAATGGAATGAGACAGTAAAAGCACTTTCTCTGGATGAAGTGATTGGTGAAATAATCGATCTTGAGCTTGACAGACGGGCTATTTCAATATTGGAAATCAAAAAAGAACACGTTTTTTCACGAAATGAAATTGCCCGCGGCCACCACTTGTTTGCACAGGCAAATTCGCTGGCAGTTGCGGTCATTAATGATGAGCTTGCACTGACTGCGAAATCGGAGATCAAGTTCACTAGGCAGGTGAAAGCAGGTGAGCGTGTTGTTGCCAAGGCCTTCGTTGACGAAGTCGATGCCAAAGGGATGACAGTCGTACGTGTTGAGAGCTTTGTCGACAATGAAAAAGTGTTCACCGGATTATTTCATATGTATCGTTCAAACGATCCAAAAGGGGACATTGGAAATGAAGATAGCGATTGACGCAATGGGTGGCGATCACGCACCTGAAGCGATTGTCAAAGGTGCAGAAGAAGCCGTAGCCAGTATTGAACATCTGAACATAACGCTTATTGGCGATGAAAACAAAATTAAATCGTATTTATCTGAATCAGATCGAATTGACATAATTCATACTGACGAGGTCATTACGGCAGAAGATGAACCTGTCAGAGCCGTCAGAAGCAAAAAAAATTCATCACTGGTATTGATGGCTAAAGAAGTGAAAGAAAAACGTGCGGATGCATGTATTTCAGCAGGAAATACCGGCGCATTGATGAGCGCAGGGTTATTTGTTGTCGGAAGGATTCGCGGAATTGACCGGCCAGCACTAAGTCCAACGCTTCCAACAATGAACGGGAAGGGATTTTTATTGCTGGATGTTGGTGCAAATGTGGATGCGAAAGCTCATAATCTTGTCCAATATGCTATGATGGGTTCCATATATTCAGAAAAAGTAAGATCTATTTCCAATCCGACTATCGGTCTTATGAATATTGGAACTGAAGAGGGTAAAGGCAATGAGTTGACAAAAAAGGCGTATATTCAGCTGAAAGAAGCACCTGTTAATTTCATTGGAAACGTTGAGGCGCGAGATATCCTGTCAGGTGCCGCCGATGTTGTAGTAACCGATGGATTCAGCGGAAATATTGCACTTAAGACGATTGAAGGCACAGCGATGACCATGTTTTCTATGCTGAAAGAGACGTTCATGTCGTCGGTGAAAACAAAAATAGCTGCTGGTATGGTCAAAAATGATTTAAAGGGACTGAAGAGCCAATTGGATTATTCGGAGTACGGCGGAGCAGGATTGTTCGGACTGGCTTCACCGGTTATCAAAGCGCATGGATCGTCGAACGGCCGTGCAGTCTTCAATGCCATTCAGCAGGCAGCGCATATGGTTGATAACAATGTAACGGATACGATAAAAAAAACAGTCGAATCAGTTGAATGGAATAAGGGGGATTAATGTGAAACGGGTGGCGTTTTTATTTCCCGGCCAGGGTTCACAAGCGGTCGGTATGGCAAAAGCATTTTATGATGAATATGCGGAGATACGAGAATTGTTCGAACAAGCAGATGATCTTTTGGGAGAGAAACTCACGCGGCTGATGTTTGAAGGTCCAAAAGAAGAATTGACCGAGACGGAAAACGCTCAGCCGGCACTATTGCTGGCAGGTATTGCTGTTCAGAAGCTGTTTATAAAAGAAAACATTCAGCCAATAATGGCTGCAGGACATAGTCTTGGTGAGTACAGTGCTCTTGTGGCTGCCGGTTCGCTTTCGTTTGAGGAGGCACTGCCACTTGTGTCCAAAAGAGGAAAACTGATGGAAGAAGCTTTTCCAAAAGGCCAGGGGTCGATGGCGGCAGTGCTGGGCATGTCGCAAGATTACATCGAACAGACGCTTGAATCGTTACATGATGATCACGTTGTTGATATCGCTAATCTAAACTGTCCGGGACAGATTGTTATTTCCGGATCAAAAGAAGGCATTGATGCAGCTAAAGATCATTTGAAAGAAAAAGGTGCCAAACGGGTCCTGCCCCTGAATGTCAGCGGGCCATTTCATTCGAGATTGATGAAACCGGCCAATGAACAATTTGCAACCGAGCTGGAACATATAACATTCAGTGATACGGATATTCCGGTTTATGCCAATGTCACGGCTGAACCCGTCACAGACAAGGACAGCGTCAAAGACCTACTAATCAGGCAATTGTATTCACCTGTCCGGTTTGAGGAATCGATCCACAACATGATGAATGACGGTGTTGATGTTTTTGTTGAGCTGGGAACAGGGAAAGTCTTAAGCGGACTTGTCCGGAAAATAGATCGCAAAACTAAAACGTTTGCTGTGCAAGATCCGGACTCGCTGAAGGAATTTTTGACATGGTATAGGGAGGAATCCTAATGCTGGAAGGTAAGAGTGCATTAGTGACAGGTGCTGCACGCGGTATTGGACGTGCGATTGCCTTGGAACTTGCAAGACAAGGAGCAAAGGTTGCCGTCAACTACGCCGGAAGTGAGGAAAAAGCCCAAGCCGTTGTTGAAGAAATTAGGCAGATGGGTGTACAATCATTTAAGATAAAGGCGAATGTTGCAGATGAAAAAGACGTAAAAGCTATGATAAAAGAAGTTGTCAATGAATTTGACAGCCTCGATATTTTAGTGAATAATGCGGGTATTAACCGGGACAATTTATTAATGCGGATGAAAGAAGACGAGTTTGATCAGGTTATTGATGTAAATCTAAAAGGCGTCTTTCAGTGTACAAAAGCTGTCTCAAGACAAATGATGAAACAAAAAGGTGGTCGTATCATTAACGTATCCTCGATCGTCGGGATCAGCGGCAATGCAGGTCAGGCAAACTATACAGCTGCTAAAGCAGGTGTAATTGGATTGACAAAATCTACCGCCAAGGAATTTGCATCACGCAATATTCTGGTTAACGCGGTTGCACCTGGCTTCATTTCAACGGATATGACCGATGCCTTGACTGAGGAGCAAAAAGAGGGGATGCTTTCCATGATACCCCTTGAAAAACTGGGAGAACCTGAAGATGTGGCCCGGGTTGTCCGCTTCCTGGCCTCAGAGGATGCAAAATACATCACCGGACAGACAATTCATATTGATGGCGGCATGGTGATGTAATTGAACCCGGGGTGCTGATTATTACTATATAACTTCTTGAAAGGGGGTGACGTACCGTGGCGGATGTATTCGATAAAGTCAAAGATATTATTGTTGATAAATTGGAAGTGGAAGAATCACAAGTGACAATGGAAGCATCTTTCAAAGATGACCTTGAGGCTGATTCACTTGATGTGGTTGAACTTGTTATGGAACTTGAAGATGAGTTTGACATGGAAATTGCTGATGAGGAAGCTGAAAAAATCAATACGGTTGGGGATGCTGTCAATTACATAAACAGCACTCAATCCTGAATCTATATACCTTAGGAGAAAGTCCTGCACCCTGCAGGGCTTTCGGTCTATTTCAGAGGAATCTAATTTTAATGCGGAGTGGTGACTACCGGCATGAACCTATCTCAATTGGAAAAACAACTGGATATAACATTCAATGATCAAAGGCTGCTGAAACAGGCATTTACACATTCATCTTATGTGAATGAGCGTCGGGAAGAAGATTTTTCGGATAATGAGCGGCTGGAATTTTTGGGTGATGCTGTCCTTGAACTCGGTGTATCCCAATACTTATACAAACAAAAAGACCGTCTGGCAGAAGGTGATTTGACCAAATTGCGTGCGTCGATTGTATGTGAGCCGTCGCTGGTCGAATTTTCCCGGGATTTAAAATTTGGTGATTACTTGCTGCTGGGTAAAGGCGAAGAGCAATCAGGCGGGCGTGAACGATCAGCGATTCTTGCAGATGTGTTTGAAGCGTTCCTGGGTGCATTATACCTGGATCAGGGTTATGATGTCGTCATTCAATTTCTAAGGCAATATGTTTATCCGAAAATAACCACAGGTGCTTTTTCGCATGCGATGGATTATAAAAGCAACTTGCAAGAAAAAGTGCAGCAGAATCGTCATCATAGTATAGAGTACGTGATTGCTGAGGAAAAGGGCCCCTCACATGATAAAGAGTTTATCGCACACGTCATGATCAATGGGCATATATCCGGTGAGGGCACCGGTCACACTAAGAAAGAAGCTGAACAGCGTGCTGCCAAACACGCACTGGATACGTATGAAACGTAGTTATGGAGCATATATTCAGAGCTTATAGAAAAAGTCATGAAATAATCAAACAGTCCAGGTAATGCCGGCTGACTTGATTAGAAAACGCGTCATGCGAGTGTCGTCTTATAGCGTGCGCTGAGGTTTTCATATAAGCTCATCCATAGTTTATATTTTCTGCCGTTATAAATAAAACCGGTCCGAGCGATATGCCCGTACCGGTTTTATTAGTTTGTCTGCTAGTTTATGCTTTTCTTACAGATCTCAACTCATCAATAAAAGCCTTTGTTTCGGATAGGCTTAATTGACCTTTTTGTTTGACCATCTCGTACATGAATTTAATATCGTCATATTTTTCTAAATTGTAGTCTTCCGCATCCATAACCTCGCGATTGACCACCTCTAGCTGTTCTGCTAGTTCGTCCAGCATAAATTTCAGGTTTTCCTGCGTCGGAGTTTCCAGATTCATGTAACCACCTCCCTTTAAAATTACTCCCATAAAGCTTATGTACTGGATTAGCCTTCTTTTGTGCTTCTCTTTATGATAAAATAAATGCGTTAAAATGCCAACCAGGCTGGATACATATTTTGCCGGCCCCCCTTGAATAAGTAGGAGAATGTTCTATGTATTTGAAACGACTTGAAAGTGTGGGCTTTAAGTCATTTGCCGAACGAATCAGTGTCGATTTTGTTCCGGGCGTGACATCAGTAGTGGGTCCGAACGGCAGTGGAAAAAGTAATATTACCGATGCGATCAGATGGGTGCTGGGTGAACAATCAGCACGTTCTTTACGTGGTTCGACGATGGAGGATGTTATTTTTCAGGGCAGTGATACGAGGCGTGCTCTTAATGTTGCCGAAGTGACGCTCGTGTTGGAAAACAGTGACAAGGAACTTCCGCTCGACTATGAGGAAGTGAGTGTTACCAGACGTGTTTATCGCTCGGGTGAAAGTGAATTTTATATCAATAAACAGTCCTGCCGTTTAAAAGATATCGTGGACTTATTTATGGATTCGGGTCTTGGCCGTGAAGCATTTTCGATTATCAGTCAGGGAAAGGTTGAAGAAATACTCAGTTCCAAAGCGGATGAACGCCGGACGATCTTTGAAGAGGCAGCTGGTGTATTGAAGTATAAGCAACGTAAAAAAAAATCCGAGTATAAATTGGAAGAGACACAAGAAAACTTAAATCGTGTAGAAGATATTATTCATGAGATTGAACAACAAATTGAGCCGCTCGAAGCACAGGCGGAAACAGCACAGACTTATCTGGACAAAAAAGAGGAATTAAAACAGTATGAGATTTCTCTGCTGATTGCGGAGATTGAACAGCTGCATAGTGCGTGGCAGGCATTGCTTGATGAACTGGAGAATGACAAGACGCATGAGTTGAACCGGAAAACAGCCATTCAAACAAAAGAAGCCGAGCTTGAAGAAGAGCGGCAGGAACTCCGGAAGCTTGATGAAGAAATCGAGCAGCTACAGACGGATTTGCTTTCGACAACTGAGCAGCTTGAAAAATTTGAAGGTAACAAACAGGTATTTAATGAACGGACGAAACATTTTTCCGAGAACAAGGAGAAATTGGAAGCACAGAAAAAAGAAACAGTTGAACGTATTGAAATGATCGAATACGAACTTGGGCAGGAAAATGAAAAGCTGGCTTCGCTGCAAAAAAGCTGTCATGAAACGAAAGATCAGGTCAACCAACTGAAAGAGAAACTGACTGCGGGCAGTGAAAACCTTGGCGAGCAAATCCAGGAACTTAAATCAGATTATATTGAGTATTTAAATGAACAGGCAGCCAAGCGCAATGAAAGGCAATCCATCCAACAGCAGATTCAGCAAATTTCGAGCAAGAAAGCCAATCAGGCGGACAAATTTGAGGATTTGCTTAAGGAACGAAAGAAACTAAACGCGAAAAAGGAAAAACTTAAAATCGATTACGTCGAACAGGAAAAGCTTTTTTCTTCAAAATCGCAGACTGTCCAAGAGATGAAAAAAGACCTGACGAACAAGCGCGAAGGCTTTCAAGAAGCACAAACGAAACTTTACCAAGGTTACCAATATATTGAAAAGCTTAAATCCAAAAAAGAAATGCTGGACGATTTGAAAGAAGATTATCAAGGATTTTTTCACGGTGTTAAAGCTGTACTAAAAGCCAGAGAGAATAAGAAACTAGACGGTGTTCGCGGTGCGGTTATCGAGTTGATTGATGTCCCGAAACAATATATCACCGCTATTGAAACAGTGCTAGGTCCTCAGGCACAGCATGTTGTCGTGAATGATGATCAGGCAGCCCGTCGAGCAATCAACTGGTTGAAGAAATCCAACAGCGGCCGGGCTACCTTTTTGCCGCTCAAATCAATTCAGGCGCGATTTGTGCCAAAAAGTATGTTGACAAAAGCAGAGAATCACCCGGGCTTTGTCGGGGTGGCCGGTGATCTTGTTTCGTCAATCCCCGAATTTCAGGATGTGATTAACCATTTAATAGGCCACATTCTGGTTGCTAAAACATTGAAAGATGCTAATGAAATTGCAGGACTGGTTAATCGTAAGCATCGGGTTGTTTCAGTTGACGGAGATGTGGTCAATCCAGGCGGCTCCATGTCCGGAGGCGCCCAAAAAAAATCAAAACAATCATTATTTACAAGAGAAAAGGATTTGCAGGACGTGAGTGAAAAACTTACCAGTTTCCAGCAAAAAGCAAACACTTTCGAACAGCAGGTTGACAAACAGAAGCAGCAAATCAGCCAACTTGAAGATGCTCTGGCATCAGAGGAAGAGGCAGCCAATAAGGAACAGCAAAAACTACAGGAACTTCACGCCTCCTGTAAAGAAGCAGAAATGAAACTTACGACATTAAATGATAATCTGCAATTTTATGATCAGGATAAACAACAGTTTGAGCAGGATACCAGCGATTTGAATACACGTGACGATAAACTGAGCAAGGAACTTGACGCTATTTCTGATAAACTTGAATCAACCCGAATTAAAATTGATGAGCTGTCTAAACAAGAGGAGACATTCCAGGAAAATCAGGAACAGCTAAAAGAAGATTATCAGAAAGCACAAGTGACCCTTGCTGAACAAGAAGAACGTCTGAAGAACCAACGTGAAAAAGCCAATAGCCTACAAACTCAATTGAGTGATTTAAAGGAACAGTATGAGGTTATTGTCAATGATCTGAACGAGCTATTGGATATACAGGATTCACAAGAAACTGAAGGGGATATTGAAGCCAATATTGCAACAGCTAAAATGAATAAAGAAGCCATTACGGAGAAAATCAAAACAATGCGATCCAATCGTTCTAAACGCACCCGGTTTCTGGAAGATAAGGAACGCGAAATCAAAGTAGACAGCAAGAGACATCAAGAATTTAAGGAAAAGATTCAGGAAAAAGAAGTCAAAACCAACCGACTCGACGTTGAATTGGAAAATCGTCTATTCAAACTCCAGACAGAATATACCATCACTTTTGAAAAAGCCAAACAGAACTATGATAAGACAGATAATATTGATGAAACCAAGACAATGGTAGCACAAATCAAGCAGTCAATTGATCAACTAGGGACAGTTAACCTTGGAGCTATAGATGAATATGATCGCATTTCCGAACGGTATAACTTTTTGTCCCATCAGCAAAACGATCTGGTCGAGGCAAAACAGACTTTGCATTCAGTGATTGCAGAAATGGACGACGAGATGGAAAAGCGGTTTGGGGAAACATTCGGACTGATTAAGAATGAATTTTCTGATGTCTTCAGGCAATTATTTGGCGGTGGGAAAGCAGAGCTAAAACTAACTGATCCGAATAATCTGCTTGATACGGGGGTGGAAATTGTTGCACAACCGCCCGGTAAAAAATTGCAACACCTTGGACTCCTTTCAGGTGGTGAGCGAGCTTTGACCGCCATTGCGTTGTTATTTGCTATATTACGTGTCCGTCCTGTGCCGTTCTGTGTGCTGGACGAGGTTGAAGCTGCCCTGGATGAGGCAAATGTCATACGGTTCGCCACATTCCTGAAATCGTTCAGTGCAAATACGCAATTCATTGTCATTACCCACCGGAAGGGTACAATGGAAGAGTCGGACGTTTTGTATGGTATTACCATGCAAGAATCAGGGGTATCACGGCTTGTTTCGGTCCGGCTGGAAGAAACTGAGGCACTTATTAAGGCCTAAGGAGGTATTCGCTTAATGGGATTCATGGATAAACTAAAAAATAAATTTAAACAGAATGAAGAAGAAACAGACGATATTTCAAAAAAATATAAACAAGGTATGGAAAAGACCCGTCATTCGTTCTCCGGGAAACTGAATGACCTGATTGCTCGTTATCGCAAAGTAGATGAGGAATTTTTTGAAGAACTTGAGGAGCTTCTAATCGGAGCTGATGTTGGAGTTAATACGGTAATGGACCTTGTCGATGAATTAAAAATGGAAGTGAAACGGCAAAATATTAAAGACACAAAGGAGATCAAAGACGTTATTTCCGAAAAGCTTGTGGAAATTTACTACGGTGATGATGACGAAGAAGTTGAAAAACTGAATATACAAGAAGACGGGCTTTCTGTCATACTCGTTGTCGGTGTAAATGGTGCCGGCAAAACGACCTCAATTGGAAAGTTGGCCCATCAGTTAAAGCAAGAAGGCAAGTCGGTTATGCTAGCTGCCGGTGATACTTTTCGCGCAGGCGCGATTGAGCAGTTGGATGCATGGGGCAAGCGGGCCGGCGTTGATGTTATTAAACAGGGTGAAGGCAGTGATCCGGCGGCGGTCATTTTCGATGGTATTAAGGCAGCAAACTCTCGCAATGCGGATGTGCTGATTTGTGATACTGCCGGCCGACTGCAGAACAAAGTCAACTTAATGAACGAACTTGCAAAAGTCAAAAGAGTGATTGAGAGGGAAGTACCAGATGCACCGCACGATGTATTACTTGTGTTGGATGCGACGACAGGGCAGAATGCAATGAGCCAGGCAAAAACATTTTCCGATGCAACTGATGTATCCGGTATTATACTGACTAAATTGGACGGAACGGCAAAAGGTGGAATTGTACTGGCGATTCGCAATGAATTGCAGATACCGGTCAAATTTGCCGGTCTGGGTGAGAAGATCGAGGATTTGCAAGAGTTTGATGCGCATGCATTTGTCTATGGGTTATTCGCAGATCTGCTTGAAGATGAAGCTGAATGATGATAGAATTTTGTAAAGGGAATTCACTTAACAATGGGCAGAAGTCACGTTTGATGAGGGGTGGATGAATTGCTGGAAAAAACAACACGAATTAATTATTTATTCGATTTTTATCAGCTGCTGCTGACCCCGAAACAACAGAATTATATGGATATGTACTATCGCGAGGATTACTCGCTTGGTGAAATTTCCGACCTGCTGCAAGTTTCACGGCAGGCCGTTTATGATAATATCAGAAGAACTGAAACGATGCTCGAATCATATGAAACCAAGCTCGGGCTATATGATAAATTCCAAAAGCGCTCCGATATTTTGGACAGGATGGATTGCGCAGCAGAAAATAGTGAGATGCAGGCACTTGTTCATCGATTACAAGAATTAGAGTAGGGGGACACCTTCTATGGCATTTGAAGGATTGGCCGATCGGTTACAAAGTACGATGAAAAAAATCACCGGCAAAGGAAAGGTTTCCGAACAGGATGTTAAGGAAATGACCCGCGAAGTCCGTCTAGCTTTGCTCGAAGCCGATGTAAATTTCAAGGTTGTTAAAGATCTGATTAAACGGATTAAAGAACGCGCTGTCGGGCAGGAAGTGATGGAAAGCTTAACCCCTGGACAGCAGGTTATTAAAGTTGTTAAAGAAGAATTGTCCGAGCTGATGGGCGGGGAGCAGAGCAAGATAGCAGTTGCTGACCGTCCACCGACGGTTATTATGATGACAGGTCTCCAAGGTGCTGGTAAAACAACAACAAGCGGCAAGCTGGCCAACCATTTGCGAAAAAAGCACAATCGCAAACCGCTTTTAGTGGCCGCTGACGTATACCGGCCGGCAGCGATTGATCAGCTCGAAACAGTCGGGCAACAGCTTGACATGCCTGTGTTCTCCAAAGGGACTGATGTAAGTCCTGTTGATATTGCAAAGGAGGCGATTGAACAGGCAAAGGAAGAACACCATGATTACGTCATAATTGATACGGCCGGCCGGCTGCATGTTGATGAAGATCTGATGGGTGAACTGGAGCAGATTAAAGCCGCTGTCATCCCGGATGAAATTTTCCTTGTTGTCGATGCCATGACCGGACAGGATGCTGTCAATGTGGCGGAGAGTTTCAATGATCAGCTGGAACTTTCCGGTGTTGTCCTGACAAAGCTTGACGGTGATACGCGTGGAGGTGCAGCACTTTCCATCAAGGCGGTCACTGGCAAACCGATTAAATTCGCCGGTATGGGTGAAAAACTTGACCAACTAGAACCGTTTCGCCCGGAAAGTATGGCATCACGGATTCTTGGCATGGGAGACGTTTTAAGCCTGATTGACAAAGCGGAAACAAACGTTAATGAGAAACAGGCGAAAGAGCTTGAAGAAAAAATGCGAACAATGTCGTTTACATTCGATGATTTTCTAGAGCAAATGGGTCAGGTTAAACAAATGGGACCACTGGAAGATTTGATGAATATGATCCCAGGTGCCAATAAAATGAAAGGCTTGAAAAATGCGCAAATTGATGAAAAACAGCTGGTCTATGTTGAAGCAATCATCCAGTCGATGACGAAGAATGAAAGACAGGATCCCAACTTAATGAATGCAAGCCGTAAAAAACGGATTGCAAAAGGTTCCGGGACGTCCGTTGCACAAGTGAACAGACTTTTGAAGCAATTTAACGAAATGAAAAAAATGATGAAACAAATGACCAACATGCCAAAAGGAAAAAAAGGCAAAGGCATGAATTTGCCTTTTATGTAGGCAGTATTTTAAGCTTGTCCGGAAAAGCATTTGAAAGGTTGATTTTCCAGTTCAAGCGCTTAAAATTTACATGGCCTGTAATGGAAAAACACTTTACAGACTATGATCTATCTGTTAGAATCTAAAATTGTGAAACAAAGACATTGGAGGTGACATCATGGCAGTTAAAATTCGTATGAAACGCATGGGAGCTAAGCGTAATCCATTTTACCGTATTGTCGTGGCCGATTCTCGTTCACCAAGGGATGGACGTTTTATTGAGCAGATTGGCACATATAATCCCGTTGTGAACCCGATTGAAGTTAAAATAGATGAGGATAAAGCACTGGATTGGATGACAAACGGTGCCAAGCCCAGTGATACAGTCCGTAATCTTTTCTCGAAACAAGGCATCATGAAAAAATTTCACGAACAGAAAAACTAATTGTAAAGTAGTGTGATAATCATGAAAGGCCTGATAGAAACAATTGTAACACCTCTTGTTGATTATCCAGACGACATCGTTGTGACGGAAACAGAGGAAGACTCAAAAATCGTTTACCATCTGACTGTGAACGAAAACGATGTCGGCAAGGTAATCGGGAAGAACGGCCGAATCGCCAAAGCAATTCGTACTGTTGTTTATGCTTCCAGAACGGAAACTGACAAGCGAATTTATTTGGATATTATGTAGAGGGAGAGGATACACCTTTCCCTTTTTACAAACCATTTAAATTCATCTCTATACCGAGAACGTTTAGAGAGCGGGGAACCAGTATGCAAATAATCAAGAAGGTCCTTATTAAGCAAATTGTCACTGAAAAAAGCAAAGAAAAGTTGCGAAACAGCTTTAATGATCACAAAAAGCGACTTGAACAAGAGTGTCAACAATTAAGATTTGAACAGCGAAAACTGGAGAATAAACGAAACATGTCAAAACAGGAGCTGTCTCAGCGATTTCAGCAGGAAATAAAAAATCGAAAAGAAAAAATGAAGCTGGTCGATTTTAAAATCGAACAATTGGATATCTTGGAAACGGGCAGTGAAATTACAGAAAAAGAAGTTGAAGCTCTTGTTGAGGTCAAAGAAGGTTCGCATTGGGATAAAATTATGGAAGAGTCGGCAATTGTTATAGAAGATGATGTGGTTACCCGAATTGATGAATAGCAGGTGATGACATGGCCAATATGTTTAATGTGGGTAAAATCGTTAATACACATGGTATAAAAGGCGAAGTTAAAGTACGGCGGATTACAGACTTTGAAGAGCGTTTCAGGCCTGGAAATCAGCTAATACTGGAAAAGGAAAATGGCCTGACTCTAAATCTGGAAGTTGATGGTCATCGGATTCATAAGGGGTTTGACCTCCTTCATTTTAAGGCTTATGATCATATCAATGATGTCGAGCATTTTAAGGGTCTTCCCTTAAAAATTCTTGAAGATCAGCTGACTGAACTGGACAACAATGAATTCTACTATCATGAAATCATCGGATGTGGCGTTTACTTGACAAGTGGTGAAAAACTGGGGACTATCAAGGAAATACTTGCCCCTGGCGCAAATGATGTATGGGTTACTGAACGTGAAGGGTTAAAAGATGTGCTTATCCCTTATATCGAGGACATTGTGAAAGAAGTGGACGTAACAGGGCAAAAAGTTGTGATTGAACCGATGGAAGGACTGCTCGACTGATGCATATTGATATTTTGACGCTTTTTCCGGAGATGATCTCAGGCGTTCTTGATGCCTCTATTTTAAAAAAAGCACAGGATAAAGGAACATTCAATTATAATCTGGTGAATTTCCGCGATTATTCAGAAAACAAGCATTTAAAAGTGGACGATTATCCATATGGCGGCGGAGCAGGTATGGTTTTAACTCCACAACCGGTTTTTGATGCAGTGGAAGCTGTCAAAAGCAGGAAGAAAACAAAGCCACGGGTCATTCTGATGTGTCCGCAGGGGGAACCTTACCATCAGCAGAAAGCAGAAGAACTAGCAACAGAAGAGCATCTTGTATTCATTTGCGGTCACTACGAAGGCTTCGACGAACGAATTAGACAACATCTTGTGACCGACGAAATTTCAATCGGTGATTATGTCCTCACCGGCGGCGAGCTAGCCGCCGCGGTTGTGATTGACAGTGTCGTGCGGCTGCTTCCGGATGTGCTCGGGAATGTAGAATCAGCATCAGAAGATTCTTTTTCCACTGGATTGCTCGAACATCCGCACTACACGCGTCCCGCAGATTTTCGCGGCATGAAAGTTCCGGATGTATTGCTGTCGGGCGATCATGCCAAAATTGCCGAGTGGCGCAGGGAAGAATCTCTTAAACGGACGTATGAGCGCCGGAAAGATTTAATGGATGATTAGAATTTATTTGCCCAGAACGGACCGATTCGATCCTACTGAAAGCATCATGTCGAATAACGTTTCACTTTTGCAAATAGGTTCAAAAAGGTATCAGGTAAAAAATAATGTTGAATTCACAGTTTTAGTATGGTATATTTACGATTGTGCTCAAGTAGCGCGTATAAACGATGTTCCGCTGTCCCGTAGTGAGATAAGAGCATTGGTTTGGAAGGAGTGAAGCAAGATGCAGCATATCATTGAACAAGTGACAAAAGATCAGCTTCGTACGGATCATCCTGATTTCCGCCCGGGTGACACTGTAAAAGTTCACGTTAAAGTTGTCGAAGGAAGCCGTGAACGGATTCAGGTATTCGAAGGTGTTGTCATCAAACGTCAAGGTGGCGGAATCAGTGAGACATTTACTGTAAGAAAGATTTCTTATGGTGTTGGTGTTGAGCGTACATTTCCAGTGCACTCACCACGTATTGCAAAAATCGAAGTCTCTCGCCGCGGTATTGTTCGCCGTGCGAAACTATACTATCTTCGTAATCTGCGTGGAAAAGCAGCACGTATTAAGGAACGTCGCTAATCCGCCGATTAATACTGTTATTGGGAAGGGGCTTGTCACATTCATGCAAGCTCCTTTTTACTTTCTATATTTTCAGTACAGCATGATATAATAATATTATAATGAATGAATAAATAGACTATACATATATTGATGCAGGCGGTGTCAGACAAATGGAGAAGTTAAAAAGTGAATGGTTTGATTGGGTCAAGGCTTTGTTGATAGCATTTGGACTGTTTTTCGTGATCAGGACATTCTTTTTTGCTCCGATCGTTGTCGATGGTCCATCGATGATGCCAACGTTGCAGGATGGAGATCAAATGATTGTCAATAAATTCATCTACCAGATACAAGATCCGGAGCGGTTTGATATTGTTGTATTTCACGCATCTGACCGGAAAGATTTCATAAAGCGGATTGTTGGATTGCCTGGTGAGAACGTGGCAGTGGAAGATGATCAATTATACGTTGATGGCGAAAAAGTAGGAGAATCTTTTTTACAGGAAAGGAAAGAAAAAATGCCGTCTTACCAGCCGTTGACAGGTGACTTTCAACTGGAAGACCTTCCAGGCGGATACAAAAAAATTCCTGAAAATCATGTGCTTGTGCTTGGTGATAATCGGAATAACTCCACAGACAGTCGTATACTTGGAGTGGTCTCAATGGATAAGATTGTTGGGAAAACCAGTCTGATCTACTGGCCGCTTGACCGAATTCAGATTCTGCATGATTAGGATGATGTAATATGACGATACAATGGTTTCCGGGGCATATGGCGAAAGCCAAGCGGGAAGTGGAAGAAAAACTGAAATTGGCTGATTTTATAATTGAGCTCGTGGATGCACGCTCACCGTCATCATCACAAAATCCAATGCTCCATAATGTTTTGCAACAAAAACCCAAGATGATTGTTATGATGAAAAAAGACCTTGCAGACAGCCGGGTGACAGAAAAATGGCTCGCGTATTTTAAAGATCATGGCATATCAACTGTTGCTATCGATGTCAATGATAAAGCCGATATTAAACGCGTTGTTCAGACAGCCAAAGAGCTCGGACGGACCAAAATGGATAAGCTCAAGGAAAAAGGTGTTAACCCGCGGCCTCCCCGCGCCATGATTATTGGTGTGCCGAATGTCGGTAAGTCGACGTTAATCAACCGTCTTGCGAATAAGAAGATTGCTCAAATAGGTGATAAACCAGGAGTAACGAAAAAACAGCAATGGATTAAGGTAAAAAATGAATTCGAACTGCTTGATACACCAGGGATTTTATGGCCGAAGTTTGAAGATGAACTGGTGGGTTACCGCTTGGCAGCCATCGGTACCATAAAGGATCAGCTATTGCCGTTGGATGATGTTGTTGTATTTGTTATACACTTTATGCAGGAACACTATCCAAAGTACTTGGAAGAACGATATGGAATCGATCGTGACATGAAGGATATGTGGGATATTTTCGTCACAATTGGAAAACAACGCGGAGCATTGGAAAGTGGTGGGACGGTTAATTTTGATAAAGTGTCCGATGTAATCATCCATGATCTGCGGACGGGAAAACTTGGTAATATCACACTTGAAACACCTCCGTATAATGCGTAATTGTACGGAGGTGTTTTAGTTGCGACAGTTTTGCTTTGGTGCTGCATGTATCGCATATGGTGAATGAAACGCTCGCAATGCTTCGTGAGCTCACTGCTGGAGCAGAAAAATTCTGCGTGTTTGCTTTCAATTCGACGATAGTCCATGTAAAATGTTGAATGTATTGACAAATCATACAAAAGGCAGGTGATTTATTTGGAGAAACAACCTATAGCCGTACTGAAGCAATTATTTGAAGCTGAAAAGCTGGATGAGACATACATAAACGCGTTAAAATCAGACGAACGAAAAGGTGTGCAAAAGCTGATTGAACGTTATGAACGGAAAAAATTGAACGAGAAAGCACAAGAAGCAAACTTCTTCCATATGTCCCGATATGAACAAAGAAAATTCGCTGATGGCTGTCATTATGTAGCCGGGACGGATGAAGCCGGACGCGGCCCGCTGGCAGGACCTGTTGTTGCAGCTTCAGTTATATTGCCACGGAATTTTAAACTTTTGGGGCTGAATGACTCCAAGCAATTAAATGAAACAAGCCGTGAAGAGTATTTTACAATCATTAAAAATGAGGCTGTGAGCTATGGCGTCTCCATTATCGATAATCACACGATTGATCAAGTCAATATCTATGAAGCTACAAAACTGGCAATGTATAAGGCGCTCAACCAGCTAGACCCAGCACCGGATCATGTGTTGATTGATGCTGTTTCATTTGAGCAGCTTCCTTATCCTTCTGATTCAATTACGAAAGGTGATCAGGAAAGCATATCTGTTGCAGCTGCGAGTGTATTGGCGAAAGTGACCCGAGACCACTTAATGAAAAAATTGGATGAAGAATATCCGGGATATGGTTTTGCATCCAATATGGGCTACGGAACAAAACAGCATACAGCAATGCTTGCGGAACATGGAATTACGCCATATCATCGAAAAACATTTGCACCGGTCCGGAATGCTATAAGCTAATTGCAGCAACAAACACATCAAAATCTGCCATAAATCGCTAATTCTTGTGAAATTCATAGTTTTTTTATACAATAGGAATGCAGTGAAATTTGATGGGAGGATGAAAGATGAACATTCACGAGTATCAAGGTAAAGATATTTTGCGCGAATCCGGCGTAAATGTTCCAAATGGGCATGTTGCATATACGGTTGAAGAAGCTGTTGAAGCCGCCAAAAAATTGAGCAGCAACGTTTTTGTTGTAAAAGCACAAATTCATGCTGGCGGGAGAGGTAAAGCCGGCGGTGTCAAAATCGCTAAAAATCTTGATGATGTTCGTACATATGCAGACGAACTTCTGGGCAAAAACCTGGTAACACATCAGACGGGCCCTGAAGGTAAAGAAGTGAAACGTTTGCTGATTGAGGAAGGCTGCGATATTCAAAACGAATATTATGTCGGTCTCGTTCTTGATCGTGCCACTTCCCGAGTTGTTATGATGGGCTCAGAAGAAGGCGGTACAGAAATTGAAGAAGTTGCTGCCGAAACCCCGGAAAAAATCTTTAAAGAAGTCATCGATCCGGTAGTCGGACTTTCCGGCTATCAAGCTCGCAGACTGGCATTTAATATTAATATTCCACATGAGTTGATTGGCAATGCAGCTAAATTCATGATTGGCTTGTATAATGTATTCGTCAAAAAGGATTGTTCCATTGCCGAAATTAATCCGCTTGTTACAACGGGCGATGGACAAGTAATGGCACTTGACTCCAAATTGAATTTTGACGATAATGCTATGTTCCGTCAAAAGGATGTGATGGCGCTGCGCGATTTGGAAGAAGAGGATGAAAAAGAAATTGAAGCCTCCAAATACGATTTAAGCTATGTTGCACTTGACGGCAATATTGGCTGTATGGTCAACGGTGCAGGTCTTGCAATGTCTACAATGGACATTATTAAACATTATGGCGGCGAGCCTGCAAACTTCCTTGATGTCGGCGGCGGCGCGACGGCAGAAAAGGTAACTGAAGCATTTAAAATCATTTTGTCCGATTCGCATGTTAAAGGTATTTTTGTCAATATCTTCGGCGGTATCATGAAGTGTGATGTCATTGCTGAAGGCGTTGTGGAAGCGACGAAACAGGTAGGTCTGGAAATGCCGCTTGTTGTGCGCCTTGAAGGCACGAACGTCGATCTCGGTAAGAAGATTCTTGATGAATCAGGCTTGAATATTACCTCAGCTGAATCGATGGCTGATGGTGCAAACAAAATCGTTTCCGCAGTTAAGTGATGTTGGTTTTTTAAGAGATTACTGTTTTTAGCCGAAACTTATGCGTCGCAGAGCAGTAGCAGCATACAATGTGAAAATTGCTATAATCTTTGAAAGCAAACAGGTTATCAATGAAAGGACGGACAGAAATGAGTGTATATGTTAATAAAGATACAAAAGTGATTGTCCAGGGAATCACCGGCGGCACAGCCAAATTCCATACAAAGCAAATGCTTGAATATGGCACCAAAATCGTTGGCGGTGTCACACCGAAAAAAGGCGGTACCGAAGTGGAAGGGGTACCTGTATTTAACACGGTGCAGGATGCTGTTGACGAAACAGGCGCGAACGCATCTGTTGTCTATGTGCCGGCACCAGCAGCGGCTGACGCGATTCTGGAAGCGGTAGATGCTGAATTAGATTTGGTTATCTGTATTACAGAACATATTCCAGTCATGGACATGGTGAAAGTAAAACGTGCAATGGAAGGCAAAAAGACACGCCTTGTAGGTCCAAACTGCCCTGGTGTTATCACTGCTGATGAAAGTAAAATTGGTATTATGCCGGGGTATATTCACAAGAAAGGTCATATCGGCGTTATTTCCCGTTCGGGTACATTAACGTACGAGGCAGTGCATCAGCTGTCTGAGGCCGGGTATGGTCAAACCACTGCTGTTGGAATTGGCGGTGATCCAGTGAATGGAACAGATTTTATCGATGCTTTGACAGCTTTCAATGAAGACCCTGAAACGGAAGCTGTTGTAATGATCGGTGAAATTGGCGGTACAGCTGAGGAAGATGCCTCCGAATGGATAAAAGCTAATATGTCAAAACCTGTCGTCGGATTCATCGGCGGGGCAACAGCCCCTCCTGGAAAACGTATGGGACATGCTGGGGCCATCATTTCCGGCGGCAAAGGAACTGCGGAAGAAAAAATCCGCATTATGAACGAATGCGGTGTTAAAACAGCAGATACACCGGCTGAAATCGGTGAAACAATGATTAATGTCCTCAAGGAAAATGGCTTGCAGGAAAAATGCAAAACACATTGATTATGATAGACGGGGAACCCAAAGATGCGCTATCTTTGGGTTTCAATCTAACCAAAAGGACGTGATTGATTGGAAAAGGTTCGCAAACGCTTAATCCATATTCATCGGTGCCGGGGCGTCTCGCGCCGGACTATCAGGAAATTTGTACGGTATGATCCTACATTGAAAAGCGTCTACAAGCTATCTGCTTCTGAAATCAGCCAGTTTTTTTCTCTCTCTTTGAAAAAGGCCTCCTTATTTTATACAGATCTCCGAAGTTCGACACTAATATCCCAAATCAAACATGATCTGAAATCAGTCAGTGTGATAACAGTAGTTGACGATAACTATCCCTTTGTGTTAAAAACTATTAAAGATGCGCCGTTGGTATTATATGCCATTGGCAACATGCAATTAATGGAACAGCATCCGTTACTGAGTGTGATTGGCACACGACGGCCATCAAATGACGCGAAAGCTAAAATGCAACAATATGTGCTGCCCCTGATTCAAGATAACTGGACAATTGTTAGCGGTATGGCAGCGGGAATTGACAGTTATGCTCATCAGTTTGCCATTCAATATGATGGAAAGACGATTGCTGTGATGGGCAGCGGCTTTAATCACATTTATCCAAAGCAAAACACAAGGCTTTTCAGTCAAATAGCTGATAAAGGGTTATTGCTATCTGAATACCCCCCTGATACCCCACCGGAACGCTTTCATTTTCCCGAACGTAATCGAATTATAAGCGGTCTAAGCTTTGGTACGTTTGTTATTGAAGCAACGAAAAAAAGCGGTACATTGATTACTGTTGACCAAGCGTTGGATCAGGGAAGAGACGTTTATGCACTTCCCGGATCACCCTTAACACCGCATACGGAAGGGTGCCACATCATGATTCAGGATGGGGCAAAGCTCGTTCGGAATGTGAATGATATTCGGGAAGATTGGGTGAGGATTGAACCGAATTGGGGCATATGAACCAATGGAAATTCATAGCATGTTTGACAAACACAGTGTAACTATTTAATATTTAGTGAAGATTTTTCATTTCAACTTATGGATGCAAATCTGGGAGGAAACGATATGTCTGACTACCTCGTGATCGTGGAATCGCCAGCAAAAGCGAAGACGATCGAACGATATTTAGGTAAAAAATATAAAGTGAAAGCCTCAATGGGGCATGTCCGTGATCTGCCAAAAAGCCAAACAGGTGTTGATCCGGATGATTCATTCAAACCAAAATATATTACAGTCCGCGGTAAAGGCGATATCCTGAAAGAATTAAGGTCGGCTGCAAAAAAGGCCAAGAAAGTTTATCTGGCTGCAGACCCTGACAGGGAAGGAGAAGCTATTGCCTGGCATTTGGCTTATGCTTTAAATGTTGATGAAAATTCAGAGTGCCGGGTTGTATTCAATGAAATCACGAAAGATGCCATTAAAGAGTCATTCAAACACCCGCGTTCAATTGACAGTGATTTGGTCGATGCCCAGCAAGCCAGGCGCATTCTCGACCGTCTTGTAGGGTATAAAATCAGCCCGCTGTTATGGAAGAAGGTCAAAAAAGGTCTTAGTGCCGGAAGAGTTCAGTCTGTGGCTGTCAAGCTGATTATTGACCGCGAAGAGGAAATTGACAATTTTAAGCCTGAAGAATACTGGTCCATTGATGCTCTTTTTCAAAAAGACAAGGAAACATTTGAGGGTGCTTTTTATGGCATAGACGGTAAGAAAAAGGAATTAAAAACTGAAACAGATGTAAAAGCGGTTACTGAGAAACTTGAAGGAAAAATGTTTTCGGTTGATAAAGTAAACAAACGCGAGCGCAAGCGCAATCCCGCAAAGCCATTTACAACGTCATCATTACAGCAGGAAGCGGCCCGCAAACTTAATTTTCGGGCCAAGAAAACCATGATGGTTGCCCAGCAGCTGTATGAAGGTATTGACCTGGGTAAAAAAGCGGGAGGTATCACAGGGTTAATCACATATATGCGGACAGATTCAACGAGAATTTCCGAAACCGCTAAACAGGAAGCTAACAGCTATGTCGAGGATAATTACGGTAAAAGCTATAAAGGCTATGCCAAAAAAAGCGCCAAAAAAGAAGGGGCTCAAGATGCTCATGAAGCAATTCGTCCGACGTCCGTCATGCGGGATCCGAAATCTTTGAAGAATTTGTTGTCCCGGGATCAATACCGTCTTTATAAGCTCATCTGGGAAAGATTTCTCGCAAGTCAGATGGCACCGGCTGTTATGGATACAATGACTGTCCATCTACTGAATAACGGAATTGAATTTCGTGCCACAGGATCAAAAGTGAAATTTAAAGGCTTCATGAAGGTATATGTAGAAGGTAGCGATGACAAGAAGAAAGATGAGAATAAATATTTGCCCGACTTGTCTGAGGGCATGGAAGTGAATGCTAAAGAGATTACGCCGAATCAGCATTTCACCCAGCCGCCGCCAAGATATACCGAGGCGAGACTGGTACGTACGATGGAAGAGCAAGGAATCGGACGGCCCTCCACGTATGCACCGACCCTTGATACGGTACAGCGCCGCGGATATGTTCAGTTGGACAATAAGCGGTTTGTTCCGACTGAGCTTGGGAAAATTATCAATGATATTTTGAAAGAATTTTTCCCGAAAATCATCGATATTGATTTTACCGCTAAGATGGAGGAAGATCTGGATTCCATTGAAGAAGGGAAAACAGAGTGGATTAAAGTACTTGATGACTTCTACAGTGGGTTTAGAGAGCGTCTGGAAAAAGCGGAACAGGAAATGGAAAAAATCGAAATCCGTGATGAACCGGCGGGTATCACATGTGAAAACTGTGGACATGAAATGGTTTATAAAATGGGTAGATACGGTAAATTTCTGGCCTGTTCCAATTTTCCTGAATGCCGTAACACCAAACCAATTTTAAAAAAAATTGGTGTAACATGCCCGAAATGTAAACAAGGTGACGTAGTGGAGCGAAAATCGAAGAAAAATCGAAAGTTCTACGGTTGTGATCGTTATCCGGAATGTGATTTCGTTTCCTGGGATAAACCGATTTCAAGGCCATGCCCGAAATGTGATTCATTGCTGGTGGAGAAAAAAACAAAAAAAGAAACCCGGGTACAATGCACAAACTGTGATTACAAGGAAACCGCCGATAATTAACTGCCTGCAGTCAGGCAGTTTTCTTTTGATAACGTCAGAAAATATAACGAATGCCGAGTTTTTCTAATAACGTCAGAAAATATAAATTATGGATGACCTTATAAGAAAAACTTCGGCACTCACAAGACGAATGCCGAGTTTTTCTAACAATTTTGGGGTAATTCATTATACAGTGTTATGTTGATCATTCACATGTTGTTCATAGACATGAAAGTTTTTTGATAATTCTATTCTTAATGATTGACTATTTAAAATCAAACAGATATAATTGCGCATTGGTAAGGTGATTTACTTGACAGTAGAGATTGTTGAATTCGGAGATAAGTCAGCTGATGATTAAGTATGCATCTGTTTCTGAATTTTATCATAATTTCGTCAAATTCATTGCGTTCAAATAATTTATGTGGTATGCTTTATTCGCTGTAAAGCGGGGTGTGAACTTGAATAACTTTACAGAGTATAGTGAAGCATTTAGAGAGTATTTACAAATCGAAAAAAATGCCTCACCATTAACCGTTAAACATTATATGGAGGATTTGAAACGGTTTTTTGCCTTCTTGGATGAAGAAGCTGTCAGCCGCCTGGAAGACGTAGATCACCAGTTGATTCGCATATACCTTACAAGGTTGCATGATCAACATTTGGGGCGAAGATCTGTGTCCAGAAAAATATCCAGTCTGAAAAGCTTTTACCGTTACCTTGAACGTCATAACCATGTGAAGGATAATCCCTTCATTTATGTAAGTATGCCGAAAACTGATAAAGCTATACCGGGATTTTTATACATGGAAGAACTGGAAAAGCTGTTTGAAGTCAATGATTTAACAGATCCTCTGGGACAGCGTAATCAGGCTTTGATTGAAACGCTTTATGCTACGGGTATACGAGTGAGTGAGTGTCAGGGAATGGCGCTATCTGATATTGATTTTGCCATCGGGACTATGTTCATTAAAGGCAAAGGCAACAAAGAACGTTATATGCCTTTTGGTCGTTTTGCAGAAATTGCCTTGGAAACATACATCAATGATGGTAGAGAAACGTTGCTGAAAAAGGCAGGTTCTACTTCAGATGCTGTCTTTTTGAATGCCAGGGGTGGTTCGTTAACCGCCAGAGGAATCAATACGATTTTGGATAAAATGGTTGAAAAAGCTGCAATGACTGTTCATGTACACCCGCATAAATTACGGCATACATTCGCAACACATTTGTTGAACGAGGGGGCCGACATGCGAACGGTACAGGAGTTACTCGGCCATGAAAACTTATCGTCAACGCAAATATATACACACGTAACCAAGGACCGCTTGCGCCATGTGTATATGAACAGTCACCCAAGAGCAAAAGAATAATCTTCTCAGGAAGAGGTGATAATTGTGGCAGCTGAGATGCATGCGACTACTATTTTTGCTGTTCAGCATAAAGGTCAATGCGCAATGAGTGGCGACGGGCAAGTCACACTGGGTAATGCTGTTGTCATGAAGCATAAAGCACAGAAGGTCCGTACATTGTATAAGGGTCAGGTCCTTGCGGGATTTGCGGGATCTGTAGCTGATGCATTTACATTATTTGAAAAGTTTGAAGCGAAACTGGAAGCTTTTGACGGCAACCTTGCCAGATCTGCAGTGGAATTAGCAAAAGAATGGCGGAGTGATAAGGTCCTTCGCAGATTGGAAGCTATGCTTATCGTCATGAACAAAGAGAAAATGTTTCTGGTGTCGGGAACCGGTGAGGTCATTGAGCCTGATGATGGCATTCTTGCAATCGGTTCAGGTGGGAACTATGCATTGAGTGCCGGCAGGGCATTGGTCAGACACGGGGACGGACTATCCGCTGAGGAGATCGCCCAAAGAGCACTTGAGATTGCCGGTGAAATATGTATTTACACAAATGACCATATCACACTGGAGGTACTTGATTAATAAGGAGGCCTTGGTTGATGGGGATTGATTATACTCCAAAACAGATTGTAGAGCAGCTGGATCAGTATATAGTGGGTCAGTCGGAGGCAAAAAAATCAGTTGCCGTGGCATTGAGAAACCGGTACCGCCGGATGAAGCTTGACGAGAAAATCAAAGATGAGATTGTACCAAAAAATATTTTAATGATTGGCCCTACTGGTGTCGGTAAAACTGAGATCGCGCGACGGCTGGCCAATTTGGTCAGTGCACCTTTCGTAAAAGTTGAAGCGACCAAATTTACCGAAGTCGGTTACGTCGGCCGTGATGTCGAATCGATGGTGCGTGACCTGGTTGAAATGTCCTTGCGCATGGTTAAGGAAGAAAAGATGAGTGAAGTGGACGATCGTGCGAAACAAGAGGCTGATAAAAAACTTGTCGAGCTGCTTGTGCCACAGGCAAAAAAACAGAACAATGTGAAGAACCCATTTGAAATGCTGTTTTCATCGCAGGAAGACAATGATGATTCTGATTCTGATGAAGCACCTAAGGACGATGAAATCAAAAATAAGCGGAAGCGGGTTGAACATCAGCTGGCTTTGGGGGAGCTGGAAGATCAGATGGTAACTGTTGAGATTGAGGAAATGCCCCCCTCAATGTTTGATATGCTTCAGGGATCAGGAATGGAACAAATGGGAACGAACATGCAAGATGCTCTTGGCCAGTTCATGCCGAAAAAGAAAAAGAAACGTAAACTGCCTGTGTCAGAGGCGAGGAAAGTGTTGACAACCCAGGAAGCCCAAAAGCTTGTTGATATGGAAGAAGCAGCACAAGAAGCAATCAATCGCGCCGAGCAGACCGGAATGTTATTTATTGATGAAATTGATAAAGTTACCGGGGAACAGAGCGGCAATTCAGCAAATGTTTCGCGTGAAGGGGTGCAGCGTGACATACTGCCGATTGTTGAAGGATCAACAGTCGTTACGAAACATGGTCCTGTCAAAACAGACCATATGCTATTCATTGCAGCAGGCGCATTCCATACAGCAAAGCCATCTGATTTGATACCGGAGCTTCAAGGAAGATTCCCAATCAGGGTGGAACTGGAAAAATTGGTTGTAGAAGACTTTAAGCGGATATTAATGGAACCATCCAACGCTTTATTGAAACAATATTCAGCATTATTGAAAACGGAAGGTATAAACGTTGTGTTTACAGACCAAGCTGTAAATAGATTGGCAGAAATTGCCTATCACGTTAATCAGGAAACAGATAACATTGGCGCAAGAAGACTTCATACGATACTTGAAAAATTGCTTGAGGACCTGTCGTTTGAAGCCCCGGATGTGAACATGGAAACAATTGAAATCACGGATGAATATGTAGACAAAAAATTAAGTGATATCATCAAAAATAAAGACTTAAGTCAGTATATTCTTTAATTGGAGGAATTTTAAAATGGAACTATTAGAACGCGCAAGAAAAATTAATGCAATGCTGCAGAAAGCAACAGGTAAATCAGTGAATTTTAACGATATGTCTGCAACACTCAGAGATGTTATCAAAGGCAATGTATTCATTGTAAGTAGACGTGGAAAGCTGTTGGGATATGCGATTAATCAAGAGATTGAAAATGAACGGATGAAAACAATGCTCGAAGAAAGACAATTTCCTGAAGAGTACACACATGGATTATTTAATATCTATGAAACAACTGCGAACATGGACATTGACAGCCCGTTCACAGCATTTCCTGTAGAAAATCGCGAATTGTTCAAGAATGGTTTGACAACTGTTGTTCCGATTATCGGTGGCGGTGACCGGTTGGGTACACTTGTGTTAAGCAGGCTTTCAGACAGTTTCGGTGAAGATGATTTGCTGCTTGGAGAATATGGTGCGACTGTTGTTGGTATGGAAATACTGCATGAGAAAACAGAAGAGATCGAGGTTGAAGCCAGAAGCAAAGCGGTTGTACAGATGGCAATCAGCTCGCTTTCCTATAGTGAATTAGAAGCTATCGACCATATCTTTGAAGAACTGAACGGTCAGGAAGGCTTGCTTGTAGCGAGTAAAATAGCCGATAGAGTGGGAATCACCAGGTCAGTTATTGTCAATGCTTTAAGAAAGCTGGAAAGCGCCGGTGTAATTGAATCCCGCTCACTCGGTATGAAAGGGACATATATTAAAGTATTAAATGATAAATTCCTAGTTGAGTTGGAAAAATTGCGTTCCAGATAGGATGATCACTCACTTTTAAAACGGTTATCAGGGCGATAACCGTTTTTAATAACGTCAGAAAGTATAAATGATGGGTTATAAGAAAAGCTTCGGCATTCGCTATAAGGCGAGGCGAATGTCGAGTTTTTCTAAAGGTTTTTTATATCTATATCGTCCAGAAAGCATATTAATCCTTGATTGGTCATGATTGTTATGATATATTTACTCTTGGTGTAATACTGTGCTCACAATTGATTGTGAGCATAAATACACACGCTCAGTTATTTGCATACTGGGTGCCATTTGAGGGAATGGTCTTTATGTGAAGATGATCTGAAGCGGAGGAAAAAACCATTAGGAGGAATTTTATATGTCAGTAATTTCAATGAAACAATTGCTGGAAGCCGGTGTGCATTTCGGACACCAGACGCGCCGTTGGAATCCGAAGATGAAAAAATACATCTTTACTGAACGTAACGGCATTTATATCATTGACCTGCAAAAAACGGTCAAGAAAGTTGATGAAGCGTACAATTATGTAAAAGACATTGCTGCAAACGGTGGCTCGGTTCTTTTCGTAGGCACAAAAAAACAGGCACAGGACTCTGTCCGTGATGAAGCAACCCGTTCCGGAATGTTTTATGTAAACCAGCGCTGGTTGGGCGGAACGCTGACAAATTTCCAGACGATCCGCAAACGTATCAATCGCTTGAAAGATATCGAGCATATGGAGGAGGATGGCACTTTCGATGTGCTTCCTAAAAAAGAAGTTATCGGTCTGTTGAAAGAAAAAGACCGTCTCGTTAAATTTTTGGGCGGAATTAAAGAAATGAATAAATTGCCGGATGCTTTGTTTGTCATCGATCCCCGTAAAGAGCGCATTGCTATCGCTGAAGCGCATAAGCTGAATATCCCGATCATTGCAATGGTCGATACAAATTGCGATCCGGATGAAATTGATTATGTGATTCCTGCAAATGATGATGCTATTCGTGCTGTGAAGCTGCTGACTTCAAAAATGGCTGATGCTATTCTGGAAGTTAAACAAGGCGAAGAAACCGAAGAAGTGCAAACTGAAGAATCACAGTCGGAAGAAGAGGAAGCAGTTGCCGCGGAGGCTGAAACAAATAAAGAGTAGTAACGCTAAAAGGACAGGTGATAAGGGGATAGAGCCTTTTATCACCTTTTTTTCAGGCAATAAATATAGTGGAATAACCAAAGGAGGAGTCATTATGGCGATTACGGCAAAATTAGTTAAAGAACTTCGTGAGACGACCGGAGCCGGAATGATGGATTGTAAACAAGCTCTTCAGGAAACTGACGGTGATATGGATAAGGCAATTGAATTCCTGCGTGAAAAAGGGATGGCAAAAGCTGCGAAAAAAGCAGACCGTATTGCTGCTGAGGGCTTGACGCATATAGAAATCGACAAAAATAGAGCGGTGCTGCTGGAGGTTAATTGCGAAACTGACTTTGTCACTAAAAATGACCAGTTTAAAGAACTGCTGTCAGAACTCGGTAAGCACATTGTTAAGCAGACGCCTGAAACAGTGGAAGAGGCTCTTAGCCAAAAACTTCATGGTGATGGTGATACAGTCGAAAAATATATCAACGCAACTGTCGGTAAAATTGGTGAGAAAATTTCACTTCGCCGTTTCGCGTTGATGGATAAAACGGATCATGATGCATTTGGTGCGTATCTTCATATGGGTGGTTCAATTGGTGTCCTGACACTGCTTGAAGGTACGACGGATGAAGAGCTTGCAAAAGATATTGCGATGCATATTGCCGCAGTAAGCCCGCGTTATGTTTCCAGGGATGAAGTGCCAGAGCAGGAAGCCGACAGTGAACGTGAAGTACTGAAGACTCAGGCATTGAATGAAGGAAAGCCGGAGCATATCGTTGAGAAAATGGTCGAAGGTCGTCTTGGCAAGTTCTTTGAAGAAATTTGTCTGTTAGAGCAGGATTTTGTAAAAGATCCGGATCAGAAAGTGAAAACATATGTATCAGACAAAGGAGCAACCGTTAAGGCGTTCACCCGCTATGCAGTAGGAGAGGGTATGGAAAAACGCGAAGAAAATTTTGCTGAAGAAGTTATGAATCAAATGAAAAAATAGTGGATGAGGACGAAATGGGGAACGCAGTATGATGCTTCCCTATTTCACTAATACATCAGAAATACAGCGACAAAATCTTTATTGATACTTAAAACACTATATAATCCCGATGGAGGTAATCATGACAACAGCTCGATACCGTAGAATTGTGTTAAAATTAAGTGGTGAAGCATTAAGCGGTGAACAAGGCTATGGCATTGAACCACAAGTGATCCAATCGGTTGCATCTCAGATAAAAGAAGTTGCTGAATTGGGTGTGGAAGTGGCTGTAGTCGTTGGCGGCGGAAATATCTGGCGCGGCAAAGTCGGAAGTGAAATGGGCATGGATCGTGCTACGGCTGATTATATGGGTATGCTGGCAACTATTATGAACTCCCTGGCGCTTCAGGACAGTTTGGAGAATAATGGCATCCCAACCCGTGTTCAAACATCTATTGAAATGCGTCAGGTGGCAGAACCTTATATAAGAAGAAAAGCAATACGTCATCTTGAAAAGAAGCGGGTTGTCATTTTTGCTGCAGGAACAGGGAACCCTTATTTTTCAACGGATACAACAGCAGCATTACGGGCTGCTGAAATTGAGGCTGAGGTCATACTAATGGCTAAAAATAATGTCGATGGTGTGTATTCCGATGATCCAAAAGTTAATGACGATGCAAGAAAATACACGGAGATTTCATATATGGAAATGCTGAGCGAAGGCCTTGGGGTCATGGATTCTACCGCATCATCACTTTGTATGGATAATCATATTCAATTAATCGTCTTCTCCATCATGGAAGAAGGCAACATTAAACGTGTCGTTCAAGGCGAACCAATTGGTACAACAATAAAGGGGGACTAATCATGTCCGATCAAATCATCAAGGATACACGAAGTAAAATGGAACAGGCTGTGCAGGCTTTTTCTAAAAATTTGGCAACTATTCGCGCTGGCAGGGCAAATCCGTCGATTCTGGATGGTGTTATTGTCGATTATTATGGGGCCGCAACACCGCTGAACCAGCTGGCGACAATTTCGGCACCGGAGGCAAGACTTTTGGTTATCACACCGTTTGACAAATCATCAGTCAGTAATATTGAGAAAGCAATCCAGAAGGCTGATTTAGGCCTATCCCCGTCCAGCGACGGCAATGTGATCCGGATTAACATTCCGGCACTGACAGAAGAGCGCCGTAAAGAATTGGTGAAGGTTGTTGGAAAATACGCTGAGGAAGCACGTGTACAGGTGCGAAATGTCCGGCGTGAATCCAATGATCAATTGAAGAAAGCTGAGAAAAATGGTGACTTGACTGAAGATGACTTAAAAAAAGAACAAGAAAATGTGCAAAAAGAAACAGATAAACACATTAATAAAATTGATGAGAATGTAAAAAACAAAGAAAAGGAAATATTGGAAGTCTGAAGATGAAGGTTTAGTCAAATAAGCTGCTGCGGCCCTCTTGTCTAAGAGGGCTTTTGTTTCCACCGGCATAAAAATTCGTCCGGTTGTGAAGAACTTAAATCCGGGTTTTCATAAAATTTGCGGATTAAAGTGATATAATGGTAATTCAACATAATAGGATAATAATATTGCGGATTATTTACCGGATTCATCAACGATATCGGAGGACAAGTTATGCCAATGAAACTTCCCTTTTTCAAAAATAAAAAAACAAAGGTGAAAGAAGAAACAGAACTGGATAATATACCTGAACATGTAGCCATCATTATGGACGGAAATGGCCGCTGGGCAAAAAAACGGGGATTTCCCCGGATTGCCGGTCACAAAGAGGGCATGGAAGTTGTTAAAAAAATAGTTAATACGGCTGTGAATTGTCATGTTAAAGTTTTGACATTATATGCTTTTTCAACAGAAAATTGGAGTCGTCCGAAATCAGAAGTCGATTATCTTCTGGGTTTACCTAAGGAATTCTTACATATCTACTTGCCGGAAATGATTGAAAACAATGTTAAAATTGATACCATTGGCAATTTTGATGTGCTTCCGAATCATACAAAGAAAGCAATTCGTTATGCTAAAGAACAGACAAAAGATAATGATGGATTATTATTAAATTTTGCTTTAAACTATGGAAGTAGATTTGAAATTGTACAAGCGATCAGACAAATCATAACAGATATCGACAGCTCTAAGCTCACGCTGGATAAACTTGATGAGCATATATTTTCAGAATACCTCTATACGACCGGTTTATCAGATCCGGATTTATTAATTCGGACAAGCGGGGAACAGCGGTTAAGCAATTTTTTGCTGTGGCAGCTCGCTTATACTGAATTTTGGTTTACTGATGTATTATGGCCTGATTTTTCAGACGAGAAATTTAAAGAGGCACTGCATGATTATCAGCGGAGAAAACGGCGCTATGGAGGCATATAAGGTGTTGGATGAACTATGAAAGAACGAATTATAACAGCATTAGTGGCGTTTCTTATATTCATTCCTGCGGTTGTGATCGGCGGTACTATTTTTCAGTTATTTGTTTACTTACTGGCTTCGATAGCACTGTTTGAATTAATTCGTATGCGTCAAATAAGTCATTACTATACGCCGGCAATATTTGCCCTTTTGCCATTATGGCTGCTAATGGTCCCTGAATCTTCCAAATATGCCGGTTTTTTACTTGGAATCGAAAAAATAGAAGTGTTTATGATATTTGTTTTATTTTTGTTGTCATATACCGTGATGGCAAAGAATAAGTTTACATTTGATGATGCCGGTTTTATTCTGTTGGCAATCACTTATGTTGGAATGGGCTTCTTTTATCTAATGGAAACCAGGTCCTCATCTGACGGCTTAGCACGTATATTTTATGTGCTGGTTGTGATTTGGGCGACGGACACAGGTGCATATTTTTGCGGCAAAGCTTTTGGCAAGCATAAATTATGGCCGGAAATCAGCCCGAACAAAACAGTCGAAGGAGCTCTCGGCGGAATATTGTTGGCGGTTGTTATTGGGATGTTTTTTCATATCGCCTTTCCGTTTTCATATGATATGATAGTTGTAATATTAGTTACGGTTCTGGTGTCAGTGGCCGGTCAGGTTGGTGACCTGGTTGAATCGGCGTTCAAACGAAATTATGGTGTCAAAGACTCAGGAAAGTTGCTGCCGGGCCATGGCGGAATACTGGATCGGCTGGACAGTCTTTTATTCGCTTTACCGCTTTTGCATTTTATCAACTTCTTCACCTAACGTTATACTGATCTCAGGGAATAGGATGAACGCTCCGGAAACACTGGTTCGGATTATAAATAACCTTTATCAGATAAAGGATGGTGCTTCATTTGACCACAGTTATAGCATTTATATTCATGTTTGGACTGCTTGTGTTCATCCATGAATTCGGACATTTAATTTTTGCAAAAAGGGCAGGCATGCTTGCGCGCGAGTTTGCAATTGGCTTTGGTCCAAAGGTTTTTGCCTTTACAAAAAATGAGACAGTTTATACAATCCGTCTGCTGCCGATCGGTGGTTATGTACGGGTAGCCGGTGAGGATCCGGAAATCATTGAATTAAAGCCTGGCCAGCATATAGGCTTGGAATTTAATGATGAAGGTAACATCAAAAAAATCATTGTTAACCATAAATCGAAACATCCCAATGCGCGTATTATTGAAGTGGAACATTCAGATTTAGACCACGAGCTGCTCATCCAGGGTTATGATCCCGATGAAGAGGATGAAAAGTTAACCTTTCAGGTGGATCGCAAAGCATTTTTTGTGATGGATGAGGAAGAAACACAAATCGCTCCGTATGATCGGCAGTTTGCCTCCAAAAGTGTCGGCAAACGGGCAATGCAATTGTTTGCAGGTCCTATGATGAACTTCGTATTGGCGATTGTTATATTCATTATCGTTGGTTTTATTCAAGGTATACCGGTTGATGAAGCGAAAATATCCGGTGTACAGAATGACAGTCCTGCTGAAGAAGCAGGCTTTCAAAAAGGCGATGAAGTTGTGCAAATTAATGGAAATGCCATTTCTACTTGGGAAAAATTTGATGAGATTGTCAAGGATAATCCTGGTGAAGAACTGAGCATGACAGTGCAGCGTGAAGGCGGAACAGAAACATTAACATTAACGCCTGCAAAAATAGAAGGACAAGGCATTACAATCGGACAGGCAGGTGTTCGACATGCATATGAAAAGTCATTTGTCGGGACTTTTCAATACGGATTTGAACGGACATATGATACAACAAAGCTTATATTGACAAATCTCGTTAAGCTGATAACCGGCCAATATTCCATTGAAGTTTTGTCCGGTCCTGTGGGGATCTATGATGCAACAGACCAGGTTGTTCAGTCCGGTTTCATGACGTTTTTGATGTGGACCTCAATATTAAGCGTCAATTTAGGGATAATTAACTTAGTGCCGCTTCCGGCACTTGACGGCGGAAGACTTTTGTTTGTGGGGATTGAAGCAGTACGCGGCAAGCCGATAGACCCGCAAAAAGAAGGAATCGTTCATTTTATTGGGTTTGCCCTGCTGATGCTGCTGATGATTGTGGTCACATGGAATGATATTCAGCGATTGTTCCTATAGGCTGTGAAATTGAAACCAATCATATAAACCGGCTAAAGTGATGGTGAAACCCTTGTCTTATTTTGGCAGGGGTTTTCCATTATTATCCTGTTTTAATAGGCATTAAATACCCTTGTGTATATGCGACATGTAAAATAGGGAGAAACCCCCCGAGAATGCTCGGTTCATGCAACTGACATTCAGTGGGGAAACGACTTTCTCAGCAGGAATCAATATCAGGAGGAACTTATAATGGATATTTCAAAACAAGAAAAAATGAATTTGTTGCTGGAACAGTTGGGGATTTCCAATGAGCAGACAAGTCGTTATTTTATGGATAGTGAACTCGTCAAACTGGAAGTACATAAACAAACAAAAACGTGGCATTTTCATATACGTCTTAACCAACTGTTGCCAACAGAGTTATATGCCCTGCTGTCTTCCAAATTACAGGAAACGTTTCAACAATTTGCACAGATTGAATGGACATTATACACAGATGACAAGAGCTGTGCGGATGAAACGGTATTAGCTTATTGGCAGCATTTCCTCCAGTCAGTATCTAATCTATCACCAGCATATAAAGATCTTATATTTGATCAAGTGCCCGAGGTTAACAATAACAAGATTATGTTAACCGCGAGAAATGAGGCTGAAGGCAGTGCACTTAAAAAACGCCTCGAAAAGCCATTTCAGGATTTTTGCCGAAAAATCGGCGCACCGGCACTTACATTGGACGTAGAAGTTAAAAATGAAGCCGGTGCACTACAAAAGTTCAGAGAGCAAAAAGCTTTAGAGGACCAGGAGTTGGTTCTGAAAACCATGCAGCAAAAAGAAAAGCGTGATCAAGAGCGGCAAAAAACGGAAAACAGTAAGCCGTTTATGCTAGGTTATAAGATTCAGGATGAACCGATGCAAATGGAAGAAATTCAGGAAGAAGAACGGCGTGTCACAATTCAAGGCTATGTCTTTTCCTCGGAAGTTCGTCAGTTGCGCTCAGGGAGAAGTTTACTGATTGTAAAAGCGACTGATTACACCGACTCCTTGCAAATAAAAATGTTTTCCAAAGGCGATGACGATGCTCACGTTTTTGAACAGTTGAAGGAAGGAATGTGGATTAAGGCCAGAGGCAGTATTCAGACCGATATGTACACAAATGAATTGGCTATGATGGCAAGCGATATTCACGAAGTCAAAGTAGCGACACGCCAAGATAAGGCACTAGATGACGAAAAACGCGTTGAATTCCACGCCCACACAACAATGAGCCAGCTGGATGCTGTTGTATCACCGTCAGCTCTCATTACACAAGCGGCAAACTGGGGTCACAAAGCGATTGCGATCACTGATCATGGCGGTGTTCAAGGGTTTCCTGAAGCACATAACGCAGGGGAAAAACACGGCATAAAAGTTATATACGGTGTTGAAGCCAATCTGGTTGATGACGGGGTTCCGATTGCATATAATGAAAGCGATGTTGACTTGGCCGGGGGTACTTATGTCGTGTTTGACGTCGAAACAACGGGACTTTCTGCCGTTTATGACACTATTATTGAGCTTGCTGCTGTAAAAATCCATCAAGGGGAGATCGTTGATCGATTTGAGTCATTCGCTAATCCGCACCAGCCGCTGTCACAAACAACAACAGACTTGACCGGGATTACGGATGATATGGTTAAAGATGCACCCGAAATTGGTGACGTATTAAAAGATTTTCATGAGTGGACGGAAGATAGTATTCTGGTAGCCCATAATGCGAGTTTTGACATCGGCTTTTTAGATCAGGGATTTCAACGGATTGACTATGCTAAAACAACCCATCCTGTTATCGATACGCTGGAACTTTCCCGCTTTTTGTACCCTGAATTGAAAAATCACCGATTGAATACAATGTGTAAGCACTTGGATATCGAATTGACCCAGCATCATCGTGCAATCTATGATGCTGAGGCTACGGGATATTTACTATGGAAACTTGTACAAGGCTTGCTTGAAAGAGAAATTATCTATCACAACCAATTAAATAATCACATGGGTGAAGGGGATGCTTATAAGCGCTCAAGACCCTCGCATTGTACACTGATCGCACGTACACAGGAGGGTATGAAAAACCTTTATAAACTCGTCTCGTATGCACATGTTAATTACTTTTACCGGGTGCCGCGGATTCCCAGGTCACTTCTGCAAAGACACCGGAGTGGTCTTCTTGTCGGTTCTGCCTGCGATCAGGGCGAAGTTTTTGAAGCGATGATGCAAAAATCGGCCGACGAAGCAGAGAGAGCAGCCGAATTCTATGATTATATTGAAGTGCAGCCGCCTTCTAACTATGTTCACTTAATTGAGAAGGAACTTGTTCAAAATGAGTCACAGCTCCTGGATATTATTTCAAAACTGACCGAAATGGGTGAACGAATGAATAAACCTGTTCTGGCAACAGGCAATGTTCATCATCTTGAAGTACATGATAAAATTTACCGACAGATTTTAATCGCATCCCAGGCTGGTAACCCATTAAACAGGCAGACACTACCGGATACCTCATTCCGGACAACCGATGAAATGATTGATGGTTTTGGCTTTCTCGGTGAAGATAAAGCCAAGGAAATCGTGGTGGATAATACAAGAGCATTGGCAGATGACATCGAGGAGGTTTCACCGGTTCAGGACGGTCTGTTTACACCGACAATTGAAGGTGCCGAACAGGAAATGCGTGAACTTTGCTATAATCGTGCCAAAGAAATTTATGGGGATCCGATTCCGGAGATTGTAACGGACAGGCTTGAAAAGGAACTTTCCAGCATTATAGGCCACGGTTTCTCAGTTATTTATCTGATTTCGCATAAATTGGTAAAAAAATCATTGGATGATGGTTATCTGGTTGGATCGCGCGGATCAGTGGGGTCCTCTCTTGCGGCCACCATGTCGGAGATAACCGAAGTCAATCCATTACCTCCGCATTATGTTTGTACAGAATGTCACTACCATGAATTTATAACGGACGGGTCAATCGGAAGCGGTTTTGATTTAAAAGATAAAGCATGCCCGAATTGTGGCAGAGCGCTGACAAAAGACGGTCAAGATATCCCGTTTGAGACATTTCTTGGATTCAAGGGTGACAAAGTGCCGGATATTGATTTGAACTTCTCGGGCGAATATCAACCGAAGGCTCATAATTATACAAAGGATCTTTTCGGTGAAGAAAAAGTATTCCGTGCTGGAACAATCGGTACTATTGCAGAAAAAACGGCTTATGGTTATGTGAAAGGCTATGCATCTGACAAACAGCTAGTGTATAAAAATGCGGAGGTTGACCGGTTAGTGCAAGGCTGTACTGGCGTGAAAAGAACAACTGGTCAGCATCCGGGCGGAATAATTGTCGTACCTGAAGATAAGGAGATTTTTGATTTTACACCGATACAATATCCCGCTGATGACCGAAATAGCGAATGGCAGACTACCCATTTCGATTTCCATTCGATTGATGATAATCTGCTGAAGCTTGATATACTCGGTCACGATGATCCGACTGTTATCCGAATGCTGCAGGATTTAAGCGGGATCGATCCCAAGACAATTCCGACTGATGATGAAGAGGTTATGAAGATATTTTCCGGACCGGAATCATTGGGGGTTAACCCTGACCAAATCAATTGTAAAACGGGCACATTGGGAGTGCCGGAATTCGGCACAAGATTTGTAAGACAAATGCTTGAAGATACGAAACCGAACACTTTTGCCGAGCTCGTGATAATATCGGGCTTATCCCATGGTACTGACGTATGGCTTGGTAATGCAGAGGAGCTGATAAATGATGGTATATGTGATTTGCCGGATGTTATCGGCTGTCGTGATGATATCATGGTTTATCTGTTGCACAAAGGGCTGGAACCGTCACTTGCCTTTACAATAATGGAATATGTGCGTAAAGGTAGAGGATTGAAGGATGAATGGATCGATGAAATGAAAAAGCATGGGGTGCCTGATTGGTATATTGCATCATGCAAAAAGATTAAATATATGTTCCCGAAAGCCCATGCTGCTGCCTATGTTCTGATGGCTGTACGCATTGCTTATTTTAAAGTGCATTACCCTATTTATTTCTATGCAGCTTACTTTTCAGTGCGGGCAGGTGATTTCGAACTGGATACAATGGTAAAGGGATCCAATACTATCAGACAGCGTGTTGAATCCATTACGGCCAAAGGCATTGATGCGTCACCAAAAGAAAAAAGCCTTCTCACTGTACTGGAGGTAGCGCTGGAAATGTGTGAACGTGGCTATTCATTCCAGAAGGTTGATTTGTACCAATCTAAAGCGTCTGAATTTATCGTGGATGGCGATGCGTTAATTCCGCCATTTGATGCAGTGGATGGGCTTGGTACAAACGCAGCGATTAATATTGTTAAAGC
Source organism: Lentibacillus kapialis (assembly GCF_014646635.1). Taxonomy (GTDB): domain Bacteria; phylum Bacillota; class Bacilli; order Bacillales; family Amphibacillaceae; genus Lentibacillus; species Lentibacillus kapialis. Next base: position 41,401 of record NZ_BMNQ01000014.1, read on the forward strand.
ACGGGAAGACGGAGAGTTCTTGTCAAAAGAGGATCTTCGTCAACGTAGTAAGATTTCCAAAACTGTGTTGGAATACCTTGATAATCACGGATGTTTAGAAGGAATGGCTGAAAAAAATCAGTTATCTTTGTTTTAGGTTTGTTTGGAAACTATTCGAGTAAGGTATGGTTGTTCATGAAATTATGAAAAGCCATGCCATTCATATCAGGTGAAGATGACAGTATGCACACCGCCAGCAGTCATCTTCTTGCAACATGATGTGCAATATGATATATTTCTATTGGTAAGCAAAGGTACGAATGATTAAAGGAGTGGGGATACCCGCTCCTTCTTCATACTTGAATCTTTTCACATGTCTCCCTTGCCACCTTATTCGGCAGGGGTTTTATATTAACGGAGAGTTATACGCAAATGAAATAATATGCGATCGTTCATACTAAGCCATAATGACAATTAAATAAGGAGGATGTGTGTTGAGTGAAATTGTGAAAACAACAGAGGAACTGGTTGAACCAATCTTACAAGCAAAAGGACTGGAATTAGTGGACGTTGAATATGTAAAGGAAGGAAAAAATTGGTTCCTTCGGGTTTACATCGACAAAGAAGGCGGTGTCGATATTGATGAATGCGGCATTGTATCAGAGCAATTAAGCGAGCAGCTCGATGAACAGGATCCAATTAAGGGAGCCTATTTTTTGGAAGTATCTTCACCCGGCGTCGAACGACCTTTGAAGTCCAAAGCTGATTTCGGGAAGAATGTAGGAAGCAATGTTTATATAAAGTTGTATGAGCCAATAAATGGAGTGAAAGAGTATGAAGGAATATTAACGGAGTTTACTGGCGAAACGGCAATTATTGCTTATAAAGTGAAAACCCGTGAAAAGCAGACAGAAATACCGTATAAAAAAATAGCTAAAGCCAGATTAGCTGTATCATTGTAAAGGGGGAACGAAAAAGTGAGCAATCAGTTGTTTGATGCGATTGATTATTTGGAAAAGGAAAAAGGAATTGACAAGGATGTCCTGATGGAGGCATTGGAAGCAGCCCTAATCTCTGCCTATAAGAAAAACTTCAAATCTGCAACGAATGTGCGAGTGGATATTGATGAAGAATCAGCTACAATGCATGTATTGTCCCGGAAAACGATTGTGGAAGAAGTTGAAAACAGTCTGGAAGAGATATCGCTCGGGGAAGCAAGAGAAATCGATCCCAACTATGAGCTGGAAGATGTTATTGAGGTCGAAGTAACTCCAAAAGATTTCGGTCGAATTGCTGCTCAAGCCGCGAAACAGGTAGTGACGCAGCGTTTGAGGGAAGCAGAACGGGGTGTTATTTTCAGTGAATACATTGATCGTGAAGAAGATATCATGACAGGTATCATTTCCCGTAGAGACTCGCGATTCGTTTACGTGAATCTTGGTAAAATTGAAGCAAAGCTCGCTGAATCAGAACAAATGCCGACAGAGAATTACTATGTTCACGATCGGTTGAAAGTGTTTGTCAATAAAGTGGAAAATACAGGCAAGGGGCCGCAGATTTATATTTCACGTTCACATCCCGGGCTGTTGAAACGCCTGTTTGAAATGGAAGTACCGGAAATTTATGATGGCACTGTTGAAATCAAATCCGTGGCGCGTGAAGCAGGAGACCGCTCCAAAATATCCGTTCATGCAGAAAATCCTGAAATTGATGCAGTCGGTTCTTGCGTTGGGCAAAAAGGGCAGCGGATTCAAGTGATCGTTGATGAGTTAAAAGGTGAAAAAATTGACGTTGTCGAATGGTCAGAGGATCCGATTGTCTATGTATCCAATGCATTAAGTCCGTCAAAAGTGGTTGATGTGTTGGTCGATGAAGAGGATAAAGCAACGACTGTCATCGTTCCGGACTATCAGCTGTCATTGGCAATCGGAAAGCGCGGACAAAACGCCCGACTGGCTGCTAAATTAACAGGATGGAAAATTGATATAAAAAGCGAGTCACAAGCCCGTGAAGAAGGACTTTTAATGGACGATGATGAAGAAGAGTCAGACGATGATTCTTATTTTGATGATAATGAGGACTTGTTTTAATATTACAGGTTATAAAGTATATCAAACCTTATAGAAAAACATCAGAATTGGCTTCCATATACGAATGGGTCCTGAGTTTTTTCAAGAATAGGGGGGAGTCCGATGGCCAGGAAGAAGCGTAAAGTGCCACAACGAAAATGTGTTGTAACAAATGAAATGAAACCAAAAAAAGAATTGATCCGCATCGTCCGTACTAAAGAGGGTGACGTTTTTGTTGATCCTACAGGCAAAAGGAACGGACGTGGCGCATATGTTTCAAACGATCCGGCGGTCATTGAAAAGGCGGAAAAAACCGGTATTTTAAGCCGGCAGCTGAATGCGGAGATCGAGCCGTCGATTTATGAAGAACTAAAACGCTTCGTTGAAGGTAATGCTGATGAAGGGTAATTATTTGAATCTGATAGGTTTGGCCTACCGAGCCAGAAAGTGTTCACTGGGGGAAGAAACAATAGTAAAAGATATTCAGCAGAAACGAGCGAAACTTGTTCTGCTGGCAAATGATATTGGACCCCGGACGCGAAAGAAAATTATAAACAAATGTAAAACCTATGAAGTACCTTTTGAAATAATCGACGATAGAAAGACCCTGTCGAATGCAATTGGAAAATCTCAAAGAGTAGCTGTAGCCATTTTGGATGAAGGATTTGCTGCCAAAATCACTACACTGCTAGGGTAATCAAACTTGGGGGTGGACATATGAGCAAAATGCGTATATATGAATATGCGAAACAAAATAATACAACAAGCAAAGAAGTCATTCAGCATTTAAAAGATTTAAATATTGATGTTAAAAATCACATGTCGACGGTTTCAATTGAAACCATTGTAAAATTGGATGAAAAGTTTGCACCGAAACAGTCTGGCAGTAATGATAAATCCAACAATCGCCAGCAAAATAAAACGAATAATAAAACCAATCAACCGAAAAATAACGCAAACCAGGGTAAGCACGATAAGCCGAACGGAAAGCGAAATGATCCGAACCAGCATCATAAAAAAGGACACCGCCAAAACAAGAATAAAAAGCATAATAACAATAATAAACGTGATCACACCCATTCTGCATCTAAACCGAGGCAACAGAAACCGGCTAAAAAAATACCTGCTAACATCACATATAGTGAAACCTTGACTGTAAATGACTTAGCAGGGAAATTAAATAAAGATACCTCAGAGATTATTAAAAAACTGATGTCCCTGGGAGTCATGGCTAATAAAAACCAGGACCTGGACGATGATACAGTTGAGCTGCTGTGTGATGAGTTCGGGGTTAAAGTCGAAAAAGAAATTATCCTGGAAGACACCGATTTCGATAAGTACCTTCAAGAAGACGATCCTGCTGACTTGATGGAGCGTCCCGCTGTTGTCACGATTATGGGTCATGTTGATCATGGTAAAACCACTTTGCTGGACGCCATTCGCCATACAAAAGTGACTGAAGGTGAAGCCGGTGGTATCACACAGCACATTGGGGCCTATCAAGTTGAAAATGATGGTAGGAAAATCACGTTTCTTGATACACCTGGTCATGCTGCCTTCACGAGTATGCGTTCCCGTGGCGCTCAAGTTACAGATATTGCCGTATTGGTAGTTGCTGCTGATGATGGTGTTATGCCTCAAACTGTAGAAGCCATTAATCACGCAAAAGCAGCCGGCGTTCCTATAATAGTAGCTGTCAACAAAATGGATAAGGAAGGCGCCAACCCTGACCGGGTTATGCAGGAACTGACGGAATATGAACTGATCCCTGAAGATTGGGGAGGCAAGACGATTTTCGTTAACTTGTCTGCTATTAAACATAAGGGTATTGATGATCTGCTGGAAATGCTCGTGCTTGTATCAGAAATGGAAGAATTGAAAGCCAATCCAAATGCCGACGCATTCGGCACGGTTATTGAAGCCCAACTTGACAAGGGCAAAGGACCTGTTGCATCCCTGCTTATACAGAACGGTACATTACATGTCAGTGATTCAGTGGTTGTCGGCAATACATTTGGTCGTGTACGTGCAATGGTTAATGATGAAGGAAGACGCGTTCAGAAAGCAGACCCATCAACACCTGTTGAAATAACCGGGTTAAACGGCGTACCGCAAGCCGGCGATCAATTTCTTGTATTTAAAGATGAGAAAAAAGCGCGTCAGGTAGGTGACGCCCGTCAGGAAAAGCACATTCGGGAGAACCGGTCAGAATCAACGAAGGTAAGCCTTGATGATTTGTTTGAACAAATTAAACAAGGTGAAATGAAAGAAATCAACGTTGTCATTAAAGCTGATGTCCAGGGATCTGCCGAAGCGATGGCTTCGTCACTTGAAAAAATTGATGTCGAAGGTGTCAATATCAAGATTATTCATACTGGGGTCGGTGCCATTAAGGAATCCGATATCATTTTAGCGTCAGCATCGAATGCTATTGTGATTGGGTTTAATGTGCGACCGGATGCTAATGCAAAAAAAGCCGCTGAATCTGAAAAAGTTGATGTGCGGCTGCACCGTGTGATTTACAAAGCGATTGAGGAAATCGAGTCAGCTATGAAGGGGATGCTCGATCCTGAATATGCAGAGAAAGTGATTGGTCAGGCAGAAGTCCGTGAAACGTTCAAAGTCTCTAAAATTGGGACAATTGCCGGCAGCTATGTAACCGATGGTAAAGTAACGCGTGACGCCGGTGTGCGTCTGATCCGTGATGGTGTCGTTCAATTTGAGGGTGAGATTGACACATTAAAACGCTATAAAGACGATGTTAAAGAAGTCGCACAACATTACGAATGCGGGATAACAATTAAAAACTTTAATGATATCAAAGAAGGCGATATACTTGAAGCATTCGTTATGGAAGAAATCGAACGGACATGATTATCTTTGCTGAAGTAGAATGCATGCTATACGAAGGTCGTTCTCTTAAACAAAAACGTTCCATTATAAAACGTGTCATTGCTAAATTGCAGAACGAATTAAATGTCGCTGTCACAGAGTTGGAATACCAAGATTTGTGGCAGCGGGCAAAATTGGGTATAGTCACATTGTCCAATGAAAAAAAACATGCCGAACAGGTGATTCAGGCGGCATTGAAAATCATTGACACCTTTACAGAGTTTGAACGTACAACCACGAATGTGGAATGGCTTTAGACCGAAGAAAGACCGTTGATAGAATGAGGTGATTCAAGATGAGTGATATTCGTGCAAATCGGGTTGCAGAGCAGATGAAAAAAGAATTGGGAGAGCTTATAGGACAGAAAATCAAGGATCCGCGTGTGGGGTTTGTTACGGTTACAGATGTCGAAGTCACTGGTGATCTGCAACAGGCCAAAATTTTTATTTCAGTCCTTGGTAGTGAAGAAGAGAAACACGAAACACTTGTAGGCCTCGCCAAAGCAAAAGGTTTTATCCGTTCGGAAATTGGCCAGCGGATACGACTGCGAAAAACACCTGAAATAACATTCGAATTTGATGAGGCCTTAGAACACGGCAATCGTATTGAGGAAATATTACGCGATTTAAATAAATGAAGCCCCTAATACGGTAGATTAATCTGACTTCTTAAACGGTCAGATTTTTCCTTACAACGTCAGAAAGTATACATTATGGGTGACCTTATAAGAAACGCTTCGGCATTCGCTATAAGGCGAGGCGAATGCCGAGTTTTTCTAAGCAGTTAAGAAAGTATAGATTATTTCTTACTGCATAAGTGCAACTAAGGCTTTCGCCATTAAAGCTTGGCGATAAGCCAAGTTTTCTAACAATGTCTGAAAGTATGGCACTTTAATTCGATGGTTTCATCGCAACATTTGATATAATCTATGTTTTTCATATGTTTTAAGAAAGAGGCTGGAGCTGATACGATGAATGGTATTTTACCCTTATGGAAACCAAAAGGAATGACATCGCACGACTGTGTCCTGAAAACAAGGAAGCTACTTCGCTTTAAAAAAATTGGTCACACAGGGACACTTGATCCTGAAGTTGAAGGTGTTTTACCTTTGTGTATCGGTCAGGCAACTAGAATTGTACCTTTTCTTACTGATACCACCAAAACTTATATAGCTGCGATGAAACTCGGAACATCGACCGAAACTGATGATAGACAAGGTCAAGTAGTCGAAACCAAAGAGATGATATACCCTCCATCTAAACACGAAATCGAAAACGTGTTACAATTGTTCAGAGGGAAAATTAAGCAAACCCCTCCTATGTACTCGGCTGTAAAAGTCAATGGGAAAAAATTGTACGAATATGCGAGGGAAAATAAATATGTTGAACGTCCTGAACGCAGTGTGTTCATCTACAAGCTTGAGCAGTTGCAACATGACAATAGCGAGCGCGACCGTTTTTGGCTTGAAGTGAGATGCTCAAAAGGGACGTACATTCGAACGCTTTGCGTCGATATCGGCAAACGTCTTGGCTGTCCTGCACATATGTCTGAATTGCTTAGAACAGCAGTAGGTACAATCAATAAGGTGGATACTGTTACGTTCAGTGAGATAGAGCAAGCAGTTAAGGCTGAAAAGCACGAAAATTTGCTCCTGCCAATCGGAAACTGTTTAACACATATGCAACGTATCGATGTGGACGAGAATACGCGAAAAAGAGTTCTGTATGGACAAAAACTGCCCAAGCCCGAGCAAGCCCCTGAAACCGGTCCTTTTCTGGTGATGTTCGGGAAACAAGCTTTAGCAGTTTATCAGGCACATCCGGACAATAACACTGTCATGAAACCGGTGCGGGTGTTTAACCATGAATAATAAAAGTGCAGGTGACGTAATTTGCGGACAATCAGATTAGACTATCCTCATACCTTAATATTGGATGAATTACCTGATACAGTGGCCGCTATCGGATTTTTCGATGGCATCCACAAAGGACATCAAAAGGTGATTGAAACGGCGGTACACGAAGCCAAGTCTAAGAACATGAAAAGTGCTGTTATCACATTTCATCCACACCCGTCCATTATATTAAAAAAAGACGTCCAGCATGTCCAATATATCACCCCTTTAAGGGAAAAGCAGGAAATACTGCAGGATTTGGGCGTTGACCGACTTTATATCATCACATTTAATAAAGAATTATCTTCACTTGAGCCGCAAGCTTTCATTGACCATTTTATCATTAATTTAAATATTAAATCCCTTGTGGCCGGGTTTGACTTTTCATATGGGCACAAGGGCAAAGGAAATATGCAAACGATCCATGAGCATTCGCGCGGTTTATTTAACTATACCGTCATTGATCAAATGCAGTCTGAAAATCAAAAAATAAGTTCGACGAGGATAAGGGAACTGTTGAAGTCAGGTCAGATTGAGAAAGCCAATGAATTATTAGGTAGACCTTTGGTTGTCCGAGGCATCGTAAAAGAAGGCGATAAGCGAGGCAGGGAAATCGGCTATCCAACCGCTAATTTAGAAGTGGATTCCGAAGTACTGCTGCCAAAAATCGGAATCTATGCTGTCAAAGTCCGTGTTAAGAATGACGTATATGAAGGTATGGCGAGCCTTGGCTATAACCCGACCTTTACAGCAAATCGGGATGAGCCGATAATCGAGGTTAATATTTTTGACTATAATACTGAATTATATGGTGAGGAACTCGCGCTGGAATGGCATTGCTACATTCGAGAAGAAATCAAATTCGACAGTGCGGAAGAATTGATTAAGCAAATTGAGGAAGACGAGAAGCGTATTAGAAATTATTTCTATGCGGATTCGTAAAATTGCTTGTTCCCTCTTGCATTTTTTTAAAAAAAGATGTACCCTTTATTACATAAACCATCGCTCGGCAAATCGTAACTCCGGCGATTGCTGGGGGATTGGGGATATTAATAATTAATGGAGGTGGGCCGAATTGGCTATCACAAAAGAACGTAAGAATGAAATTATCAATGAATATAAGGTACATGAAAATGATACCGGATCCCCGGAAGTGCAGATTGCTGTACTGACTGAGGAAATCACTAAATTAAACGAACATTTGCGCGTTCATAAAAAAGATCACCATTCACGACGGGGTCTTTTGAAAATGGTAGGAAGGCGCCGTCACTTGCTTAACTACCTGCGTAATAAAGATGTTACACGCTATCGTGACTTAATTAAAAATCTTGGTCTACGCCGATAAGAAAAAGCAGGAGAAATCCTGCTTTTTTCTTCGTAACATCAGAAAATATAAATGATAGATGACCTTATTAGAAAAACGTCGAGATCCACTATAAGACGAGGCTAGGAGTCTTAGACATAATTAAGATATAAAATGCTAAAGACGAACAATAATCCGCTTAAGCGGAGAAAATATACGTAGAATCCTGCGGGAAGATTGATATAGGTGATACCCCGCAGTGCTTCAGCACGAGGAGGCTCACCAGCCGCCCTAAAGTGTGCGAAGTATATTTCCATAGCGGTGTATACGCCCTAACTAGTTTGGATTTTTCCTTAATAAAATGACTTTTGTCCAAGGCTCCTAGGCCTGAGTTTTTCTAATGTATACATAAAATTTACATTTACGCTCATTAACTATAAAATGAAGACAGTAAGTGTTTTGGAAGGGAGTTTTATTACGAATGACACAAGAGAAAAAAGAGTTCTCCACGGAAATAGCCGGCAGGACGTTCACAGTCGAAACCGGAGAACTGGCAAAGCAGGCAAACGGGGCATGTATGATCCGTTATGGCGATACTTCTGTATTGTCAGTGGCAACTGCCTCCAATGAACCAAAAGACCTCCCGTTTTTCCCGCTGACTGTTAACTATGAGGAACGGCTGTATGCGGTGGGAAAAATCCCAGGCGGTTTTATTAAACGGGAAGGACGTCCAAGTGAAAAAGCGACATTGACCTCCCGCCTAATTGATCGCCCGATTCGTCCGCTATTCCCTGATGGGTACCGAAATGAAGTACAGGTTATCAGTACAGTAATGAGTGTTGATCAAGACTGCTCCACAGAAATTGCAGCTATGATCGGTTCGTCTATTGCGCTTTCCATATCGGATATTCCATTTTCAGAACCGATCGCAGGTGTTCATGTAGGGCGTATTAATGGTGAATTCGTTATCAACCCAAGTGTTGAGCAAGAGGAGAAAAGCGATATAGATTTGACTGTTGCCGGAACAAAAAGTGCGATTAACATGGTTGAAGCAGGCGCTGAGGAAGTACCGGAAGATATTATGCTTGAGGCAATTATGTTCGGGCATAGGGAGATCATTCGACTAATTGAATTTCAAGAATCAATCATTGAAGCAGTTGGTGTTCAGAAAAAAGAGTTCAAAGCTGAGACTGCAGACAGTGAGCTGATTACCAAACTTGAAGACCAGGCCAGAGGCAAGTTGCTTGAAGCAATCCAGACCGAGGGCAAAAAAGAACGGGAAGAAGCAATCAGCCAAACAAAAGATGAGATTCTTGCATCGTTTGAAGATGAAGAAGAAGAAGTCATTGGCCAGGTTAAATCAATTATGGAAGACATGGTTAAAGAAGAAGTCCGCCGGTTGATCACAAAAGAAAAAATCCGTCCTGACGGGCGCAAAAACGATGAAATCCGCCCATTATCATCAAGGATCGGTATTCTGCCGAGGACTCACGGTTCAGGTCTGTTTACGCGTGGCCAGACTCAGGCATTAAGCATCTGTACCCTGGGAGCATTAGGAGACGTTCAAATATTGGACGGGCTTGATTTGGAAGAATCCAAGCGATTTATGCATCATTATAATTTCCCTCAGTACAGTGTCGGTGAAACAGGCCCGATTAGAGGTCCCGGACGCAGAGAAATCGGGCATGGAGCATTAGGTGAACGTGCACTTGAAAAAGTCGTCCCAACTGAAAAAGATTTTCCTTATACGATCAGGCTTGTGTCCGAGGTGCTGGAGTCAAATGGTTCCACCTCACAAGCAAGCATCTGCGGCAGCACACTGGCAATGATGGATGCGGGCGTGCCGATCAAAGCCCCGGTTGCCGGCATTGCAATGGGCCTTGTTAAATCGGGCGATGACTACACGATTCTAACCGATATACAGGGTATGGAAGATGCACTCGGTGACATGGACTTTAAAGTGGCTGGTACTGAGCAAGGTGTGACCGCGCTGCAAATGGATATTAAGATTGAAGGCTTGTCCAAAGAAATTCTGGAAGAAGCATTGTCACAGGCTAAAAAAGGCCGGATGCAGATTCTTGAATCGATGCTTGCAACAATTAAAGAGCCAAGGACTGAACTGTCACAGTATGCACCTAAGATCTTAACGATGAATATCAATCCGGATAAGATTCGTGATGTGATCGGTCCAAGCGGAAAACAAATCAACCAAATCATAGATGAGACTGGCGTCAAAATCGACATCGAACAGGATGGCAGTGTCTTTATTTCTTCTCCTGATGCGGATATGAATCAAAAAGCAAAACAAATCATTGAGGACCTTATCCGGGAAGTGGAATCGGGTGAAGTTTATCTTGGAACGGTTAAACGGATTGAAAAATTTGGTGCATTTGTTGAATTATTTAAAGGAAAAGATGGTTTGGTCCATATCTCTGAATTACAGGAAGAGCGAACGAAAAAAGTAGAAGACGCGGTATCTATCGGTGATCAAATCATGGTAAAAGTCAAAGAAATTGATAACCAGGGCCGCATCAATCTTTCCAGAAAAGCGGTATTGAAAGAAGAACGAGAACAACGTGAAAAGCAACAATCATAATTACTGATACTGAAATAAGAAGCTGGAGAACCAGTTTCTTTTTTTATGATATCAGAGGGTCAACACCAAAATCTATGGTTGAAATGAATGAGTGAATATAGTAGTGAAACTAGCTAGCGGAGGAAAAACACGGAGACTCCTGTGGGAATGCGCAGTGTGAAGACCCCGCAGAAAAAGCGACCTTCCGCCGCTATAAGACGAGGCAATGCTGCGTTTTCCTTACCACATGCTTCCTCTTTTGATTTTTTCATAACCTGTCCACCTTTTTCATAATCATTAGGGAGGGGGGTTATGAATGTATCGGTATCGGTCATTTGTACATGTTTGTGTGTTTATTCTGATTGTTGCTGTTTCGTTTGATTATTCGTATAATCCGTTTGAGCCAAATGAAACCGAGACTTTTTTTACTTTGGTTGATGAAACTGCCAAAACGGATGATCCGCTTTATAAAGAAATAAAGGAGAAAAGCGAAGAATATGAAAAAGAACCCAAAAATGCCGTCATTGACAAAGTGTGGAAAAAAACACCCGGCCTCAATGGTTTAGAAGTGGATATTGAAAAGTCTTATGAACAAATGAAAAAGAATGAGACATTCGATGAAACGCTGCTTGTCTATGAGCAAAATGCCCCCGAAGTTACGATGGATGATTTGCCTGCCGCTCCGATATACCGCGGGAATCCCGGTAAGGATATGGTTGCATTTTTAATCAACGTGTCTTGGGGAACAGAATATATCCCGTCTATCCTGAGTATTTTGAAGGATCATCATGTTAAGGCAACTTTCTTTATAGAAGGGAAGTGGGCGATGGAAAATACTGATACCGTTAAGATGATTCATGAGCAGGGACATGCTATCGGAAATCATGCCTATAATCATCCCGCCATGTCGCGCTTGTCCAAACAGGATATGATGGAGCAAATCAAGAGGACCAATCAAATAATAGAAGCTATTACAGGAGAAACACCTAAATGGTTTGCCCCGCCGAGCGGCGATTTTAATGATCAGGTAGTGAAAGTGGCGGCTGAACAGGACATGGAAACGATTCTTTGGACGGTCGACACGATTGATTGGAAGAATCCATCTGTATCTGTTATGATGAATCGAGTGAACGACAAGATCCATCCTGGTGCAACGTTGTTAATGCACCCGACCCCTTCGGCAGAGGAAGGTCTTGATTCAATGATCGGAAGCATCAAGAAAAAAGGTTATAAAATTGGAACACTCAATACATTATTAAGTTCGGAACGGTAAAGCAAAAGCTGATACAAGCTTAGGAGGAAATACATTGGTAGAAAAATACACAAGTGAAAATGGGCTGCGGATAGTTCTGGAAACGATACCTTCAGTCAGATCTGTTACAATCGGGATATGGGTGAAGACCGGATCGCGCAATGAAACGGTAGACATAAACGGTATTTCCCATTTCCTGGAGCATATGTTTTTTAAAGGTACCCGTACAAGAAGCGCTCAAGATATTGCCGAGGCTTTTGATGCCATTGGGGGGCAGGTTAATGCGTTTACTTCAAAAGAGTATACGTGCTTTTATGCAAAAGTGATGGATACGCATAAGGAAAAGGCTTTGGAGGTATTGGCGGATATGTTCTTTAATTCTTCGTTTGATGAAGAAGAGATAGAACGCGAGAAAAAAGTTGTTTTAGAAGAAATTAAAATGTATGAGGATACACCGGATGATATCGTCCACGATATATTGGCACGTGCTTCGTTCGGTGACCATCCTTTAGGATATCCTATTCTGGGTACGGAAAAACAATTGCGGTCCTTTACACCGGATGCCTTGCGAGGATATATAAACGAGCGTTATACTCCTGAGAATGTCGTTGTATCGGTTGCCGGAAATGTGGATTATTCATTTATGACAACGGTGAGTGACTATTTTGACGGTTTTCAATCTAATGCTAACGATACGGATATGATACAACCGGCATTTTTGGGTAATCGGATTGAACGTCATAAGGATACAGAGCAGGCGCATTTATGTCTTGGCTATAACGGCCTTCCAGTTGACGATGAAAATACGTACAGTCTGATTATTTTAAATAACGTACTCGGCGGCAGCATGAGCTCACGTCTTTTTCAGGAGGTCCGGGAGAAACAGGGTTTGGCGTATGCCGTTTTCTCGTATCATGCGTCATTCTTAGATAACGGTTTATTAACGATTTATGCCGGTACCGGTAAAGATCAGCTCCCCCGCTTAAAGGATACAATCAATAGAACGGTAGATGACTTAATTCAAAACGGTTTGACCGATAAAGAGCTGACAAACAGCAAGGAACAATTGAAAGGTAATCTCATGCTGAGCCTGGAAAGTACCAGCAGCCGGATGAGCCGCAATGGAAGAAATGAATTACTGTTGAATAAACACCGTTCGCTGGACGATATGATCGCGGAAATAGATGCAGTTAATCACGACAAGATGCAGCATGTCATTGATTCCACTTTCCACCACGCTCCATCAAGTGCGCTAATTGCACCTGAGACGGTACCGCAGGCATAATTCTCAACTACCGACGTATATATGTATAGGGGGCGGTTTTATGCGGTATAAGGATATGAGTGCCAAAGAGATTGTTGATATTAATCAAGGAGCACGTCTTGGCATTCTTGGTCAAACAGATCTTGAAATTGATGAGAAAACAGGACAGATCGAATCCTTCGTCATACCGAATTATAAATGGTTCGGTTTAAAGAAAGAGGGCGCTGAGACGAAGATTAATTGGCGATCAATTCGGAAAATCGGTGAAGATATGATTATGATTGAGCTGGATGATTACACATTAAAGTGAAATATCAAACAGTAGAGCTTTTAACCAAAGGGTCGGTGTCAAAGTATTGACACCGACCCTTTTAGTGCGCCGGGCATGTGCTATGTCTAGGGAGTGAAAGTCTCCTGCGGGCTTGGTAGTAGGAACCGCTAGCCAAAGACAAGGGTGTCCACTGCGAGGTGGAATCGGAAGGAAGTCGGCGGCAA
>NZ_BMNQ01000015.1 GCF_014646635.1 Lentibacillus kapialis
ACTTCCGCCTTTTAAATCGTGAATACCGGTATTATAGGTGTGTCCCTTGCGAACCGCAAAGTCATCAATGCCCAAAACCAGCTGATCACGCGCCATAGCATCCTGAATACACGTTGCCTGTGTGTTTGTTGTTACTTTGGATTGCAAGGCCACGTTTATAATATCTTTCAGCCGTTGCATAAGGTACAGACTGAAAACTCGCCATCGCTTGGATAGTCGTACCAAGGCCCTGTTGTATCAGCTTTTCCTGGAAAGCTTGGGTATATTGTTTTTTGGGTTTAACGAAATCGTACTGCCAAACAAAATGCGCATCACAATCCATACATGTCATGTTGATAGATGGTACTAAAAGGATTGTTCGCCACTCCATAAGTGGCAAATGGCGGACTTGGCGCTTGTAGGGCGTTCCGTTTCGTTTGACATAAGGACTGCCGCAACAGGGACATGCTTGAACAAATTGGACAGGTTCCACCTGGAAGTATACAACGTCTTCTCGGTCATCAAATGTCATATCGTTAACATGAATCTCTGGAATATTTAATAATTTATTGATATAGTGACAATACACTTGTAACACCTCGCTATTGTGCGTTTTGTTCTGTATTTCCACTATAGCAGGGTTACAGGTGTTTTTTCATTTATTTGGAATTACTACCATAAATAACCTTAAATGTCAGCCTTAGATTTTAATGAAGAGCCACAAAATTGAGTTAGAAGCGAATAAATTTGCAGTCGAACTACTCCCAGATGAATTTATTTATGAATTTAGTGATACAAGAGTTACAATAAAAGAAGTGGCTCAGAAATTTGGGGTTCCAGAAGAGGTGTGTCACTTGAAAAAAATTGACCATATAGATTAAAACGTACAATGTTGTACTATTTTTTTATACCGAGAAACAGAACTTATATTCTGTTTCAGTTATATTAGTAATTGAATTTAATGCCAATTGAAATTACATTAGTTACTACAACCACAATTAAAGATGGTATGATTATGAAAAACCCAAATGGCTATGGTTCAATCTTCAAATTGTCTGGGAAACGAAGAAAACCATTTGCTGTAAGAATTACAACCGGTTGGGATAATAACGGAAAACAAAAGTTTGAATACCTCGGTTACTATACGTCAAGACAGGAAGCAATGATTGCATTAGCTGATTATAACAGTAACCCATATGACCTTTCTGCTGGTAAAATCACTTTTGCTGAAATTTTTGAAAGGTTCTCTAAAGAGAAGTTTCCTAAAGTTTCAAAGTCTAATGTGCTTGGATACACTGCATCATTTAAAAAAGCAGAAGCCCTTCATAACATGAAATTTGTTAATATCAAAAAGTCGCATCTACAATCAGTAATTGACAACTGTGAGAGATCACATGGTACGAAAAGGAAAATCAAAGTCTTGTTCAATCAATTATATAAATACGCAATGGAAAATGATTTAATTCAAAAGGATTATTCAAGATTTGTAGAACTACCGAAAAATGATTCCAAAAGCTCACGCAAGCCGTTTTCAATCGATGAAATTGATAAATTATGGAACAATGTCCATCGTTTGGATGATATCGATACCGTTCTCATCATGATCTATACTGGATTACGTCCTGGTGAGCTTGTGGAGGTAAAAAATACAAACATCTATCTTGAAGAAAGATATTTTCGTGGTGGTTTTAAAACAGAAGCTGGAACAAATAGAGTGGTGCCTATCCATAAGAAAATACATTCGCTTTTTGATGCTCGAATGGATCCGAAAAACGAATACTTAATCGTAAATCATGAGGGAAATAAAATGAGTTACTATACGTATTACCACGAAAGATGGAAAAAAGTTATGGAACAGTTAGAAATGAATCATAAACCCCATGATTGTCGTCACACCTTTGCAACACTCATGGATAATGTTGATGCCAATAAATTGTCCATTAAGCGAATAATGGGACATGCATCTAAAGATATCACAGACAAAGTCTATACACATAAAGACATAGAACAGCTTCTCATAGCTATTGACAAGCTATGAGAAGAACTGTTTTTCTCTTTAAGTTTTTGTATATTACTCGTATATTACTTGTATATTATGTGTGAATTTTTACCTATTTTTAAAGCAACGCATATATAGTAGAATCCCCCAACCACAGGCGGCTGGGGGATTCGTGAAAATTGATTTCTTAACGTTTTGAGAACTGTGGTGAACGGCGTGCGCCTCTAAGACCGTATTTCTTACGCTCAGTCGCACGGGAGTCACGTGTCAGATAGCCTTCACGCTTAAGGGTTGCCCGGTACTCGGGATCTGCTTCCAGCAGTGCACGGGCAATCCCATGACGGATAGCGCCGGCCTGTCCGGTAAATCCTCCCCCGTCAACATTAACCAGCACATCGTATGTGCCTTCTGTTTCAGTAGCCTTCAGCGGCTGATTTAAAATAATACGTTGCGTTTCATATGGGAAGTAGTCTTCTGCATTACGTTTGTTAATTAGAACACGGCCTGTGCCTGGAACAAGGCGGACACGTGCAGTTGATCTTTTACGGCGTCCGGTGCCGTAATATTGTACTTGTGCCAAATTGAATGACCTCCTTTTTATTAACCGCGAAGTTCGTATGCTTCTGGTTTTTGTGCTTGATGGTTATGCTCAGCGTCTCTGTATACGTGCAATTTCTTACCCATTTTTCTTCCCAAAGGACCTTTAGGGAGCATGCCTTTAATCGTTTTTTCAAGCATTTGTACAGGGTACTTTGAGCGCATCTCATTTGCAGAGCGTGCTTTTAGTCCACCTGGGTAGTTTGAATGACGATAGTACATTTTGTCAGTCAATTTTTTACCGGTTAGCTCAATTTTGTCAGCGTTGATGATAATGACATGATCGCCGGTATCAGCATGTGGCGTGTAAGTCGGTTTATGCTTCCCGCGCAGGATTGCAGCAACTTCACTTGATAAACGTCCGAGACGCTTGCCTTCAGCATCCACAACAAACCATTTGCGTTCGATATTATTTTCATTGGCCATGAAAGTTGTGCGCATGGTCATTCCCTCCAATTTCAATCAATTCATTTCAAAAGTCGTTTTTCATATATCATCACAATTAGTTTCCGGGGCTAATCGTGGTTCAAATAAAATACCACAAATCATCATATACTACAACCGTATGAATGTCAAGTTTTACGAGGATTATTATAGGACGGTTTTAACATTCTCATTAAAAATTGCTATATCTTTTCATCATTTCCCGGGAAATGATGAAAATTGTCTATTATTGGCTGTTCTCTGTTTCCTCATACCGTACATTCCAAAGGTATAAACCTTGTGGTGGCACTGTATCACCAGCCATTTGCCGGTCCTTTTGTTCGAATAAATACGGAATTTCTTCCGGAGTCAATTTATCTCGACCCACCTCAAGAAGACTCCCGACAATAATTCGGACCATATTATATAAAAAGCCATGTCCTCTGAGAACAAATTCTATGCAAGACCCGTCGCGGTGACAGGAGACTTCCAGCAACGTGCGGACTTTGCTCCCTTTGACACTGGCTTTTGCTGAGGAAAATGTGGTAAAGTCATGTGTGCCTTCGAAGTATATACCTGCTTCTTGCATTTTAACAATATCTAAAGTATGCGGGTATTGATAAACATAGTAATGTTTAAATACATCCGGTTCTGACTCATTTAAAATATAATATCGGTATTCCTTTTCCATCACATCAAAACGGGCATGAAATGAGGGAGAGACTTCTTCAGTTTTATTCACATGTATGTCTGGTGGCAGCATAGCATTAAGAGCTCGCTTCCACTCACCTGGCAACAGGTTATAATCAGATTCAAAGTGAACTGCCTGGGCTTTTGCATGGACACCTTTATCAGTCCTACCTGACGGGTGAACCTTCACATATACTCCTTTATGAATCTTTGCCAATGCTTTTTCGAGTTCGCCTTGTATTGTGCGCTCCCGGGACTGGATCTGCAAGCCCGAAAAATTTGTACCATCATAACTAATGACACATTTGATTTTAGCCATACATTCCCAGTCCTCCCTCGCGGTTTTTTAAGAAATCCGATAAAAATGACACATCGACTGCCGTCATTGGCTTATTTCCCCACAACTTGTGTATCTACAGCCATACATTCCGCCACTCAAAACTACGCCGTCTCGAATTCCGCGGTCATTTTCATCCTCTTCTTGAAATCGTGCTTTTAATAATTTCTTGTCAAAAATAATGCAGCTGTAATAATCATAAATAATATAAAAACAATGAGATCACGTTTGCCCAGTTTTAATTCCCGCAGTTTCGTGCGGCCTTCACCACCTTGGTATCCCCGGGCTTCCATAGCCATTGCCAGCTCCTCTGCCCGTTTGAACGCACTGACAAACAGCGGAACAAGGAGAGGTACAACAGCTTTCACTCGTTCTTTTAATGGTCCCGTCCGAAAATCGACGCCACGTGATGCCTGTGCCTTCGAAATTTTATCTGTTTCCTGCATGAGTGTCGGGATAAATCGCAGTGAAATAGACATCATCAGCGCCAGTTCATGAACAGGAAACCGTATCTTTTTCAACGGATCCAGCATGTCTTCGATCGCATCGGTGATTTCAATCGGTGTCGTGGTTAGTGTCAGCAATGAGGTGATCAATATTAACAGGAAAAATCTTATAGATATGGCAAATCCCTGAATGACTCCGCCCGAATAAATACTGAATCCAAGTATATCAATTAATACTGTACCTTTATTCGTGACAATCAAATGCAATATGAAAGTGAATATGATCAAAAACCAAACGGGCATAAGCCCCTTTAAAATGTAGCGAATCGGTATTCGAGTCGTGAACATGCTTGTCAGCGCAAAAGCAATTAAGACACTGTAACTGATAACCGAATTTGCTAAAAAAACGATGAAGACAAAGAAAAAAATAACGGTGATCTTGGTTCTTGGATCCAGCCGGTGAACAAGCGATTCACCGGGTACGTATTGACCGATGATCAACGCATTATTCATCTTTTCCGGCCCCTTTCAGAACTTGGCGAATTTCGCTGGCAAGTTCAGCTTCAGACTGTCGGTGATAAGGGATTTTTTGACCGAATTTTTCCGAAAAAGCATTAATGAACTGCACCATTTCCGGTACATCCAGCTGAACGTGATGCAGTGCTTCCCGCTGTGTCAGAACTTCTTCCGGCCTTCCCTCCATATACTTTGCGCCTTCGTTTAAAATAATCACATGATCAGCATATTTAACAGCATCTTCCATACTGTGTGTGACAAGAATAGTCGTTAGTCCCTGCTGTTTGTGCATATCAGTAAACATGTCCATCATCTCATGCTGCCCTCGTGGATCAAGACCTGCTGTCGGTTCGTCCAGCACAAGTACGTCCGGTTTTGCAGCGAGTACACCGGCAATAGCCACACGCCGCATTTGTCCGCCGCTCAGGTCAAATGGAGACCGACCGAGCAATTCTTCCGGCAGCCCTACTTGAGAAGTTATCTCACGCACTCGATTTTCAATATCGTCTTGTGAAACATTGAAATTTTTTGGACCAAAGGCTATGTCCTTTTTGACCGTCTCTTCAAATAACTGATGCTCCGGGTACTGAAAAACAACGCCGACACGATTGCGCAGCATTCTCATGTTGTCCGGTTTTTCATCACGTGTTAACCGATAATTCCCAATCATCACTTCGCCTTCACTTGGACGCACCAAACCGTTCAAATGCTGGATTAACGTGGACTTCCCGGAACCGGTATGACCGATAACAGCTGTAAAAGTACCGGATGGAATGTAAAAGGACAGGTTTGCAATCGCTTTATGGGCAAAAGGCGTATTCTTCTGGTAAATATAACTTACATTATTGAATGTGATGTCCATAGTTCCTCCAGCAGCTCTTCGTGATTTAGCGCCTCACGATTAATCGGAATGCCTGCTTTACGCAACTCTTCAGATAAAGCCGCAACAAACGGAATATCTAAACCAATTCGGCGGAGTTCCGCCTTTTTTGCAAAAATATCCCGGGGTGCTGCTTCATCCCAAATCGCGCCTTCATTCATGACAATTACCCGTTCAGCCTGTACAACTTCCTGAAGGTCGTGCGTGATTGTAATCAATGAAAGATGACGCTGGTCCTGTACACGTGTGACGGTTTTCATAATGTCAGTTCTGCCTCGGGGATCCAGCATTGCGGTGGCTTCATCCAAAATCAGAATCTGCGGAAAAATTGCCAGTACACTGGCAACCGCCACACGCTGCTTTTGCCCCCCGGAAAGTTTGTGCGGCTCTGTCAATCGGTATTCCTGCATTCCAACGGCCGATAACGTATTGTCAATGCGCCTGACCATTTCATCACGTTCGATACCACGGTTCTCCATTCCAAAGGCAACATCATCCTGTACCGTAGTGCCGACAAATTGATTATCGGGATTTTGAAATACCATTCCAACATCTTTCCGGATATCCCAAATTGAATCCTGCGTTACCGAACGGCCATTAATGACAATTTCGCCCTCCTGTGGGAAAAGCAGTCCATTCATCAATTTCGCAATCGTTGACTTGCCCGACCCATTATGACCGATGATGGCAATCGCCTCATTTTCATATATTGCAAACGAGCAGTTTTTCAGTACCCAGGGATGCTCTTCTCCGTATCTGAATGATACATGTCTAAACTCGACTATTTTATGTCGCATATTCGCTCCTCATCTCCCTCGGGTTTACAACCCCGGGCGGGACATTGGTTTGCTGAAACCTAACTAACCCGATTGTTAGGCCATGCTCCGTTACCCAATCATCCCATCATTCTTTACGTGCAAAAAAAGGGCCGGGATTAACCTCGTCGAGAGATTCTGTCCTGCCCTTATCATATCGCCTGCATTAAACAAGTTCGATGATTGCCATTTTTGCTCCATCACCCTGGCGAGGCCCGAGCTTAAGGACACGTGTGTATCCGCCCTGTCTGTCCTCATAGCGTGCTGCAACATCATCAAACAATTTTTGGATAACTGTTTCATCTTCATTTGCTTCTTGATCATAAAGAAAAGAAGCTGCTTGACGACGCGCATGAACATCACCACGTTTGCCCAGCGTTATCATTTTGTCGACTATTGACTTCAAATCTTTCGCCTTTGCTTCTGTTGTTTCAATACGTTCATGGATAATCAAATCAGAAGCAAGATTACGCAGCATTGCCATGCGATGATCTGTTTTACGTCCTAATTTTCTGGCCATGGACTATCCCTCCCTTTTTACCGAAAGTCTTAAGGTGTAATTTAACCACGTTAGTTCCAGGTCCAGCGATTAGCGTAACTTTCTTTGTCTCCGCATGTCGCTAACTGGGTGCTACCGTTTTTGTAATACTAGTCATCATCCCGCAAACCCAGACCTAAATCCGCCAGTTTTTCTTTGACCTCTTCTAGCGATTTGCGACCAAGGTTGCGTACTTTCATCATATCTTCTTCGGATTTATTTGCCAGTTCTTGAACAGTGTTGATTCCGGCGCGTTTTAAACAGTTGTAGGATCTTACAGACAAATCAAGTTCCTC
The DNA here is from genome assembly GCF_014646635.1 of Lentibacillus kapialis. Lineage (GTDB taxonomy): Bacteria > Bacillota > Bacilli > Bacillales > Amphibacillaceae > Lentibacillus > Lentibacillus kapialis. The sequence continues at coordinate 7,517 of NZ_BMNQ01000015.1, forward strand.
AATGGTCATTTCCATGACTTTCTCTTTTTGATCTTCTTCTTTTTCAACCATTATTTCTGCATTTTTAGCTTCGTCTGTTAAGCTGATGAAGATATCAAGGTGTTCATTAAACACCTTTGCTCCCAATGATACCGCTTCTTCGGGGCGGATGCTGCCATCTGTCCATACATCCATTGTCAGCTTATCATAGTTTGTCACTTGCCCTACACGTGTGTTCTCCACTTGATACGTTACACGTGAAACTGGTGTGAAAATAGAATCAACCGGGATAACACCAATTGGCTGTTCATCATGTTTATTGGCCTCAGCCGGACGATACCCGCGGCCGCGCTCTGCCGTTATCTTCATATGCAATGTACCATTGCCGTTGATTGTAGCAATCGGCAGATCGGGATTCAGCACCTCTACATCACTGTCGTAAGTTAAGTCTGCAGCCGTAACTTTCCCTTCACCCTGCACATCGATCTCCAACGTTTTAACATCATCAGAGTAAATCTTCAATGCGAGCTTTTTCAAGTTCAAAATGATGGTTGTCATGTCTTCAACAACACCCTCGACTGTTGAAAACTCATGCTGAACCCCATCAACTTGAACTGATGTAACAGCAGCACCCGGAAGTGAGGATAGCAGGATACGACGCAAGGAGTTTCCTAAAGTAGTACCATATCCACGTTCAAGCGGTTCGGCGACGAACTTCCCAAATGTAGCATCATCGGTGATCTCTACCGTTTCGATTCCCGGTTTTTCAATTTCGATCATTCTATAAAAGCCTCCTTTAAAACGTCGAAACCCCGGTCAGACATTTGATCATGCCCAACCGAAATTCCCCAAATAGGCAGTTGGCGTTTCTGCACTAAAACACTATTGAATTTGTCTTGCTGTCAGGTTCACTTAAAAGAATCGTATATCTCGTTTTATACTTTTAGTTATCATAACCCATTATAGACAACGTGACAAATATCTATACGGTGATCACTATACACGACGACGTTTTGGCGGGCGGCAGCCATTATGAGGGACCGGTGTTACGTCACGAATAGCTGTGACATCCAATCCGGCTGCCTGCAATGAACGAATTGCAGCTTCACGGCCGGCTCCAGGGCCTTTAACCGTTACGTCCAACGATTTCATACCATGATCGACTGCGTTTTTGGCAGCTGTTTCAGCAGCCATTTGCGCAGCGAACGGTGTAGACTTACGGGAACCTTTAAAACCCAGCGCACCTGCAGAGCTCCATCCGATTGAGTTTCCTTTGACATCTGTAATGGTGACAATCGTGTTATTAAACGTTGAACGGATATGTGCAACACCCGTATCAATATTCTTTTTCACACGGCGCTTGCGTGCTGTCGTTTGTTTGCGTGCCATAGATATTTACCCTCCTTTACATTACTTTTTCTTATTAGCCATTGTACGACGCGGACCTTTGCGGGTACGTGAGTTGTTTTTTGTCTTCTGACCACGCAATGGCAAACCGCGGCGATGTCTTATTCCTCTGTAGGACCCGATTTCGATCAGGCGCTTAATATTGAGGGATGTATCACGGCGAAGGTCACCTTCAACCGAATACTCGCCGATTGCCTTACGGATGCTGCTTAATTCATCCTCAGTCAGGTCGCGCACACGTGTGTTTTCGGAAACGCCTGCTTCTTTAAGAATCTCTTGGGCAGTGCTTTTTCCTACACCGTGAATATAGGTTAGTGAGATCACTACACGTTTATCACGTGGAATATCAATACCTGCTATACGTGCCATAAGTGTCTAGCACCTCCTTATTTATTAGCCTTGTTTTTGCTTGTGTTTCGGATTATCGCAAATCACCATTAGTTTACCTTTACGTTTGATGATTTTGCATTTTTCGCAGATAGGTTTTACAGATGCTCTGACTTTCATCAATTTTACCTCCTTTTATATCGGAGCTCACGCGAGTCTATTTATAACGGTACGTAATTCGTCCTTTCGTTAAATCATATGGTGAAAGTTCTACCGTCACTTTATCACCAGGTAAAATGCGGATGAAATGCATACGAATTTTGCCGGAAACGTGAGCCAATACTGTATGGCCGTTTTCCAGCTCCACGTTAAACATCGCATTTGGCAATGTTTCGGTCACGGTACCTTCCACTTCAATAACATCGTCTTTAGCCATCGTGTTGATCTCCCTTCTTCAAATCAGTCACAACTTCATTGATAAATTTCGTTATGGCAAATCGTAATTTACCATTTGTGACACGACCAGTTTCTAGAAGGCTGTTTTGGACTTCCGGAGATATATAATCCATAACTTCAATATGATGCAGATTCTTTTTCTTTGGCCGATCATATTTACGTTTTTCCCCATCTGCAAGCAGAACATACCGGTCATCAATCAATTTTAGCACCACCGCATATTGCCCTGCTTCACGTCCTTGCAGAATCTGAACAACTTGACCTATTCGCGGAATTGAATCAGCTTCGTTCAACAACGATCACCTTCACTTAGGCTTATTTTACAACAAACGCCTCCAGTTGTGGGTCCCTCGGTTTTATAACTGTTGAACCAGTCATAAATATCTACGGCATTCATTATACCGACTTGTTCGCCTGTTTGCATCTATCCAGTACACAGCCGAGAATTTATGATTTGATTGCTGATTGGATATCTTTAAAGACCTGATCGATTTCCTGGTCACCATCAATTTTAACAAGACATCCTTTATGATGATAGAAATTCAACAGTGGCTTCATCTGTTCCAAGTTAACACTTAGACGGTTTTTCACGGTTTCAGCCTGATCATCTTCGCGTTGAATCAATTCAGTTCCATCATTGTCACATATCCCCTCTTTTTGTGGTGGATTATGCGTGACGTGATAAGTTGCTCCACACGTCGGACAAATTCTGCGGCCCGCGAGACGCTCCACTAAATCGTCCTCCGGCACTTCTACGTGCAGGACGTAATCAATGGATTCACCCATTTCCTCTAATAACGTTTGTAAGCTTTCTGCCTGTGCAACGGTTCTCGGAAATCCATCCAGCAAGAAACCATCCTTGCAGTCCTCTTTACCCAGGCGTTCTTTTACAATTCCTGTTGTAACATCGTCCGGAACAAGCGCTCCCTGGTCCATATATTCTTTAGCTTTCTGGCCCAGTTCAGTTCCTTCTTTTATCGCTAAACGGAACATATCTCCTGTTGAAATATGCGGGATGTGATATGTTTCATTTATTTTATCAGCCTGTGTGCCCTTGCCGGCACCGGGCAGACCCATCAAGATTAAATTCAACAGTTTTTCCCTCGCTCTCATTGGCAGCATGCTTTATTTAATGAAGCCTTTATAATGCCGTTTCACCAACTGACTTTCAAGTTGTTTCATCGTCTGCAGGGCAACACCCACAACGATCAATAAGCTTGTGCCGCCGATTTGTACTGCTTGTGGCAGATTTGCCAGACCTCCTAATATAATAGGCAGGACAGAAACCGCTGCTAGGAAGAGCGATCCCACAAATGTTAAACGGTACATTACACGCGTAAGGTAAGTCTCTGTATTTCTGCCGGGACGTATACCTGGAATATATCCGCCTTGCTTCTGCAGATTTTCTGCCATTTGCTCAGGATTAACCTGGACAAACGTGTAGAAATAAGTGAAAGCAATAATCAAGCCAACGTAAATTACCATCCCGACTGGTTGGGTGTAATCAAATAAGGATTCGACTGTTGCTGCTATTTCATTGCCTTCAAAGAGTCCTGCAATCGTTCGAGGCGCAATAATAAATGCAATAGCAAAAATGACCGGGATAACGCCTGCTGCATTAACCTTTAAAGGTAAATGTGTTGAATGACCGCCAACCGGTGAACGGTTGACAAGCTTTTTAGCATACTGGATTGGAATTTTGCGCAGTGCCTGCTGGATAAAAATAACCCCAACAGTGACTGCCACCACTACCAGTGCTATTAATACAACAATGACGATATTAATGAACAATTCATCACCGGCATCAACGAAGTACTGGCTATATAATTGGTTCACACCATTGGGTACCGCCGCAACAATACCAGCAAAAATAAGAATGGAAATACCATTGCCGACACCATTTGCTGTGATCTGTTCACCCAGCCACATCAAAAAAGCCGTTCCACTTGTCAATACAATAGCAATGATCACAAACTTCCATATATTTGGTTCGCTGATCAGCATCCCCCCGGCCAATGCATTAAAGCCAATCGACATGGCAATAGCCTGAACAAATGCCAGTGCTATCGTTCCATAGCGTGTAACTTGTGCAATCTTTTTACGGCCCATTTCACCTTGTTTCTTCCACTCGGTGAACTTTGGCACAACATCCATCTGCAAAAGCTGCATGATGATAGATGCTGTAATATAAGGCATGATTCCCATCGCGAAGATAGAAAAGTTTTTTAGCGCCCCACCACCAAATGTATTCAGAAAGCCGAAAACATTTTGCTGGTTCATAAAATCGATTGCTTCTTTATTGGTATAAGGCACTGGAATAAATGTACCAAGGCGGAATATAATCAGCATTAACAGGGTGAATATAATCTTCCGCCTGATATCACCTACCCGCATTAAATTGGAGATAGAACGGAACATTAAACCACCTCTGTTTTACCGCCCGCTGCCTCGATTGCTTCTTTGGCAGAAGCAGAGAACTTGTGAGCTTTTACAGTGAAATTCTTTTCAACATTGCCTTTTCCAAGCACTTTAATGCCTGATTTCGGTTTGCTGACGACACCTTCTTCAAGTAATAGCTCAGGTGTAATTTCTGTGCCCTCTTCAAAACGATTTAAAGCATCCAGGTTCACAATAGCGAATTCCTTGCGGTGGACATTGGTAAATCCGCGTTTTGGCAGACGCTGGTACAAAGGCATTTGGCCACCTTCAAAACCAGGACGTGTGCTGCTGCCTTCACGTGCTTTTTGCCCTTTATGACCTCTTCCGGATGTTTTGCCGCTGCCAGAGGACATTCCGCGGCCAACACGGTTACGCTTTTTGCGGCTTCCTTCCGATGACTTTAATTCATGAAGTTTCATGTGTGCACCTCCTCTTACGCTTTAAGATTTTTACACTTCTTTAACCGATACAAGATGTGATACTTTATCAATCATACCGCATACGGCTGGTGTGTTTTCACGTACAACGGATTGACGGATTTTTTTCAGGCCCAGTGATTGAACAGTTTGGCGCTGCCCTTCTGATTGGCCGATTACACTGCGTGTGAGGGTGATCTCTAATTGTTTAGACATAGTATTTCCCTCCTTATCCTAACAGTTCTTCTACAGATTTTCCGCGTAGTTTCGCGACGTCTTCAGCTGTTTTTAGACTTGATAAGCCATTCAAAGTGGCACGAATCATATTGATTGGTGTATTGGAACCAAGTGATTTTGTCAGGATATCGTTTACGCCCGCAAGTTCGAGGATTGCACGAACGGGGCCTCCTGAGATCACTCCCGTACCTTCTGTAGCTGGCTTCATTAATACGTTGCCTGAGCCATAACGTCCGTGGATTTGATGCGGAATTGTTGTGCCGACCATTGGTACTTCAATCAAATTCTTCTTTGCATCATCAACTGCTTTTTTGATAGCCTCCGGAACCTCTTTCGCCTTACCGGTTCCAAAGCCTACATGGCCGTTTTTATCGCCTACCACAACCAGTGCGGCAAAACGGAAATTCCGTCCACCCTTTACAACTTTAGCAACACGGTTTATAGCAACAACACGTTCTTCAAGATCTAATTTATTTGGATCAATGCTAGTATGCATCTATGTCCCTCCTTCATTTCACAATTAAAATTCCAGACCGGTCTCGCGAGCAGCGTCTGCCAGTGCCTTCACACGTCCGTGATAAAGGTATCCTCCGCGGTCAAAAACGACTGATTGATAACCTTTATCCTTTGCGCGCTTTGCAACCAATGTACCTACTTGCTCGGCGGCTGCTACATTGCTGGTGGTTTCCAAGCTCAATTCATTATCTTTAGTGGAAGCACTTGTCAATGTAACGCCATCCATATCATCAATTAATTGTGCATAAATGTGTTTATTTGAACGAAACACATTCAGACGTGGGCGTTCTTGTGTCCCATAGATGTTTTTACGGACACGTTCATGTCTTTTTTTACGCAAATCATTTTTGTCGGGTTTTGCGATCATTCAGGCCACTCCTTTCTGCTTCCCAGCTAAATTTACTTAGCCGTTTTACCTTCTTTTTGGCGTACTTGTTCGCCTTCATAGCGAATGCCTTTTCCTTTGTAAGGCTCAGGTGGTCTGATTGCACGGATGTTTGCGGCAACACCACCGACCAATTGCTTGTCGATGCCTTTTACAGTCAATTTTGTGTTCTGTGGAACATCAATCTCAACACCTTCGATTGGTTCGATTTCAACCGGGTGTGAGTAGCCGGCATTGACTACAATTTTTTCACCTTGTTTTTGGGCACGATACCCAACGCCAGTGATCTCAAGTGATTTTTCGAAGCCTTTGTGAACACCTTCAATCATGTTCGCGATGACGCTACGGGTTGTTCCGTGTAAAGCCCGGTGATCCTTGTGTTCACTTGGACGCTCAACAGTTAGTACATTATCTTCAATAACGACTTCCATATCAGGATGAACGTTTTTTGTCAGTTCGCCTTTTGGACCTTTTACTGTCACCCTATTCCCATCAAGGTTAATGTCGACACCTTCCGGAATTTCAACTGGTTTCAGTCCGATACGGGACATTCCATACACCTCCTGTCTTAAAAGTATAAATTTACCAAACGTATGCCAATACTTCCCCGCCAACAGCCTGCGAGCGCGCCTCTTTGTCAGAAAGCACGCCGTTTGATGTCGATACGATTGCGATACCTAAGCCATTCAGTACACGAGGCACTTCATCAGCTTTTGCATAAACACGTAAACCAGGTTTACTGATGCGCTTGATGCCTGTGATGACCTTTTCCTCATTGGACCCGTACTTCATGAAGATGCGCAAAAGACCTTGTTTGTTGTCCTCAATAAACTCATAATCACGAACAAATCCTTCACGCTTCAAAATATCAGCGATTTCTTTTTTCAATTTGGAAGCCGGAAGCTCCAATTTTTCATGACGTACCATGTTGGCGTTACGTATACGAGTCAGCATATCTGCAATTGGATCTGTCATAACCATTACTACATTACCTCCTTCCCGAATCGGGGTTTACCAGCTTGCTTTTTTGACGCCAGGAATTTGACCTTTGTAGGCCAGTTCACGGAAACAAATACGGCATAGTTTAAATTTGCGGAGCACGGAATGTGGACGACCACAGCGTTCGCACCGTGTATATTCACGCACTTTAAACTTTTGCGGTTTCTTTTGTTTCGCAATCATTGATTTTTTAGCCACAATTTTCCCTCCTTCTTTTATTTCTGGAAAGGCATACCAATCTGAGTCAGCAATTCACGAGCTTCTTCATCTGTATTGGAAGTGGTAACGATAACGATATCCATCCCACGTACTTTATTTACCTTATCATAATTGATTTCCGGGAAAATCAGTTGTTCCTTGATCCCCAATGTGTAGTTGCCACGACCATCAAAAGCCTTTTTAGAGATACCGCGGAAGTCACGCACACGTGGAAGTGATACAGCGATCAGCTTTTGCAGAAACTCATACATCCGATCGCCTCTTAGCGTCACTTTTGCACCAATTGGCATCCCCTCGCGCAGACGGAATCCTGCAATAGACCTTTTAGCGCGGGTTACAACCGGTTTTTGTCCGGAAATAAGTGCAAGTTCCTCAACTGCGTTATCCAAAGCTTTTGAGTTTTGGACGGCATCACCGACACCCATATTAATGACGATTTTTTCAATGTTCGGTGCTTGCATGACAGAATCATATTCAAATTTGCCCATCAAAGATGGCAGTATCTCATTCTGATATTTTTGTTTCAAGTCGTTCATCACGAGCGCCCTCCTTTCACTGCGATCTATTTATCGATTGCTTCTCCGGATTTTTTAGCGATGCGGACCTTTTTCCCATCACGAACTTCATAACCGACACGGGTCGGTTCACCGGATTTTGGATCAATTGCCATGACATTAGAAACATGGATGGCTGCTTCCTGGTTCAAAATGCCGCCTTGCGGGTTATCCTGTGAAGGTTTGGCATGTTTCTTAATCATATTGATCCCTTCAACCATTACACGTTCTTTTTTTGGATATGCTTCTAAGATCGTTCCTTCTTTACCACGGTCTTTACCGGATATGACTTTAACTTTGTCACCTTTTTTTACATGCATAATCTGCGCACCTCCTTGACAAGGCTTTTTAAACTCTCGCTTATAGAACTTCCGGAGCAAGAGATACGATTTTCATGAATTTGGCATCACGTAATTCACGTGCAACCGGCCCAAAAATACGCGTTCCTCGCGGGCCTTTGTCATCACGGACAATTACGGCAGCATTTTCATCAAAACGAATATAGGATCCGTCGTTACGGCGCACGCCGGATTTAGAACGAACAATGACAGCCCGAACAACTTCACTCTTTTTGACAACGCCTCCTGGTGTTGCGTGTTTTACCGTACAAACAACGACATCACCGATGTTGGCAGTTTTACGACCGGACCCGCCTAAAACTTTGATTGTTTTGACCTCACGAGCACCAGAGTTATCTGCAACTTTCAAATTAGTCTCCTGTTGAATCATATCGCTTTGACCTCCCTTCGGATACCTTTTCCGAGCGAACTTGAATTATATAATGACCGATTCCTCAACAATTTCAACCAGACGGAAGCGTTTCGTTGCTGACAACGGTCGAGTTTCCATGACTTTTACAACGTCGCCCATTTTGGCTTCATTATTTTCATCATGTGTTTTGAATTTCTTTGAGTATTTAACACGTTTGCCATATAACTGATGGAATTTATAGGTTTCAACCAAAACAGTGATAGTCTTATCCATTTTATCCGATATGACACGGCCTGTGTATACTTTACGATTATTACGCTCACTCATATTGAGGTAAACCTCCTCTCAGGTTTAATTGTTTACGCTTAGTTCACGCTGACGTGCGACAGTTTTCATACGGGCAATCGTTTTTTTAACTTCACCGATGCGGGCGGTGTTTTCCAGTTGACCGGTTGCTAATTGAAAGCGTAAATTAAATAATTCTTCTTTTAGTGATTTGACCTTTTGTTCAATTTCGGCAGTGGTTAATTCTCTAATTTCATTAGCTTTCATGTGATTCACCACCAATTTCTTCACGTTTTACAAATTTCGTTTTAATCGGCAGTTTATGAGAAGCCAAACGCAATGCTTCGCGTGCTACTTCCTCTGGTACACCTGCGATTTCAAACAAGATTTTTCCTGGTTTAACAACTGCTACCCAGCCTTCAGGAGCACCTTTACCGGAACCCATACGGACTTCAAGGGGTTTTGCAGTATATGGTTTATCAGGAAATATTTTAATCCATACTTTACCGCCACGCTTCATGTAACGCGTCATGGCGATACGGGCTGCCTCGATTTGGCGGCTTGTGATCCAGGTCGGTTCGACTGCCTGTAATCCATACTCACCAAAGGCTACTGTGGTCCCACCTTTTGCTTGACCTTTCATACGGCCGCGGTGTTGTTTACGATATTTAACACGTTTAGGCATTAACATAATGCATGTCCCCCTTCCTTAATTATCATTTTTAACTGGAAGGACTTCTCCACGATAAATCCACACTTTGACACCCAACTTACCGTAAGTTGTGTCTGCTTCTGCTGTGCCAAAATCAATGTCAGCACGCAATGTGTGTAATGGAACCGTTCCTTCACTGTAATGTTCCACACGGGCAATGTCAGCTCCGCCCAAACGTCCGGAAACTTGAGTTCTGATACCCTTTGCTCCCCCGCGCATAGTTCGCTGAATGGACTGCTTTTGTGCACGACGGAAAGAAATACGGTTTTCAAGCTGACGGGCAATGTTTTCAGCTACCAATGTCGCATCCAAGTCTACTTTCTTGATCTCAACAATATTAATATGAACCCGTTTGCCTGTCAGGCTGTTAAGTGATTTTCTCAGTGATTCTACTTCAGAGCCGCCTTTACCAATCACCATGCCCGGCTTTCCGGTATGAATTGTGATATTAACCCGGTTTGCTGCACGTTCGATATCAATGTGTGAAACAGCAGCCGTTTGCAGGCGGTTTGCAAGGTATTCCCTGATTTTTATATCTTCATGTAGTAAGTCTGCATAGTCTTTGCCGGCATACCACTTGGATTCCCAGTCATGAATGACACCAACACGAAGACCTTTAGGATTTACTTTTTGACCCACAGGTTATCCCTCCTTCTTTTCTGATACCACGACTGTTACATGGCTTGTGCGTTTGTTGATCTGGCTTGCGCGTCCTTGTGCACGCGGACGGAAACGTTTCAATGTGACACCTTCATCGACAAATGCCTCTGAAATAAAGAGATTGTCCGGCTCCATTTCATAGTTATGTTCTGCATTCGCAACCGCAGAATTCAAAACCTTTTCTACAACAGGTGAAGCACCACGCTGAGTATGTCGCAGAATGGCAATTGCTTCACCAACCTCTTTTCCTCGAATCAAATCTATGACTAAGCGAGCTTTGCGAGGAGCAATACGAACTGATTTCGCAACGGCTTTTGCTTGCATGTAGAGTGCCTCCTCTCATTAGCGTTTTGTTTTCCTGTCATCACCTGAGTGTCCTTTAAATGTACGGCTTGGAGCGAACTCGCCTAATTTATGGCCAACCATATCCTCTGTTACATAAACAGGTACGTGTTTGCGTCCATCATAAACAGCAATGGTGTGCCCGACAAAAACAGGGAAGATTGTTGATCGGCGTGACCAGGTTTTAATAACTTGCTTTTTATTGGATTCATTTAAACTCTCAACTTTTTTCATGAGATGGTCATCTGCAAAAGGTCCTTTTTTTAAACTGCGACCCATGGATAAACCTCCTTTCACAATTAACGACGGCTGTGTACCCCGTCAGATTCCGCATTTATTTCTTACGACGCTTGCGTTCGCGCGCGATATACTTATTTGAAGGCTTATTGCGCTGACGTGTCCTGTAGCCGATTGTCGGTTGACCCCATGGTGATACAGGTGACTCGAGTCCAATGAATGATTTTCCTTCGCCGCCGCCATGCGGGTGATCATAAGCGTTCATAACCGTACCGCGAACACTTGGACGTTTACCTAACCAGCGTGAACGTCCTGCTTTACCGACACGAATCAATTCGTTCTCAAGATTGCCGACCTGGCCAATCGTGGCACGACATTCAGACAATATTAAACGAACTTCACTCGATGTCAGGCGAACAAGCGTATATTTACCTTCACGTCCCAAAACCTGTGCATCGGCGCCGGCTGAACGTACCAGCTGTCCGCCGCGCCCTGGTTTCAACTCGACGTTATGGACAATCGTACCAACAGGAATGTCCTTTAATTTCATTGCATTTCCCATTTTGATATCGGCATTTTCACCCGACTCAATTTTCTGACCTGTCTTCATCCCTTTTGGAGCTAAAATGTAGCGTTTTTCTCCATCGGCATAATGAATTAACGCAATGTTTGCTGAACGGTTAGGATCATATTCGATCGTAGCAACGCGTCCTGGTATGCCATCTTTATCACGTTTAAAATCAATGATACGGTACTGACGCTTGTGGCCACCGCCTTGATGACGAACTGTCATTTTTCCTTGGTTATTACGTCCGCCGCGCCTGTATACTGGACGCAACAGAGATTTTTCAGGATTATCAGTTGTGATTTCTGCAAAATCAGATCCCGACATATTCCGTTTACCATTTGAAGTTGGTTTGAATCTTTTGATCGCCATCGTTTTCCCTCCTTCACATATAATTTTAGTTAGCCTTCAAAAAAGTCAAGTTCTTTACTGTCTTCTGAAAGCTGGACAATTGCTTTTTTACGGTCCGGACGAAAACCGCCATAACGACCCATCCGCTTAAATTTACCTTTAATATTCATCGTGTTGACACGTTCTACAGTAACATCAAAAACAAGCTCAACAGCATGTTTGATTTCAGTCTTATTCGCTTTTGGCTCGACTTCAAACGTATACTTTTTTTCCGCCATCAAATCGGAAGAATGTTCAGTAATGACGGGGCGCTTTATAATATCACGTGCATCCTTCATCGTGCAAGCACCTCCCCTGCTTTATCAGCTGCGTCTTTAGTAATGACCAGCTTGTCATACGTCAGCAAGTCTAACACATTCACTTCTTCGACAGTTAATACATGTGCATTGGGAAGATTGTTCGCTGAAAGGATAACATTGTCATTTCTGTCAGCCGTTACAATCAGGACTTTTGTTTCAATATTCAATGCTTCAAGTATCTTCAGGATTTCTTTTGTTTTTGGAACATCCAGTGCGATATCTTCCAACACAACAAGATCCTCTTCTTTTATTTTGGAAGAGAAAGCGGACTTTAGTGCTAAACGACGAACTTTTTTCGGCATCTTATAACTGTAGCTTCGCGGTGAAGGACCGAAGACAGTTCCGCCGCCTACCCATTGTGGTGCACGAATCGAACCTTGGCGAGCTCGGCCTGTGCCTTTTTGACGCCATGGTTTGCGTCCTCCGCCTCTTCTTTCTGAACGGTTTTTCACATCATGTGTCCCTTGACGCATTGATGCGCGTTGCATCAAAACAGCTTCGTGCAGCACATGTGTATTGGGCTCAATACCGAACACCGAATCATTCAATTCAACGTCTCCGGCTTGTGAACCGTCTTGTTTTAATAGTGCTACTTTAGGCATGACTTATCCTCCTTTCGTGTTAATGGTTAGTTAGCCTTTAATGCATCCGTTATTTTTACGAATGATTTTTTTGCACCTGGGATATTTCCTTTGATCAGTAATAGATTTCTCTCAGCGTCAACTTTGACCACTTCGAGATTCTGGATGGTAACCTGTTTGCCACCCATCTGGCCGGGCATCGTTTGACCCTTGAAAACACGCTGGGCATTCATATCCCCCAGACCACCAACACCACGGTGAAAATGTGAACCATGTGTCTTCGGTCCGCGATTGTGCCCATAGCGTTTAATTGTACCCTGGAAACCTTTCCCTTTTGTTGTGCCTGTCACATCAATTTTGTCACCGGCCTCAAAAGCGTCAACGCCTATTTCCTGACCAACTTCATATTCATCAGGGTTTGCGTTACGGATTTCACGAACGCAGCGCTTAGGGGTTGTGTTTGCTTTTTCAGCATGACCTTTTTCCGCCTTATTTGAACGTGATTCTTTTTTATCAGCAAAACCGAGTTGCAGCGCTTCATAGCCATCATTTTCCGTTGTTCTTTTTTGCAGAACGACGTTAGGCTCAGCTTGAATGACAGTCACCGGTGTAAGTTCACCCTCTTCTGAAAAGAGTTGTGTCATGCCGATTTTGCGACCTAAGATTCCTTTCGTCATCCGTTACACCTCCTATAATTATCGCGTTATAATTTAATTTCAATATCAACACCGGACGGCAAGTCAAGACGCATTAATGAGTCGACTGTTTGCGGTGTCGGGCTTACGATGTCGATTAAGCGTTTATGCGTACGCATTTCAAACTGTTCACGGGCGTCTTTAAACTTGTGTGTCGCACGCAATACCGTGTAAACAGATCTTTCTGTAGGTAGCGGTATTGGTCCGGAAACATTGGCGCCGGAACGTTTAGCTGTGTCCACAATTTTCTCGGAAGATTGATCTAAAATGCGATGATCATATGCTTTTAATCGAATTCGAATCTTCTCTTTTGCCATTATATTCCCTCCTTTTCGCCTATTTTATAATAGAGCTGCTCCATGAAAATTTCTTGATAGCCAACCATGGCAAAGGGGCCGGGTGTATCAACAACCTTCCACTTCATCGCTTTTTGACCAACATTAATAGTATACTAAAAGTGCGTGGTCGTTGCAATCCCTAATTTAGTGACCTATGAGATCGCACATCTGTGAATTATACATGCTTGTCACCACGAATGCAAGGGTTGAAGGCGATTTTCAGCAATTAATTTTCATTCTTAATTCTATTAGTTAAGTGAAATGCGATGTAACTTTAAATAAAAGTCAGTGCGCCTTCTACCACTCTTGAAATACACTCTGATGTATTGTTATTTTTGTAAGGTTTTTCATCATTTAGGCTCTCTCACATCATTAGAAAAACTCGGCATTCGCCTCGTCTTATAGCGAATGCCGAGTTTTTTGTTATAAGGTCATCCATCATTTATACCTTCTGACGTTATAAAAAAACAGGCAGTGACGTCAGGCTGCCTGTTTTTTGAAGCACATGTTTATTTTTGGATTTCAGTTACAACACCGGATCCAACAGTACGTCCGCCTTCACGGATAGAGAAGCGTGTACCGTCTTCAATAGCGATTGGTGAAATCAATTCAACTTCCATTTCGATGTTATCACCCGGCATAACCATTTCAACACCTTCTGGAAGTGTAATAACACCAGTTACATCGGTTGTACGGAAGTAGAACTGCGGACGATAGTTAGCAAAGAATGGTGTGTGACGACCGCCTTCATCTTTGGATAGTACATAAACTTCTGCTTTAAAGTTTGTGTGCGGCGTGATAGACCCTGGCTTAGCCAAAACTTGACCGCGGTTGATATCCTCACGGGAAACACCGCGAAGAAGTGCACCAATATTGTCACCGGCTTCAGCATAGTCAAGAAGCTTACGGAACATTTCCACACCAGTAACAGTGGTTTTGCTCAAGTCTTCTGCAAGACCGACGATTTCCACTTCATCACCGACTTTTACTGTTCCGCGTTCAACACGGCCAGTTGCAACGGTACCACGGCCAGTGATTGAGAATACGTCCTCAACCGGCATCATGAATGACTTGTCGTGGTCACGCTCAGGTGTTGGAATGTATTCGTCGATTGCTGCCATGAGTTCATAGATTTTTTCTTCGTATTCAGATTCACCTTCAAGAGCCTTCAATGCTGAGCCCTTAACGACTGGAATATCGTCACCGGGGAAGTCGTATTCAGTCAGAAGATCACGGACTTCCATTTCAACCAGTTCTAGCAGCTCTTCGTCGTCAACCATGTCAACTTTATTAAGGAATACAACAATCGCCGGAACGCCAACGTTGCGTGAAAGCAGAATGTGTTCGCGAGTCTGTGGCATTGGGCCATCAGCTGCAGATACAACAAGGATAGCACCATCCATTTGCGCTGCACCGGTGATCATGTTTTTTACATAGTCAGCGTGTCCCGGGCAGTCAACGTGTGCATAGTGACGGGAATCTGTTTCATACTCCACATGGGAAGTAGCAATTGTAATACCGCGCTCTTTTTCCTCCGGTGCATGATCGATTTCGTCAAAATTCATTGCGGTGCCTTCACCGGATTGTTTATGCAGTGTCGTTGTGATAGCTGCAGTCAACGTCGTTTTTCCATGGTCAACGTGTCCGATTGTTCCAATATTCACGTGACTTTTCGAACGGTCAAATTTTTCTTTAGACATGTATAGTTCCTCCTTTAAATAAATAAAAGTATTGTTTTAAATTTATTGAAGAGCTGAATAAACTTCTTAAGCTTATCCATAGCCTTCAATAAAAGTTATACGTCAGATTAAGGAAAAAATCAATTATTCTCCAGCATTTTTCTTAATAATTTCTTCCGAGATACTCTTAGGCACTTCCTCATAATGATCAAAATGCATAGTGAATGTTCCACGCCCCTGCGTATTAGAACGCAATGCTGTTGCATAACCGAACATTTCAGACAGTGGCACAAAAGCTCTGACCAGCTGTGCCGGTCCGCGCGGTTCCATACCTTCGACTCGGCCACGGCGTGATGTGACATCGCCCATGATATCACCCATATATTCTTCAGGGACAACAATTTCAACTTTCATCATCGGCTCCAGCAGAACCGGGCTACACTTAGCTTTTGCCTCTTTGAGGGACATTGAGCCGGCTATTTTAAATGCCATTTCGTTTGAGTCAACATCATGATAGCTGCCATCGAACAGTGTGGCCTTAACATCAATCATGGGGTATCCCGCTAATACACCATTTTCCATGGATTCCTGAATACCTGCATCAACTGATGGAATGTATTCACGCGGTATGACACCACCGACGATTTTATTTTCAAATTCATAGCCCGCACCTTCATCATTCGGTTCAAATCTTACCCAAACATGTCCATATTGTCCACGTCCGCCGGATTGACGGATAAATTTCCCTTCAACCTCAGCTGATCCACGGAATGTTTCGCGATAGGCGACCTGAGGATTACCGACCTGCGCTTCAACTTTGAATTCAGCTTTTAGGCGATTTACGATTACATCCAGATGCAATTCACCCATGCCTGAGATGATAGTCTGGCCCGTTTCCTCATCGGTTTCCGTCTTAAATGTCGGGTCTTCTTCTGCCAGTTTAGCCAAGGCTATAGCCATTTTGTCTTGATCGGCTTTTGTTTTCGGTTCAATGGCAACAGAGATAACCGGATCAGGGAAATCCATGGATTCAAGAATCACAAGGTCGTTTTCGTCGCATATCGTTTCCCCGGTCGAGGTGTCTTTCAATCCTACACCTGCTGCAATTTCACCGGCATGTACTGTTTTGATTTCCTGACGGGAGTTGGCGTGCATTTGCAGAATACGCCCCACACGTTCGCGCTTATCTTTGACAGAGTTTTTGACATATGATCCCGCATCCAATGTACCGGAGTAAACCCGGAAGAATGTCAGCTTACCTACATATGGGTCAGTCATGACTTTAAATGCCAGTGCAGAAAATGGTGCGTTATCGTCAGACGGGCGCGTTGTTTCCTCTTCCGTATCCGGATCAAACCCTTCAATCGGAGGTACATCCGTTGGAGCCGGAAGATAATCAATCACACCATCGAGCACTAATTGAACACCTTTATTTTTAAATGCTGATCCACAGTAAACCGGGTAAAATTCAACATTCAGTGTAGCTGTTCGGATAGCCTTTTTTAGATCCTCATTGGAAATCTCTTCACCTTCAAGATATTGCATCATGAGGTCTTCATCAACTTCAGCTACAGCCTCGATCAGTTCACCGCGTAATTCTTCAGCTTTTTCCTTATATTCATCAGGAATTTCACGGGCGTCCGCACGTGTGCCAAGCTCATCTTCATAATAATATGCATCCATGGTGATAAGATCAATGATACCTTCAAAGTTATCTTCCGCACCAATGGGGAGCTGAACGGCGTGTGCATTGGCTCCGAGACGTTCTTTCAATGTGTTGGTCGAATACAAAAAGTCCGCACCGACCTTATCCATTTTGTTAACAAACACAATTCGCGGAACACCATATGTTGTTGCCTGGCGCCATACGGTTTCTGTCTGCGGCTCCACACCTGATTGTGCGTCAAGAACTGTCACAGCACCGTCAAGTACGCGCAAAGAACGTTCAACTTCAACAGTGAAATCCACGTGTCCCGGTGTATCAATAATGTTAATACGGTGATTTTTCCACTGGGCAGTGGTCGCAGCAGATGTGATCGTTATACCGCGATCTTGTTCCTGCTCCATCCAGTCCATCTGTGATGCACCTTCATGGGTTTCACCAATTTTGTGAATACGTCCCGTATAGAAAAGAATACGTTCGGTAGTAGTGGTCTTACCTGCATCAATGTGTGCCATAATACCAATGTTACGTGTCTTTTCCAAGGAGAACTCTCTAGCCATGTATTCTTCTCCTTTCTCTTGAAAGCTTTTATTTGGTTATGATTACCAACGATAGTGGGCAAATGCTTTGTTTGCCTCGGCCATCTTGTGTAATTCTTCGCGTCTTTTGACGGACGCCCCTGTGTTATTCGAAGCATCCAGTATTTCGTTGGCAAGACGTTCATCCATTGTTTTTTCTCCACGAAGACGTGAATAGTTAACAATATAACGCAAGCCCAATGCCTGACGGCGTTCCGGGCGCACTTCCATCGGTACTTGATAGTTTGAACCACCGACGCGGCGTGCACGCACTTCCAGAACTGGCATGACATTCTTCATGGCTTGTTCAAAAACCTCCATTGCGTCCTGTCCGCTTTTTTCCGAGACGAGTGCAAACGCGTTATAGAGAATCTTTTGTGCTCTACCCCGCTTACCGTCGATCATAATCTGGTTGATTAAACGCGTTACCAATTTTGAATTGTAAAGTGGATCCGGCAAGACATCGCGCTTAGGTACTGGTCCTTTACGTGGCATATGTCGCCCTCCTTTCCCTGAATCTATTGTATCCATTTATTTTTTCTTGGCTTTTGGTTTCTTAGTACCGTATTTTGAACGGCCTTGTGCACGGCCTTCAACACCAGCAGTGTCAAGCGCGCCGCGTACAACATGATAGCGGACACCCGGCAAGTCTTTCACACGGCCCCCGCGAATCAGTACAACACTGTGTTCCTGCAGGTTGTGTCCAATTCCAGGAATATAAGCAGACACTTCCATGTTGTTTGACAAGCGAACACGTGCGTATTTTCGCAGTGCAGAGTTCGGTTTCTTAGGTGTCAATGTACCAACACGTGTGCAAACACCTCGTTTTTGTGGTGCGTTTTGACTCGTGAATTGTTTTTTAAAACTATTATATCCACTGTTCAGCGCAGGTGAGTCATATTTTTTAGGTTTGCTCACCCGGCCTTTACGTACCAATTGATTGATTGTAGGCATGTCACTTCCTCCTTCCCTTTTAAATTGTTAATTCGATAGATGGTCCACCACCCATCACGAGTGCCATTGTAATGCCACATATCCAGGTGGTTCATTTTTTTGCAAAAAACAAAGTCTTAGCGACGGCCTCGCCAAAACCCTTATTGTTTTACTGCCACAGTTGAGGCACCGACATCGATACCGCAAGCAGCACCAAGCTTTTGCATGGAATCAACCCGATGGCAGGGCACACTCATTTCATGAGCCATACCTTCCACCTTCAGGGTGATGTTCCTGTCTGCATCATCAGCAATAAACACTTCACTTACAGCATCACGTTTCATTGCTTTAAGTGTCTGTTTCGTTCCGATTATCAAATCTGACCGAAACCGGGTCACTTTTTCATAAGACATCTGCAGATCCTCCAAAGCAACAAGTATAATCGGAAGCACCCAAGATATATTACCATTCCTGACGTGTATTGTCAACGTTCATTCCATCTATTTTTTGAGTGCTTCCAATATCATTACTTGCCTATGAAAATGTGTTTTCCACCGGCTCTGTTTCTTCCGGCTCATCAACACTTTCTTCCGGTTCATCCAATGATGTCTCAAGGTTTCGATAGCGCTGAATTCCAGTGCCGGCAGGAACCAGCTTGCCAATAATGACATTTTCTTTAAGACCGAGCAATTCATCACGTTTACCTTTTATTGCAGCATCCGTTAGTACACGGGTTGTTTCCTGGAAGGATGCAGCAGACAAGAAGGAGTCAGTTTCCAATGATGCTTTTGTAATACCAAGCAGTACAGGCTGGCCAATCGCCGGTTGCCGGCCTTCCAGCAAGATTTCCTGGTTGGCATCACGGAACTGGTGAATTTCCAGTAAAGAACCAGGAAGTTCATCCGTATCACCTGATTCAACAACACGAATTTTGCGCATCATCTGACGTACCATAACCTCAACGTGTTTGTCGCCGATTTCAACACCTTGCATACGGTATACCTTTTGGACTTCCCGCAGCAGATATTGTTGTACGCCATCAATACCTTGTACGCGGAGCAGTTCTTTTGGATCAACAGAACCTTCCGTAAGTGCTTGCCCGGCGATGACACCATCACCTTCAGACACTCTCATTCGTGCATTGTAAGGAACTGGATAGGTACGTTGTTCGACATCGCCTTGGATGACGACCTCCTGTTTGTCTTTCACTTCTTTTATTTCTTGTACGGTACCATAAATCTCACTGATCACAGCCTGACCTTTTGGATTGCGGGCTTCAAAAAGCTCTTGAATACGCGGCAAGCCCTGTGTGATATCATCACCGGCTACACCACCAGTGTGGAAGGTACGCATAGTCAACTGTGTACCCGGTTCTCCAATGGATTGTGCAGCAATAATACCGACTGCTTCGCCGACTTCAACTTCATCACCGGTAGCCAGGTTGCGGCCGTAGCATTTTTTGCAAACACCATGTTTGGTGTTGCATGTAAATGCAGAACGGATAATAACTTCTTCAACGCCCGCTTCTACGGTTCGCTTGGCCTGATCTTCCGTCATCACGTCATTTTTCTGTGCAATCACTTCACCGGTTTCAGGATGATGTACATTCTCAAATACTGTACGTCCGACTAAGCGGTCAAGCAACGGTTCAATCACTTCCACGTCATCTGTTAAAGCAGAAACAGTCAGGCCGCGGTCAGTCCCGCAATCATCTTCACGGATGATAACATCCTGAGCAACGTCTACAAGACGACGCGTCAGATAACCCGAATCAGCGGTTTTCAGTGCTGTGTCGGCAAGACCTTTACGCGCACCGTGTGTGGATATAAAGTATTCCAATACTGTCAAGCCTTCGCGGAAGCTAGACTTGATCGGTAATTCCATAATCTCTCCGGCCGGGTTAGCCATCAGACCGCGCATGCCGGCAAGCTGTGTGAAGTTGGAAGCATTACCTCTCGCTCCGGAATCACTCATCATAAAGATTGGGTTCCGATTATCCAGCGATTCCATCAAGCGATCCTGAATATCATCCTTAGCCTGTGACCAGATTGCAATTACTCGGTCATACCGCTCGCCATCTGTAATCAGACCGCGTCTGAACTGTTTGGACACGTTATCAACTTGTTTCTGTGCTTCGTTAAGAACCTCTTCTTTCTCTTTGAGGACGACAATGTCTGAAACACCTACAGTCATACCTGCTCTCGTTGAGTAACTGAATCCAAGATCCTTCATACGGTCAAGCATTTTGGATGTTTCGGTTATCTTGAACCGTTTAAATACCTCGGCAATGATATCACCCAATATACCTTTTTTGAACGGCGGGATAATGTCACGCTCTTTAATCTCTTCGGCAACATCTGTCCCCTGTTCAACAAAGTATTTGGCAGGTGTTTTTATTTCGAGATTTGACTTTGTCGGTTCGTTAATATATGGGAACGACTCCGGCAAAATCTCATTAAAAATCAATTTGCCGATTGTTGTCAGCAGCATTTGACCCTGTTGCTCTTCTGTAAAGGATTTTTTGTTAAGACTTGATGCTTTGACAGCTACGCGCGAGTGCAGATGAACATAACCGTTCTGATAGGCAAGGAGCGCTTCATCTGTATCTTTGAAACGGCTTCCCTCACCGACTGCATTTTCACGTTCCAGTGTCAGGTAATAGTTACCCAAAACCATATCCTGTGATGGTGTTACAACAGGTTTCCCATCTTTCGGGTTCAGGATATTCTGTGCCGCAAGCATCAGAACTCGAGCTTCTGCTTGTGCTTCCGCCGAAAGTGGCACGTGTACAGCCATTTGGTCACCATCAAAGTCTGCATTATAAGCTGTACAGACAAGTGGATGAAGGCGAATAGCACGGCCTTCAACCAGGACGGGCTCAAAAGCCTGAATACCCAGGCGGTGCAAGGTCGGTGCACGATTTAACAGAACCGGATGTTCCTTGATCACTTCTTCAAGTACATCCCATACTTCAGGATGAACCCGTTCGATTTTGCGTTTGGCCGATTTAATATTATGAGCAAAGCCTTTTTCAACGAGTTCCTTCATAATGAATGGCTTAAATAGTTCCAGAGCCATTTCCTTTGGTAGACCGCATTGATACATTTCCAGACTCGGCCCGACGACGATTACTGAGCGTCCGGAGTAATCGACACGTTTACCCAGCAAGTTTTGACGGAAACGTCCCTGTTTCCCTTTCAGCATATGAGAGAGTGATTTAAGCGGACGATTACCGGGACCTGTTACCGGTCGCCCGCGCCGTCCGTTATCAATGAGCGCATCAACCGATTCCTGCAGCATTCGCTTTTCGTTTTGAACGATGATGCTTGGCGCACCAAGATCAAGCAGGCGTTTTAGGCGATTGTTACGGTTGATGACACGCCGATATAAATCGTTGAGATCTGATGTGGCAAAGCGTCCTCCATCAAGTTGAACCATCGGACGAATTTCCGGCGGGATAACCGGAAGAACATCGAGAACCATCCAGGAAGTATCGTTTCCGGAATTACGAAATGACTCCAGCACTTCAAGTCGTTTAATGGCACGCGTTCTGCGCTGTCCATGTGCTGTCTTCAATTCCTCTTTCAATGTGTCAACTTCTTTTTCAAGGTCAATATCCTGCAGAAGCTTACGGATTGCTTCAGCACCCATTTGTGCCTTAAATGTCGCACCATATTTCTCATAATAAGCACGATATTCCTTTTCGGAAAGAAGCTGTTTCTTTTCCAGTGGCGTATCACCAGTTTCCGTAACAATATACGCAGCGAAATAAATGACTTCTTCCAAGGCACGAGGTGACATATCCAATACAAGACCCATGCGACTTGGAATCCCTTTAAAATACCAAATGTGTGATATAGGGGCAGCCAGTTCAAGATGACCCATGCGTTCACGGCGGACTTTTGCTTTTGTAACCTCTACGCCGCACCGGTCACAAACGACACCTTTGTAGCGTACTCGCTTGTATTTGCCGCAATGACATTCCCAGTCCTTCTGCGGTCCAAAAATCCGTTCGCAAAACAGACCGTCTTTTTCCGGCTTTAATGTGCGATAGTTGATTGTCTCCGGCTTCTTGACCTCACCATGAGACCACGAGCGAATCTTCTCCGACGAAGCTAACCCTATTTTCATATACTCAAAATTATTTACATCCAGCAAGGGTCTACCTCCCTTTTTTGTGTCCGAATTTCCCGGACCGGAAAAACCGGTGTTTTACCGGTTTTTGATCCGATATTCATCATCAGCCTATACAAAGTGCAACCCAATCCTATTAATTTTCCTCAGCTTCCAGGTTTAATTTACTTGCCGCTTGTGTTTCTTCTTCTTCCAATTCCCGCATTTCGATCTCCGACTCATCACTGGACAGCATCTTAACGTCCATTCCAAGACTTTGAAGCTCTTTGATAAGCACTTTAAATGATTCGGGAACGCCGGGCTCGGTAACATTATCACCTTTAACGATTGATTCATAGGCTTTGACGCGCCCTACCACATCATCCGATTTTACGGTCAGAATTTCTTGCAGTGTGTAAGCAGCGCCATATGCTTCAAGTGCCCAAACTTCCATCTCACCGAAGCGCTGACCGCCAAATTGTGCTTTACCGCCCAACGGCTGCTGCGTTACAAGCGAATAAGGTCCGGTGGAACGGGCATGAAGTTTATCATCAACCATATGTGCCAATTTGATCATATACATGACGCCGACAGACACACGGTTATCAAACGGCTCACCCGTCCGGCCGTCATACAGGATAGATTTTGCGTCCTTAGGCATACCCGCTTCCTGTAACGTTTCATAAACATCTTCCTCATTTGCTCCATCGAATACCGGCGTGGCCACATGCAGACCAAGCTGGCGTGCAGCCATACCCAAATGTAGTTCAAACACCTGTCCGATATTCATACGTGACGGGACACCCAGTGGGTTGAGCATGATGTCAATCGGTGTGCCATCAGGCAAAAATGGCATATCTTCTTCGGGTAAAATTTTGGAAATAACACCTTTGTTACCATGTCTTCCCGCCATTTTGTCCCCTTCGGATATTTTCCGTTTCTGAACGATGTAAACACGTACTAGCTGATTCACACCTGGCGTTAATTCATCGCCGTCTTCCCGGTTGAATATTTTAACTTCCAACACAATGCCACCTGCTCCGTGCGGTACTTTCAACGACGTATCACGGACTTCCCTTGCTTTCTCACCAAAGATCGCATGAAGCAGACGTTCTTCAGCAGATAGTTCCGTTACCCCTTTAGGCGTCACTTTACCGACCAGAATATCGCCATCTGAAACCTCCGCGCCTATCCGAATAATCCCGTCTTCGTTGAGATTCTTCAAAGCATCTTCACCAACGTTTGGAATATCCCGTGTGATTTCTTCCGGTCCAAGTTTTGTATCACGGGCTTCCGATTCGTATTCCTCAATATGAATCGACGTAAAGTCATCATCTTTTACCATTCGCTCACTCATGATGACCGCGTCCTCATAATTATAACCTTCCCAAGTCATGAAGCCGACCAGGGCATTGCGGCCAAGCGCTAATTCCCCGTCTTCCATCGATGGACCGTCAGCCAGGATTTCTCCTTTGGTTACACGGTCACCTTTCGAGACAATCGGACGTTGGTTATAGCAGGTTCCCTGGTTTGAACGGATATATTTCTGCATACGATAAACATCCAAATCACCTTTCACTTCTTTACCGTCAACCTCAGAAATACGGCGGACACGGACTTCCTTTGCTTCAACATGCTCCACGATGCCTTCATTTCGACAGATAATCGCTGCACCCGAGTCTTTGCCGGATACGTATTCCATTCCCGTTCCAACAATTGGTGCTTGCGGTTCCATCAACGGTACCGCCTGACGTTGCATGTTTGCACCCATCAGGGCACGGTTGGAGTCATCATTCTCAAGGAATGGTATACATGCTGTTGCAGCAGAAACCACCTGTTTTGGTGACACGTCCATATAATCAAGTTTTTCACGGGGAACAACTGTATTATCGCCGCGAAAACGGGCAATGACTTCCTCATCGCCAAAGGTTCCATCTTCATTCAGTCGGGCGTTTGCTTGTGCGACAATATAGTTATCCTCTTCATCAGCAGTCAGATAATCCGTTTCACCGGTTACTTTACCCGTTTCCGGGTCGACACGACGATAAGGTGTTTCAATAAACCCAAATTCATTGACCTTTGCATAGCTGGACAATGAGTTGATCAGACCGATGTTCGGTCCCTCAGGGGTCTCGATCGGACACATACGGCCGTAGTGTGAGTAGTGGACGTCACGCACTTCAAAGCCGGCGCGTTCACGTGTGAGACCGCCGGGGCCAAGAGCGGACAAGCGTCGTTTGTGGGTCAATTCACCTAAAGGATTTGTCTGATCCATAAACTGTGACAACTGTGAACTCCCGAAAAACTCCTTAATGGAAGCTATAACCGGACGGATGTTAATCAGCTGTTGTGGTGTAATGCTTGAGGTGTCCTGAATTGACATCCGTTCACGCACCACACGCTCCATACGGGAGAGCCCAATCCGGAATTGATTTTGCATCAATTCACCGACAGAGCGCAAACGCCGGTTACCCAAATGGTCAATATCATCGGTTCCGCCAACACGATGCAGCAGATTAAAGAAATAACTGACAGACGATAGAATATCAGCAGGAGTAATATGTTTAACACCGCTGTCGACGCCCGCATTTCCAATGACTTCCAATTCACGTTCGCCTTCAGGATCAGTCGGATCAACAATCTTTACGGATTGTAGACGAATTGATTCATCCAAAATCGCTTCACTCGGATCAATATATTTTTCGCCCAGCGTATTTTTCTGATTTTCCAGATAAGGAATGATCTTATTAAGCAGTTTACGTTCCAATTTGTCGCCCTTTTGAGCCAGAACTTCTCCCGTCTCAGGATCGACAACGGGTTCAGCCAGAACTTGGTTGAACAACCGATTTTTCACATTTAATTTTTTGTTCATTTTATACCGGCCAACGCGTGCCAAGTCGTACCTCTTAGGATCAAAAAAGCGTGAAATAAGCAGGCTTTTGGCATTTTCAACGGTTGGCGGCTCGCCCGGACGCAGACGCTCATAGATTTCCAGCAGCGCTTTTTCAGTTGTTTCAGTATTGTCTTTTTCAAGGGTGTTTTTCAGGTATTCATTTTCGCCGAGAAGATCAATGATTTCCTGATCTGTACTGAATCCAAGCGCACGCAAAAGAACCGTGATCGGCAACTTACGTGTACGGTCAATTCTTACATATGCAACATCTTTAGCATCCGTTTCAAACTCCAGCCAAGCTCCGCGGTTCGGAATCACGGTTGCAGTCACACCGCGTTTGCCATTTTTATCGAATTTCTCGCCGTAATAGACACTAGGTGACCGTACAAGCTGCGAAACAATAACCCGTTCGGCACCATTAATAATAAATGTGCCAGTATCTGTCATCAGCGGAAAGTCGCCCATAAACACTTCCTGCTCTTTCACTTCACCTGTCTCATTATTGATTAGGCGAACTTTTACACGAAGCGGGGCATTATATGTGACATCCCGATCTTTCGACTCATCAACAGGATATTTAGGTTCACCAAGACTATAATCAATAAACTCCAATGATAGGTTGCCCGCAAAATCCTCAATTGGGGAAATATCCTGGAACATCTCCCGCAAACCTTCCTTTAAAAACCAATCATAGGAAGCGGTTTGAATTTCGATAAGATTAGGCAATTCCAATACTTCGCTAATACGCGCATAGCTTCTGCGCTGACGGTGCCGTCCGTACTGAACTAGTTGACCTGTCAACTGCTTCACCCCTCAAATCAAGCATTTTCCAAAGATTTAAGAACCACGCTTGCTCCAATGAAAAATGACTTATATAATTATTCAAAACTTGGCACATTACCAAACTTCAATGACGCAAAACTCAATTGTATCTATTGCAGCAAGAAAGTAACCATGCGTTACTTTCAAATAAACTGATATATGGTTGGCCATTTTTCAAACTCGTAAACAGATACAAAATAACAATAGCACGTGTACTACTGTTTACATAACTTTCGGTAATTCTACAGCAGGATAACTGTAGAAAACATATTTTAACACCGGCAATATATCCTTAATTTCGACCATTAAGAAGGGAAACAAATGATTTTAATTTTTTCATAAATAGGCCATTCTTTTTTGCAGATTCTATCATTGTTCCCGATTACCAGCGATTTATACGTGTTAATCAAGTGAAATCCTCTCTTGACAAAAGAAGTCCCATCATAGCATTTTAATATACTATCATAAGAGAAATGTAAGGTCAATCATTTTGTGCCACTAAAATATAATAACCTTTACTGCGGTCAATTACATTAACATTTCCAAATAAATCTTTCAATTTGTCTAATGCAGATGGTGCACCCTGTTTCTTCTGAATGACCACCCATAACTGCCCATTCTTTAGCAAGGCATGCTTGCTGTCTTCAAACATCTGATGGACAATTTTTTTGCCTGCCCGGATGGGAGGATTGGTGAGGATTGCCGCAAATTTCATATCTTTGAGATGTCTGAATCGATCACTTATTGCAAATTCAACATTACTCACGCCATTGTGGTGCGCATTTTTTTTGGCGAGATCGATTGCTCGTTCATTAATATCTGTCAGCATAACCAGGCGCTCCTTATAACAGTTCGCAACAGTGATTCCTATCGGCCCGTATCCACAGCCAAGGTCGAGGAGGTCACCCGTAACCCGAGGCTCTCGAAAATGTTCAATCAGCAGTTTCGAGCCATAATCAACTTCATTTTTTGAGAAAACGCCAAAATCACTCTCGAATGTAAAAATCTCGCCCCTCAACTTATAATTCCATTTCTGAGGTGAACTTTTAGAACGAGGGTTTTGTGTAAAGTAATGCTCAGACATTTGGACACCCGCTTCGTTGTGTAATTGTGAAGGAGAAATATACAGAGAGCCCGTCGAAATACCGACGAGCTCTTCATTACCAAACTACTTAAGTTCTATCGTTGCACCTGCTTCTTCTAGCTGACCTTTAATTTCTTCAGCTTCCTCTTTAGTTGCCCCTTCTTTAACAGCTTTAGGAGCGTTATCAACCAATTCTTTCGCATCTTTCAGACCAAGACCGGTGATTTCACGGACAGCTTTAACGACCTTGATTTTTGAGTCACCAGCGTCCTGAAGCTCTACGTCAAACTCTGTTTGCTCTTCAGCGGCTTCTCCGCCGCCGTCCCCGCCTGCAACTGCAACTGGTGCTGCAGCGGTTACGCCAAATTCTTCTTCAATTGCTTTTACTAAATCATTTAATTCCAAAACGGACATATCTTTAATCGCATCAATAATTTGCTGATTTTCCATTTTTATTCCTCCATTTTTATCGTTTTGTTATACGAATGCCGGAACGCCAGCATCCAATTTATGCTCCTTGTTCCTCTTTCTGATCTGCAATAGCCTTCGTCGCGTATGCAAAATTGCGCACAGGTGCTTGCAATACGCTAAGAAGCATGGAAACCATTCCTTCATAGTTCGGCAGATCTGCAAGTTCCTTAATTTGCTCAAGTGATACAATTTCACCTTCAATGACGCCGCCTTTGATTTCCAACGCTGTGTGTTCCTTGGAAAAATTATTCAGGATTTTAGCGGGTGCTACAACGTCATCGTTACTGAAGGCAACTGCAGTCGGACCAACAAGTGTATCAGACAAATCACTTAACTCGGCTTTTTCCACTGCGCGGCGTGTCATGGTATTCTTATAAACTTTGAATTCCACATTTGCTTCACGCAATTGTTTGCGCAATTCATTCGCCTCAGCAACATCAAGTCCGCGATAATCCACTAGCATTGTTGATTGACTGTCGCGGAATTTGTCAGCAATTTCATCGACAAGCTGCTTTTTCTGCTCAATAATATTGCTATTAGCCATCGTTCCACCTCCTGTTAAATGTTCATCATACCGTATTTATTAAGAAAGCCCCCATGCAGACATGGAGGCTTGTATGACAAATAGACCCATTCGGGGAGTTATCCATTTGCTATCCAACACCTCGGCAGGAAATTAAGCATAATCTGCACCTGCTGTCTACGGTATAACGTATTCATCTTTATAACGCTATTTATTCTACTTGATCGTTCATCAAAAGTCAACCATGCAATCTGATCCGAAACGCTAAATTATGCAGTCGCATGAAGCTGATATTAACTGCGATAGCCGGAAACATCGATTTTTATGCCAGGGCCCATGGTAGATGTTACAGAAGCATTACGCATATAAATCCCTTTTGATGCCTGTGGCTTTGCTTTCATAAGCGTCTCGGCAATAGCTTCAAAATTCTCTACCAACTTCTGATTATCAAATGAGATCTTGCCAAGCGGCACATGAATATTGGCGGATTTGTCCACACGGTATTCCACTTTACCGGCCTTAATTTCGTTAACGGCTTTTTCAATTTCGAATGTTACCGTACCAGTCTTAGGGTTAGGCATAAGACCTTTAGGACCGAGAACCCGGCCAAGTTTACCGACTTCAGCCATCATATCCGGTGTTGCAACAACAACATCGAAATCAAACCAGCCTTGGTTGATTTTATTGATCAAATCCTGCTCGCCAACATAATCTGCTCCGGCATTATCAGCTTCTGTTGCCTTATCACCTTTTGCAAATACCAGAACGCGCTGGGTTTTGCCGGTTCCATTCGGCAGAACTGTAGCACCGCGGATCTGCTGATCAGCTTTCTTCGGGTCAACTCCCAAACGGAAAGCAGCTTCAACTGTTTCATCAAAATTTGCCTTTGCGGTTTCTTTCAATAAAGCAATCGCTTCTTCAGCATCATATGCATTTGAACGATCCACAAGCTTGGCAGCTTCTTGATATCTTTTACTTCTTTTTGCCATTTTACTTCCTCCTCAGGTTGTGGTTTTTAGCGGTAAGACCTCCCACTTAAAATGCTTGCCGGCACTGTTATATGCTTATAATAACCAGAGCACCGGTGCATTTATCATGAAAAAAGTTGCGTAACATGGCAGACCATTTATCGCAACTGTATTATTCATGTTGTACTTACATTAGTCTTCAATTGAAATACCCATGCTGCGTGCGGTTCCTTCAACCATACGTACGGCAGCATCCAAATCAGCTGCATTTAAATCAGGCATTTTAGTTTCCGCAATTTCCTTCACTTGATCACGCTTGACCGAAGCGACCTGGTTGCGGCTGGGTTCGCCTGACGCCGTATCAATACCGGCTGCTTTTTTCAGCAGTACTGCAGCTGGCGGCGTTTTCGTAATAAACGTGAAAGACCGGTCTTCAAACACCGTGATTTCAACCGGAATAATCATGCCGGCCTGATCCTGGGTACGAGCGTTGAATTCTTTACAAAATCCCATGATATTCACACCAGCCTGACCCAACGCCGGTCCTACCGGCGGTGCCGGGTTTGCTTTACCGGCCTCGATTTGCAATTTTACCAATTTAATTACTTTTTTAGCCACGAGACACACCTCCTTAAAGTCCGTGATGTGGTAATAGGGCTGTTCCCCTCCCACTCAACATTACAAATCCCCGCACTCATTCCGGGGACGTAAATAACAAAAAAATTTTAGCATGTATCATCAAATTATGCAAGTTTTTATGCGCATTTTGAGTGATAAACCCTCTTTCATACATAACAGACGGGAATACTCTTACAATTTCTCAACCTGGGAAAACTCAAGTTCAACGGGGGTTTCGCGACCGAACATGTTAACATGTACTTTAAGTTTTTGTTTATCGGCATCGATATGTTCGATTGTCCCGGTAAATTCGCTGAACGGTCCGTCTGTCACCTTCACGTTCTCCTTCAGTTCAAAATCGACTTGTGTGACAGGCTCGGATACTCCCATCCGTTTCAGCACCGCATCTATTTCACCAGGCAAAAGCGGCGTCGGTTTTGTTCCGTGTCCGCTTGACCCGACAAATCCTGTAACACCTGGTGTGTTGCGCACTACATACCACGAGTCATCCGTCATAACCATTTCGGCGAGCACATACCCGGGGAAAAATTTCTTTTTGACCACTTTCTTCTTGCCATTTTTAATTTCTGTTTCTTCATCCTCAGGAACGAGCACCCGGAAGATCTTATCCTCCATATTCATAGTTTCCACGCGCTTTTCAAGGTTTGTCTTCACCTTATTTTCATAACCGGAATAAGTATGGATCGCATACCAGTTTTTTTCCATGTGATCAGGACAATTTGCGTTGCCCTTCCCTCCCTTATTGACTTTTTTAAATCGTTTTTGCGAGAAATTCAAACATATTAAAAAACCCGATATCCCGGGTTTTCCTAATCAAGATATTATTTTCCATTATAGCATAAAAATCAGTTCATTATTCAAGATTTACGGTTAAAAAAATAAATTTAGCAGTTGTGAAATGCCGAGGTCAATAATTGCAAAAAACACCGCAACAAATGCCACTGTTGTCAATACGGTTATTGTATAACTTGTCAACTCGCGGCCCTTGGGCCAGCTGACTTTTTTCATCTCCCTCGAAACATTCTTGAAAAATTTAATGATTTTCAAAGATTGTCCCCTCCAGATCCTGCCTGACTGACGTGCTTATTTCGTCTCACGATGCAATGTATGATTACTGCATATTTTACAGTATTTTCGTATCTGTAATCGTCCAGGCTGTTTGGACACATTTTTGCTTGTTGTATAATTCCTGCTGCTACACGAAACACATGCCATGATTACTTTTTTTGTCACCGTATCACCCCAATTGCAGGGTTTTCACTCATATTAATGTAGCACGCATGACATAATGTGTCAATGGACTACCGTACCCCCCCTGCCTCATTTTTTTCCAGAAGCAGTTCCAACTTTCGCTTGATGCGCTGCAAAGCATTGTCTATGGATTTAATATGACGTTTTAATTTGACTGAAATCTCCTGGTATGTACAGCCATCCATGTACAAGCTCAAAACCCTTTTTTCCAGGTCACTTAACAGCTCCGTCAATTTTCCTTCCATATCAAATATACTTTCCCTGTTTTCAAGCAATTCCTGGGGATCAAACGATTTTGCGCCGGCAATGACATCCAGCAAGGTCCGGTCGGATTCTTCATCATAAATTGGTTTGTCCAGAGACACGTAGGAGTTGAGTGGGGTATGTTTCTGCCGCGTAGCTGTTTTGATGGCGGTAATGATTTGTCTGGTAACACATAGCTCGGCAAATGCCTTGAATGACGAGAACTTGTCCCCATCATAATCACGGATTGCCTTATATAGACCAATCATGCCTTCCTGAACAATATCTTCTTTGTCGGCACCGATAATAAAATATGTCCGTGCTTTTGCCCGCACATAATTAATATATTTATTTATCAGAAAGTCCAGTGCATGGCTGTCCCCCTGATGAATCAAGCGAATTATTTCGTCGTCATGGAGTGACCTCATAATCTGATAATCTTTCTCTGCCAGCTTGACACTCACCAAAAAAGACCCCCCGGCTGCACATCAGTCAATTTAGAAATATTATACAGTAAGCGCTTCCTAGTAGTCAACATAGAATCACAAAATAAAGCCTTGCGCAAACTAGGGGAAGCGTTGGCCGGAGCGAGCAAATGCCTAAAAGAAAAACTTTTCTATGTCACTTGGTATAACAATGCGAAAAACTCACGAATTTCCTCGCCGCCATTTCTCAAATTTCTCAAGTACATCCTGGTTCAGCGGGATTTTAATCTGCGGCTGAACTTTTTGATGTTTTTCTATTTGTTGTCCTATTTCCTTATCGATGTCATCCAATTCAATTTGCAGTTCCCGTGCCGACTTCCTTAGTGCGCCCCGACCAAAAATGGTCCGCTGTTCTGCATAATCAGAGGTGGCCACATAAACCTGATTGATGACATTTTTCAAGTCTTTGACAGTTCGCTCAATACACTCATCGGCAGTTTCGCTTTCTTTGGTGTAAATGATTTCAACTTTATATGCCTCCAACTTGCTTTCGATCCCTTTTACATAGTATGCATCAAATACCACGATCACCCGCATACCGGTATATGCCTGATATTCAGCCAGCTTTTCAATTAGCATATCGCGTGCTTGGCCGATACTGCTCTGTTTCAACAGGCGCAGTTCCTCCCAGTCCCCGATGATATTATAGCCATCCACCACAAGCACATTCATGATAAGTCACCAGCCGGATATCGTTTGCGGAACACCTCGTACAACAATAAACTGCAGGCAACAGAGGCGTTAAGAGAAGGAACATGACCTTTCATTGGCAGACTGAGCGTCCAGTCGCATTTGTCTCTTACCAGCCGGCTCATCCCTCTGCCTTCATTGCCGATCACCAAAGCAATCGGCAGCGTTCCGTCCAGCTCACGATAATCTTCGGAAGCAGCTGCTTCCGTCCCAACGACCCAGACATACCGTTCTTTCAATTCGTCAATCGTATTGGCTGTATTTGTCACCCGGGCAACCGGCACGTATTCCAACGCTCCTGCCGCCGTTTTGGAAACGGCTCCTGTCAGTCCGACTGAACGCCGTTTCGGAATAATCACGCCATGTGCTCCCGTTGCATCTGCGCTGCGCAGTATGGACCCCAAATTGTGCGGATCTTCAAGCTGATCCAAAATGATGAAAAATGGTGCTTCATCCCGTTCTTCTGCACGGTGAAACAAATCATCCAGTGATGCATAAGCATAAGCGGCAACGTAGGCGACAACGCCCTGATGATTGCCGGAAGCCATTTGATCAAGCTTATTTTTTGGCACTTTTTGCATGATGGTTCCGGCATTTTTGCTTAATTGCTGAAGCTTTCCTGACAAAGCTTTGTTCAAGTGTTCGGAAACAAACACTTTGTTAACGGGCCGACCGGACTTCAATACTTCCATAACAGCGTTTTTGCCTATGATGATTTCCTGGTCCATTATCAGCCTTTCCTCCCTTCGACAAATGTCACAGCCGCATTCAGCAGTTCGTCTAAACGTTCCGTGTTTTCAAGTAAATAATAATAGCCTATCAACGTCTCAAACGCTGTACTATAACGGTAAGTCTGGACACTTGTGTTTTTGGGGACAGTTCCTGATTTCGCATTTCTGCCCCGGTTTACAACCTTTTCTTCTTCACCTGTAAGGTATTTTGTCTTCAGCCAATGCATGACAATCGCTGCCTGCGACTTGGCCGAAACGAATGTGACAGCTTCCTTGTGGAGTTGATTAGGTTTCACTGTGCCGCTTTTCAAAAGATGCGCCCGCACATGCACCTCATAAACCGCATCCCCCATATAGGCAAGTGCAAGACTCTTCATTTGCCTGGCATCAAGATTCATGGTCTGCCCTTTTCCACCTGGTACCTTGAGGTGTATCTTCCAGGATTATATTTTTTTGTTTCAAGGTATCCCGAATATCATCTGCCCGTCTGTAATCACGGTTTTTTCTGGCTTCGACGCGCTCCTCCAGCAATGCTTCAACATCGTCATCCAGCAGTGTTTGTTCAATATCTATCTGGATTCCCAATACGCCAAGCACATTCTTTATGCTCTCCTGGAAAGCTCTGATGACATTTGAGGTTGTCTGCTTTTGTTCAAGATACACATTTGCTTCTTTTGTCAGTTCGAATAACACGGAAATGGCGTTCGCTGTATTAAAGTCATCATCCATTGCCGTTTCAAACTGAGTGTTCAAATGACTGATTTTTTCCAGCCACATATCACTTTTGCCCGACAGGTCCATACTTGACCGGCTGCGATGTTCCAGATTTGTATAAGCATTTTTAACCCGGTCCAGACTATTTTTTGCCCCTTTAAGCAGTTCTTCTGTAAAATTAATCGGATTTCGATAATGAACACTGAGCATGAAAAAGCGAATAACCTGCGGGTCGTGCTGTGCAATAATATCTTTGGTTAAAACAAAGTTGCCAAGTGATTTGGACATTTTTTCGTTATCAATATTAATATATCCGTTATGCATCCAATAATTAGCAAACGTCTTTTCAGTCATTGCTTCCGACTGGGCGATTTCATTTTCATGATGCGGAAATGTCAGATCCTGTCCGCCGGCATGAATATCAATCGTTTCCCCGAGATATTTTTTAGCCATAGCGGAACATTCAATATGCCAGCCTGGACGCCCTTGACTCCACGGTGAATCCCATGCAATCTCGTCATCCTTCGCCCTTTTCCACAAAGCAAAATCGAGCGGGTCTTCTTTTTTGTCGCCAACTTGAATACGCGCACCACTCCTCAATTCATCAATGGACTGGTGTGATAGTTTCCCATAGTCCTCAAATGAACGGGGCTTGAAATAAACATCCCCATCCACTTCATAAGCATAACCTTTACTGATCAGATTTGAAATAAAGTGGATGATGTCATCCATCGTCTCTGTCACACGCGGGTTATAGGTGGCTTTCTTTACACCGAGTGACCCCACATCAGCCAGATAAGCATCGATAAACCTGTTCGCTACATCCGGCACGGGTTCATTCAATTCGTTGGCAGCATTGATAATCTTGTCGTCGACATCCGTGAAATTTAAGACATAATCCACGTCGTACCCTTTATATTCAAGATAGCGTCTTACAGTATCAAACACAATAGCAGGCCGGGCATTGCCGATATGGATGTAGTTATAGACGGTCGGTCCGCAGACGTACATGCGTACCTTTTCTGCATCCATCGGTTTAAAAGGTTCCTTATCATGTGTCAGTGAATTATAAATCATTATTGCCATTCTGTTTCACTTCCTTTAACTTTGCTATTTCTTCTTTCAACGCGTCAATTTCCTCCTGTAGATGTGCACATCGGTCAGCGACGGGATCTGGGAGTTTATGATGATCAAGGTTTTTGCGTATCTTTTCCCCATTTTTCACAACAATCTGGCCCGGGACACCCACAACCGTTGAATGATCGGGTACGTCTTTTAAAACAACCGACCCGGCACCAACTTTTGAACTGTTGCCGATTGTAATATTGCCGAGAACCCTGGCACCGTTTGTCACCATCGCATTATCTTTGATCGTGGGGTGGCGTTTTCCTTTTTCTTTACCCGTCCCACCAAGAGTCACACCCTGGAACAAGGTGACATTATCGCCGATTTCACATGTCTCGCCAATAACGACACCCATACCGTGATCGATAAAAAATTTCCGCCCTATGGTAGCCCCAGGATGAATTTCAATGCCAGTAAAAAAGCGGCTTATTTGTGAAATGGATCGTGCTATAAAAAGCAAGTTGCGCTTAAAGAAAAAGTGAGCGATGCGATGCGCCCAGATAGCATGCAACCCGGAATAAGTCAAAAACACTTCAATATATGAACGCGCCGCAGGATCCTGGTCAAATACAACATCCATATCCTCTTTCATTCGCTTTAATATGCCCATCGTTTTGGCTTCTCCCCCTCATTGTAAATTCTTCTAAATTAGTTACTCCCCCGTTTGACAGGACGTGCTAAACTTTACTTTTATTTCTGGCGTTAGAAAAACTCGGCATTCGCATCGTCTTTATAGCGGTTGCAGTCGTTTTTCTTATAAAGTCATCCATAATTTATACTTTCTGACGTTATTATAAAAATAAGCACCTCTGTGTAATGACTACACAGAGGCGCTTATCTGCGCGGTTCCACTCTGTTTGGAGAAAGTCCGATTTCTCCCGGCTCCTGCTCTGTTAACGGTTGAGGACCGCCGTTATATACTGGTCTTCCATAACGGGCTCCAAGGTGCATTTCAAAAACGGTGCCCAGAATCACTTTCAGCCGGTGATGATTCTCTCTGGATAAGCAAGTACGTTTTTTACTTCTCCTTGTCGACGCTCTCTATTAGATAAGCTTAAAAGTACGGTCAATTTCACTATCGACCATATACGATCTGAATGTAATTGTGTTATCACTATATTACATTCAGCCACAAATGTGAACTATTAAGCTCCAAGCCGCTTCAACAAATGATTCAGACGGCTCACCACAGTATCTCTTCCCAACAATTCAATGGCTGTCTGCAGTTCGGGACCGTGTGTCTGACCGGTCGTTGCCGCACGGATTGGCATAAACAGCTTTTTGCCGCGATGGCCGGTTTCTTTTTGGGTTGCCTTGATCTGTTGTTTAATGGCATCTTTCTCAAAATGCTCGAGTTGAATTAATTTATCTGTAAAGACCTGGAGTACTTCAGGAACCTGTTCTTGCTGCAGCACATTCATGGCTTCTTCAT
This sequence comes from Lentibacillus kapialis, assembly GCF_014646635.1. Lineage (GTDB taxonomy): Bacteria > Bacillota > Bacilli > Bacillales > Amphibacillaceae > Lentibacillus > Lentibacillus kapialis. Next base: position 44,324 of record NZ_BMNQ01000015.1, read on the forward strand.
CGTAGTCGACGGTATCATTGAAAAACAACCCCGTCAGCTTGACGATCTCGTAACCATATCGCAGCTGCTCCTGATACAGTGCAATGACTTTTTCAGCCCATTCTCTTGTGGCTGTACCCATATCTTCCGGTAATTTTCCTGCGGCGACCAGATGTGGCATCGCCAGCTCAATGATGCGTTGGGGGTCTGCAGCCTTAATATATTCGTTGTCCATCCACTTCAGTTTATGCCGGTCAAAGATAGCAGCCGAGGTCGACAATCGTTCCGGATCAAAAATCTCAATCAGTTCGTCCCGCGTAAAGATTTCTTCTTCACCCACCGGTGACCAGCCAAGCAATGTGATAAAGTTAAACAAAGCTTCAGGCAAGTAGCCCAGATTGTGATATTGTTCAATAAATTGGAGTATATGCTCATCACGCTTACTCAGCTTTTTGCGTTCTTCATTTAAAATTAATGTCATGTGGCCAAACCTCGGCGGCTCCCAACCAAATGCTTCATAGACCATCATCTGTTTTGGTGTATTCGAGATATGCTCCTCGCCGCGCAAGACATCTGTGATATCCATTAAATGGTCATCAATTGCCACAGCAAAGTTATATGTCGGTGCCCCATTTTTCTTGACGATAACCCAATCACCAAAATCACTGGATTCAAATGTGATATTGCCCCGTACAATATCCTTGAACGTATACGATTTATTATCCGGAACGCGCATGCGGATACTTGGCTTACGTCCTTCCTGTTCAAACGCTTCAATTTGGTCTGCTGTCAGGTGACGGTGAGCGCCGGAGTACTTTGGAACTTGCCCTTTGGCTCGTTGCTCTTCTCGTTCCTGTTCCAACTCTTCCTCAGTCATGTAGCATTTATAGGCTAAACCTTTCTCAATCAGCTCGTCAATATACCGCTGATATATCTCCAAACGCTCCATCTGACGGTACGGGCCGTAATCACCACCGACATCAGCACCTTCATCCCATTCAATGCCAAGCCATTTTAAGTACATCATCTGGCTTTCTTCGCCACCGGCAACGTTACGTTTGGCATCGGTATCTTCAATCCTGATAATAAATTTCCCGCCAAAATGTTTCGCATATAAATAATTAAATAAAGCTGTACGTGCATTTCCAATATGCAAATGACCGGTTGGACTAGGCGCATAACGTACACGAACCTGATGTGTCATAGTGCTGCCCCTTTCTTTTTTATAAATAAAGACAAATATGCTATACGAATAAAAAGTGATAACATTATTGTTATCACTTTTATTTTCCTTCCTAAGTTATATCGTTTTTACAAGGCTTTTTCAAGTAATTTTGGTTTGGCAAAGATCATTCTTCCCGCTGATGTCTGCAGGACGCTTGTAATCAGAACCTCAATCTTCTTCCCGATATAATCATGGCCTTCTTCCACCACAATCATTGTACCATCATCCAGATAAGCGACGCCTTGATTGTGCTCCTTGCCGTCTTTAATGACATGAACCATTAATTCCTCACCCGGTAGTACAACTGGTTTGACAGCATTTGCCAGATCATTAATATTCAATACAGGTACACTCTGAAGGTCACACACCTTATTCAGGTTGAAGTCATTGGTTACAACAATACCGTCAATAACTTTCGCCAGCTTAATCAGCTTGCTGTCCACTTCAGGAATATCTTCAAAGTCACCCTCGTAGATCTCGACTTCCACCGGCAATTCTTTTTGAATACGGTTGAGCACATCAAGCCCGCGTCGCCCGCGATTACGTTTAAGAACGTCAGACGAATCAGCGATGTGCTGTAGCTCGCCAAGTACAAATTGAGGGATGACAATTGTCCCTTCCAAAAAGTTTGTCTGACAAATATCAGCAATCCGACCGTCAATGATCACACTAGTATCCAGAATTTTAGACTTCGGCCGGTTTTTCTGATAAAATTCTCCTTCAGGGATGCGTTTTTTATCCCGTTCTTTCCGATTGAAATTAAGCAGACTCATTAATTCATCCCGTCGCCTGAAACCAACCTGAAAACCGAAATAACCAAGTAAAATCGTAATAAAAAGTGGCAAAACCTGAGAAACAAGGTAAATATTGATGTCAGTCAGCGGAATGTTCACTAAATAAGCAACCACTAATCCGCCAATCAGACCAAAACTCCCAAACAGTAAATCACTTACCGGGATCTTAATCAGTGCCTCTTCAATCCATCTTAAGAATCCGACAATGTACCCCGCAGCGAAATAAGATATAGCAAATAATATAATTGCACCTGCGATCATGCCTAAATAAGGGGATGCAACCCAAGCCGCGTCAGTAAAATCCAGCAATCTGACAATCTCCGGCATATACAAAAACCCAATGGTACCTCCACTGATAATAAAAAATAAATGGACAATTATTTTCAGCACCATTACTCACCTCCTACCGTTTATTATTACCCATTTTTTATAGAATAACCATGCTTGATGAAATTTAATGTAGCATCATTTAAATCCTATCACACCTATAAAAGTGAGTCAATTTAGAAAACAATATATCTTATCACATTTCATATAACCTGTCAATAAATCGTAGTTTTTGTAAAAATATGGAAAATAAACTGATCAGGATGTCAGACCCTCATCCAGTGCTTCCCGGACTGTGTTAACACCCACGACCTGGATCGACTCAGGAGGGACCCATCCTTCCAGATTTTTCATAGGGCAGATCACTCGCTTAAAGCCGAGCTTTGCCGCTTCCTGCACACGCTGCTCGATTCGGGCTACACGCCTAATTTCACCGGTCAATCCGACCTCACCAATCACAATATCTTCAGGCTTTGTCGGCTGATTTCGGAAACTTGATGCGATGCTGACAGCTACAGCCAAGTCTATAGCCGGCTCATCCAGCTTTACCCCGCCGGCCACTTTAATGTAGGCATCCTGATTCTGAAGCATGAGTCCGACACGCTTTTCCAACACAGCCATCAAAAGCGGCACACGATTTGTATCAATACCAGTTGCCATACGCCGCGGATTCCCGAAACTGGTCGGCGAAATCAATGCTTGGATCTCTACAAGCACTGGCCGTGTGCCTTCCATTGAAGCGACCACAGTTGAGCCGGCTGCTCCCTGCGACCTTTCCTCGAGAAAGATCTCAGATGGGTTCATGACTTCTCTTAACCCCTCTTCTTTCATTTCAAAAATACCCATTTCGTGTGTGCTTCCGAAACGATTTTTAACGCTGCGCAAAATACGGTAGGTATGATGGCGCTCCCCTTCAAAATAAAGAACAGCATCTACCATATGTTCCAGCATCCGCGGCCCGGCAATTGCTCCTTCTTTCGTCACATGTCCGACAATAAAGATAGGAATGCCGTTTGATTTGGCAACACGCATTAATTCACTGGTACTTTCACGCACTTGGGAAACACTTCCGGGAGCGCTTGTCACTTCCTCGCGATAGATTGTCTGGATTGAATCTATCACGACAAACGCTGGCCTTATTTGTTCAATCTGGTTTATGATATCAAGCAAGTTTGTCTCTGCCATCACATATAACAATTCTGAACTGACATCAAGCCTGTCTGCCCGCAGTTTTGTCTGCCGCGTTGATTCCTCTCCGGAGATGTAAAGAACCGGCAATTGCTTCTCAGCAAGTTGAGACGATATCTGCAGCAGCAAAGTGGACTTACCGATCCCTGGATCACCACCTATCAAAGCGAGCGACCCAGGTACAATGCCTCCGCCGAGAACACGGTTGAATTCTTTCATTCCAGTTGTTATCCGGGGCTCTTTTTTAGTTTCAATCGATGTAATGCTTTCGGGCTGGCCGGCAGCTTTTCCATCCCTGCTCATTGTATGCCCGGCGCCCCCGGATAATGCTTCTATTTCCTCGACGAGTGTATTCCAATGATTGCAGCCCGGGCACTTTCCCATCCATTTAGCAGATTCATAGCCACAATCCTGACAAACATACTTCGTTTTTCGTTTAGCCAAAATGAATCTTTCCCTTCACTATAGTCTCCATTATATACGATTAACATCACACAAAAGTTACAGCCCTCTATCATTTCCATAAATTTCGTTCCATATTTATTCCACATACTAGAAAGCACGTGTTCAACATGAAATGGCAATGATTATCAGGCTCTTCCATCATTATAACATCTCTCATTGCATACCGTTGCAACACAAAAAGCTGAAAGGTTATTTCCTTCCAGCTTTTTGGTCAGATTTTCTCGCTATTATTGATATACTAAGGCAAAATAATGAACTCTCCTTTATTGTTTAAGCCGATTTTCACTTTTTCGCCTTTTTCAAGGTTTTCCTTAAGCAATTCTTCGGAAAGCAAATCCTCGATATTTTTTTGAATAGATCTGCGTAATGGTCGCGCACCATATTCTGGATCAAAGCCTTCATTGGCAATTTTCTCAATAGCTTTATCTGTCAGAGTAAACTCAACATCCTCCTGTTTCAAACGATCCTGAAGCTGTTTGATCATCAGATTAACGATATATTTCATATGTTTACGTTCTAATGAATGGAATACGATCGTTTCGTCAATCCGGTTCAGGAATTCAGGACGGAATGCTTTTTTCAATTCGTCGGTGACCTTTGTTTTCATGTTTTGATAGTCTTGCTGCTGGTCATCATCAAGTGTGAACCCAACGTATTTATTCCGTTTCAGCTCATTGGCGCCGACGTTTGATGTCATGATCAGAACGGTATTGCGGAAATCAACAAGACGCCCCTTGGCATCGGTCAGACGGCCATCTTCAAGTACCTGCAATAAGATATTAAATACTTCAGGGTGTGCTTTTTCCACTTCATCCAGCAAAACCACCGAATATGGCTTTGTCCGGACTTTCTCAGTCAATTGTCCACCCTCATCATAACCGACATAGCCCGGAGGAGAACCCACTAGACGGGAAGTGGCATGTTTTTCCATGTACTCCGACATATCAATCCGAATCATAGCTTCTTCGTCAGCAAACATAGCCTCAGCCAGTGCTCTGGCGAGTTCTGTCTTTCCGACACCGGTAGGACCAAGGAAAATGAACGACCCGATTGGACGCTTAGGATCCTTCAACCCGGCACGTGCCCGTCGGATGGCTTTGGACACTGCTTCAACCGCTTCTTCCTGACCAATCACTCGGTTATGCAGCGTATCTTCCAAATTTAAGAGCCGTTCACTTTCGTCTTTTGTCAGCCTGGCAACCGGAACCCCTGTCCAAGTGGAAACAACTTTGGCAATGTCTTCTACCACTACTTCAGAATCTTTCTGACCCTGCTTTTCTTTCCATTCATTTTTCGTTTCTTCCAATTCCTCACGTAGACGCTGCTCGGAATCTCGTAATGAAGCAGCTTTTTCGAACTCTTGACTTTGAACGGCCGAATCCTTTTCTTTCCTGACATCCTCAAGTTTCTTCTCAAGTTCCTTTAAGTTTGGCGGAACCGTGTAAGAGCTTAAGCGAACTCGTGAACCGGCTTCATCAATCAGGTCAATGGCCTTATCGGGAAGGAAACGGTCTGTAATATACCGGTCAGATAAGTTGACGGCCGCTTCAATTGATTCATCCGGGATAGTTACACGATGATGAGCTTCATATCGATCACGCAATCCCTTTAAAATCTGAACTGTTTCATCCAGAGTCGGTTCATCGACTTGAATCGGCTGAAACCTGCGTTCAAGTGCAGCGTCTTTTTCGATATACTTGCGGTATTCATCAAGCGTGGTGGCCCCGATACATTGCAATTCCCCCCTGGATAACGCCGGTTTAAGTATATTGGATGCATCGATCGCCCCTTCTGCACCACCTGCACCAATTAATGTGTGCAATTCATCAATAAACAGAATAATATTATTCGCCTGGCGAATTTCTTCCATCACTTTCTTAAGACGGTCTTCAAATTCACCGCGGTATTTGGTCCCGGCAACAACCGTTCCCATATCAAGCGTCATGACACGCTTATCACGAAGTATTTCCGGAATTTCGTTGTTGACGATTTGCTGGGCGAGGCCTTCAGCAACAGCTGTTTTACCGACTCCGGGTTCACCAATCAGAACCGGATTATTTTTTGTACGCCGGCTTAGCACCTGAATGACTCGCTCAATTTCCTGGCTGCGGCCGATAACCGGGTCAACGTTTCCTTCTTTGGCACTGTCGGTCAAATCGCGTGCCAGCGAATCAAGTGTTGGTGTGTTAGCACTCGATGCCTGTGAACTTCTACTATGTCGGCCTGCCTGTGATTCATTGCTACCGAGAAGCTGCAGAACCTGCTGGCGTGCTTTATTAAGACTGACACCAAGGTTATTAAGAACTCGGGCTGCCACACCCTCTCCTTCACGAATCAGGCCAAGCAGGATATGTTCTGTTCCGACATACGAATGCCCAAGCTTACGTGCTTCATCCTGCGACAATTCCACGACTTTTTTAGCACGCGGTGTATAATGAATGGTTTGCATCGGCTGTTTGCCAGTGCCAATCAGTTTTTCCACTTCCTGCTGAATCTTGGTTACTTCCAGCCCCAGCGCTTCAAGCGCTTTGGCTGCAATGCCGTTTCCCTCACGGACAAGTCCAAGCAGAATATGCTCCGTTCCAATATTATTATGCCCGAGCCTCACCGCCTCTTCCTGAGATAAGGCCAATACTTTTTGTGCGCGCTCTGTAAAGCGTCCAAACATCATATACTTTTCCTCCTACCTAGTTCTCTAATTGCATGCGCTCACGAATAAGTGACGCCCTCAATACATCCCGTTCGTTAGGTGTCAGTGTCTTTTTAGCATATTGTTGCAGGAAACCGGGTTGTGTGAGCACCATTAATTCGTTCAAAATATTCCTTGAAACATTTTCAATAATTCCTGAATCAATTCCCAGACGGACATCCGATAAACATTTTGCTGCTTCTTTTGATTCAATGATTCGGCTGCATGTCAACACGCCATAGGAACGATAAATCCGGTCCTCCAGCCTGATTGGCGACTGTTCCATAATGTCATTTCTTGCATTACGTTCGTGTTCAATAAGCTCACGGACAACACTCTGCAAATCTTCCACAATGTCCTCTTCTGATTTTCCGAGTGTTATTTGGTTGGATATCTGGAAAATATTACCTGTTGCCTGGCTGCCCTCTCCGTAGATGCCGCGAACAACCAGACCAAGCTGATTGATAGCGGGAATCAGCCGACTCATCTGCTGAGTCCAGGAAAGAGCGGGTAAGTGCATCATAACTGAAGCCCGCATACCCGTTCCCACATTCGTTGGACAGCCAGTCAAATATCCCCGTTGTTCATCAAAGGCGTAATCGATTTTCCCCTCTAACCAATCGTCCAGTTCAAAAACTTTTTTCAGTGCTTTGTTCAGCTGAGATCCGGGATAGTAAAGCTGTATGCGGAGGTGATCTTCCTCGTTCACCATAATGGACACCTGTTCATTTTTAGATATAAGTACAGCTGATGCATGATTTGTTTCCGCCAGATGCGGGCTGATCAAATGCTTCTCAACTAAAACACGCCTTTCCACAGGAGTTAAATCTTTAATGGGGACAAATGCAAAATCACTATAGTCCTGAAATGATTGGTTTTCATACTCCGCACGGATGAATCCGTTTATATATTGCAAATCCTTTTCAGTAGCCAGAATCGGAAATGCATACTGGGCAAAATTTCTGGCCAAACGTATCCTACTGCTTAACACAATGTCGCTGTCAGGCCCTTCCTCACGCATCCATGGGCTGATCGCTTCATTCATAAATTGCTGCAATGTCATGAATCGTCACCCCGTGTTTGTTTTTCTAACTCTTTAATTTTATCCCGGACAGTAGCGGCTTCTTCAAATGCTTCATTTTTAATCAAGCGCTGCAGTTCTTCCTTATAGGCATCCACTTGCTTCTTAACACGCATATCTCCACCGATGCGCGCCGGAATTTTCCCGTAATGCTTAGTATTGCCACTGTGGACACGGCGAAAGATAGGGTCAAGATTATCGGCAAACGTCTCATAACAAGCCGGACAACCAAATTTGCCGACCCGCTTAAATTCTGAAAGTGTCATTTCACATTTCGGACATTGTACTTCCTTTACCTGCTGCCCAGTCGTGCTTTTTGGATTTTCAAATGTTGAATGAAGCAACCCGGACAGTAAGTGATGTAATGAATAACCTTCCTCCGGGTAATTCATATATTCTTTTTCCTTTGCACAAACCTCGCACACATAAACCTCTGCCTTTTCACCGTTGATCACTTGAGTGAAATGAAGTGTCGCCGGCCGTTCATGACATTCCTGGCATTCCACATTGGTAACCCCCTTGATTACTTGTTTAAATACTTCAATGTTGTGAATATCGACGTTAAAATTCGTGCCCGAATTTCATCACGCAACGGCAATTGAAATGCAAGCGTTTCTCTATCAATGGCACTTAACATGATTTTTGCTTCACGTTCGGTTACCAAATCTTCTTCAATCAGCCGTTCAAGCACATCCAATGCCGACTGTTGTGAAACGCTCGGATTAATCATTCCAATAATATCATCAATCAACGCCGCTTTGTCCTGATGTTTAATCCTTATAATCCGGATATATCCGCCGCCCCCCCGTTTACTTTCTACTATATATCCTTTTTCCACAGTAAAACGTGTTTTAATCACATAATTAATTTGGGACGGAACACATTGAAATTCCTCTGCCAATTCACTTCGCTTTATATCAATCATATCCCTGCCGGCAGATTCCAGGATTTGTTTTAAATGTTGTTCTATGATATCAGAAATATTTCGCATATCTCCTCATCCTCTTCATCATTGGTGTCTACTCTTCTCAATTGCTTTGACTTTGACTAACTTTGACTATATTTCCATTATACTTCACACAAACAAAGATGCAAGTCATCTTATCATTAAGATTAGACAACTTCAAATCAATTAATACATCCCAACGGTTAGAGAATAATTGTAATTTGTTAATTATCAAAACAACATTTGGCTTAACACCTGCATGATCTTGTGATTATTTATTATTTTCGTTCCGATATATTTTTAACATATTCAATTTTTGATATATCTTCAAAAAGCTCTAATTGGCTTAATTCTTTGTATGGTTCAATTTTAATGACAATATTTCGCAGTTCGCCATCAATCCTTTCAATATCCACTTGTTTAATCATGAGGGAGTAGGATTCAAAGACAGATACAACCTTATTAATTGTTAACCCGGGAAGGGCTGTTATTTCTATTTGATAAGGTTTTTTTCGCCTGAATAATTTTTCAAAATTATTCAGAAATATGAGACTAAGTAAGATAATAAAAGTTGTAAAAACAGCCGCAGCATACATACCGGATCCAACTACAAGCCCCAGTCCGGCGACTGTCCAAATCGACGCAGCAGTAGTCAGACCACGGATCGTTATTCCATTAACGATAATTGTACCGGCACCCAAAAAACCAATACCGCTTATAACGTAAGACGGAATCCGGGCCGGGTCAAAGCGGATATTGTCATATGCCTGAATAAGTGTATCAAAGCCATATAATGACAGGAGCATCATCAAACACGCGCCCACCCCCACCAGTATATGAGTTCTAAAACCTGCAGAATGATTTTTTAATTCACGTTCAAACCCAATTAATCCAGATAAGATTAAGGCAATTACAATGCGTAACATAATAATATTAAAATGATCGCCGATAAGTTCATTTAAAAAGTCAACCACCGATTGAACCTCCCTCCTGCTGTATATAGCGTCTTACTTTAAACATATGAATGAAATCCGTTTAAATGCGATTGTATTATTTTCGTATACAGTATGGAAGCTACATACACCTTTTACATCAGGAATAATAAAAGAGGCTGATCCAATTTATGTTGGGTTCAGCCTCTTCTGTCATGCCTGGCGGCGTCCTACTCTTGCAGGGGTTAAACCCCAACTACCATCGGCGCTGGAGAGCTTAACTTCTGTGTTCGGCATGGGAACAGGTGTGTCCTCTCCGCTGTTGCTGCCAGACCTGTG
>NZ_BMNQ01000016.1 GCF_014646635.1 Lentibacillus kapialis
GTAATGAATCCTCATTCCGCTATTTGGGTAAGAATAGGGCAAAACTAGGATGAAAAGAGGAAATAGCGGAATGAGGATCCGCTAACGTGTTGGAAAGGCTTTAATTGACGCAAATAACGGAATGAGAATCCGCCAAAGCTGGACTATCCATACCGAACGGTTTCTCATTCCGCTATTCGTGTGAAAACAGGGCAAAACTATCGCGGCGGTTTTAGCCGATCAGGGCCCACGGGAGATAAGGAAACTCTTTAAGAGCACAAGCGAATCGCTATTGACTTATCGAGAAGTCACGCTACAACATTAGTGCTGGAGCCGGACGTGGCAATATTCGACGAAGTATCAATAGGGCTAAAAATTATATACTTTCTGATCTTTAAATAAAGAAGCACCGGCAAATCGGTGCTTCTTTTTAAAACCCTTCATCAAAGCGGTAAATTAAACGGAATTTGTCTTCATCCGACAGCTCCGTTACATGAACCGTAACATTATGCCCCATAAACACTTCATCTTCTGTCATGGCGATAATCATTGCTTTTGTATCATTTTTTAGATCATAATAAATATCACCGACAACTGGTGAGTCACCGCTGACATCACCGGATATCTGAGGTGATTCATCTTCTGCGAGTTGCACTTCCGATACTAGCGTTTTGTCATAATAGGCGATATCTTCGCTCTTCTCTGCTTTTCCAGGGACCAATACGACATATTCGCTGTGTTTCACACCATTATCCCGTGTTGTCACGACATTTCCGTCTTCCACATTATCGACCTTTTCAATCTCGTTAAGGGAATAATGATCAAGAAAATCGGGTGCGGGTTTGATAATTAAAATGTAATCACCCGGTTCAGGTTTCTTATTTTTATCAATAGTGTAACGTCTTCCGTAAAAGATAAAGGAATCATTATGTTTTGGTCTGCACGGTTCAATATTGCTCGCTCGTGTTATGTCCTGCTGCATATCCTTTAAACGATAAAGGTGTACGGATTGTTTAAACATAGGCTTCACGGAATATACCTTATGAAGTTCATTTTTATAATAGACAAATTGTCCTTTTCTGACTTGAAACAGCTTCATTCTCTTACCTCCTCCGATATTATCTATTATACCACTTTTATTTTCCGCAATACGATACAAAATAAACATAAAATTGATGATTATACAAATTTATGTAGTTATTTTTTCAAATAGTTATCTTCATTCAATTGCTTTCCAACTTCTCAGCCAGAGATGAAAGTTCTTCCCAGCGTGCCATTTTCGCTTCCAATTTATCCTCCATTTCCTGTTGCTCCTTATAAAGCTCCTGCACTTTTTCGGTATCACTCCCCGCGCCTGCTATCCGTTCCTGAAGGCTGTTAATGGTTGCCTCAAGCTCTGTTATTTCGTCTTCGATTGTTTTCCATTCCTTTTTCTCATTGTAGGACATTTTCTTTTTCTTTGGAGTTTTTTGCTCAGGTTTTTTTGCTGGTTTGGGATCGTGTTGTTTTTGTTCCTCTCTTTCCCGTTCCAGAAACTCGCTGTAGTTGCCGTAAAAATGTTCAATCGGATGCTGTTCCTTAAACACAAGCATATGATCAACGACACGATCAAGAAAATACCGATCGTGCGATACCGTCATGACAACACCCGGGAATTGATCCAAATATTCTTCAAGAACACTCAGTGTCTGTGTGTCCAGATCATTGGTCGGCTCATCCAACAGTAACACGTTCGGCTCCGACATCAGAACCTTAAGCAAATAAAGACGGCGCCGCTCACCGCCCGATAATTTCCGGATATAATTCCACTGTTCACGCCGTGAGAATAAAAACCGTTCCAGCATTTGTTCTGCTGTAATGGCCTCACCGTTCTTTGTATAGATGACTTCAGCCACTTCCCGGATGTACTCGATCAGCCGCTTATCTCCATCGAGTTCTTCATCATCTTGCGTATAATAACCGATTTTAACAGTAGGTCCAATGTCCATGCTACCTTTATCAGGCGTAATACGTCCGGCTATAATATTCAAAAGCGTTGTTTTTCCCGATCCATTCGGTCCCACAATCCCAAGTCGATCACCAGGGACAACCAGAAAATCAAAATCCGTTAACAGCTGACCGGAACTGTAACTTTTTTCAATTCCTTCAAGCTCAATCACTTTTTTGCCAAGCCTTGTTGACCCTGCTTCAATAGACACATCCTGCGATTCGGTATCAAACGTCTGCCTTTGCATTTCCTGAACTCGCTCAACCCGCGCCTTTTGCTTCGTTCCGCGAGCTTTTGGCCCCCGTTTCAGCCAGGCAAGTTCCCGACGCAATGTATTCCGGTGCTTCTCTTCTTCACTTTTTTCCAATGCTTCTCTCTCAGCTTTTTTCTCCAAAAACAATTCATAATTGCCGTCATACGTATAAAGATTGCCTTTATCCAGTTCAAAAATTTGATTAGTAACCCGATTCAAAAAGTAGCGGTCATGGGTTACGAGCATCAGAGCACCCTTGTACGAGGACAAATGCGTTTCCAGCCAATCGACCGTTTCATTGTCAAGATGGTTAGTCGGTTCATCCAAGATCAGCAAATCAGCGGGCTGAATTAGTGCTTTTGCGATAGCCACCCGTTTTCTCTGGCCGCCTGAGAGCTCCTCCACCTTTTTATGAAAGTCCTTAATTCCCAGTTTAGTAAGGATTGTTTTAGCGGCAGAATTAGCTTCCCAGGCTCCATATTCATCCATTTGCTGCTGCTTTTCCAAGAGCCGTTCCTGAACTTTTTTGTTTTCGGAATCATGTTGCAGTTCAAGAAGCACTTGCTCATATTCGCGCATGATTTTCATGATCGCCGCTTGCCCGTAATAGATTTGCTCGATTACATTCAATCCGGGAGCTAGTTCAGGTTCCTGGGGCAGATACTCAATCTGATAATCTTTTGCATGATCAATGGTTCCTGTCTCTGCTGTATCGATCCCCGCGATGACTTTCAAAAAAGTTGATTTGCCAGTCCCATTGACACCAATAAGCCCGATTCGGTCATCCGGTTTGATGATACACGAAATACCATTCAATAATGTTTTGTCGCCGTATGATTTATATAAATTTTCAACCGTAAGCATGATATTACCTTCCTATTATGAATCTTCATCGTTATGGCGTGTCTTAAATAGCTGCTTGATTAATATGACAATTAAAAATAACAGCCAGGACGTGGCAGCATAGAAAATAAACTTACTAAAGGAATCCATTTTCTGAAAAAAGAAGGCCATTCCTGTCCAGATAAGACCTATTATAACGATTTGATAGACTAACCCTTTAATTTTAATTGCCTCCAGATAAAATGTCTGCCTCCAGTGTACCTTATTATAGCCGACTGTACCATCATAAACATTTGAAAGCCTCACAAGCGACAAAAAACCGTTACAGCACTGCCTGTTCCGCAATCTGCTGACGATACGCGTACAAACTCAATCAGCCATTCAATTCCTTGATAACATTGGCTGTTTCAATAGCCGCAGCAGCTGCTTCCGATCCTTTATTGCCGGATTTTGTTCCGGCACGTTCAATCGCCTGCTCAATCGTTTCGGTCGTCAGCACCCCAAAAATAACCGGTTTGCCGGATTGCATTCCCGCTTGGGATATCCCTTTGGCCGCTTCACTGCATACATAATCGAAATGCGGTGTTGAACCGCGGATAACCGCCCCAAGTGTGACAACAGCATCATATTCATCCTTGGCTGCCATTTTCTCAGCAGCCACAGGAATTTCAAATGCGCCCGGAACCCAGGCAATATCAATATTCTCTTCTTTGACACCATGCCGTTTTAACGTATCGACTGCGCCTTCAAGTAATTTGCTCGTAATGAAGTCATTAAACCGTGCTGCAACCATGCCAATTTTCAAGTCTGAACCGACAAGGCTGCCTTCAAATGTTTCACCCAAATTAGATCTTCCCTTCCATTGATTAATAAGCATTCCGGCTAAATGGGCATTAGTTATGATGAAAACTGAATAAATGCCCCATCTTCTGATATTTCGTGTGCATATAGCGTTCATTTTCCGCCGTTGAACCTGTTTCAATCGGTACACGTGCATTGACTTGAATGCCATATGTCTGAAGCCCCTGCATTTTTGCTGGATTATTGGTTAAAAGATTCACTTTTTCTGCACCTAAATCGTTTAAAATCTGTGCGCTGATATTATAGTCACGCATATCCGGTGCAAACCCCAGCTGTTTATTGGCTTCAACGGTATCCATCCCAGTATCCTGCAGGTGATAGGCACGCAATTTGTTAAGCAGCCCGATGCCGCGGCCTTCTTGCCGCATGTATACAAACACACCGGTGCCTGCTTCATTGATTTTATTTAAAGCCTTCTGCAGCTGCGGCCCGCAATCACAGCGATGAGAACCAAATACATCACCGGTCAGACATTCGGAATGCACCCGTGTAAGCACCGGCTCTGCCTTGTGAATGTCGCCTTTTACAAGCGCAATATGTTCCTTATCATCCAAATCATTCGTGTAACCATATACGTTAAAGGTGCCAAATTCGGTCGGAAGCGTTGTTTCCACATCCCGACTGATGTGCACTTCATGTTGTTTGCGGTAAGCCATAAGATCAGCAATCGAAATCAGTTTTAAATCAAATTCTGCGGCCATTTTCCGCAAGTCCGGCAAGCGGGCCATTGTGCCGTCATCTTTGATAATTTCACAAATGACACCTGACGGGAAAGAACCGCACAATTGCGCCAGATCCACAGAGGCCTCGGTGTGACCCTGTCGTATTAAAACGCCGCCATCTTTAGCAATCAGCGGAAAGACGTGACCCGGCTGCTTGAAATCATCCGCTTTAACATCCGGCTCAAGCAATGACCGAATTGTTTTGGATCGTTCTTCAGCGCTTATACCGGTCGTTGTATCATTATGGTCGATACTGACCGTGAATGCTGTTCCAAACGGGTCACTGCTCTGACTCGTCATTAGCGACAACCTCAACTGCTTAGCTAAGTCTGCTTTAATGGATGTACACACAAGACCTCTGCCATTGGTGATCATAAAATTAATGACATCCGATGTCGCTTTTTCCGACAATGCCACCAGATCTCCCTCATTTTCCCGATCTTCATCATCAACCACAATAACCGGTTTTCCTGCCTTCAAATCATTTATCGCATCTTTAATTGCATCCAACACCTTGTCCACTTCCTTCGCTGTTAAAGTTACTGTTGATTCAGCATATTTTTCATATGTTTCGCCAGCAAATCACATTCAATATTCACGTAATCGCCTTGTCTTTTGTCCCCCAAAACTGTCTCTGACACTGTGTGCGGTATAAGTGATATCGTAAATGTTTTGCCGCTGATCCCGAATACTGTCAGACTGACGCCATCCACGGCAACTGAACCTTTCATGATAAAATAAATCATCAGTTCACCCGGTATTTCCACATCAAAATATAGCGCATTTTCCTGTTTTTCTTTACGAACAATCGTGCCGAGCCCATCCACATGACCGGAAACAAAATGGCCGCCAAATCTGCCATTTGCAGGCATCGAACGTTCAAGATTCACACTCGAACCATTCGCGAGCGTCCTTAAAGATGTTGCTTTGATCGTTTCCGGCATGACGTCCACCTGAAAACCTGTTTCCGAAAAAGAGGTCACGGTCAGACAAATACCATTCACCGAAATACTGTCGCCCATTTGAATATCTTCCAGAACTTTTGAAGACCCGATTGCCATCTGAATGGACGTGTCGGAAACCTGCTGTATTTGTTTAATGATTCCCTTTTCTTCAATAATCCCCGTAAACATTTGAATCGTCCTTTCGCGGTTCCGCTACTATTTTAAAATCCCCGCCAATCATTTCGGTCTTTAAGATATCCAACTGCAGTGTTTCTGTCATACGCTTAAAACCATTGCCGGCAATCGATGACGGTGCTTCTCTTCCCCCGATTAATTTCGGAGCCATATATTGCACAAGCTGATTGATTTTACCACTTCCCAGAAATGAACCGTTCACCGCAGCACCGCCTTCAACGAATAATGACAGGACTTTTTGATCTCCCAAATACGTGAGCACATTACCGGGTTCCAATGAATTAAGTGGAATAACGCTCACACCGCTCTTATTTTTAAATAGTGCTGTTTGTTCTTCGGTAATATTCTGTTCAGTTAAAATCCAAGTAGTAGCTTGTTGATCATTGACGACATTTGCATTCAACGGTGTGCGAAGATTGCTGTCAAGAATAATGCGCAGCGGATTTTTGCCTCCGGCAGGAATACGCGCTGTGAGACTTGGATTGTCAGCAAGAATCGTATTTACACCGACCAGAATCGCATCATGGGTATGACGGTACTGATGAACGTCACGCCTTGACGCCTCACCCGTGACCCATTTGCTGTCACCGGTATATGTTGCCGTTTTCCCGTCCAGACTGACAGCTGACTTCATGGTGACATACGGTGTTTTGGTCCGGGTATAATGGAAAAAATACTTATTTACTTCTGCAGCCTCTTGTTGCAATACACCCAGCTCAACATCTACACCTGCCGCTTCTATCTTTTTAATCCCGCGACCGGCAACTTTTTCATTCGGGTCCTTTACAGCAATAACTACCCGAGTTACCCCCTTTTCAATGATCAAATCAGCACACGGCGGTGTTCTGCCATGGTGGCTACATGGCTCAAGTGTGACATATATAGTGGCACCTCTTGCTTTGTCGCCGGCCATTTGGAGCGCATGAACCTCTGCATGCGGATGCCCCGCCTTTAAATGAGCACCAATCCCCTCAATTTCGCTATCTTTGACAACAACTGCGCCCACTGGTGGATTTGGACTCGTTTGCCCTGAAACTGATCTGGACAGGTTTAATGCCAATTGCATATAATGTTCGTCGTTCACAGCAGCTCCTCCCTTTGAAAAACATCTCGGGACTCCAATTGATCCCCAATAGGTATTAAAAGTGAATATTAAAAAAGCCCCTGAATTCGCTTCAGAGGCATAAGGACAGAATTTCATCGTATCGTTCATAAATCAAACCAACTAAGCATATCACAATTGAAAAACACCAATTGCATACACTTAACGCTTTGAAAACGATCCGAAAAATTCCTTCTCCCATCCAGACTGTCACTGTCGGTTCCGGAGTTTCACCGGATCCACCGCTTGGTTCTACACCGCGCGGGTCACGGACTTTGAGGCTAAGCCTCATCACCGTCGGTCGGGGATTTCACCCTGCCCCGAAGGAATGTAATTTATGAATATTTATTATAGTTATAACGTAAATGCGCGGAATATGCAAGTTTACAGATCTTTTTCACTATCGTACTTTTAAACACAGGAAAATAATTGTTGCTCACCCGAATACAACCATCATGAGAAGCTGCAGTCTCTACTACACACAAATGCAATCATCACTGTTTCGCTTCAATCCGCTCCTGTACAATTCCCAGCAAGTAATCAACCAAGATGGCCAGTATCGCTGCAAAAATGGCACCTCCGTATATTTTTTCCGTATCCCGTACGTTGATCCCGGCAATAATTTCCCTTCCTAAGCCATCGCCACCAATAAATGGTGCAAGGGTCGCTACACCTATCCCGATAACCAGTGCAATCCGCAGTCCGGCCAGTACAAAAGGCAGTGATAAGGGAAACTTGACTTTTAATAATAACTGAAGACGAGTCATTCCCATACCAGTTCCAGCCTCAATTGATTCCTTATTCACTTCCTTCAGTCCGACCACTGTGTTCCGGATAATCGGAAGGAGCGAGTAAAGGAACAGCCCAATCACCACTGTGTTAAATCCAAGTCCAAATATAATCATCAAGACTGCCAACAGGGCTAAGCTTGGTATAACCTGGATCATATTGGCAAGTGCCAGAATAATTGATTCAAACTTTTTATTTCCGGTGCATAAAATGCCAAGAGGAATGCCGACGATTAATGCAAAAAGAACGCCAAGTAAAACCATTATAATATGCTCATACGTCATTTCCAGCAGATCCATCCAGCTTCCGGAAAAATAGTCGAAAAAACTGAGCAGTGCTTCCATTAGCTATCACCTACTTTAGTAAGTCTTCTTTTTCCAGATACTCCTTGGCAACATCTTCTATTTCTTCTCCGTCAAGGTCAACTTTTCCATTCAAGTCACCCATTATTTCTTCATCAAACCGACCAATTAATGGTTCAATCGCATCAGCAATTTCAGGGTTCTCATCCAGTACTTCCCGGCGTACCACAGGGGCAGCATCGTACGGCGGGAAGAAATTTTTGTCATCCTCCAGAATCTTTAGATCGAATGCAAGAATACGCGGATCCGTAGAATAGGCAAGGACAACATCCACTTCCCCATTCTTCACCGCATCATACACAAGACCAATTTCCATTGGATTCGTATCGCCAAACTCAAACCCGTACGTGTCTACAAAGGCAGGGTAACCATCATTTTCGCGCTCCAGCCATGCCGTGTCGAAGCCGGCACTGAAATCGCCCGCCATATCTTCCAAGTCTGATACCTTTTCAAGATTATGCTTATCAGCAAGCTCTTCTCGTACCGTAAATGCATACGTATTCGCATATCCCAATGCATCAAAGAATTTAAAGTTAAAATCCTCACCACTGAAGAATTCCTTCGCCTGATCCAATGTAGCTTCGGAATCCTGGGGGTTATCAATATCAGTAAACGATGAAAGAGCAGTACCGGTGAACTGGGTCGACATGTCGATATCTCCGCCCTGCATTCCTTCCAGCACAATCGGACTTGTTGCCATATCCGGAGTTATCTCAACATTCAGGTCAGTCTCCTGTTCAATTAAATCCTTATACATATGTGCAAGAATTTTGGTTTCCGTATATGTCTGTGCCCCAATTGTGATAGTTCCACCACCCGAACACGCTGCAAGTGGTGCAATGAACAATAGGATTAAAAATGAAGTGATCCCTAATTTTTTCATGCCTTCTCCTCCATTTGCATTGAATTTTGTGCTGAACTTTCCCTTTTAACAAAAGTCTTCTCTACCCGTCCAAACAGAAAATCAATGGTAAGCGCCAGTACCATGGCAAGAATGGCAGCTGCCATAATAAGCGGTTTGTTGTTAACACCCATCCCGCCAATAATCAACTGCCCCAGACCCCCGGCACCGATCAAGGCCGCCAGTGTGGCCCAGTTGATAATATACACCGTTGTCAGCCTGATTCCAGACATAATATACGGCATGGCAAGCGGCACTTCAATTTGGATCATTTGCTGCAGAGAACTGTACCCCATACCTCTGGCAGATTCGATGATTCCGTCATCAATGGATTCGAAAGCAGCGTATGTATTGCGTAGAATGGGCATTAATGAGTATAAAAACAGCGCAATAATAGCCGGCTTTAACCCGATCCCAATCAAGGGAATAAAAATGGCCAGCATCGCCAGACTCGGAATCGTTTGGAAAATATTGGTAATAGTAAATACAATCGATTGAATCCATTTAAAACTTGTTTTAGAAAGAAAAATACCAAGGGGAACAGCGACCACACATCCAAGCAAAATAGCTACAACCGAGATCAGCAGATGCTGCAGAAGAGCTTCGAAAATATCAGACGAACGTTCGACAAACACATAGAAATAATCACTGAATTCATGCATTATATGCCCACCTTTCCTGCGAATACATATCCCGCATATGGCCGACAATACTCCCCCTGGTCAAAAGACCCACCAGTTTACCACTGGCCCCTACAACCGGAATGTAGGATGATTTGCTCTCGTCCAGAATATGAATGGCATCCGCCAGCAATGAATCCGGTGCCGCACTATGTGTGAATGGCTGGATAATATCTTTCACCTGCATATTTTCATTATCAAATTCTCTTGATACACCATAGATCGAAACATAACCTTCGATGTGGTTATCATCATCCACAACAACAAGGGAATCAACCTGTTTCTTTTCCATCATATTCATCGCAACTGCCAACCCCCGGTAAGGCAGGATTGTAGCAGGCTTTCGCATCATGACATCGGCAACAGTCGGCATATTGATTGCTGGTTGCAAACGCTTTTTTCCGATGAAGTTTTTCACAAAGTCATTGGCCGGTCGACGTAAGATTTCTTCCGGACTGCCATGCTGGACGATCTTCCCATCCCGCATTAACACAATTTTATCTGCAATTTTCAGTGCTTCATCCATGTCATGGGTCACGAACACAATTGACTTTTGGATTTCCTTTTGCAAACGAACCAATTCCTCTTGAAGTTGTTCACGACTGATAGGGTCCAGCGCACTGAATGGTTCATCCATTAAAATAGTCTCCGGTTCGACCGCAAGAGCCCTGATAACCCCAATACGCTGTTGCTGGCCACCACTTAATTCAGAAGGATAGCGCTCCCGGTATACTTTCGGGTCCAACCCGACAAGTTCCAGTAATTCATTCACGCGGCTATCGATTTGCGTTTTATCCCACTTTAATAAATGGGGTACAACCCCGACGTTTCGTGCGATGGTCATATGTGGAAATAATCCAATATGTTGAATGACGTAACCAATTTCCCTTCTCAGTTCAACCGGATTAACGGTTGAGATATTATTTCCGTTGATGAGGATGCTTCCCTGCGTCGGGTTGATCAGACGGTTAATCAATTTCATTGTTGTTGTTTTTCCGCAGCCGCTAGGTCCGATTAACACGGTAATTTCCCCGTCTTCACACGTTAGGTTAATATCTTTTAAAACATCTTGACCCCCTTCATATTTTTTATAGATATTTTTAAATTCAATCATTCGGACTCACCACCTTCTGAATATTTACAACCAAGATTGCCGCACCCTTCTAAATATAAGACCTTCCCACTCCATTTCGCGCCTTGCTGCTCCATTAGCCCACATAGATGCCCAAACCGCGTTTTTTGATTTGCCCGCCGATAATCGTACGCTGTATTTCTGATGTCCCTTCCCAAATCCGATCCACCCGGACATCGCGCCAGAGTCTTTCCACCGCATTTTCACGCATATACCCACGACCTCCGAGTATTTGCACTGCCTGATCACATACATTTCCG
The DNA here is from genome assembly GCF_014646635.1 of Lentibacillus kapialis. GTDB lineage: Bacteria > Bacillota > Bacilli > Bacillales > Amphibacillaceae > Lentibacillus > Lentibacillus kapialis. Next base: position 11,011 of record NZ_BMNQ01000016.1, read on the forward strand.
GCCATCTCGGAGCAATATAATTTTAAGGCGGCAGCACGGGCATGATTGGCTTTTCGATCATAACTTTCCGAGATATCGCTGCACACGCGATATAACATACTTTTCGCAGCCATAATCGCAACCGTCATGTCTGCCAATTTAAATTCAATCGCTTGAAAATTGCGAATGCTTTTGCCGAATTGTTGACGTTCGGCAGCAAAATCATTTGCCGATTCAAGAGCTCTTGTTGCCGCACCGACACACCGTGCTGCAATGCCTAACCGAGCTTCCACAAACCAGTCTTTTGTCAAATCATATCCTTCCCCGACGTTGCCGAGTATTTTCATTTCATCCACCAGTACATCTTCAAAAATAAATTCCGGATGCTCGTAAGCGAAATGATGCGTGTAAAGTGGGGTCCGTTTCACCTTCACGCCTTCCGTATCCTTATCGACAAAAAACACTGTCGCTTGACTCGGATCACCATCCACATGGGCATGCACAAGTAAATAATCTGCTGCATCACCAACTGTCACAAACCATTTTTCCCCATTGATGCGAAAACCGCCATCCACCCGATCAGCTCTTGTAATACATTGACTTGGATCAGAACCCGCCTGCTCCTCTGTAATCGCATAAGCATCACGGCGTAACCCCTGATTCGTCGGGATAACGTATTCTTTCTTTTGCTGTTCGGTTGCCAGTCTCAAAGGATAAGCCGGCTGAAACACCGTGTCCCAAATTGCGTTGGTTACTTTGCCCAGTTGTTCGTTAATCAGCATTTGTTCAAATATTGTAAGACCTTGCCCGCCATCTTCCTTAGCATGATTAATAGCATTCAATTCCCAATTCAAAACATCCTGATTAATTACGTACAAACTTGCCTGATCAAGGCCATCGTTTTCTTCACATTGCGACTCATAAGGCATCAAAACTTCCTCAGCAAATCGCTGTGCTTTTCTTTGCAGGTTTTGATGTTTCAAAGATAGAGACGACTGAAAACTATTCGTTTCTGTTAAGTTCGCCATGCTAACATTCCCCTTTCACTATCCTTTAATTTGATCGGATGCACCGAGCAAATGCTCACCCCCATCAACTTCAAGTGTTGTACCGGTGATATAACTTCCAGCTGGTGATAACAGATATGCTGCAGCCATCGCAATTTCATCAGCTCTTCCAATCCTGCTAACCGGAAGCCGGCTAACCCCTTTTTGTATCTGATCTGTGTTATATTGTTTCAAGCCACTCGTTGCAATTGTTCCCGGCGCAATAGCATTAACAAGAATCCCATGTTCCCCCCATTCATAGGCCAGTGTTTTTGTCATATTCATGACACCTGCCCGTGCAGCACCGGCATGAACCATACCGGGAACCCCGGATTGAAGGCATAGGACGATATTTATGATTCGGCCAACTCTGCCTTTTTCGATTAACATGCGGGCAAAGGCAGAACTCATTTGCCATGTACCTTGTAAATTTAAATCAACAACGGACCGAAATCCATTCGCAGAAATATTCAAAGCTTGTGCGGTAAATTGCCCTCCCGCATTGTTGATTAGAAAGTCACAACCTCCCCATTTAGCTGAAACAGTATCAAACAATTCCGTTACTTCCTGCTCTTCGCGGATATTGACCGGAATGCAGTCAGCACTGATATGTTCCGTGTGTAATTTCGTGACCGCTTCTTCCAATGTTTCGGCTGTCCTGGCAACCAAAATTACATGCGCCCCCAACTCTCCAAGCAACTGGGCCATGGCCAAACCAATCCCCGTACCGCCACCGGTTATCAGTACCGATTTCCCCGTCAAAAGTCCAGGTGCAAAAATCTCTTGTTTCAAGTGTCTATGCCCCCTTTTAGCTCGTTTATCTCCTCTGAAAGACAGATTATTTCCTTTCTGAACCCTTTATAGAAAGCGCTTTCAAATGTTACAGCACGCTCCATTCAATAACGAAGGGACAATTTTCCATACTAATACGGATACCTTCATCAACGGTTATGATTGCTTTATGACTTAGTCCCGACAAATGTTTTATATTGATCAACTATTCTTTCTTGTGCAGCCTGGTATTGTCCGGAAAGCTCTTCCACTATCTCAGTAACGGGTTGAATTTTTTGGTTTCCCCCAACACCTTGCCCCGCACTTAAGATATCCTTCCATGCCCGAATTTTTGAATTCTCCTCTCCGGATAAATCGAGTTCCCCTTTTTCCGGAAGATTGGCCGGGTCCAGGCCGGCATTCACAATACTGGGTATCAGATAATTTGCAGGTATGCCGCTGAATGCAGGGGTATAAATAATGTCCTCAATAGAAGAGGCAACTGTCATATTCTTGTATGCCATATCTGCCCCGCTTTCTTCTGCAGTTAAAAATCGAGTACCCAAATAAGTTAAATCAGCACCCAGGATCTCCGCTGCCAGAATATCTTCTCCTTTTGATATAGCCCCGCTTAAGATAATTGGACCGTCAAAAAAACGACGGATTTCGTGAATAAAGGCAATCGGATTTAACACACCACCGTGTCCGCCGGCACCATTTGCGACAAGAATCAATCCCTCACTGCCTTTTTCCAATGCCTTCTTGGCAAATTTCACATTAATAACATCCGATAATACAATCCCCCCGTATTGATGAACAATTTCTACAACAGCACTTGGATCACCTAACGACGTAATAACAATTGGTGGCTGATGCTTTTCAATTAACTGAAGATCCTCGTCATACCGTTTATTCATTGATTTCGATTTATGGCTAATGAAATTAATCCCCCAAGGGGAAACGACTTCATTCGGATGTTCCTTCTTAAATTGTTCCAATCGCTTGTTTATTTCGGTCATCCACTCATCCAGAATGTCGTTCGTTCGTGCATTCAACGCTGGAAATGTACCGATAATTCCAGACTGACATGCCTGAATCACCATTTCCGGATTGGAAATTAAAAACATTGGTGCCATGATAGCAGGAATTTTTAGTTGTTGCTTAAGTTCCTGGAATTTGTTTTGCATAAGTTTAACACTCCTTTTTGATAGAAAGAACCTTTATTGGCTCTTTTTGCAACATATGGAATATCTCATAGATTACTATGCAAAAAGCATGCCAGTAGCTAATCAATGCAAAAGCCATAAAAATAGTGTATATTCTGAATAAATGAAAAATAAATGAGTTGAAAAGGACTCAATGAGTTTATTCAAACTCATTTAATTAATCTTAAAATCCTTTGTGAAATTTTAACCCCCATGGGAATCATAACAATGCTGAAATTTTTCACGGGCTCATCTCGAAAGTCATTCCAATCAAAAGAGTGAGCCCAGCAACCAAACAATAGAAGTAATGATGTAAAACCACTAATTTAAATGTGTTATCACTACAAGAAACTCGTCCCCCCTTTTAAAAGTTCTTTTGCTATCGTACGTTTTTGCATTTCTGTCGTTCCATCCGGTATTCGTTGCTCGCGGGCCCATCTCCATACATGTTCAAGGCCCAGTTCATTCGTTAATCCCATACCGCCATGAATTTGCATACACTTATCAAGAACAGACTGTGTCATTTCGGTGGCATGTGCTTTAACCATGGAAAGTTCCTTGACAGGTGATTTGTTTTGGTTCTCTACTTTCCACGCACAATGCAGCACCATATTTTGAGCAGCGTATATTTCCAGCGCACAATCAGCGATCATCGTCTGTATTGTCTGATGCTTTCCTATTGTTACACCAAAGGTTTTTCGTTCATTTGCATACTCAATCGCCTTATCTAAAGCCCATTGTGCAGTGCCAACGCAGTTTGCTGCCACAGATAACCGTCCAAGGTTGATGCCATCCAGCGCTGTTTTATAAGCCTGATGAACATCGCCTATAATATATTTTTCATGCACCCGGGCATCCTCAAGTGAAATGATTCCGGTATCCCCGCCCAAATTGCCTAACAGGGGGATAGCAGAGTCACTTACACACGTAACCCCATCCAATGGTACAAGAAAACACGTGATGCCGCCGCTTTTTTGGCGCACCATTTCCGGATCTGTAATCGCAAAAATCATGGCATAGTCGGAATAGGGAGCATAGGAAATCCACTGTTTGGTACCATTTAACACCCAGTGATCACCGTCTTTCACTGCCCTGGTTTTTAAATTCCATATATCAGAACCCGCGTCCGGTTCCGATAATCCAAAACACAACCAGGTATCCCCACTCTGTACTCCAGGTAATATGTCAGCTTTCACTTCCGGCTTTAATCCTTTTAATACCGGTGTAAGCCCATCAGTAAATAAACCAATTGGGAATATATGCTGAGTCAGCAAATCCTGGCCATGTTTTCTGTACAACAATTCGTGGATCAGAACCATATTCAACGGACCGAATTCATCACCTGATCCTCCCAGTTCAGGGTCCGCAAACATATGGAAAAAACCTGCTTCGGCAGATTTCTTGCGGACCTTACGTATTGCATCCATTGTTTCCTTAGCGTATAATCCATTTTCGTCATAAAAATACCTGTCATTTGTTAATTGCTGCTGATATTGCTTTTTAACAGGGTCAACTTCCTGTTCTATAAATTTATCAATGGAGGCAACGACTTCCTTTACCTGATCTGGAATCTTAAAATCCATTATCATCCGCTCCTTTGCTTATGAGTTCGATACGTTATTTCCTTCCGGCTATGATATACGTGCATACTTAAAGTCCATCAACAAGACTTTCTGGTTCACTTGTACTGACAGCTGTTCTAATGAAAGCGTCAACAGCAACAGCACCCTGACCTTCAGGAAGTACTAAAAGTGGGTTGATATCCATTTCTAAAATATTATTCCAGTTCGCCTCAGCATAAGCTGCCACAGATTCCGCCGCATGTACAACCGCCTCTATATCCCCTTTAGCGCGTCCCCTGAACCCTTGTAGTAATTTTATTCCTTTGAGTGAGTAAAGCGCTTCCAAAATTTCACCTCGATTTGTTGGCAGTAGAATGGGAACACTGTCATTTATCAAATTAACGAGTTCGCCCCCCATACTAATGACCAAAGCCAATCCGAATTGGTCATCCCGTTTAATGCCCAGATTTAATTCTGTTACAGCATCCGGTATCATTTTTTCCACTAAAAACTGCATATCATGTTCCACCTGATCCGCCAAATTCTCATTCATTTGCATAAGTGCCTGCTTAATTTCATCTTCCGCCTGCAAACTCAGTTTGACTGCACCGATATCGGTTTTATGGGAAACCTTGGAGCTTACACCTTTCACCACAAATGGACCTTCCATTCCGCTGTCCAGCAGATGTTCATCATGAATGGAGACAATCTTTCCATAAGGTACCTTGAGACCGTATGCATAGAGTTCTTGTTTCCCCCTCCATTCGTCTAACACAACAGCGTCGTCGTTCTGTTGAAGTTGATCACTGGATTGTAATAAGGTCGTTAAAACAGGGTTGAGATTCCTTCTTCTTTCGTTATATTCGGTAACAGCACGAATCGCGGTAAATGCATCTGTCATCCCCTGCAGCGGTGCAATACCATTCGCAATCAATTTTTCACGGAAAAGGAAAGGCATCCCTTCAGGCAATACAGATACTACGAGCATCTGTGCCTGCAGTTGGTTATTCACCCGTATGAATGCATTGATGGCAGCTTCCCAGGACCGGATATCACTGTTATCCTTACTCAAGTAATCCAAAATGAGTAATGTCGTATGGAAAGGTCCTTTTATAAAGCTTGTAAAACATGCTGTTAATTTCTCTTCATCCCCCCATATGGATGTATTATAGTCAAGCGGATTGGACACATGTTCAAACGTCGTCAGCAAAGAGCTCAGTTCCTCCTTTTGCCTCAACGTTACATTTGGAAGCGCAAACCCTTTTTTCTCTGCTATATCAGCAATAATGGCAGATTCGCCACCTGAACATGTCAGAGCACCCAGTTCGCGCCCTTCGAAAGTGCCCGCTATGGAAAATAATTTTAATGTTTCCAAAAACGCTGACAGTGAATCAACACGGCAAATGTTGAAACGTTTGAACAACGCCTGATACAGGTCATCCGATCCAGCCAGGGAACTAGTATGACTCAAGGTTACCTGACCCCCGACTTCAGAAACCCCGGTTTTGAATGCTACAAGGGGGATTCCTTTTTCCAAAGCCGTTTTCGCCGCCTGCATAAATTTTTCCACATTACCTAACCCCTCAATGTGTAAACCAATTGCTGTAACCCTTGGATCGTCGCACAATGCTACGATATAATCCGCAATATCAAGTACTGCCTGATTACCGACACTCATTACGTACGCGAGCGGCAATGATCGATCATTCATAGTTATATTAAGACTAAGATTTCCACTCTGGCTTATAACAGCCACACCTTGCTCCGCCGACAGCGATCCATAACTATCCGGCCATAACGGTACATGATCCAGGAAGTTGATGATCCCGTAACAATTCGGACCTGCCAATGCCATATCACCAGCAGCCTCTATGAGACTTTCGTGCAATTGGTAATTGCCGATTTCTGAAAATCCTGCAGCATAACAGACACAACCGGAAACGCCCATAACTTTCAATTCCTTTACAACCTCAATTGCCTTGTCGCCGCGTATCGCAATAAAAGCTGCGTCAGGCACCAGCGGAAGTTCACTTATGCTACTATAGCAAGGGACACCTTCCACTTCTGTCACGGTTTTATGGACAGCATAAATTTCCCCTTTGAATCCTGCTTTTTTGCAGTTTTGAACACCATGCCGGATAACGTTTTTTCCCCCTATAAAAACGATACATTCCGGTTTAAGCATCCGCTTTAAATTTTCCTGCTTACGATCCACGTATTACCACCCCCATCTTGCTAAAGCGTATTCATCAATACATACTGCAATTTTCATGCCAAAAATCAAAAGCCTTGTGCTGCCATTTTCATCAACCGTTAAATCATTGAAATTGAGTATTTTAATACTCACTGAGTTCTTTTAAATTACATATCTGTCACTCCAGGCAATAAGGAATGCGTTAATATTTCAGGCATTTTATATATCATTTATGCTATACTTATAATAGGAATATTCTTACTTCTTGGATTGAGGGTGTTACAGAGTGGATGAATCAATCAACACGGATAAAGTCGAAATTACAGGGGAGACACTGAAAGAGCTGTTGGATTATTTATCCGACGAGATTATTATTTTTAATCACAACAGACAAATTATTTATGCCAATAAGGCTTGTGAAAAGAATTATGGTTTAACAAGAGAAATGCTGCTGGGCAAGTTCAATCATGACTTATTTCAAAAAAAGCTTTGGACACCATCCATTTACCCGGAGATTGATAAGAGTAAAAAGCCCATCTCCATTATTCAAACGACAAATACGGGAGCAGAATTGCTTACCTCAGCCATCCCTATTTTAAATGACCAGGATGAGGTTGAATTACTGATTACAACGGCAAAAGAGTTACATGACCACAAAACGGTCACGTTAAATACAAACAATAAAACGCCGACACTGGAGGAACATGGAATCATAACACATTCCTCGAAAATGCAGGATATCATTGCTTTTTGTCAAAAAGTTGCCATCACAAATTCCACTATTTTAATTCAGGGGGAATCCGGTACTGGAAAAGGGGTTCTGGCCAATTATATTCATCAAATCAGCAAGCGGAAAAGCATGCCTTATTTAACCATTAATTGTGCAGCTATACCCGAGGAGTTATTAGAGTCCGAACTATTCGGATATACAAAAGGGGCCTTCACCGGCGCTAATCCTTCAGGAAAAGCCGGCTTACTTGAAATGGGGAATAATGGAACCGTTTTCCTTGATGAAATAGGCGATTTATCACTGTCTCTGCAAGCAAAATTACTCCAAGTGATGCAAGATAAGGAGTTTATTCCAATTGGAGGAAATGCAAAGAAAAAGGTCAATATTCGTTTCATTGTTGCGACCAATCGTAATTTGGAAAAGCTTATTGAGAAAGGACAGTTTAGAGAAGATTTATATTACCGTTTAAATGTAATCGATATCACATTACCACCACTCAGAGATAGAAAGGAAGATATTATTCCACTCATCTATCACTTCTTACATAAATTTAACGAAGAATATGAATCAGATAAGCCTATTTCACAGGATGCTCTGGATATATTGGAATGGTACTCCTGGCCGGGGAATATACGTCAACTGGCAAACTTAATGGAGAAGCTGGTCATTATAAGTGATACGGTTATTGATCATCATGCACTTCCCGAGGTATTCCACCAAAAAAAGAATACACCTATTCCGTTAAATCAACCTGACACACTGGATGATGCGGTTGATCAAGCAAAGCAGCATATGATACGCCATTCCTTTAAAAAACATAGAAGTTCGAGAAAAGTTGCAGAAGATTTAAAGATAAGCCAAACCACTGCAACAAAGCTTATTCGGGAGTATTGCAACGATTTACGCCAAAAACAATAATGTTGGATGAAGCCCAATGTTATTGTTTGGGCTTCATCCAATGAAATGCCTCCGTCTAATGTTATTGAGGGATTTTCAAAACAATTTTTCCAAAACTTGTTCCTTCATCCATATAATTTAGTGCTTTTGCAGTTTGCTCGAGTGGAAATGATTGATCGACAACCGGTTGAAGCTGATGACTGGTATATAAATCAAGTAACCGTGAAAAGTCTTCAGGGCTCCCCATCGTTGTTCCTCTAATGTCCATATTTTTAAAGAACATTCGGGGCAACACCAATTCCGGCACCGGGCCGGTAGTTGCTCCAAAACTGACAATGCGTCCACCGGGAGAAATCACCTTAATAAATTGATTGAAACTGGGTCCTCCTACTCCATCAATAATCAGTTCGAAGCTGCCGACTTGATTGCGAAGTTGTTTGTCCCAGTCTTTTGATCGGTAGTTCACACCGTCAACAGCACCGAGCCGTTTGGCATGTTTAATTTTTTCCTCACTGCTTGATGTTACATAGACATTTGCACCTGCTGCAACAGCCATTTGCAAAGCAAAAAGTGCTACACCACTGCCAATACCCGGTATAAGTACATTTTCTCCCTGTTTCACCTGACCTCTTGTGAATAGGGAACGATACGCCGTAACCCCTGCTAAAGGAAGAGAAGCAGCTTCTTGCCATGCAAGGTGCTGCGGTTTTTTATAAATGTTTTCGGCCGGGACTGAAACATATTGGGCATAGGTACCATCTACAGGCATACCAAGAATATTAAAGTCTGAACTTGAGTATTCTTCTTTCCGCCCCCAATTCAAACCCGGATTAATCACCACCTCCATACCAGGTTCAAGTTTATCTGTGTTTGCTCCAAGTTCAACAATCTCTCCCGCTCCATCCGCACCTAAAATGGATGGAAGTTTCATTTTGGGATAAAGCCCTTTCGTTATAAAAAAATCCCTTCGATTTAAAGCAGCATATTTTAATTTCACAAGTACCTCACCACTTTTGGGTTTCGGCCTGTCAACTTCTTCGTAACAAACCTTTTCCGGACCTTCAGCCTCTTTTAGTACAATCGCTTTCATTTTTACAACCACTCCTTTCAATTCGCTCATACGTTATGATGTATAGTCGATATGATCGCATCTTATAGTATAACGCATGAAGAAGTCAGTGAAGTTAATGTGAAACAGGGCCACTGAACAGCCAATAATGTAAATATAATATGTTTTCTGAAATGATTCAAGATGAAAATACGTTTTACGGGGTTTTATGCTCTTTCATATTTTTTCTCTCCTAGTTTTCCAGGGCATAGCTTCGATGCAGTTTATCATGTTATCCGAAATACCTTCTTAAGAAAAACTCGGCGTTCGCCTCGTCTTATAGGGAATGCTGAAGCTTTTCTTATAAGGTCATCCATAATTTATACTTTCTGACGTTACAAGTAAAAGGAATGCCTACATCTTTTCACCTATATGCTTTCTATTTTCCCCAACGAAACTACCATTTAATATATTCCCGCTTTATATTACGATATTAATAGAATTAAAATATTTTAAAATTAGTAAGGAGGAGAATTATGGCTCGAAAAGCATTGTCCGTTTTTGTCCTATTAATGTTAGTTGTGGGAACTGTGCTGATGGTTACGACTGAAACTTCTCAGGCCGGCAATGGGAAACACAAAGACGGTTATCCGAATAATGGCAACGTTAAAAATGTCATCGTCATGATCGGCGACGGGATGGGTCCGGCATTTCCGACGGCATACCGATATATGAATGATGACCCGTCCACACCAAAAATGGAAAGAACGGTATTTGATAACCATCTCGTTGGAAGTGCTGTAACTAATCCGGAAGACCCTGAGGAAAATGTAACGGATTCAGCGGCTGCAGCTACCTCAATGGCGGCCGGTATCAAGACGTATAATGGCGCCATTTCCGTGGACAACAACAGGAAGCCTGTTGAAACAGTATTGGAGGTTGCCAAAGATAACGGGATGGCTACTGGACTTGTAGCCACATCACAAATTAATCATGCCACACCTGCCGCATTCGGAACACACAATGAGTCGCGCCATAACTACAATGAGATTGCCGACGATTTTTATGATGACATGATAAACGGTGAACACAAGGTAGACGTTATGCTCGGCGGCGGTACGGATTACTTTGACCGTGAGGATCGGGATCTGATCGATGAATTTGAAAGCGACGGCTACAATTATGTGACTGAAACAGAGGAAATGGTAGAAAACAACAACAATCAGCTTCTTGGCCTGTTTGCCCCGGTCGGATTACCAAAAGCAATCGATCGTGAAGAAGAAACCCCTTCCCTTAACGACATGACAACGGAAGCATTGGAACAGCTGGACAAAGAAAAAGATGGTTTCTTCCTGATGGTTGAAGGGAGCCAAATTGACTGGGCAGCGCACGCCAATGATTCTGTCAGCGCCATGAGCGAGATGGAAGATTTCGCAAATGCCTTTAAAAAGGTTATCGAGTTTGCCAAAAAAGACAAGCATACACAAGTTGTACTCACAGCTGATCACTCAACCGGCGGATTTTCAGTAGGCCGCGATGGCGACTATAACTTTAACCCCGAAGTTATTGAAGCTGCCAAGCGCACGCCGGAATTTATGGCTCAAGAAATAATTGATGGTGATGATACTGAGGATGTGCTGGAAGAATACGTCCAATTTAGACTTACAGAAAAAGAGCTTTCATCTATAGAGGAAGCTGCTGAAACGGACGACTTTGATACAGTATACAGTGCTATTTCCGATGTGTTTAACAAACGTGCCGGTGCAGGATTTACAACCGGCGGGCATACAGGCGTTGATGTCCCAGTGTATGCATATGGACCTCAGAGCGAAGTCTTCTCAGGCTTGATTGATAATACGGATATTGCCAACGAAGTCTTTAAGTTTTTGAAATAAAGACTGTTCACCAAATACAGATAAACAGGCTGCCAATTAGATGACAGCCTGTTTATCTGTATATGACTTAATAAATGTCTACTCAAGCGGCAATTCAAACCAAAATGTATTATAGCATCCTTCAGACATGACGCCGATTCTGCCGCCGTGATTGTCTATGATTTCTTTAGCGATTGCCAGTCCAAGACCGCTTCCGCCTGTTGTTTTGTTTCGGGAATGATCCAGCCGATAAAAACGTTCAAATATATTGTCAGCTTCTTCTTCAGGGATAAGTTCACTTTGACCACCTACTGAAACAAAATAAACCGAAGCCTGCACCTCACCCTGAACGTCAATCATTTCGCTGCCGGTGTAATAATAGATCGCATTCTCCAGTAAATTGCTGATAACCTGCTGTATTCCCTCCACATGAATAGACAATCGCCGCGCTTCAGCTTGTACAGTAATTGGAATGTCCTCCTGTGCCCGGCGCCAGCTGAACATATCCGTACACTGTCTAATCAGATCTGACATCTCAGCTTCTGTGTACTGGGCATAATCCCTGGAAGCGAGATAATCCCATTCTTTCAGCTGCTCCACCTGTTCCATCATCAGCGTCAGCCGTTTGGACTCATTATGCAGTGATGTGTACAGTTCCCGGCTGCCTTCAATGTCACCGTGCTCCAGCAACTGAAGGTAACCATTCAAATTGGTTAAGGGCGTCCGCAATTCATGGGATAAATCTGAAATCAGCTTTTGTCGGTACTCATCGTTCGCTTTGAGCTGCTTAACCAGCCCATTAAAATGAGAAGCAAGCTCGCCTATTTCACCTCTTGTTGTCACCTCAATAAATTCCGGATATTCACCTTTTTTCAGCTGTTTGGCAGATACGATTAAACTTCTGACCGGCTTAATTAATTTTTTTGTCAAGTAAAAATGAAGCAGGCTTCCCCCAACAATCGTTATCACTGAAAAAATCAGCAGGTAGTTGAACAGAACAGCATTAAACTGACGCTGTTGCGGGCGGTTCAACGTCCCCATAGCATCAACTAGAAAGCAAGCTGTATTATAAATTGCGAGGCCGCTGAGGACGATAGCTGAAGCAACTACCACAATATTCAACAGCGATAAACGCCACAGGAATCCATTCGGAAACAACGATTGCATCCATTTACGCGCTGACAAACTTATACCCCATTCCCCGGACTGTCTGGATGCGTTCCGGCCTGGAGGCATCCACCTCAATCTTTTCACGGAGTTTCTTAATATGCGCATCAATCGTCCTGTCCAGTACCGTATGATCCGCATACGGATAAAGCTGCTCAATCAGTTGTTCACGATTAAACACAATGTTCGGGTTTTGCATAAAATAATAAAGAAGGCTAAATTCATGTTTGGTTAATTTAATCTGATCATTATAAAGCAGTACTTCACCTTTTCGAGGTTTGATGCAAAGACCACCATGGACGATTTTTTGGCAAAATTGCCCTGTACGTCGCAAAACCGCCTCAACATGAGCCATAAGCTCATCCGGATCAAATGGCTTCGTGACATAATCATCAGCGCCAATTCTTAAACCGGTTATCTTATCACCCGTCCGGGCTTTTGCGGAAAGCATGATAATCGAAACATCATGACGCTCCTTTTCACGCACCCACTCACAGAATTCTTCCCCGCTCATTTTTGGAAGCATCAAATCAAGAATGACGAGACACGGATGGTGCTCTAAAAAAACTTCTTTTGCCGTCTCACCATCAGGAGCTTCAATCACATCATAATGATTTTTCTCCAAATGCAGACGGATCAGCTGCCGTATCATCTGATCGTCTTCCACTACTAAAATTGTCTGCTCCATGAATAACACCCCTATCCCATTTTAAGCCAGATTAGGGTTTATTGCATCTTTTCAAACTCCTGCACCATCATCTCATAATTCATAGCTCCCAAGGCCTTAAACTGAATTCGTCCATCTGAATCAATCATGAAGGAAGATGGGATTGGCTGTATTTGATACTGATTAGCCACTTCTGTATTTTCATCCATTAATATAGGAAATGTCATGCCGAATTCCTCGGAAAATTCCTGTACATCACTTCTGCTGCTTTCGGTGCCGGTAAGATTTACCGCTAAAATTTCGATATCTTTATTCTCATAAAACTTCTGAAGATCCGGGACCTCTGCCCTACATGGCGGACACCAGGTTGCCCAGAAGTTCACCATGACTCGCTGACCGCGCAATTCGGATAATTTGATTTGTTCACCCCCCATTGTCTTCAGCTGAAAATCAGGTGCTATATTGCCTACTTGAAGCCCTACTGAATCCGTTTCAGTATTGTCATCAGATCCACCTGTACTTCCGCCGGATCCTCCCGAACCTTCAGCCGCATCTTCCTCAACCGTAAACGCATCATCTTGTGCCTGCTGTTTATCCTGTGAATCAAAAGCAAGATCATAAATAGCCCACACAAACATTCCTGTTAACACAACAATAATGATTCCTTTTTTCATTTATACCCCTCCTATTAACCGAGATTTGATAACCATGTACCTTCGACAGCTTTCAACAGGAAGTTTGAAAGACGTGTCATGTGACCTGTAAACAGTAAAACCCCCATTAACATCATAACTGCCCCGCCGACTTTCATGATTTTCTGGCTGTAGCGGACGATCAAACGAGTCGAGCCGAGGAAAAATGTCAATATAAGAAAAGGAAGCGCAAAGCCAATCACATACATGATGGTATAAAGCGTTCCTTGTGCAGGATTGCTTGCAGCCACCACCAATATAGAGGCAAAAATCGGCCCAATACAGGGTGTCCATCCTGCCGCAAATCCCATACCGACAAAAATCGTTCCGAAGTAACCGGCCGGTTTCCGTGCGAATTGCATCCGTTTTTCCTTCATAAAGGATGAGATGTTAAGCCAGCCTGCTACGAAGAGCCCCATTATAATGATGAAAATACCGGCAATACGCTGAATGAATAAACCTGAATCGCCTGTCAGCATTCCTTGAATCCATTGACCTAAAAAGGAAATACCAACACCAAGACCAATAAATACGGTTGAGACTCCCAGCAGGAAAAATACAGAATGAATCAGCAGTTTACTGCGTATCTTCATGTCTTTATTGTCTTTTAGTTCTTTCACACTCATCCCGGTAATATATGATAGATAGGCCGGGAAAATTGGTAATGTACATGGCGATAAAAATGACAGAATGCCGGCCCCCAATGCCAGCCAAACCGTTAAATCTGCAGCTGCCGTCATCATGTCACCTTCCTTTTGTTATAGATAAGAGCGATCAAACTTATGGTAAAGACAAGAATCAAAAACCATAAGGACATCATATAGCCATAAAGTGTTGTATAGGGCAGGATAAATGTTAATATAGTTTGCCCCAGGCTCCAGATAGTGAATATCAATGCCGTCATCGTAAAAGGCCTGATCTGTTCATACCGGATTAAAAACAAGATCAGCAGTATGAAAAGCAATCCCATATGGCTCCAGGACATTGTATTATCATTCCATACGGCTTCAATAAATTCATACAAAAACGCCGATCCGAGAAATATCGGAACAAGCGCCGATAATACCGTCCCGACATACATCTGTTTGCGCGTGGCTTTGTACACAATATTTACCAATAATAGCAGGACTGCCATATAAAAAGCATGCGCATCGCTTGGATAAGCAAGCACTGCCAGCGGGTCTGTCACGAATATATGGATATTCAGCACAATTTTACCCGCCCATATAAACAGGACAAAATTGATGATAAGCGACGTGCCTTCTTCCAATTGCTGTTTTTTTTCATGCTTTACTGATGGACTGCTTATGTAAAAAAAGATGATGCCCGCTAGAATGCTCACAAAAACAATCGCAGCCTCTTCAAATACCCAACCTGATGTCATGATATATCCTCCGTTCATTTCGCACCCATTATAAAACATTTATGTGAAAATTTAATGAAAAGAACCCGACTTTTTTATAGTGTTGGAAAATATCAATTTTGGAAACCTTACAGCTTCTACGCTCGCTATAAGACGGGTCGAGTGCCAATTTTTTCTAAAAGAATGATAATACAAATCGAAAACACTCTACTATAAGTGCGTGTTCAAAAAGGAGGATAAAAAGGACCAAGAAGTTCGAGGCGGCGCAGTTTCGAGCAGCGGAATGTATGCTTTTAAATACATGAGCAGCGGAGAAACAAGCCAACGAAGAAATTCGAAGTGTCATTTTTACCGGACTATTTGAACAACCTCTATAATACGATTAATATCATTACATGGAGGGGGCACATTGATGAAAATGCGAAAGGGATGAATAATTGTATTACAGATCGGGATGTACCGGCAGCTATGTGGGGCATGGCAGCGGCGATATCACGCCATTGCCTTCTCAAATTGATGGGACCCCGCGCGAAATTGAGGCTGCCTCGCGCGAAATCAGGGCTGCCTCGCGCGAAATTGAGGCTGCCTCGCGTGAAATCAGGGTTGCCTCGCGCGAAATTGAAGCTGCCCCGCGCGAAATTGAGGCTGCCTCGCGCGAAATTGAAGCTGCCTCGCGCGAAATTGAAGCTGCCTCGCGCGAAATCGAGGCTGCCTCGCGCGAAATCAGGGCTGCCTCGCGCGAAATTGAGGCTGCCTCGCGCGAAATTGAGGCTGCCTCGCGCGAAATCAGGGCTGCCTCGCGCGAAATTGAAGCTGCCCCGCGCGAAATCAGGACTGCCTCGCGCGAAATTGAGGCTGCCTCGCGCGAAATCGGGGCTGCCTCGCGCGAAATTGAGGCTGCCTCGCGCGATCTTGTTATTTCCCTGAGTCAACTTGCCGTTGCTCACTTGGATCAGATTTTATCCGCTTATAAACAGCATCAAGTCGATTAAATACCCACTGCAGGGCAAGTCCTTGAATCGCAATGCCAAGAACGGAGACCACGGTCAGTGTCCAGACCGACATGGACTGGTCAATTTCAAACACCCTATGGCCAAAGAAGAGCAAGTAGCCAAAGACCACGAACAATCCTTCAAAATAGGTGCTTACAGAGTTCTCGATTTTCCAGATAAGGGCACCTTCTGTAAGCAGCAAAAGCAGAACAATGAACAGGATCAGTGATTTTGACTGAATCGTCAGCTTTTCAACAAAGGGCACGACATAGTATTTTGTGATTGTTTTTATACGAAAAAAATAGATGATCCTTACGATTCTGGCCATCTGGAAAAATTGATCAAATGGGATAATCGCGATTAACAGGAAGGGATTTTGCTTGATAAAATCCCATTTTGCATCCGATAAGACAGTACGAACCATAAAATCGGCAAAGAACACAGCCCATACAATCCAGCTAATTGTCGAATTATAGGTATCATCTGTCCAAACCGTTATAATAGTAAGCATAACGAGTATAATCATGATGCCTTCATAAATGATCTTTGCCACTTTTTGCATGGTTTGTCCCTCTTCCAGTTAGCTGATATCACCTATTATATTAAAAAAACCAGGGAAGTGTAACCCTGGCTGATTTCACAATGATGATACCTGTTATTAGGCGAGTACATCTTTGTATTCAGGCGTCTCTTCTATTTTCTTTTTGGCATATGAACACGTAGGATAAATTGTCTTCCCCTCATCACGTGCATAAGAAACCATCTTTCCAACAAGCTTACCGGCGATTCCTTCACCACGAAGTTCTTCTGTTACATACGTATGATCGACATTCAGCACCTGTTCGCCGCTTTCCTTAAACGTGATTTCCGCCTTTGGATCATGTTCATTTTCACCGATATAAAATTTGTGATCACCTTTTTTGATATCTTCCATCAAGATTACCTCCTTCTTTTAAAAGGTTCGCTGCTTCCCTTCCCCAATTTCTAAACATTGAGATTTATATTTACATTTTTCCCGTTTACAGCAAAAATAATCTTTTAGCCTTAACCAACCCACGGACCCGTAACTATAATGGCAACAACAAAGATGACCATCAAATAATTCACCGAAACCATAAACATTTTATCCGCCCATTTTCGGGTATCTTTAACAAACAGACCGCTGATCGCCAAGGCAAAGTATCCGATATTAAGTAATGTTGCAATGACAACAAATGCGGTACCAAGTGAAAACAGATAAAACGGCAGCGGTAAAAGACATGTGATATAAATAACCATCTGCCGCTTCGTCATTTCCATGCCATGAACGACCGGCAGCATCGCAACATTTGCCGCTTTGTATTCATCATACTTCCGGATAGCAATCGCAAATGTATGCGGCATCTGCCAAATGAAAATCATCAATGCAAGCATAACCGGAACAATATTAGACACTGGTGCTAGCGCAGCCCAGCCTATTAACGGTGTTACTGCGCCGGAAATACTGCCTATGACTGTATTTAGTGTATAGCGGCGCTTTGACCACATCGTGTAAAGCACAACATAGGTAAACCATCCAACAAGTGCATAAATAACAGCCTCCAGTGTGGTAAAGGCTAACATCACTATACCACTGACGCTTGACGCCACGCCAATCCACAGAACTGTGCGAAGCCCGATATTGCCGGTAACAGTCGGACGCGTTTGTGTCCTGTTCATCACAGTATCAATATCGACATCATACCAGTTATTAAGGACAAGTGCTCCGCCCATCACAAGTGTGCTGCCAATGATCGTCAATAAAAATATACCAAAATTGGCTGCAAAGGAAGCGTCGGTAAAATAGACGGCAAGCCAAAATCCTGCAAAAATCGGAACAGCATTGGCAATCAGCACCGGAAGTTTAAAAAGTGACTTCATGTCCGCCGCGATTGAAGTTTGGTCTTCTTTCTCTGATGCAAAATCAGTACTACTTAAATCTGATGAGGTGACAACTTGCCTGCTCATCCTATTCATCCTCTCAGTTAGCATATAGTGACATTTCATTGAGTGGGGTGATTTTTCCCACTGACAATAATCGGTTTACTATACCTTACTACACGATTCATTAGAAAAACTCGGCATTCGCCTCGTCTTTTAGCGAGTGTTTCGTATAAGGTCATATCTTACAAACCTATACCGGCTCCAATGTATCTTCATTATAGAATACATTTCGGCTGGCGAACTCTTTTGGTGCAGTTATGATCCTTTTAATGCGAGCTATGCTTGCACTTTCGACTCCGGGTGTATAAGGCGTATCCAGCTTTAATTTTGCTGAATATATCCAATTGGGCAATGTTGCATGTTTTTGCCTGTTACCGACATATTCGATGACTGCAGCAACCTTTGTCAGCTTATCCCGATCTGATTCACTTAGATTGTCTATCTTCTGTTCTTCAAAATTCAGCTCATCAAAATATTTTACATAATCGGTTGAATACAAATCAATGAGCAGATTCGTTAATGCAAAATTAAAATCAGCGGCCTGTATTATACCGTGAACTCTTTCCATGATTTACCCAGATCCTTTCCGACATAATTCAGGAACATTTTTTGCCTGTCGCGCAAAAACTTTCTGCCGATATATTTATCGAAAATTCCAAGCACTTGATCCAGCGTCTCAATTCCAAGAAAATCAATTAAGTATTCCGCATCAGTAAAGTCCCTGAATGGTTCCGCTCTTGATGATAATATTTTCATGGCCAGCATCTGCTCTGCGCTGGGTCCGAATACTTTGAGGTGCTTGTAAGTGAATAATTCTTCCAGTTCCTCATTTTTAACATACTTTAATGGCTCTTTAATATCCTGATTAATCCACTCTTTATCTAACTTGTACGTTTCAGCAATATCAGTCAATATAGCTTCAATTTGTGGTGATGTTTCAAATATCGCGTCAATATCTTTTGTCGCCGGTCTGACATCGAAAGAGATCATCATGACCGTTCCACCATATATGTTTAACGACATGTTCAACATATTTTCCCCGAGACGCTCATCCAATACGTCGAGAATTTCCAGAAATAGCTCTTTTGAGATCTTTTCTGTAGCCATATGAACAATCTCCTTTATCTGAACCGATTATTCACGCTTATAACAGTAACGACGTGGCGCATTTCCCTTTGGATAACGACACAGAATCGCCCAAAACATACTTTTCTTTATTATATCATGTTTCAGTTCTGCATGCCCGACTTCACAAAAATGTCATCCTAATCAATCCGCAGCACCTCGTATTTAAATCCTAAATACTGATAATGTTGCCGTTGGTACATCTCCCTTGCTGTATCCTCGCCATCAGCAACCAGGATAATGATCCGGTCCTGGAACTTGTCCATGACAAATCGCTGCAATTGACCGCCGATACCTCTTCGCTGCATTGTCTCTCGGACGTTCAGGTCATCTATTTCCACGATGGAATCTGATACAATCACATTCATCGTTCCTGCAGGATTACCTTTATAATAAGCGAGCACTTTTATATTGTTTTTATCGTTAAATTGCTTCTGATTCAGATGCACCTTTTCATTGGCAAACGTTTCCCCGTTTTGCTTATCCGTTTCATACTGCAAGTTAATGAAATCATTCAAATTGGGCTCAAAAACTTCCTCAACCCGGATATCCGGGTTATCCTGTTGAACCGGAAAATCGCTTGGTTCAATGGCATATAATTCGATAAATCCAATGTCACATCCATTACTTTCCATATACCTCTGCAACTCCGGTGTCGGTTTCTTATTTTCCGGAAACACAAATTTTAAATGCATCTGATTGTGTTTCTGATGGAATTTATTTTAGAAAAACTCGGCATTCGCCTCGCCTTATAGCGAATGCCGAAGCTTTTCTTATAAGGTCATCCATAATTTATACTTTCTGACGTTATAAAAAATCCTCTGTATACCTAAATTCTTCCAGTGAAGGCATTTGTTTAAATTCAATAAAATTACTGTCATATCGGATCAGCATCTCCGGATAATGATAATGTCTATATTGCGCATTCTCCTCGACAATATACCCTATCGTCTCGATATCTTCAAATGTTGGTTTCTCCATTTGTAACCCCCCTGCTATATGGCAACTGTCTTATGAAACAGTTCTATTATACCAGAAAAACAGAAACCACATTAGCGCGGTTTCTGTTTTTCATTCGGCTTTCATTTTCACCTTAAGCTGTTGCAGGTGTTGCTTTACGCTCTTTCGTTTTAAAGCAGCAATCAATGCGAATACGGCCTAACAAAACGAGTCCTTTGATTTTGGAACCGATAAGCCAAACTTCGGCCTGAGATACAGCGCTACGAATGTTCCTGCCAGTGCCATAATACCCCAAATATAGCCGTGCAGGCTAAATGATGCAATGCCACCGAAATATGCACCGATATTGCAACCAAACGCCAATCGGGCGCCGTATCCCATAAGTAGTCCGCCTATAATAGATGCGGTGGCATTTTTGCCGGTAATCTTGGAAAATTTGAAAAGTCCGCCGGTAGCTGAAGCAAGAAACGCACCAAGGATAACACCAAAGTTGAGAATAGTGGTGGAGTCAGCAAAAATTGATGATTCCAATGCTGCTGCGTTCTCCCCCTGCCAGTAACCCCAGCTGGCAACGTCCACACCAAAAAATTGGACAGTTTTGGATCCCCATAAGGCAAAAGCTGATGTAATGCCCCATGGTGTTCCCCGGGTCATTAACGTTAAGGCGTTCAGCAGCGCTAACACCACCGCTGCTGCGAACAACGGCCATGAACCGCGGAAAATGCGTTTCCATCCTGCAGCAGATGGTTTCGGTGCCATTTTCGGCGGCTGTTTCTTCTTCTCCACAACTAACGTAATCCAGGCAATCAGGCCAAACAATACAATCGATACTATCCAGGCGCCGCCATAACCAAATCCTGTTGATGTTGCCAGTGAGACAGGTTCAAATGCCGGCAGATCTTCTGTCCAAAAAGGCAGATGATGCGCTCCAACCGTTGCACCGACAACAAAGAATAGTAGCGTGATAAACATAACGGAACGCCCGCCACCGACTGCGTAGAGTGTTCCAGACGCACACCCGCCGCCAAGCTGCATACCAACACCAAACATAAAGGCACCAACGAAAAGACTAACGCCTATCGGTGAGACATAACCGGAAACACCGCCTTCAAAAAACGCGTACCCAAATGCCAGAATCGGTGCAAATAATGTAACAGCAACCGCCAACATGAACAGGTGTGACCTTAGTGCCTTCCCATTCCCAACCGAAGCCAATCTACGGAACGCTGATGTGAAACCAAAACGGGCATGGAATAATGTATACCCAACTAAAAGACCGATTACAAGCAGTAACGACTGTACGCTGTTCTGTGTTGCCAAGAGGTAAACGAGCAGAATCGCTCCGACAATCAGACCGCCAATGATCAATGGCATTTGCGGTTTATTTAGTTCGCTATTTTTTTGCTGCGCCGGGTCCTTCACGTCATCTACCAACTGAACTTTTGCAGTGGAACTCATTTATAAAACATCCTTTACCTATCGTTTTACTTGGATTTATTTTATATCATAATACAGGGGAATTGGTTTTGTGTCAAAATGTTTTTCGTTTAGAAATTAAAACAAACCTTTATACCATTCCAGACATGGCTTCATCAATTTTTGTGACCTCAAGCGAAAATTGTACACAAATTATGTCCATCACTTATGCACAACGACTTATCAATGTCGTATGAACATCCGATCCCGATAGGCATATATTATAAATGAGTTATCATAAAGGAGTTGTCATACTAATGGAAAAGTGGCTTGGCAGTTTAAAAACCAAAAACCCTCAGGAGGGATTTGAATTAGCTATTACACTGGCGCAGAAAGGTGTGCAATACACACAACCGTCTGAAAAGATTAGAAAAAAATTGCGTCCTAAATACTCAACTAATGCAAAGAGTCTAATAGCTGCTTCTCAGGTTATTGCCATAAATTTTCAAACAGTAGCTGCGGCAAATAACTATTGGAAAAAAACCTGAATAGGATGCTTTCTCACTATTAATATGTAAGCGTCAAATAATCCCCGCCTGCTTGAAATCAGGAAGTATATTTGACGCTTAATGGCTGTCTTATTTATAAGAGGTTGTTCAAAAAGTCCGGTAAAAATGACACTTCGAATTTCTTCGTTGGCTTGTTTCTCCGCTCCTTGGAAAAGAACACCACTTTTCCTGCGTGCGATGCAGATTCATGGAAGCATTACTTATGCTCATGTATTTAAAAGCATACATTCCGCTGCTCGAAACTGCGCCGCCTCGAACTTCTTGGTCCTTTTTATCCTCCTTTTTGAACACTCTATAACATTAGAAATTATAGATGACCTTATAAGATAATCTTCGGCACTCGCTATAAGTCAAGGCGAATGCCGAGTTTTTCTAAGATATTTTTCTCTCAAGCCAGCAAACCGCTTCAACATGATGCGTCTGCGGGAACATATCAACCGGCTGAACTTCCTGTGCCGCATAGCCCCCGTCCTCCAGAATACGCAGGTCGCGTGCCAATGTTGACGGATTACATGAGACGTAGACGATTCGCTTTGGCTCCATCCCAATCATTGCCTTCAGAAGGTCTTCATCACAGCCTTTTCGGGGTGGATCCACGACAACCACATCTGGATGCATGCCCTGAGCAGTCCACCATGGCATGACTTTTTCCGCTTCACCGACGTAAAACGCGGCATTGGATAATCCGTTCAGTTTGGCATTTTTTTTGGCATCGTCAACAGCTTCCGGGACCACTTCCACCCCATAAACGTTTTTAGCCTCCTGCGCCAAAAATAACGAAATGGTTCCGATTCCGCAATAGGCATCCACAACTGTATCATGGCTGCCAATCCTGGCATATTCCAGCACTTTATTATATAACTTTTTCGTCTGGGGCGGGTTGACCTGATAAAAAGATTTGGCGGAAATGGCAAATTTAATGTCGCCGATTGTGTCATAAATATAGTCATCTCCCCAAATAGCCTTTGATTCCTTACCCCAGATGGAATTCGTCTTCCGATCATTGATATTATGAACAATCGATGTGATGTGTGGGTAAGTCTTAATCAGTTCTGTGACCAGCTCACTCTGATGCGGCAAATCGGGTGTCCGGGTGATAATGACAATCATCGTGTCCTTAGTCTCTTCTCCCGTGCGTACAACAATATGTCTTATAACGCCTGTATCTTTCTCTTCGTCATAAGCCGGAATGCCAAAGCGATCAGCCAGTCTGCGTACCGCTTCAACCATTCGGTCATTCACTTCATCCTGAATATTGCACGTTTCCATCCCCTCAATAATTCGGTGGCTCCGTTTTTGGTAGAAACCTGTCATCAGCTCACCGTCTTCCTTTTCTCCGACAGGCATCTGCACTTTATTGCGGTAGCGCCACGGGTCTTCCATGCGCATAATCGGATGAACCGGCACATTTTCCAAATGAGCGATCTTCCGCATCGCATTTTTGACCTGCTCCTGTTTCATATCGAGCTGCATATTATAACTCATATGCTGCAGCTGGCATCCCCCGCATTTATAATACACATCACACGGCGGTTCGACACGCTCTGAGCTGGGTTTTGTCACGTTGAGCAATTTGCCGAAACCGAAATTCTTATTGACTTTAACGACCTTCACATCACCTCCTTCGCCCGGAAGCGCATAAGGGACAAATAATGGATAGCCATCGATTTTTCCCACACCGCTCCCTTCATGGGTCAAATCCTCAAACCGAAGTGTAACGGTCTGATTCTTTTTTACTGGAGCTGCTTGTTTCGCCATTGCTATCTTCCTTTTTGTACGTATATATAGTTCTAATCTTACCATACCCTTTTTTAAATGAAAAAGACTGCCATTGTAAGCAGTCCTCTCAATTAACCTTCTTCATCTTTTTCAACAAATTTATCCGGCACGAAAAATTCAATATGCTGCTGTAGGTTTGTAAATTCTCCCGGCAGCAAACCGCCGTATTCACCATCAATATTCAATTGCATCTTCTCATCGGTTTCAACACTAATACGTTTGGCCTGTGTATAAAAAATCCTTTTATCCTCAAGGTGTGCGCCTCTTACGGCCAGACTGGCAATGCGGACGAACTCGGCCAAATTCATTTTCCTTAAAATCAGCAAATCAAAATAGCCGTCGTCAAGACGCGCATCAGGAGCCAGTTTTTCATAGCCGCCGACAGAGTTGGTATTGGTTACAAGAAACAACATTATATCGTCATCAAACACATTGCCGTCATATTCAATCCGTGCTCGTGTTGGCTTCACAGACGGGAGCATTTCTATCCCCTTCACATAATAAGCTAAGTGCCCGATCATTGTTTTCAGCTTGCTCGGAACTTCATATGTAAGTTCGGTCAGTTTGCCGCCCCCGGCTATATTCATAAAATAGTGATCATTAACCCGCCCGATGTCAAGGAGCATCGGTCGACCTTCCAAAATAATATCGACTGCCTTTTGAATGTCCCGGGGGATGCACAGGGCCCTAGCAAAGTCATTGGTCGTTCCGGTCGGGATAATGCCGAGTTTCGGACGGTGCTCCTGCTCCGCCAACCCATTAATGACCTCACTGATTGTACCGTCCCCGCCTGCTGCAATAACCAGATCAAAACGCCGGTCAACAGCAATCTGAGCGGCATTTATAGCATCGCCTTCTGCCGTGGTGGCATGTGCCGACGTTTCAAAACCGGCGACTTCAAACCGCTCCAATACAGTGGCCAGTTCCCGTTTAAAGGCTTCCCTTCCAGATGTGGGATTATATATAATGCGGGCTTTCTTCATGTTACTCCCCCTCACAGAACACAACTCAATTTTTGCACCTAAAATCTAGCATAGCCTTTTTTGTCCCGATTGAAAAGTTATTGACCGCAAATAATGGACTACTGCCAAAAAGTGACAGTAGTCCCAACGTTTCTGTATAACTTACAAACGAACTACCTCTTATCTATCTCCTGCTGTAGAATTTTATTAACCATTGGCGGGTTTGCCTGTCCTTTTGTTGCTTTCATGACTTGACCGACAAGATATTTGATGGCACGATCTTTCCCGTTTTGATAGTCAATGATCGACTGTTCATTTTCGTCGAGCACTTTTGTGATGATTTCAGTCAGTTGACCTTCATCGGAAATTTGCACAAGACCCTTCTCTTTAACAATTTTCTCAGGGTCACCACCGTTTTCCACCAGCTCTGCAAATACTTTTTTGGCAATTTTGGACGAAATGGTACCGTCCTCGATCAGCTTGATCATGGTTGCCAGTGCTTCCGGTGTCAGGGCTAGCTCGTTCAGCTCCATATAATGTTTGTTCATATATGCTAAAACATCGCCCATCAGCCAGTTGGAGGCCTGCTTAATATCGGCACCATGATGGACGGCTACCTCAAAGAAGTCAGACATTTCTTTGGAACTGGTCAAAACGGCAGCATCATATTCAGGCAGTTCCATTTCATTGATATAACGTTGTTTTCGGGCATCAGGTAATTCAGGTATTTCAGCACGGATACGTTCTTTCCATTCATCGTCAATATAAAGCGGCACTAAGTCCGGCTCCGGGAAATAACGATAATCGTCTGATCCTTCTTTGACGCGCATAAGAATCGTTTCTTTTGTTTTTTCATCATAACGGCGTGTTTCCTGGAGGATTTCACCGCCGGAGAGGAGCTCTTGTTCCTGGCGTTTCTCTTCGAATTCAAGCCCTTTTTGCACGAATGAGAATGAGTTCAGATTTTTCAACTCTGTTTTGACGCCAAATTCTTCCTGCCCGATGGGACGAATGGAAAGATTCGCATCACAACGCAGTGAGCCTTCCTCCA
This sequence comes from Lentibacillus kapialis, assembly GCF_014646635.1. Taxonomy (GTDB): domain Bacteria; phylum Bacillota; class Bacilli; order Bacillales; family Amphibacillaceae; genus Lentibacillus; species Lentibacillus kapialis. The sequence goes on from NZ_BMNQ01000016.1 coordinate 37,022, forward strand.
TCTTGCAATCGGAAACACCGGTATACTGAATGATATTTTTTAATTTTTCCAGATAGGCATAGGCTTCTTCAGGCGTTCGGATATCCGGCTCCGAAACAATTTCGATCAGCGGGGTACCCTGACGATTAAAGTCTACCAGCGAATGACCGTCATCCTGATGGGTCAGCTTGCCCGCGTCCTCTTCCATATGCAGACGGGTAATTCCAATACGCTTTTTCTCACCGTTCACCTCAATCTCAATCCAGCCATTTTCACCAATCGGCTGGTCAAACTGGGAAATTTGATAGGCTTTCGGATTGTCTGGATAGAAGTAGTTTTTTCGGTCAAATTTTGTATTGGCTGCAATGTCACAGTTCAATGCCAGTGCCGCTTTCATCGCATAATTAACTGCCTCTTCGTTCAATACGGGTAAAACACCCGGATAGGCAAGGTCAATCGGATTGATGTTCGAGTTTGGTTTATCGCCAAAAGCATTGGGACTTGAACTGAAAATTTTCGATTCCGTTTTTAGCTCGACGTGTACTTCAAGTCCGATGATTGTTTCAAAGTTCATGATTTGGCACCCCCCAATTGAGGCCGTTTGGTATGATGGTCAGTCGCTTGTTCATATGCATGAGCCGCACGATAGACAGTCCCTTCATCAAACGCATTGCCGATGACCTGCAGACCAATCGGCAGTCCACTTTCTGAAAAGCCGCATGGCACGGAAATCCCCGGAACACCCGCCAGGTTAACCGGAATTGTCAGAATATCGTTGGCATACATCGTTAAAGGATCATCAACTTTTTCGCCGACTTTAAAAGCTGGCGTTGGCGCCGTTGGTCCAATTACGACATCATAATCTTTTAGAATGTTATCAAAGTCATTTTTAATAAGCGTCCGTACTTTTTGGGCCTTTTTATAATAGGCATCATAATACCCGGAACTTAGTGCGAACGTTCCCAGCATAATCCGACGTTTGACTTCATCACCGAATCCTTCGCTGCGGGAATAGGTAAACATATCCATCATGTTATCTGCCTTCTCAGAACGCACACCATAGCGAACACCATCAAAACGGGCCAAGTTGGCGGATGCTTCGGATGATGCAAGCAAGTAATATGCTGCAACAGCGTATTTGGAATGCGGCAGGGAGACTTTCTCCCATTCAGCACCAAGTGATTCATACACGCTCAATGCGCTCATGACCGCTTCTTTCACTTCCGGTGCAACACCTTCAGCAAGATATTCTTTCGGTACTGCAATTTTCATGCCTTTGACATCACCTGTCAGCTTGTCCGTATATGAAGGCACATCAACATCAGCGCTCGTTGAATCCATTTTGTCGTGACCCGAAATAACCTCCAGGATGCGTGCATTATCTTCCACACTGCGGGTGATCGGGCCAACCTGATCAAGCGATGAGGCAAATGCGACAAGACCGAACCGGGAAACACGTCCATATGTCGGCTTCATGCCGACAACACCGCAAAACGATGCAGGCTGACGGATTGAACCGCCTGTGTCAGATCCAAGCGCAAATGGGACTTCACCGGCAGCAACAGATGCGGCCGAACCACCGCTGGATCCACCCGGAACATAATCCGTGTTCCATGGGTTGCGTGTTGGGGTGTAGCTGGAGTTTTCATTCGATGATCCCATGGCAAATTCGTCCATGTTCAATTTACCGACCGTAACAATTTTTTCAGCATTCAGTTTATCAACGACCGTTGCATTATAGAGCGGATCGTCAAAGTTTTTCAGAAACTGGCTCCCGCACGTGGTCCGCAAGCCTTTCGTGACGATATTATCTTTAATACCGGCCGGAATGGCAAACAAGCGTGCATTTTCATCCGGAGCAGCGTCCAGCTGTTTTGCCTGATTCCGGGCATGTTCTTCATCAAGTGTCAAAAAGGCCTTAACCTGATCATCGACTTCATGAATGCGGTCATATGAAGCATCAACCAGGTCTTCAGCTGAAATTTCCTTTTTATGTAACATCTCTTCCAATTGTTTGATGCTGTGATCAAATAGCGACATCTATTTCCCTCCTTATTCCATAATCGATGGCACACGGAAATAACCTTCCTGCTTATCCGGTGCATTCCTTAACGCTTCATCTTTTGAAATCCATTCTTTTGGTTCATCCTTGCGCATAACATTTTTCAAATCCAGAACATGCGTTGTCGGCTCTACATGCTCTGTATCCAATTCATTTAACTGTTCAGCGTATTCGATGATTGAACTCAGCTGTTTTGTAAACATATCCGCTTCTTCTTCGGAAATGGCAAGCCGTGCTAAGTTGGCTACATGCTTGACCTCATCTTTTGATATATCAGCCATGCCAGGCACCTCCATCTAAATGATTGTATCTTTGTTAATGATGATTATATTTTCCTAAAGACACTATTGATAATAGCAGAATTTGCCGCCATTAGGCAAATGAACAGAAAGAAACCGCATCCTTTGATATCTTCTCGCTCCGGGTGATACTTTAGAAAAACTCGGCATTCGCCTCCTTATAGCGAATGCCGAAGCTTTTCTTATTAGGTCATCTATCATTTATACTTTCTGACGTTATAAATAAAGAGAAAGCTGCTGAACAGTGTCAGCGGCTTTCTCTTTGGCACACTGTTTGTTTTGTTTCCCAACAACCATTTCGCCATTTTTTGACATCTACTGTTGACAACAACTTTTTGGACTGTTTCGTCTCGTTTTGGCCGACACCGATTTTTTAATAAAAGCGGATTTCACCGTTGAATTTATCTTTTACACATGCAGCCTTGACATGGTTTCATCATATTCAGCTTCGACGCCATCCCGAGGTGTGCCTGCCTTACTCACAATAATGGCGAGGATCAGGTTAAGCAAAAAGCCTGGAACAATTTCATACAAGTCGAAAATGCCACCTGAGAGAACACCACCCCAAATGATGACTGTGACAGCACCTGCTAAGATACCGGCAAATGCACCATTGCGGGTGAATCCCTTCCAGAATAACGCCAGTAAAATAGTAGGGCCGAACGCTGCTCCGAATCCTGCCCAGGCGTAACTAACCAGCTCAAGCACGCTGCTGTCCGGATTTGTGGCAATCATCGCAGCAATCAAGGCAATGATAAGCGTCGCAATACGACCAACCCATACCAGTTCCTGATCACCTGCTTCTTTTTTGAAAATAGCTTTATAAAAGTCCTCGGCAACGGCTGAAGACGAAACAAGCAACTGTGAGTCAATAGTACTCATAATAGCTGATAGAATCGCAGCAAGCAGAATCCCGGCAATCACCGGATGAAATAACAATTGCGAAAAAGCAATAAAAATCTTTTCAGGATCTTCAAGCATCTGAATACCATTTTCCGTTATAACCGAAATACCAAATTCACTTAAAGCATTCACTTCTTGTGTACTGATGAATGCCAAGCCGACAAAGCCGGTGAATATAGCACCATATAACCCCAAAACCATCCAGGTTGTTCCAATAAACCGGGCCATTGGAACATCTCTTGGTGATCTTAACGCCATAAAACGGACGATGATATGAGGCTGCCCAAAATAACCAAGTCCCCATGCCAAAGATGAAATGATCGCTATCATACCGACACCTTCGATCATATTTAAATGATCCGCACTGATATCCCCGACAGCCTGGACAGCAGTATCCCAGCCGCCCATTTTGTTAATTGCAATAATCGGTACAATAATCAACGCAAGAAACATTAAACTGCCTTGGATGAAGTCGGTCCAGGCAACTGCCAGAAACCCGCCTAACAAGGTATATGAAACGACGACAACCGTCCCGATCCACAAAGCCGTCTGATACTCAAATCCAAATGATGCCTCAAATAATTTTGCTCCGGCCACCATCCCGGATGATGTGTAGAATGTGAAAAATAATAATATAACAAGTGCGGAAATAATGCGAAGAATGTGCGAGCTGTCTTTAAAGCGGTTTTCCAGAAAATCCGGAACCGTTATGGAGTTATTCGAAACCTCTGTATAAACCCGTAGCCGTTTCGCTACAAATTGCCAGTTTAAATAAGCACCAATTGACAAACCAATCGCCATCCAAGCTTCGGCAAGGCCAGTAGCATAAATAGCGCCCGGCAATCCCAATAAAAGCCACCCGCTCATATCGGATGCGCCTGCGCTCAGAGCTGCAACCCCGGGACCCAGCTTTCGTCCGCCCAGAACGTAGTCAGAAAGATTGTTCGTCATACGGTACATAATGATACCGATTGCAAGAATTCCAATCAGATAGACAATAAACGTTATTAGCGTTGCGTGCCCCATTTAGTTTTTCCTCCCCTCTGTAAATAGTGTAATAATCGACAGCAACACCACAATGGGCATTGGGATAAACATCCACATCCATGTTGCACCGGAAATAGCATATTCCATTATTAGCCCCCCTTTTCTGAATAGTATTATTATATCATATGTTTCATCTACTGAAATCATTTCTTATAGTAACACGATTTTAAATCATGCATAAAATACAGCAGACAAAAAGGCCTGAAACGGTTTTCCACACCGATTCAGGCAAATTAAATCATAATGTAATAGGGTAAATGTTACTGGTTCTATTTACTGTTAGTGACTTAAAAATTACTAACGTCATGACCGACTGAAAATATTCTAGGCTCCAATTCCATTGCAGAATCAGTCGGTGCATCCTGCATTGCTGCAAATCCTGCAACTAGCATAGTTCCCAATGCAACGGTTGCCATCAACTTTTTCATGATATCCCCCCCTTTACAGGCTAATCAATTCTTCATAAGTATCATTAGCCAACTTATAATATTTAACAGATTCTTTGTATCTGTTATTCCCTTCAAAATGTCGTGCCAGCATATTAGCATAATTCACTAAATTAGCGTAGTCTTTATGCTTCTTTAAGTAAGGTATAAATTCATCTATTACAAAGGTCTCAAACTTTTTAGCTTGTAGGTTGATTGCATAATCATACGTATAGGTAATATAGTAAAATAATTGAAACCTTTCTTTGTCATAGGCTTTTTCCAATAAATCCAAGCTAATTTCTATCATTTCCTTTGCCTTGTCATAATTATATATATTGTAATATTCCTTAATTAATGACGTGGATGCAGTAATCCGCTCCAATAACATCAGTTCTTCTTCCTTCACTATTTCCTCATAATTGGAAATAGCTTTTCTGTTCTCTCCAATTGTTGAATAAAGATATCCTAAATTCTGGTTAGTCAATTGAATAATCTGTGTATTTTGCTTTAACTCGCCTAAATGTTTGGCAAGATTATAGTTTTTGATTGCCTTATTATGCATTCGGATTCGGCGGTAGGAAATGCCCAATACAATATGGCATTGCGCACACCGGCTGAAATTATACGTAACCCGAAACGTAGCAATTGCCTTTTCGGCATAATCTATCGCCTCTAAGGTATTTCTTAACTTACTATGTGTTACGGCAATCGTATACTGTAAATCAGCTATCCCTTCCTCAGACAATTCTAGCTGATTAAATTTTTCTTCGGCAGCCTCATACATGCGTATTGCCTGGTTAAACTCATTACTGGCAGAACTATAATTCCCTTTAAATTTGTACCAGTAGAATTGATGTAGGGTGTCAAACGTACCGGACATTTCCGACAGTTTATTAATCTGACTTAGAGCATTATCCATTTCACCCAAAACCAGATAGTACCGTATCTTATGAATCTCAAACATGACCAAACTGTCCGCTGAATGGTTATCATACATGACCTGATTCAATTCCCGGTAAGTTTGAACCATTTCATCCATATCATGTTCCGAGGACAGCATGCCATACCAATTTTGCAATTTCTCTCTGATCATTTCGTCAGTTCCCGTGTCCAACTGAATCCCCAGTCTGGTGCATAATAAGCTTATGACGCTTGGACTCGCTGCTGTTTTTTCGTTTTCAATCTTTGATAAATAGGCGCTTGAAACAATTCCTTCAGCCAGTTCTGCCTGGGTCAGTTCCTGCTTAATTCTGTGAAGTTTGATATAGGCTCCGATTTCCATCTTTTTACCCACCTCACCAGCTGAATTTTTAGAATGAATTGGTAATAATGTTATATTTATATCATAACATAAATTCTAAAAATTCATATTGGGAAAGTTGAAGGGTTTATATGCTGATAAACCTGTCTGTAACTTGCATACTTTCCTGAAATGAGGAAAGTTAGTCAAAAATAGCCCTTTTTCCGCATATTTCTTCCAGAAAAAAGGCTATTTTTACATTTTTGGGTCTATTGACTTATATTCATTCGTCGGTAATCGCCATAAACGAAAATGTTAAATTGATTATTGCGAGTGGTCATGAATGTGCTCAAGCCTTATACTAAGGTAATAATGGTAGAATCAGAAGGCTCTGCGTTTAATTCATCCTGCGTCGACGTTGTCCCAGCGGATTCTCATTCCGTTATTTGCTTCAATTCAGGCTTTTGAAACACATTAGCGGATGCTCATTCCGCTATTTCGCCATTTTTGCGCTCGTTTTATCCTATTTTCACACGATTAGCGGAATGAGCATCCGTTCCGCCTGGTTATCCGTCTTTTGACAGTTACTCCCTTCCGCTATCTGGTTCTTTGAAACGTTAGCCTGAGCATACGCGAACAGGGAGGCCGGAACATGGTCGTGAATTTCAAAATATGTTCCCGGAACAGGATATTTGATTACGAATCATACACATGAACTGTGGCTTCATCGTCGCCCGGGTTTTGATATATAAGACTTTCCATTTTTTGGTTGGACTTAATTTTGACTTCGAGTCCGTAATAGTCCTGGAACATTTCTTCCACAAGACCATACGTGTATTGTGTAAAGCCGATAACTTCTCCTTTTCCGTTAAACTCAAGCGGGATTTCGAGTGTCAATTTCTGCAATTCTCCGTCAATGTAAAAGCCTTCACCAATTACACCGACATAATCCGGAAAGTACTCTTCAATGCGTGTGCTGAAATTTTGGACCAACTTCTGGGTATCGGCATATTTTTCCTTCCCTTGTTCGGACGGAAACAACACATTCTCTTCTGTTATAGTTTCCCATTCATTTATTGACGCCTGATCCCCTTTAACACTTGTTTTGGCTACAAAACTGCCTGGGACCGGTGAACTTTGGTCTTCTTCCCTGTATAAGGCGATCATAATGGGAATGTTACCCATCCCCTCAATGTTCCGGACGCGCTCCAATACAGTCTGGGCAATTTCTTTTCCTTTTTCCATCATTTTCGACTTGGAAATTTCTTTATGATAGGTATTGCCGTCAACTTCAAAGGTATATTCTGACTTCAACGCTATACCGAGTGAAGCCCCAATCAACTCCACTTTATTATCGTCAGTTTTTTTAAGAAAATTTTGTTCCAGAATGTGCGTCAGGTATTTTGGATTATTCTCGTAATCTTCTTTGCTTGCCGTTTCTTCCGTTAAGTTTTTTTCTTCATCCAGCGGTGGATTTAATGCAAGTTTCGCTTTTTCGATAGCCGTCTCATCATAATTGTCACTCTCTTTCATCTGATTGAGCATCTCGTCCGTTGGATAGGTGTCCAGCCAATTATAAAGCATATCCGAGGTTATATATTGGCCTTCTTCAAAAAAGTATTTTTCGGGATCGAAGTTATCCTTTGATAGTCTTCTCAGTCCGGTTTCCATCTCGTCAATGTCCACACGATTTCCCATCTGGTTGGTGATGACGCCTCGCGATGCACTGGGGCGGTATGGAAGAATAGTCCGATAATCTTCATCCGGCAATCGCTGGCTGGAAACAATCGATTTCTGCTGTTCTTTTGAATTGTCTTTGTTCTGGACAACTTCCTCATCATTACCAATCGATGGTGCACAGCCGGCGAGAAACAAAACGGCGCCTGACAGTATAATCATTATCTTTTTCACGTCGCCCACTCCTTAATCGTTCAAAACTTCTCTCAGCTGCTGCTCGTCCCAAACCGCTACGCCAAGTTTTTCGGCTTTTTCCAATTTTGAACCGGCGTCTTCCCCGGCAAGCAAAATATCAGTATTCTTGCTCACACTGCCGGTCACTGATCCGCCGAGCTGTTCAACCAAGGCTTTCGCCTCTGAACGTGTGAAATTCTCCATTTTTCCGGTTAAAACAACTGTTTTGCCTGAAAAGGCAGTGTCTCCTTCCATGTCCTGCGCTTTTGGTCCTTGATATGCCATATTCAGACCGAGTTCGCGCAATTCATGAAGCAGATGTTTCACTTCGTCTTCCTCAAAATAACGGACAATGGAGTCGGCCATCTTCTCCCCCATTTCATCAATCGCGATGATATCTTCAAATCCAGCCTTCTGCAGATTTTCCATCGATTGAAAATGCCTGGCAAGTGTCCGGGCGGCTTTAGAACCCACAAAACGGATGCCAAGTCCAAATAACAGCCGTTCCAGTGAATTGTCTCTTGACGCGTCAATTGCCTGCAGCAAATTACTAGTCGACTTTTCTCCCATTCGTTCCAATTGCAGCAGATCGTCACGTTCAAGCCGGTACAAGTCAGCAATGGTATGAACCAACTCTTCCCGGAACAGCTGGTTGATCACTTTCTCCCCAAGACCTTCAATGTCCATGGCATCACGAGAGACAAAATGAATGAGCCCTTCTCTTAACTGGGCGGGGCAATTCGGATTAATGCAGCGCAGTGCCACCTCTTCCTCAAGCCGGACAAGTTCGCTTCCGCATGCCGGGCATTCATCGGGCATAAAAAACACCTTTTCACCGCCTGTCCGTTTTTCTTCAACAGCCCGAATCACTTCCGGGATTATGTCGCCCGCTTTTTTAATGACAACCGTATCCCCCAGCCTGATATCCCGTTCCCGGATCAAATCCTCATTATGAAGAGAAGCACGCTGGACGGTTGTTCCAGCAACCCTGACCGGATCCAGAACAGCAGTCGGCGTAACAACACCGGTCCGGCCAACACTTAATTCAATAGTGCGGAGAGTCGTCATGACTTCTTCAGCCGGAAATTTATAGGCAATGGCCCAGCGCGGATTTTTTGCGGTAAATCCTAATTCCTCTTGCTGATCCAAATTATCCACTTTAACAACGATGCCGTCGATCTCATAACCTAAGTCCGGCCTTTTTTCTTCCCAGTAATTAACATAATCAATGACCTCATCCATCGTATCACAACGCCGCCATTCAGGATTGATTTTGAAACCAAGCTCCAGCAAATAGTCGAGCCGCTCACTGTGTGATACCAATGTGCCTGTTTGCCATTCACCAACACCATACAGAAAAATATCCAGATTGCGGCTCGCTGCGATTTTCGGATCAAGCTGGCGCAGCGATCCCGCCGCTGCATTGCGCGGGTTTGCAAACGGCTCATCACCTTTTTCCTTCCGTCGTTCATTCAGCTTTAAAAACGATTTGTGCGGCATAAACACTTCGCCGCGTACTTCGATCGTATTTTCCTCCGGGATAGTAAGCGGAATGCTGCGAACCGTTCTTAAATTGCTGGTAATATCTTCACCGGTTGTGCCATCGCCACGGGTAGCACCGCGGACAAATTTGCCATTCTCGTATGTGAGTGATACCGCGAGACCATCAATCTTCAATTCGCAGACAAACGAAATCGGCTCATCAGTCCCCGCTTTGGCGCGTCGGGCAAAGTCGCGCAGTTCACCTTCATTGAACGCGTTCCCCAGGCTCATCATGGCTACATTGTGCTGCACTTTCTGAAACGCATCCAGCGGCTCACCGCCAATACGCTGAGATGGTGAATCAGCCGTGACCAATTCCGGAAATGCCTCTTCCACTTTAAGAAGCTCCTGCATTTTCCGGTCATATTCTGAATCAGGAACACTAGGACTATCGAGCACATAATATTCATGACCATATTGATTTAAAAGTTCTCTCAGTTCCGTGATCTGCTGCTGTGCTTGCTGTTTATCCAACTGCCAAGCACCTCCTATTGTTTCGTGATGGGTGCGTATTTGGCCAAGAGCCGTTTGATGCCTGTCGGTGCAGGAAAAGCGATGTCAAGCTCCATCCCATCACCTTCCCCCTGGACTTTGACAACTGTACCAACGCCCCATTTCTTATGTTCTGCTTTATCACCCGAACTCCAGGTCTGTGATTCGGCACCTGATGTCTGTTGCATTCTTCCGGCACTCCGTTTTGGCCGGGATGATTTGTCGTCGGGTTTTTCTAACGATCCATACATCGACGCTCGCACCTGTTCGATTCCATCAACCAGATCTTCCGGGATTTCATTAATGAACCGGCTGATCGGATTCATATTCGTCCGGCCATAAATGGTGCGCATTTTAGCATGGGTCAGGTATAACTGCTGCTCAGCTCTGGTAATCCCCACATAGGCGAGACGCCGTTCCTCTTCCATTTCCTCATTATCAAACATTGATCGGCTGTGGGGAAAAACGTTTTCTTCCATGCCAACTAAAAAAACAACCGGAAACTCCAGCCCTTTGGCAGCATGCAGTGTCATGAGCGTTACTTTCGGTTCATCATCCATTTCCTCCTCATCAACACGGTCTATATCGGCCACCAATGCCAGGTCCGTCAAAAATGCGATCAAAGTTTTATCCTCAGCGCCTTCTTCAAAATCGTGGGTGACAGTTTTGAATTCCTCAAGGTTTTCCAGACGGCTTTGCGATTCCAGCGACCCCTCATTTTTCAGCATTTCCTCATAACCCGTCCGCTCCAGAATTGCCTCAACCATATCAGTCGCTGTCAAAAATTCCTGTTGCTGTGAAAGGGTTCGAATCAGATTGCCGAAACCTGCCAGTGCGTTGGCTGCTTTTTTTGTCACACCGACGAAATCGACTTCCTTCACCGCCCGGTTAAATGAAATCGCATGTTCAGCCGCATAGGCGCGCAGCTTGTCGACAGATGTTTTTCCAATTCCGCGTTTCGGTACATTCACAACCCGTTCGAAGCTTATATCATCATCAGGGTTGGTAATAAGGCGCAAATAAGCAGTCAGATCCTTAATCTCTTTTCGTTCATAAAATTTGGTTCCCCCGACCATCTGATAACCGATATCTGATTTAACCAATGTATCCTCGATCGCCCTTGACTGCGCATTTGTCCGGTAAAGAATCGCAATATCATTCAGGGACAACCCCTCTCCGGTCAGTTCCTGAATTTTATCGGTCACAAATAACGCCTCTTCCTGTTCAGTACCGCCCTGAAAATAATGGATTTTGTTGCCGTCATCATTTTCTGTCCAAAGATTCTTCGGTTTGCGGCCGGAATTGTTTCCAATAACTTTATTTGCTGCATCCAAAATAGACTTGGTTGAACGATAATTTTGCTCAAGGTAGATCACCCGTGCCGATGGATAATCCTCTTCAAACGACAGGATATTCGCAATATCAGCGCCCCGCCAACGGTAAATAGACTGATCGGAATCCCCGACAACGCAAAGGTTCTGATATCTGTTTGCCAACTGCTTTACCAAATAGTATTGGGCATGATTGGTGTCCTGATACTCGTCCACATGAATATACTGGAACCGGCGCTGATAATATTCCAGCACTTCCGGAACGCGTTTGAATAAATGAATCGTCTGCATAATCAGATCATCAAAGTCGAGTACCTGGTTTTTCCGCAATGTTTTCTGATAACGTTCATAAACCTGCGACACTTGACGCTGAAAAAAGTCACCGACGTTTTCACTGTACTTTTCTGGTGTGATCAGTTCATTTTTCGCGCCGCTGATCTGTCCAAGTATTGCACGGGGGTCAAATTTTTTCGGATCTATGTTCAAGTCTTTCAGAATTTGTTTAATGACCGATAACTGATCACCGCTATCCAGAATCGTAAAGTTCCGGTTATAGCCGATCCGGTCAATATCCCGGCGCAAAATACGCACGCACATTGAATGAAAAGTGGAGACCCATATCTGCCCACCCCCTGCTCCAACAAGCTTGTTAACGCGCTCTTTCATTTCACGAGCTGCCTTGTTTGTAAAAGTAATCGCCAGCACATTCCGCGGCGAGACATCCTTTTCACCGAGTAAATAAGCAATCCGGTGTGTCAATACCCGCGTTTTGCCGCTTCCTGCTCCGGCCATAATCAGTAATGGTCCTTCTGTATGTTTGACAGCCTCTTGCTGTTCTTTATTTAATCCGTTTAGTAAGTCGTGCATTGTCTGACTCACTATGACACACCACCTTCTGATGAACTGTTATTAACGCATATCTTTAACTGCGCCAACTGTTTTCAAAGCTTTGTTGATATCCGAATAAATCAGATTACCAACAACGATTGTATCAGCCTGTTCTTTCATTTCACGGGCCCGGGAAGCACTGTTTATTCCGCCGCCGTAGATCAGCTTCGTGCTGTCAAGCTGCTTTCTCACTTCTTTAACGAGTTCAGGTCGACCATACTTTCCGCTGTATTCCATGTAGAATACCGGAAGCCGAAAAACGTGCTCCGCCATATAGGCATATGCCACAACATCCTCATGATCCGGCATCTCACATTTCGTCTCTTTATAAGCTTTGGCATTTTCGTTTAAAATACAGTAGCCCTCAACCATAATCTGATCCCAATTCATTGAATCCCGGTATTCTTTGATAGCTTCATGATGGAGATCCATTATCCATCTTTTCTCCGTACTGTTCATCACCATCGGGATAAAATAAAAGTCGAAACCGGGCGTAATCGACGCCATATTGGATATTTCCAAAACACACGGAACAGGATGCCGCCGGATTCGCGACAGCAAATCAAGCACACCATCCAGCGTAACATCATCAGTCCCTCCGACAACCACGGCATCAGTCCCTGACTCGCAAATCGCATCAAGGTCCTCATCCGGGATGTCTTTGGCAGGATCCAATTTAAATAAATGCTCCCAATTTGTTGATATTTCATTCACTGTAAATTCCTCCATATTAAAGAATTGATTCATGGATTCAGCTTTCTGACATGCTGATTACTGCCTGCTTTACAAAAGTGCTGTTAATGCGAATTCAGATGGCAGCATACACGATTCACCTTCATTTTTAAAGTATATCAAAAATCGCGCTATGAATTTAGGAAAAACAGGATTAATAATGAGGAATTTCCTGAAGAGAAACGTTGAGGGCAAAGAGCATCGGAGCATTGACCGCAGCAAAAAGCAAGCTATCCCCTACTTGGGGATAGCAGCTGATTTACGCGTTATGATCAAGTAATCGATCCAGAACAATTTTATACCCGCCGCTCCCATAATTAATACAGCGGCGCACACGTGAAATCGTTGCAGTCGAAGCGCTTGTCTCTTCCTCTATGTAGTTATAGGTGTAACCTTCTGTCAGCATTTTGGCAACCTGCAGCCGCTGAGCGATCGAGTGGACCTCGGACATCGTTGCAATATCATCAAAAAATTGATAGCACTCCTCACGATCTTTTAACGCCAGAATCGCGTCAAACAATTGATCCAGCTGATTTCCGCGCAGTTTGTCGATCTGCATGATGACATCACCTGCTTTCTAATCATTTGATACCGTAACCGATTGGCTGATTCCCGGTTCTGTCGGTATAACGTTAATCCATGTGTTGCCCTGAACAAATTGCACCGGCTTACCGTTCTTCACCGGGATAATCCTGCCATCACGATTTTCCCACTTGACGTCGCGAATTTTTCCCTTTTGCACCAGATACGCATCACCGCCCGATGTTATATCGATTTTCCGTCTCCCTGCATCATCAATGACTTGATGCGGTGTTTCCACGATAAAAATATTATCAGCCGTTATCGGCTCGCCCGAGTCCAGTTCAACAGATTTTTCCCCATCACTGTAACGTGTGTAGGTCCCGTTCTTTTTATCGTATTTGTAATTGACTACGTATGACAGCCGCTTGGAGGAGTAATCCACCTTAACATTCCCGGCAGGGTCACCGGAGATACCGGCAGTTCCCTCGTCTGCAGCAAATGGCAGCGGGTCGTGCGTCTGTGTCACATTATACCCTTTTTTCTTTGCTGTGTCATACACACCGTCAAACTGCAGATAGGAATTATGTGGCGCATTCCTGAATGATTCGCGTTTAAATAAATGTCCATTATTATCATAAGCCGCACCATCCAAATGTTCAATTCCACGGTTTTGAATCATATCATTTACAAAATTGGCTGCCCCATGATAAATATATATGGCGTCATAACCCTCAGCAAGTTCAAAATAGTATTCGCGCGCACTCCGGACAGGGCCTGCAACATCCGGCATTTCGCTCTGAAACATGGCCATAAATCGTGTGATCCGCCCTTCCGCCAGCATTTCAAAAACGATATCTGCCTTGCTGAGACCTGATTGCGGCCGGGCTTTACGATGATTATTGATCATCACACTAACGATCCGATTGTTGGCCGGGCGGTCGGTCTGTACCCCTGTCAGCGGAAACGTATTCATGTTGTCCGATGCTCCCGGTTTTTCTTTTTCTGTTACAGTATTTTCTTTTGATTCACTGTCTCCTGCGCCCTTTTCCTGATCATCTGAACAAGCTGCAAGAAACAGCAGTATGAAAAGTGATAGATAAACAATAACCTTTCTCAATGCCGCCACTTCCTTTAGAAAAAAGGTTCTTTCCGCACATCGTTATCGCATTGTTGCCGGAAAGAGTACTTCACGCTTTTTCACATCAATAACGCCTTGTTGTGTAATCCGGATGTATGGTAAATGAGTTGCTGATAAAAAGAGAATCGAGTAGACCGGATCTCCAAATGTATACCCGAAGTCCGCCAGCAATTTTCTCAGTTGCTTTTCCTTTTCTATCAATACGCGCATCGTTCCGGCGAACATGATACCGCTCAGGGCAAGCGGCAGCTCGAATATGACTTCACCCTCATGAGCAAGCACTATCCCGCCGCCCAGTTCTTTCAGTCGCCTCCATGCAAGCAACATATCTTGCTTGCTTTTCCCGATAAAAATAAGGTCACCGGTCGCTGAAAATGAGCTTGCCAATGCGCCCAACCGATTCGTGAAGCCTTTAATCGCGGTATTGACACGCCAGCTTCCTTTTCTATCAATCAGCATAAGAAAGGCATCATCGGTGCTTGAGGGAATCACATCAAGTGTTACGTCTGTTTTGATCGCATATGGCTGAATAAGCACATCGTTCATCATGTTGAGCCCGATAGGAACAGAAAATTGCATATCTTCCAATGTCAGGTCCCATTCGAATGCAATGGGTTCAATTTCATATTTCCCCCAGTCGATTTTTGAGGAAAAGTCTTTCGTTTTATGGTCTTTTTTCAACCATTCACCTTTTGCCAAAACACTGATCGGATGCGGATTATCCTTTTTCTGCAGGATATTGATATTGGCTATTCGACCCGGAGCGATACACCCGACATCATTGATCTGGCCGTAATGTACCGCGGCGTTGTGTGATGCCATCCGGTAAGCATCCGCCAGCGGAACACCTTTTTCAATCGCAATCGCCACACAAACATTCATAATACCACGTTCATAAAAAGCAGGTGCTGCACCATCCGTATTCATTGTAACATGGTCAAATGTGTTCACACCCTCTGCGAGCAACTCTTCCAGTAACTTGGGAAGATCAGGGCGGATGGATGAGTAGCGCAGACCGGTCTGATAACCAAGCTGCAGACGTTTAGCTGCTTCCTTTCCGGTCATGGCCTCATGCTCTGCGTCCACACCTAACAGCTTCATTTTTGTCAGCGTTCTTTCAGATGCCCCGGGTAAATGGCCTTCAACCGGTTTATCAAGCCGATTTGCCTCCTGAATCCAATAGAGGAGACGGTCATCCCCATCCAGTAAATGCGGCCACGCTGTCAGTTCACCACCTTGAATGACAGACGGATGCTTGAGCCAAGACAGAACTTTTTCTGTGTCGAAATATTCCCCGGGATGCTGCAGTGCCGTCTGAGAATCAAATCGTGCCCACCAGTACATCGTAACCGGTGATTGATTAAAGTCTTCCAATAACGTAAACGCTTTCTTTTTATCCAATAAAAAATTGAACATAAGATTATCATTGATAAATGTTGTCGTACCGTACTCACCCCCGTGCATTGCCAGATTTTCAGGATTGTACAATAGGAAGGGGTGCGCATGCGGTTCGATATAGCCCGGTACCAGAAACAGACCGTTACAGTCAACGACTTCCGTTGATTGACTCTTTTCGGGAAGTTTATCGCCGACATAAACAATCCGGTCATTAAAAATCCAAATGTTGGCACACAGCCATTGCTTTGTATATGTATTTAAATAAGTGCTGTTTTTCAATACGATTGTAGGTGCTTCTTCCCCATCAATAACAGCAACATGTTTTCTCAATTCACGGTTTCTCCAATAGATACTTTCTGACATAACAACAACGCTCCAATATATGGTTTATTCCAGCTTAACATAAAATGCACTTTCATACGGTATTGGGTTTAAAAAGGAAATGAATTTTTTGTGACAACTTTTAAACCGTTAGAAAAACCGGGCAAAGTGCGGCCCAGTCCTTTTCTTCCTAACTTCGTTAGAGGATATCCGATAATTTGTATTCCTGTCCATGCATACCTTTATAATACTCCGGATACATCTCTCCTCCGCACTGTTCACAGTTAAATCTCGGTGGAGTTGTTGGATCTCCTCCATCCATCAAATCAAAATCTCTTACAACGTCATAAGGAATTTCCTCTTCCTCATGACACATTAAACAATGATTGATCGACGTCTTCTTGGGTTGTAGATGATCGGCCCCCTTTTTCTTTTTGTATTTCTTCCGTTTGTTTTGGTTTCGGAGTTTCTTCGAGATAGACAATCATCCTCTCCATATAGCGTCTTGCAT
>NZ_BMNQ01000017.1 GCF_014646635.1 Lentibacillus kapialis
TTACATCATTCACCATGTATGAACGAGCTATACTATAGTTGGTGCAGACATTCATTTTCATGGTAGATGGTGGCTACGAGAAGGCGTAGCCATGTTCGTTTCTTATAAGGTCATCCATAATTTATACTTTCTGACGTTATAAAAAATATCCTGGAAATCATAATCTATGATTTCCAGGATCCACTTATTCTAATCAAACTTAATCGCCACATTCTTCACTTGCGTATAATTATATAAAGCTATCCACCCTTTTTCCCGGCCAAAACCACTTTTTTTATATCCGCCGAATGGCATTTGTATTCCGCCACCGGCACCGTAATTATTAATGAATACCTGGCCTGAATCAATTCGGCTCATTAATAGATGAGCCTTATTGATGTCTCTTGTCCAGATGCCTGTAACGAGACCGTAGTCGGTGCTGTTGGCCATTTCAATCGCTTCCTGTTCATTCTTAAACGTAAACACGGACAGGACCGGGCCAAAAATTTCCTCTTGTGCGAGTTTGCTGTTAAGTGAAAGATCATCGATAATAGTTGGTGCCATATAGCACGCATTCTCATATTTTTCATAGTTGATTCGTTTGCCGCCGGTCAGCACGGTGCCTTCCTGCTCAGCCAATGCCATAAAGTCCTGAATCCGATCAAATTGTTTCTGATTTAATATCGGGCCCACGTCGTAATCATCCAGAGCGGGGCCAACCGACAATGTGTTAAACCGATCAACCAGTTTATTCAGAAAGGTTTCCTTAAATGATTCTTCAACCAATAACCTTGAACCCGCCGAACATGTTTGGCCGGCATTTTGAATAATTGCTTTAACAACGCCTTCGACCGCCTTATCGATATCACAATCCGAAAAAACGATGTTAGGCGACTTACCGCCAAGCTCCAGCGTGACAGGCACCACATTCGATGTCGCGGCAGTTGCAACGGCTGTTCCCGTTCCTACCGATCCTGTAAAGGTTAAATGATTGATCAACGGGTGCGATGATAAAGCGGCACCTGCTTCATGGCCGTACCCTGTGATATGATTAAAGACACCTTTTGGCAAGTCAGTCTGATCAAAGTACTCGGCGATCCGTGATGCTGTCAGGGGGGTATCCTCTGCACTTTTAACAACGACTGTATTACCCATCGCAATCGCTGCGGCCACACTCCGCGACAAGATTTGAATCGGATAATTCCACGGTACAATATGGGCCGTCACACCGATTGGTTCACGGATTACATAATCAATGAGACCGTCTTCAATCGGGATCGTGTCTCCCATCACTTTATCCGCCGCACCGCCATAAAATTCAAAATATCTTATGGCAGCATCGATATCAGCATAACCTTGACTCAAAGGTTTGCCGACATCCATTGTTTCCAGTCTTGCCAGTTCATCCCGATTTTCCTTTAGCTTCCCAGCTACGTCATATAACAGCCGGCCTCGCTCAAACGGCTTGAAGCGCCGCCATTCTTCACTGACAAATGAATCTTTTGCCGCGTTTACTGCTCTGTCAACTTCACCATGATCCCCCCGCGGTATAGTCGCCATGACCTTCCCTGTGGATGGATTCGTAACGTTAATAACCTCTTTGTTGCTGCTGTCCTCCCATTTGCCGTTCACATACATTTGTAACGCTTCCATCAAACCACCTCCTCAAATCATTTGCTGTTATCAAATATTTCTGCCGCCATCAACGTGAAAGACACTTCCGGTTACCATACCGGCATCAGCAGATAATAAGAATCTGACCGAATTTGCAATATCCTGAGGCTTCACAAGTCTGCCCATCGGAACGCTGTCCTTGAATACCGTTTCTTTCATTTTTTCTACGTCGGCACCCTCCTGAGCAAATTGACATAGCATGTTGGTATCACTTGGACCCGGGTGAAGAACGTTCACGTTTATTTGGCTGTCTGCCAGTTCTAAGGCCAATGCTTTCGAAAATGATTCAACGGCCCCTTTTGAAGCAACATACGCCTGCAGACCGGGTCTTGGCCGGGTAGTCGCAACCGAGCCGATGTTGACGATCGCACCACGTTCCTGCTCTTTCATATAACGGGCAGCTTCCCGACACGTTAGAAACGTCATCGTTGCATTGAGATCCATGAGTTTATACCATTCCTGCAAATCAACCTGTTCAATCGGTGTTGAGTGTTGAGCACTGCCGGCAGCATTGACAAGCCCGTCAATACTTGCAAATGTTTCGTTTCCTTTGCTGAAAACATGTGCAACGTGTTGTTCATTCAGCAAATCCCCTTCTATCCCAAGGAACGCATCAACGTCCTTGAACTCCTCAAGTGTGGCGATATTCAAATCACAACCGACAACATTAGCTTTTTCCTCGAGGAGTGTCTTTACGACCGCTTTGCCCATTCCGCCGCCGGCACCGGCAACGACAATGGTTTTATCTTTTAACGTCATTTAAAACCCACCTTATTATCACGTAAAATTTTTACCAGTTCATCCCCAGTTTCAGAAGTACTGGCGGTACCGCCGATATCTTTTGTTACCTTGGTTTTATCAGATAACAATTCTTCAATCGCTTGAAGAATATGATCGTGTAAATCTTCCTTCCCCAAGTGTTCAAGCAAGAGCGCAAGCGACCATACTTGAGCAATTGGGTTGGCTGATCCTTTGCCGGCAATGTCGGGTGCTGAGCCATGAACCGGTTCAAACATGGATGGAAACGCACCGCTTGGATTGATGTTTGCTGAGGGGGAAATACCAAGCCCTCCGGCAACAGCTGAACCCAAGTCCGACAGAATATCTCCGAACAAGTTCGAAGCCAGTACCACCTGAAATTCCTCCGGCTGCTGGACAAACTTCGCGGCTAACGCATCGACGTAAATTTTTTCATAGTCTATATCGCGATACGCGTCAGCAATTTTTCCAACTTCCCTATCCCAAAATTTCATCGTGTGGGTGATGGCGTTGGATTTTGTCGCGCTGGTCACTTTGCTGTAATGATGTTTAGTGGCGTAGTCAAAAGCGAACCCGGCAATATTGTTAATCCCCTGCTTTGTGAAAATAGAATTTTGAATGGCCATTTCTTTTTCCTGATTTTGAAACATTAAACCGCCTGAATCAGAATATTCCCCTTCTGAATTCTCACGCATAATGACAAAATCAATCTGTCCTCTATGGGAGTTATCCAGCGGACTCTCGATGCCCTTTAACTGCTTAACCGGTCGAAAATTGACATATTGCTGGAACGCTTTTCGGATCGGCATAATCAATTCCCATACCGTGACATCATCCGGAACACGATTATCACCAATCGCCCCGAACAAAATAGCATCATAGTGTTTCAGTTTTTCAAGACCATCCTCTGGCAACATGCGCTGATGCTTCATATAATAATCACTGTTCCAATCAAACACATCATAATTCATATCCAGTGAATAGTGGTTTTCGAGCACATTCAATACTTTCATAGCTTCGTTCATCACTTCTGCTCCGATTCCATCTCCCGGTATGATTGCAATTTTATGAGCCACGGTTCTTATCATCCTCATTTAAAAAATTTAAAGCGGCTTGCCGGTAAATTTCCGTCGTCTCGCCCAGTTCGTTTAGATCCACATACTCATTAATTTGATGCGGCACTTCGCGGTCGCCCGCACCGGTTGTGACAATTGGCACACCGTGGATATGCAGAAAGGTGCCATCGGTTGCACCCGGAACCCCGTTATAGTCCGGTTCCTTATCCAGCGTCGCCTTCACTGCATCGTGAACAGCTGACACAACCGGGTTTGCCTGATCTGTTTCTGTGGCAGGGCGATTTTCAATAATCTCGTAGTCCGCATCAAAGTCATCATCAGCTATTTTTAATTTCTTAAAAATAGCTTCAATCTTTTGAATGATGTTGTCATGATCCTGCGAAGGGATGGTTCTGATATCCAGTGTCGTCATCGCTTTTTCCGGAATGACATTAATCTGCGCATCGCCTGTTGCCGGTGCTTGGACAATCGTCGGCGTAATGCTCGGCCATTTTAAATAAGGATGTTCGCCGTGCATCTCCTGTTCTTCTTTTTCCAATGCTTCAAGCGCCGTGATGATTTTAGCCATGCGCCAGTTCGGATTAATACCGCTCCAGGAGATGGCGCCATGAGCCATCTTCCCGTTAACAGTGATACGGATTCGTAAGGCCCCGCGCTGTGCAACACAAATTTGGTTTTCTTCCGGTTCACAAATGATGGCCCCGTCAACGTCATCCGCCCAGCCTTGCTTAATAAAATGCTTGATACCGATCATCATTCTTTCTTCATCAACGGGAATGCACAGGACAATTTTACCCGTGAACGTTTCGGTATCCTCCAAAATTGACTGGACAGCTGTGATCATACATGCCAGATTGCCTTTTGTATCATTGGTTCCTCTGCCATACATCCGCCCATCAACGATCTGCGCCGCAAAAGGATCATACTTCCAGCTTTCCCGATCACCTTCTGTTACAACATCGGTATGACCTTCGAACAAAAGCGTTTTACCCGGCTTGCCGGAATCAATCACACCAATGACATTCGGTCTGCCGGGTTCAACCTCTTCGACATATACATCGATGCCCAAATCACGCAAATAATCGGCTGTAAAATGGGCAACTTTCTCTTCGTTGCCATCCGGCTCTTCCGGTCGGTAAACACTCGGTATTTGAACCAGCTGCTGAGTTAAAGAAACAGCTCTTTCATGATCCCTTTTAAGCTGGTCAGTTTTTGTTAAGTTCATGACAGTACACTCCTTATGCATCTTTTTTCATTGTGGTTTTTGGAAATTCATATGCGGACTCTTTTAATAAAAGGCTAAACACAACAAAGGCCAACAGGGACAAGAGAACAGGTACTGTTACCGTGTGAACACCAAATAAATCGCCATACGCTTCATTGTAGAAATGAATGCCTATATAGGAAACAATACCGGTTATCATCGAAGCAATGGCTCCTGATTTGTTAGCTGTTTTCCAATATAGTCCCAGTACAATTGGCCAAATGAACGCTGCTTCCAGTCCGCCAAATGCGAACAGGTTCAAGAATATAAGCAGTTCAGGCGGATTGATAGATAACAAAAACGCGATAATTCCAATCACTGCTGTGACACCCATACTCACTTTCTTAACGTGTTGAAAGGATGCTTCAGGCTTAAAATAGTTGATATAAACGTCTTTAACGACCGACGAACTAACAAGAAGCAAGAGTGAGTCAACAGTTGACATCATGGCAGCCAAGGGAGCTGCCAGCACAATGCCTGCAAGCCATGGCGGAAGGACATCCAATGCGATTAACGGGATGACTTGATCGGCCACTTCAATTCCCGGCAATACAGGTCTGGCAAAAACACCAATCAGGTGCATATTGAGCATGATGAATCCAACCACGACCGTACCAATCAAAATAGCCCTGTGCATGGATTTAGCATTGCGGTAAGACATTGCCCTGACGGTAACCTGAGGCAAAGCAATCACACCGACACCAACAAGAATCCAGTAAGACGAAATATACGCGGCAGACAGTTGTCCATCCTGTCCATATGGTGTAACAAAGTTAGGATTTTCGGCAATCAGTTCAGCGAAAATAGTGGGCAGTCCGCCACCCGCTATCACAACAGCAACCAACAGGACAAATGTACCTAAGAACATCACAATGCCCTGGATAGTATCGGTCATCGCAACAGCTCGGAAACCGCCAATAATGACGTAAATCAAAACGGACAATGTAAAAATAAACAGGGCTGCTGTATAAGACATGCCTGTTAACGATTGAATTAAGTATGCGCCGCCGACCCACTGGGCAGCCATCGCAGAGAACAGAAAGACAATGATACTGAATGCCGATAGTAACACAACAGACGTACTTCGATATCGCTCCTTCAAAAAATCAATAAGCGTAACTGCATGATACCGTCTTGTAACAATCGCAAATTTTTTGCCAAGGACCAGCAGGACAAAATAGCCGGTAGCCACTTGGGTCATCGCCAGGAGCACCCAGCCAAAGCCAATTGAGTACGCAGCACCCGGGCCGCCTAAAAAGCTTGATGCGCTTCCGTACGTAGCAACCATTGTCATGGCGAGAACCATCCCGCCAAATTCACGGCTCCCAAGGAAATAATCTGCCAAAAAAGATTTTGATGATGCCATCTTCCTGTTTGACCAGATCCCTATCAAAAAAATGAACAGGAGAAATATCAGTAATGGTGTCACAACGCCCCAGTTCATGCCGAATCCTCCTCTTCACTCTCGTCTTCATCTTCCAATGGCATTTCTTTCAATACAAACTTAACGACAATGAATACCAAAACGACCATAACCAGATATCCGACAATGCAGCTCCAGAAGAACCATGCCGGAAAACCTAATACATAGGTGTATTCTTCTGGAGGCTTAGATCCCAAACCATAAGCAAAACCAAACCACCATAGAATATTGACAGCAGCCAGAACACAGCCGACTATCGCTTCACGGTTCGCCGCCTTAAACCGCCAATCTTCATTAAAATCGCTACCCTTCATGCTTTATCCCCTTTCATTTTGGGAATGAACCCCATTAAGTATTTTTCAGTTTCCGTTTAATCGGTGCGGGTTAATACAAATCTTTGTGCCAGCGCTTACAGAGGTTAGTGGAATTCCCTATTCAGGACACTTTGCAAACGCTAAGATTCATAGTATAGTAAATTTATAGCTATGACATCATACGTATGATGTCATACGTTATATATAATATATACGTTATCAAATTCAGAACACTTTGTAAATCAAACGTACTGAAATTTAGGTTAACAGAAATGAGGAATGCAGATTATGGGGTTATCAATCGACAAAATGAATGTTAACGGTACCATTTCATCTGAAATCGTCAGGATGATTAAAGATAACCTTCTCAATGGAACCTTAAAGCCTGGTGATAAACTGCCTACAGAAAAAGAATTGATGGAGCAAATAGGCGTCAGCCGGACGCCAGTAAGAGAAGCAGTAAAGACTTTGGAAGCTATTGGGGTCATACAAATCAAGCGCGGAGAAGGCATGTTTATCACGAATAATGTATCGCATTTTACGTTAAACCCTTTAATCTTCAGTTTAATCATGCATAGTCATGACATGGAAGAAATGATTAAGTTCAGACAGCATTTTGAGGTCCTTCTGATGAACATGATTATTACCCAAAAACAGACGGATATCCATCCCATTGAGAAAGTATATCAATCTCAAACCGAACGAATGCAGCCTGAATTAAGCCCTGAAGAACTGGTTGAGATCGACCTGGAATTTCATTATGCTGTACTGGAAGCAACCAACAATCCTTTTGTCATCGAAATCGGTAAAACAATTTATGAAATAATCAAGCCAAAAATGATACACTTTAAAAATTCTCAAAACATTGAACGTACACTAGCTACACATAAATATTATTTGGACTTAATCAGCGGCAAACATGAATTTAACTCCAGCACCATAGTCCAGCACATGATTAAAAATAATGAAGAAATGGTAAATGAATAGAAGTGAACCGTTGTTTTTGCACACCCTGATTTCATCGGAACGACAAAGCATCGGTGAAATCAGGGCGCCTCTTCTATTTAAATACTTTCCGATTTCGTGTATCCAACATTTAATTATGCTCTTATATCAGTCTTCAAACGACAGTTTCGTTCCGTCTTTGAACGTTATTTCAACTTCAAATTTTTCGTAGTCCGATTGCAAATCAAAAGCTTTAAGTACCTGGTCTATAGCGTCTTGTTTGTCAATATTTTTACCGAGTTGCAGCTTGCTTACCTTTGGATAGAGGTTGTTGAAAGCCTTTAAATCATCATCAATCGTCGTGCCGTCCAATTCATCTTCTACTTCTGCTTCAACAGCACCATTTTCATGATGTTCGATTTCCGCTTCGTATTCCTTGTCTTTCCCATACGAAACTTCGACTTCAATTTCATTAAAATCCAGCTTGTCCAGCGTTGCTTTCATATCATCCTGATTTTTTGCTTTCTCGGTTGATTTAGCGGCAGAATCATTACTGCCAGTGTTGTTATCTTCAGTGTTCTTTTCATCGTCATTGCCGTTTTGGCTCATATCTTCTTGCTGGGAATTATCTGTCTCGGACGAACTATCGGAATTACCATTGGATTGATTATCGCTTTGTCCACAAGCTGTCAGCATAACAGCCAGCAACAATGACGCACCAATTGCTATTATTCGTTTCATCTTAGCCACCTCCTGGAATATTCACTCATTCAATATTCCCAAATGAACTCATTTTAAACCATTGCAGGAAACACATGCCGGTGACCGGATATACACCAAACACCATGCTGTTTCTCTTATTTGAAAAAAATCAATTCCACCCTCGGGGGGATGTCCTCGCTCTCGAGACGATATTGCCGTTCCCCGGGTGATATCGCCGTTCTCGGGGTGATGTCCATCATTATATCTGATGCCTCAGACACACAAGAGTCTGGCACACAAGTGTCTTTCTGATTTTTTGAAAAAATATCTTGACATGTGCTTAAAACAGCTGTATTGTGAATGACAATAATTAAATATATCATTTTCTTATCCAGAGAGGTGGAGGGACTGGCCCTTCGAAACCTCAGCAACAGACATTTGTTCTGTGCTAATTCCAGAAGCGTCATGCTGAAGATGAGAAGAATCCCCAATTTCGGTAGCGTACCCTCTTCTTATCTATTTTAAGAAGGGGGTTTTTTCATGTAACGTCAGAAAGTATAAATGATGGAAGACCTTATGAGAAAAATGTCGGCACCCGCTATAAAACGAGGCTAGGTCTGGATTTTTCCAATCATGTCAGTAAAAATCATGCTGATGAACTTCAGGCGTGTTTGCAAGGAAGCCATATTATGCAGAAGGAGGACAACAATATGAAGCGCAGTTTAGAACAACGTTTACAGGAAGGAACAGTCATTGCAGGAGAAGGGTACTTATTTGAGCTGGAACGCAGAGGCTATTTACAGGCAGGCTCATTTGTGCCGGAAGTGGCATTGGACAATCCTGAGGCACTTAAACAGACATATAGGGATTATATGAATGCCGGATCAGATGTCGTATTAGCTTTCACGTATAATGCCCATCGTGAGAAAATGCGCATCATCGGTAAAGAAGAATTGCTGGAGCCATTGAACAGAAATGCGATTCGACTGGCAAGAGAAATCGCCCGGGAACACCCGACAGAAGAGGCATTAGTTGCCGGGAATATCTCCAATACCAATCTGTTTGACCCGGAAGATGAACAGTCAAAAGAGCGCGTACGGAATATCTTTGCCGAAATGGTGACATGGTGCAAAGAAGAAGGTGTTGACTTCATAAATGGGGAAACATTCTATTACCATGAAGAGGCCCAAATCGCACTGGAAGAAATTCGCAAACAAGAACTGCCGGCAGTCATTACGCTAGGGCTGATGGGAGAAAATATATTACGGGACGGCTATACGGTTGAAGAGTCCTGCCGCATACTCTCCGAAGAAGGCGCACTGGTTGTTGGCATGAATTGCTTTCGCGGGCCTGACACCATGCAGCCATACCTCGAAGCCATACGGGAAAACGTGGAGGGATATGTTGGTGGATTACCGATACCTTATCGCACAACAAACGAGCACCCGACATTCTTTAATTTGCCTGATGGAGGCTGCAGCTGCCATTTGCCGTTGGAGACGACCTTTCCGACCGCATTGGATCCACTTTACCACAATCGTTATGAGTTAGCGGCATGGGCAAAAGAAGCAAAGAATGTGGGCATCAACTATATTGGTTTATGCTGCGGGGCATCACCTGCCATGCTGCGTGCTGTTGCTGAAGCAGCCGGTGTTGAAGCGATCAACTCGACGTATTCTCCCGATATGGCGAAACACTTTTTGTTTGGAAAAGATGAAACGCTTAAAGAACATAATCTGAATTATCGGTTGAAAGCATAATAAAAACTGGAACATAAGATAGACTTCATATACTAGGAGGCTTGGACAAAAGTGGTTTTATTAAGGAAAAATCCGAACGAGTTAGAGCGTATACACCGCTCCGGAAATATACGTCGCTTTCCACGGGCGGCTGGTGAGCCTCCTCGTGCTGAGCACTGTGGGGTCACACCTATGCCTGTCCTCCCGTAGGAGTCTGCGTATATTTCCTACGCTAAAACGGAGTATCGTTCTTCTTTAGTATTGTATATCTTAATTATGTCCAAGACTCCTAGGGCCTTCTTTCTTCTTTGGAAGGCCCTTTAGTTTTGGAGTGCAACCTCGGTAGATGGACGGGCATTTTTATTTGATATGTTTATTTGTATGCTATAGCCAGGTGCAAATAACTTCAATGCTAAATAGTTTAGTGTTAAACTTAATTTATATAGTTTAGTACTAAACTGTTTTAAGTATTTAGGTCAAAAGATTTCAGCCTCATAAACTGCATCATCTACTTGAAACAAGGAGGAATTCAAAATGGGCAGATTAAACGGAAAAGTTGCTATTATTACCGGAGCAGCAGGTGGAATGGGAGCATCCCACGCTCGGAAGTTTATTGATGAGGGCGCAAAAGTTGTGCTCGCTGACATTATGGAAGAACAAAGCCAAGATTTGGCAGATGAACTTGGCGAGAACGCTATTTTCATGAAACTTGACGTCACGAACGCTGAGGATTGGGAAAGAGTTGTAGCTGATACCGAGGAAACATTTGGACCTATAAGTGTGCTGGTCAATAATGCCGGCATCACCTTGAACAAATCGATTGAAGACATAACAGTAGATGATTACCACAAGGTCTTTAACATCAACCAACTATCCGTCTTTCTGGGCATAAAAACTGTTTCACCATCTATGAAAAAGACAGATAATGGATCGATTGTAAATATTTCCTCTATGAACGGCCTTGTTGGCGGTGCGATCGGATATACAGATACCAAATTCGCTGTGCGCGGCATGACCAAAGCAGCTGCACTCAGCTTGGCACCAGATGGTATCCGCGTCAATTCCGTCCATCCCGGCGTGATTGAGACACCTATGCTTACCCAAGGCGACACCAAAGATGCGGTTGAAGAATTCGCGAAACATATCCCGAATCGCCGAATTGCCAAACCGGAAGAAGTTTCCAACATGGTATTGTTCCTTGCATCCGACGAATCAAGCTACAGCACCGGTTCCGAATTTGTTATCGACGGCGGTCTGACCGCACAGTAATGGGACACTGAGGAGGTAGGGGGATTCCTCGCCCCCCCCCAGACGTCCCTCATCAAAATCGTCGCACCTTGCATGTCGCCCCGCTCTCCATTTATTTCAGAAAACGTCGCAAGGAAATTTCTAAAATTAATGAAAACGAGCGGGAGAAAACGCTATTTTGAGTAAACAGATAAATTTTCATATTCCAGCGCTATCTAAACCAGCAACTTCTACATAATATCATTCGATATACAATGGCAAAATCCGGGTGGTAACAGGTCCCCAACTTCAAACCAAAATGCTCAACTAAAACCATTCTGTATCTTCAAATTCTTCACCATTTAAATCTATTTTGTTTAAATGATTGTATTCTTGCAAGCCTGCTACAAAATCTAAAGACTTATTACACGCAGGATAATTGCTACAACCAAAGAATGCAGTATTATTATGTCTATTAAAACGCATTTTCATTTCGCTCCCGCATTGACAAATTAACTGATAGATGCTCATGACATCGAATTGGTGATTTTCGCTTAAGAGAGGCAGAATCGATGGAAACGTTTCGGCCAGTAAACTTTTCCCACCTCCAGGGGACCTGTCATTAATACGTTATGGCCGCACACAGCAGTAATTTCCAGCGCCCGTTTTGCTTGCTTGTGACCAAGTATATGCTGAAAGTCTTTATTATAAGTTACTGGCTCTGGAGGATTTTTTGCTTCAGAAGAAGTTATAGAAGTTATCGCAAATGAAGAAAGCTGACCGGAAAAAGAGGCAACAACATCATGTAATGTCTCAACAAAACAGTAGTCCATGCCGTCTATTTGGGGGAAGGGCGTATCTTTCATAGGCGTCAAGCACAAGTGATTGACGCCTTCTTTTTTGGCAGCAACAATCGCCGGAAGCATCCCATCAACAGGTTTAATCGTACTACCCAGCGATAAAACACCAAGAAAAGCAGCATCATCCGGAATTGTCTCCTTTAAATCACCTGATTCCTTCATAACCCCAATCGCCATCGCAAAATCAAATATCGGGCTATTCTTCTTTTGTTCAGCAGGGGATAAATTGATGACGATTTTCTTATCCGGCACCTCACAATTGTTCGCATACAAAGCAGCCATCACACGGTCTTTTGACTCCTTAACCGAAGCATCCGGCAAACCGACAATATTGACCCCTTCCACTCCCGGCAAGACTTCACCTCGACACGATATCCTTCAATCCCTTTCAAACCAATACTCGACACAACTATAGCCATGATCTCACACCTTTTATTAGTCATTGATTAGATATAAGATAAGCTATATTTCGTGAAAGGTTAAGAACATTTGTTCACGCAAAAGGTAACTAAAAAAGAATTATGGAAGCTTAATAATAACTGAAATTCATTTTAACGAGCGGCATATTTTTTTCACACTCACAAAACAAAGCAAACTCACAACACTTCCATCGGCACGATTCGACAAAATTCGGGAAGTGACAGGCACCCAGAAAAATCGGGCGTGACAGACACGCGGGAATCTGTTATATTATCAGAATAAAATAATTGAATAATAGTATTCGTATATCCTCAGAAATATGGTCTGAACGTTTCTACCCGGCTCCCATCGTAAGAACCGGACTACGATTTAAATTATAGCAGTGCCCGGTGTGTATTACTGACGTCAATGAACTTCCGTTAGCGCGCCCTGCCCTGCTGATTTAACTCATGTGTCCGGAAGCCAGAATGATTCTGCTGTATTCCGGATTTTTTATTTTCATCCGGGCTTGCGGTTAGCAATGACGGTCTGGAACGCAACCATGTTTACTTTCAAACAAAGGAGCTCTGACAACATGCGTCATTACCTTCAGAAACTGGATAAGTTTTTCAAGTTATCCGATCACAACTCGAATGTCCAGACAGAAATAACAGCTGGACTAACCGTTTTCATGACAATGCTGTATGTACTGATTGTTGTACCAGGCATGCTGGAAGAGGCCGGGATGCCTAAAAGCCCGATAACCGTTGCGGTGATTCTCATGACAGGTTTGGTCACTATCATTATGGGATTATACAGCAATCGCCCATTTGCACTGGCCCCGGGCCTTGGGTCTGTTGCTTTTCTATCTGTAACGCTCGTTGTAGCGGAAGGGATCCCCTGGCAGACAGCGACAGGGATGGTCTTCATTTCCGGTATTCTATTTATTTTATTTACGGTTTTCGGACTGCGACAATTGATTGTCCGGCTTATTCCGTCTGCAATCAAATTGTCAATTGGTGCAGGGGTGGGCTTATTTATTGCTCTGATTGGTTTCCGTAATGCCGGACTGGTCGTAGCGAGTGAAGATGCAAACTCACTTCAGCTTGGAGATATCGGTTCATCCAGTGCGGTGCTTGCCTTAATTGGTTTCTTCATCATGAGTGTCCTATTGGCCAGAAATGTAAGGGGGCATCTCTTAATTGGCATCGCAGCGGTTACGATTATCGGCATCCCAATGGGCGTTACCCAGCTGCCGGATTCAATTTTTTCACTCCCTGAAAGCCCTGGTCCGGTATTATTTCAATTGGATATTTTGGAAGCATTTAATATTACTTATATCCCTTTTTTGCTCGCTTTTTTCGTACCGGATTTTTTCTCAAGTCTGGGAACAATGCTTGGGGTCGCCGGTAAAGGCAATATGCTGGATAAAAATGGTAATCTTCCGCATATTGATCGGCCATTTCTGGTTGATGCCGGCGGTACTACAGTAGGATCACTTTTTTCGGTCCCCGTTATGACGACCTATGTCGAATCGGCAACGGGAGTGGAAGCCGGGGGACGTACGGGACTTACCGCTGTCACAACAGGTTTTTTATTCTTGCTCACCTTGTTTATAACGCCGTTGATTCTGATCATCCCGACGGAAGCCACAGCACCGGCCCTAATACTGGTTGGACTAACAATGCTTGCTTCCGTACAAAATATAAACTTTGCTGATACCACCGAATCACTGCCGGCTTTCATGACGGTTGTCGTAACGATTTTTACATTCAACTTTGGAACTGGCATTGCCGCCGGAATCATCATCTATGTCGTCGTAAAAAGCCTGTCCGGCCGATATAAAGAAGTTCATCCGGGATTATACATTTTGCTCATTCCGTTAGTTATTTATTTTGTTACACTGGCACAGCAATAAAGGATTAGAAAGGAGTCATGAATAAATGTACACACGTAAACACATCGTGGCAGCTGCACGCGGCGACGAACAAATGGATACCGTTATCCGTGAGGTTCAGCTTGTCAATGTATTTACCGCCGAAATCTATACAGCTGATATAGGTATCAAAGAAAACCGTTTCAGTGCCATCGCTGCTCACGAAGACGGAGAGCCTTCATTCCATATCGAAGGTTCTACGGAAATCAGCGGAAAAGGGAAATATGCCATACCCGGACTCATCGACTGTCACGTCCATATCGAAAGCACCATGGTCACCCCGGATATGTTCGCCCGTGAAGTGTTGCGTCACGGGACAACGACCGCAGTCATAGACCCGCATGAAATCGGCAATGTAATGGGAGCAGAAGGGGTACAATATATGGTCCATGCCAGTAAAGGGCTGCCCGTACAAATTTTGACCACAATTCCTTCCTGCGTGCCTGCCGTTCCGGGAATGGAAACATCCGGCGCGACATTTGGCCCGGAAGATATTGCCTCCTTGCTTAATATGGATGATGTCGTGGGAGTCGCTGAACTGATGGACTATGTTGGGGTCATCAGACAAGATCCGCGCATGGCTGGTATCGTGCAACAAGGTCTTGATAAAGATATGCTTAATGAAGGACATCTACCTAGAGTGACCGGACGGGATCTACATGCGTACCTTGCCGCCGGGGTAAATTCAGATCATGAAAGTCGTACGAAAGAAGAAATCATCGAGAAATTGCGAGCAGGTATGTTGGTCTATATCCGTGAGTCAAGCGTCAGCCAGTTTGCTGATATCGCTGCGAAAGCATGGTCGGCTGTTCCGCATGTCTCCAACATTGCCATGTGCACCGATGATGTGGAACCGAATGACATGCTGCAAAACGGTCAAATGAACCGGGTTGTCCGCCGTTGTATAGAGGAAGGCATTCCGGCACCACTCGCCATTCGCTACGCATCATTGAACGGTGCTGTTCGTTACGGTTTGCGTGACCGCGGCGCTATTGCTTCAGGCTATATGGCAGATTTTTCATTAGTGTCATCGCTGAAAACGATGGACGTGAAAGATGTCTTTATCCAGGGTGAACAAATGGTTGAAAACGGACAAGTCACAGCCGACATCCAAAGCAGCGCCCCACCCTTGAACCGAAACACCATGCATTTGCCGAAACTGACTGAGGTGGATTTTAAGATTCACCCACCGATCGAACACGGCACTGTCGCAATTAATACCATGGAAATGACTTCAATCGGCACCACCCAAAAAGGCACCTTGGAGTTGGGAGTTAATGACGGTGTGATGCCAACTTTACCGGAAGATTACGTATTTGTTTCCGTCACTGGACGCCACGGCCAGAAACAAAAGCCATTTGTAGGCATACTGAAAAATTCCGGGCTAAAAAAAGGTGCTTACGGGACAACCGTGGCACACGACAGTCATAATTTAGTTGTCGCCGGCACCAATGCCCAGGACATGCTTCTTGCCGCACAAAAACTTGAACAAGCGGGCGGCGGGCTTGTCCTAATAGAAAACGGTGAGATCAAATCACAAATAGATTTGCCAATCGCCGGCTTGATGGCGGCAGAGCCTGTTGACGAACTAGCTCAAAAAGTTGAGCACTTTAATAGCACTGCTAAAAACATGGGCGTACAGGTCGGCAAGCGCTCCCCGTCCATGGCCTTTTCCTCACTGACACTATCTGTCATACCGGAGATTCGCATAACCGACCTTGGGCTGGTCGACGTGAACAAACAGGACTTTTTACCATTGTTTGATATGAGTAAGTAAAAAAGCGAGCAAGAATAGGTTCCCGAGAGTATTAGCTGCGGTCAGAGAAAGATTTTCTGACCGCAGCTAAATTAATGGCAGCGTATTTTCGGGGGTTTAATCTTTATCAAATGAATGGGATGTTATAGACGACTTTCATACCCTTTTCAATTTTATCGGGGCAGCATCTTCTTATTTTATTATGATGTAACCACTATGCTGTTTACCCAATGGTGTGAAGAGAATGGCTTTTAGTGAGATAAGCCTTAATAGCAGCAACCCTCACACGAGCGAGGGCTGTCAATAAATGGGATGGTTGCCCTCAATATGCTCTAATAACACCACAACCAATCCGTTTCCCGGCGTCTCCTGACGGCTGGGAGCGATAGTCATCCGGGTTTTGATGGATGATGATCGCTTTGCCAATGATGTCTTTACTTTTAAATCGGTTGGTAAAAAAGGACATTCTGGCATAGCCGTCATTGGAAAACAAAACCGGGAAGTCCCCGGGGTGATGGCCATGCGGCTGGTTGTACGGATTCCAATGACCGCCTGCCTGTTGAAATGGATCTGTTTCATCTCCCATCGCACAATCGCCGTTTTCATGTATATGGAAACCATGCGGACCAATCGGTGCCACATCGCCATGTGCCGGCCGGTATTTCGGTAAGCCTATCACTTCCACTGTCACTTCCGCCCCATTGGGTACGTCTTTAAACAGGACATACCCTTGCAAGTACGGTGCCAGTTTACTTCCGCTA
Source organism: Lentibacillus kapialis (assembly GCF_014646635.1). GTDB lineage: Bacteria > Bacillota > Bacilli > Bacillales > Amphibacillaceae > Lentibacillus > Lentibacillus kapialis. The sequence goes on from NZ_BMNQ01000017.1 coordinate 16,815, forward strand.
ATTTGGGCATATGCGCTTTCCGGGTCACGCCGTCCCGGATAATAATGGTACGGTAAATAGTAGTCATATGGATACATGTCACCTCTACCTCCTCACACTTCCATAGTATGCCCAGTGCTATGATGTGTGCTGTTTATGACCGGCAGATACAAGACGCACTTAATGCAAACCGCGCATATACGAACTGATCTTAGGCGAAAGGATTAATAGAATAAGAGCAGCAACCAAACTGACCACGCCAATTATGCCAAAGTAAGCAATTTCGGTATTTGCCCCATACAATGGCGTGATTTGCGCGTTGATGCCCTGTCCGGCTGCATTTGCGAGGCCCCAGACACTCATCGTTTGGGCAGCAAATGCCTTTGGAGCCAGTTTTGTCGTAGCCGAAAGTCCAACAGGGGATAAACACAATTCCCCCATAGTAACAAGGAAAAAGAAACCGACAAGCCACAGCGGACTAACCAGCGAGTTTGTTCCATGAAGAAGCCCCGGCAGTGTCATAAGCAAAAAGGACAAACCTGCTAAAAACAAACCTATTGTAAATTTATGCGGTGTTGACGGCTGTCTGCTCCCTAATTTTGTCCAAAGAGCAGCAAACACCGGTGCAAACATGATGATAAACAAGGGGTTAACCGATTGAAACCATGCCGGATCAATCGGCAAATTCAGAAATTCCAATTGTGTTCGTTGGTCGGCGAATCTAGCCATAATAACAGCACCTTGCTCCTGTATGGCCCAAAAAATCATCGCGCCAACAAACATCGGAATATAAGCCATAATACGTGACCGCTCAATTGATGTCGTCTTTTTGCTGGTCATCATCACCGTAAAATAACAAGCTGGAATAAGCAAACCTAAAACACTGATGAAATTAATGAACATCTGCACTGTCAAGTTGTCTGTCCACACCGCAATCATTAACAGAATAAGAAAGGCAACGACGCCCAGCAAAATTCTTTTAGCCATCGTTTTGCGTTCCCCTGTTTGCAGAGGATTTCTGACCTGTTTTCCCAATTCTCCTATGTATTTGCGGCTTGTTGCGACATAAATAATAAGTCCGATTGCCATACCAATGGCAGCCAGGCTGAATCCTAAGTGAAAGTTGACATTGCGTCCGACAGGTCCAACAATCAGTGGAGACACAAAGGCACCGATATTGACAGCCATATAGAATAGACTGAAAGCAGCATCACGCCGTTCGCTTGTCGGACTGTATAAATCGCCGACAATATTGGAAATGTTGGGTTTCATCAACCCGGATCCCAGGATTATAAAAAGCATACCAATAAACAATGGCCCTACACCACCGGGAAAAGAAAGTGTAATATGGCCGAGCATAATAATGATAGCGCCCCAGAAAAGGGTGTTTCGGTTGCCAAAAACCCTATCAGCAACCCAACCGCCAATAATACCCGAAATAAATACAAGCGAGCCATATACCGACATAATGGAGGAAGCTAAATCCTTCGATAAACCAAGTCCGCCTTGTGACACTTCATAGTACATATAATAGATAACAAGCGCTTTCATACCATAGTATGAAAACCGCTCCCACAATTCCATGTTAAATAACGTGAACATAGCACGGGGGTGTCCGAAAAATCCTTTTTGCTTTGTTTCTTGCTGCTTCGAGGACAATGGTAAAACTCCTTTTTTATTTTTGCAAAATTGCTAAAAATAACGTTAATTACTTTTTATAGTATTAGAATATCATCTATAACTCTATTAAGGTCAAGAATTATTGCTCAGACGCAAAAAATAGAGTTTATTATTAATGTTCAGACTTAACGTGTTTTGCTACCGCATTTCGACGTTATTCCCCGGGAAATAACATTGTTTTATCATGTAAGATCATCATAATGTACTGCTTCTGACGCTATTAAATCCACGTATTAACCCCCGACTGCAGAACAGCCGGGGGTTAATACGTCTATATTCGATTGTTGCATTGTTACATCGTTGCATCGGCATTAATCGTCGTTATTTGCCTTTGACCATTTCAGCCCATTTATATTCATACGTTGGGCCAATCGGGTTCGTAATGACACCCTGAACTTCCTCAGATACGAGAAGCGAGACATATTCCTGGTATACCGGTGCAATCGCTGCATCTTCAAATAATATTTTTTCAGCTTCAATGAAATTTTGATAGCGTTCTGCTGCTTTGTCTGGCGTTGCAAGTTCGTTTTGAGCCTCTGCTAAGAGTTTATCGTATTTTTCATTTGAATAACCCATTTTATTGTAAGCGCCATCTGTTTCAAATAGACCTAAGAACGAATATGGATCCAGATAATCCGGTCCCCATGCTGAAATCTGAATATCATAATCCATGTCTGCATCTAAATCCAGTTTCTGCTCTCCCGGCACTTGTTTTAATGTCAAATCCAGTCCCTCCAGATTTGACTCGAGCTGATTCACAAGATACTCCTGCATGACCTTTGACGTTTCACTGTCACCGCCAAGGAATTCAAGCTCAATGGAATCTTTGCCCAATTCCTCTAAACCCTTTTTCCAATATGCTTGTGCCTTTTCCACATCATATTTAACCAGATCGCCGTTAACATCTCTAAATTCGTCGCCCTCTACATCCATTCCTTCAGGTAGAGGCGCAAAATCTTTGGGTACTAACGCATTAGCTGCAGTAGATCCGTCATTCAAAATTTCGTTTGCTATCGCTTCTTTGTCGAATGCCCGGCTGATGGCAGCACGGATATTCTCATTTGCAAGTGCTTCATTTCGAGTTTGGTTCATCTTTAAGTAGTACACCACTGGTTTCGATCGTGTACTATAATCTTCATGAGTCGAATACTTATCAACTAAATCAGACGTTAATTGTGCTCTGTCCACATCACCACTTTCATATAAATCAACAGCTGTTTGTGCATCTTTAACCACTTTATACGTCAATTTTTCTAAGTCAACTTCCTCGGCATCCCAATAGCTATCGTTTTTAACCAGTTTCCAGGAATCACTTGTGCTTTTCCAATTTTTCAACACAAATGGACCGTTAAACAGCAGATTATCAGCACTCTGCGCATAATCCTCACCTTGCTCTTCAACAAAACCTTTATTCAAAGGCAGGAACGTGCCAAATGTCATTAACGATTCAAAATAAGGGACCGGTTTAACCAGTTCAACAACCAATGTATGGGCATCCTTTGCAGTAACACCTAATGTCTCAACATTTTTGTCACCATTGCTAATCGCTCCAGCGTTTTTAATAACGCCTTCCATCATGTACGGGCCGTATTCAGAGCCTGTGGCGGGATCAACAGCCCGTCTCCATGCATAAACAAAATCTTCTGCTGTCACCGGGTCACCATTTGACCATTCAGCATCCTCTCTCAAATCGAAAGTCCATTGCATACCATCGTCACTTACTTCATGATTGGTCGCAATGGCCTCAGTCGGTTTAGCGTTTTCATCCAAACGGTATAAACCTTCCATCGTTGCGCCGAGCATCTGAAACGACACTTCATCTGTTGCCATTGAAGAGTCCATCGTCGTTATTTGACTTTTTCGAGTCAGATTCAATACTTGATCAGTTTCTTCCGCCGCAGACTCTTGGTTGGTCTCGTCCCCAGTACAGGCCGATATAACCAGAATCAGCCCGAACCCCATCATCATCAATGTAATCAACCTAAATAATTTCCCCATAAATTCTTCCCCTTCATAAATTATTTACTAAACATTTACTAATTACGTATTGTACATTAATTAAAAAATGTTTTCAAATTTATTTAAAATTTGACAATACGTACAATTTATAGTTTTATAGTATTAGCATAAACGCTATATATGCGTTATCTAATACATTTATGTTGAATAAATAGTTTACTAAACAATTAAAGGAGCCTATTATGATGGAACCAACTACTGCGATTTTAATCGGGGCCGGAGATCGGGGAGCCAGGGCTTATGCTCCCTATGCACTGGAACATCCCAATGAGCTGAAAATTAAGGCTGTAGCCGAGCCGAATGATGAAAGAAGAGACAAAATCAGGCTTGCACATCAGCTTTCCCGGGAAAATTGTTTTTCCTCATGGAGTGAAATCTTTTCCATGGGGAAAGTTGCTGACATCGCGATTATTACCACAATGGATCAGCAGCATTTCGAACCGACAATGCAAGCTTTAGCATTAGGTTACCATGTCCTTCTGGAAAAACCGATGTCTCCTGATCCAATTGAATGCATTGAGATGGAACGTGCCGCCAAGCAATATAATCGGCAGCTGACCATCTGCCATGTCTTACGTTACACGGAATTTTGGTCCACCATTAAGCGTGTTGTATCAGAAGGTCAAATCGGGAAAATCGCTTCCATTCAGCTTAATGAAAATGTGGAAGTCATGCATATGGCCCACAGTTTTGTTCGAGGCAATTGGAATAATAAAGAGAAATCAAGTCCCATGATCCTGCAAAAATCATGTCATGATATGGATATCATCCGTTACATTATTGATGAAAAATGTGAACGCATCAGTTCTTATGGATCCTTGATGCATTTTAGAAAAGAAAATGCGCCCAAAAATGCGCCTGAGCGGTGTTTGGACGGCTGCCCTGCTGAATTTGCCTGCCCATTCCATGCCGGAAGATATTACCTTGGTGAAGGAAGAAATTGGGCGAAAAAATTTACAGAAGACCATTCAAGGGAGGGTATCATTCAAGCATTGCAGGAAACATCTTACGGCAGATGTGTGTATCAATCAGACAACAATGTAGTCGACCACCAAGTCGTCAATATGGAATTCACAAGCGGCGCAACGGCAACATTCAGTATGTGCGGCTTTACCAGAGAGCAGACACGTATGGTGCAAATTATGGGAACAAAAGGTGAGATACGTGGTAATATGGAAGACAATAGCATTTCCATTTTTGATTTTTTGACCAAACATGAAACAGTCATTAAATTCGATCATCCGATGAGCGGCCATGGCGGCGGTGACGACAGCATCGTCCGGACATTCTTGCGTGACATAGACCATTACGAAGACAACACCAGCCTGTCTTCTGCCGAAACGTCGCTACGAAGTCATTTAATGGCGTTTGCGGCTGAGGAATCCAGACTTAATCGAGGAGAGTCAATCGAATTGGATGACTATTATAACCGTTTAACGTATGTATAAAATCAGGTTTGACTGCCGGAAAAGGTGATTGTATTTGGCAACTATTAAAGATATAGCGAACAAAGCGGATGTATCAACTGCCACGGTCTCCCGTGTCCTGAATTATGATGCCACATTATCTGTAGCCGATGAAACGAAAAAGCGCATTTTTGAAGCCGCTGAAGAATTGTCCTATCGAAAGCGGGAGGTAAAAAAACACGTCGGTCGGAAAATCGCCATCGTCCATTGGTACACGGAGAAAGAAGAGCTCAATGATCTCTATTATTTATCAATCAGACTGGGCGCCGAACAGCGCTGTAAACAACATGGCATGCATCCTGAAGTCTACTTTTTTGATCATATAGACGCTATAAACCCAGCTGACATTGAAGGAATTATTGCGATCGGAAAATTTAATGCCAAACAGATCAATGAATTAACCCACATTTCGCCCGCTATCGTTTTTGTGGATCAGTCACCTGATGAAGATACACATGATTCCGTCGTGGTCGATTTTGAAAAAGCGACACGAAAGATTTGTGACCATTTTATCGCAACCCGTCACCGGTACATCGGTTTCATTGGCGGCAAAGAACACATAAGAGAAAAAGCCTTCGCTGACTATATGCACAAAAAAGCTCTCTACAATGAATGTTTTATGTTTGTAGGTGCTTTTTCAGTCGATGAAGGCTACCGTCTGATGAAAAAAGCTATTAACGAAACCGGCGGAAATTTGCCGACAGCTTTCTGTGTCAGCAGTGATGTCATGGCAATTGGTGCTATGCGGGCACTTCATGAAGAAGGAATCGCTATCCCTGACCGGGTTAGTATTTTCAGTATTAATGACATTTCCGTTTCCAAGCATCTCTACCCGCCCCTGAGCACCATAAGAGTTTTTACCGAAAATATGGGAGAAACAGCAGTGGATACGTTACTGGAACGTTTGGAAGGTAGAGAAATTGCAAAAAAAATCGTTATTTCAACTGAGTTGATCATACGTAAGAGCACCATCGAATTGTGATCCAGCCGTGCCTGCACCAAACAAACGAGTGAACTTGGATGCAGCCTCCCCTTGAGCCCCGGGAAGACCGCATCCGCTCATGCATCTCTCACAATTTTAGCGTCTTTTTCCAGTATCGGTGCATCCACCTCCACTGTGTTTGGATATTTAATGCCGGCACCGGTATTTAATACGACGACATGATCATCTTCTTTAATCCAATTCGCTTCACGCAGTTTACGGGCTGCTGCAAATGCTGCAGCACCTTCAGGGCAAACAAAAGCGCCATCGGCAGAAGCAACCGTATTTAATTCTTCCAGTAATGTTTCATCACTGACTGAAATTGCACACCCTTTTGTTTGTCTGATTGCATCCAGAATTAAGAAATCTCCCAAGGCCTTTGCTACATTAATTCCAAACGCAACTGTTTCAGCATTTTGCCAAGGCTCAGCTGATGTTTTGCCTTCTTCCCACGCTTTCACAATTGGTGCACATCCTTCAGCCTGAACGGCAACTAAACGTGGCATTTTGTCTTCAGCAATCCATCCAAGTTCCTGCAATTCCTGCAATGCTTTATAGATACCGATCAGGCCTACACCACCGCCTGTTGGATAAAGAATCACATCGGGCACTTCCCAGTTGAATTGTTCTGCTATTTCAAGCCCCATCGTTTTCTTGCCTTCAATCCGATATGGCTCTTTCAACGTAGATGCATCGAACAATTGATAGTCTTTTACCGCTTGTGCGACAATTTTACCTGCATCCCCTATTAAACCATTAACAAGGCATAAAGATGCACCAGCTGCTGTACATTCCTTTCGTGTAATTTCAGGTGCGTCGACCGGCATGACAATCGTCGCTGTTACACCGGCTTGTGCACAATATAGTGACCAGGCGGCTCCGGCATTTCCGTTTGTCGGCATCGCCAGCTCCTCCACACCGACTTCTTTTGCTTTCGATACACCAACCGCCGCACCACGCGATTTAAAAGAGCCTGTCGGGATTAACCCCTCGTCTTTCATATATAAATTAGGAATATTCATATTTTGCCCGGTTTTTTTCATCTGAAAAAGAGGTGTAAACCCTTCCCCCAATGTGACGACATTCTCAGCATTTTGCACAGGAAGCAGTTCATGATAACGCCATAAATCCGCTTGTCTCCCCACCAGGCTTTCAGGTTTGACATTCTCTTTCAATTCGTCCATCTTATAAGCTACAAGAAGCGGTGACCCGCATACACATAACTGGTTTTTCCCTTCAACATGATATGTTTCACGGCATTGCGGACAATACAAATGCGAGACATAACTGAATGACATAATACAGACCTCCCTGGAAATTAAATCGTTTTACAATTTATTAAAAACCCATAGACTTGATTCACGTCGGCAGCTTGTTTTGGTAATGTAACGAAAGAAAAGGAAATTATGATGGTCACCGTTTTTCAACCTTACTATACTTATAATCTATATTTTCAATCATATAAATTTTGGTATCTATACAATCGAATAATTTCTCATCGAATACTGCCAAGTTAAATCCCGAATCACTAACAGTACTCTTATACTTAACGCCTTGATATCCTCTATTTTTAATGAAATCTATGATATATTGTGATGGTAAGTAATCCAGTGGACCGTCCGTACTGCGAAGGGGTCTGGCAATTTCACTACTTATATCTTTAAGATGAGACTTATTAACAGCATAACGCTTAATATCATCAACCATAAGCGGGCTCGTCTGATCGAGCATGGTGAAATCCACGACTGAGATATTATTTAATGCTTGAAACTCTCCCATTGTTACATAATCAAAAGCCCCTGCTCTTATTTCATGAAGTGTTGTCTTTTCATTATTTGATAAATACAGACACGGTATACCAATTGGATTAGCTCTGCCATCTTTTACTTTATGCATCGGTGGAGCACCCATGTCTGTTTTTTCATAACCGTTCTTCTCCGAAATTCTTGCCCTATAAAACAACATATCTTCTTTCAAATTTATTTCAGAATGTCGACAAAACTCTGCCAATATTTGCACGTTCATTATATTTGAATGAAAACGGTTAACCTTTTTGATTTCATTAACAAAATCCGGCCAGTAATAAATTTGAAGCAATGAATTGTTCCTTAAATAGTCTTCTTCGTTCAAATTGTAAATTCCGATGTCACCATTAAAAAGTCTGGGTGTTTCTTTAAACTTTTCTGGGCATATTGCTTTTATTAACTCCAGGCCTTTTTCTTTAGCATTTGCAAAAATTCCCCACTTGTGTTTTAACTCAAATTCCAATGTTGTAAGATACTGTTTAGGAAAAGTCTCTGGAAGGCTGTCCAAGGGAGTGTATATTTCTAATAAATAATTAAAACTATTTTCTAAATCATCATTTTTGTCCGTATCATAAATATAAACGTTGGTGCTTTCACATACACCACAGTCGCCTTTGACTTTCACTGTACCGGAAATAATGGCTTTAGCTTCCAGGTCATTAAAACAGTTTTCACAACAAATCATTAGACACGGCTCCTATTCAGAAATCCATTTATAAGTTCAATGTGATGCATAATGGCAAGTTTCTTCAAAGAGCCTAAACCAGGATAAGTTTCGTTTGCATAATGTTTCCGAAGTTCGTTTATAGCATTGGTGTCTAGTTGCTGGGACTCATTCCAAGCCATTAATTTATCCAGCGCTTCATAAAATTTACGAGCAGGGTCCCTAATATCATCATTAGAATTCGAAACAAAATGGTGAATCCTCAAAGAGTCCTCCCCATCCAAGTAAACAATATGAATTGCGACGGCCATCGGCGCAAACCCAGATTCAGAAAACTCGGACCCAACAATTGTAAAATCAGAAAACCCTTGAAACCCTTCTTCCATATAGAACAAATGATCTTCTGAAAAGCTTCGATCCTTTTCATTTAGATAGTCGACATTTCTTGCCTTTTTAGGGAACCGGTCAGCAAATAAAACCTTGTTGGTCCTTATTTTTCGTTTAAACGTAATATCATATGGGATTAAATTATACGTTGGCGGATTATCGTGGAAGAATTCCTGATAGCTTGCAATAAATTCCGATCTATTATGAACAAGTAGCAACTCTTCTGGCTTCACCCCATTTAAGGAGAGTTCATTAATTTCGGTACGGCTATCCGCATTCAGAATGTGGCCTCTAATAACATGCTCCTTATTTAACTGCTCCATATACTCCTGCTTATAACTATTATTGTTAAGATTGTCCAATTCGTCTTTAAAATTTCCAACTTGCGGATTGCCAATCACCCCAATTGCCTTATTACAGTTATTAAATGTCTTTAATGTCTTCAGTAATGTCGATGTTGGTTTGATTGGTTCGATTATAGGAATCACATTATCATTAATTAGTCCTTTTTCAGCAAGTTCTCTAACAGCTATAAGCTCAAATTGTCGTCCCCTGAGATATGGGAAATACATTAGCAGATCCCCCTCGTTTTATTTAAAAAATCATGTAATTTACCATAATCACTAGCTTTAAATCCGGAAAAATAAGCTAAATATTTTAACTCATACGGAACGTTTCTAAATTGTTCTTTCTCTTTAATATTCCTTTTCTTTAATTCGTTTAACATGTAGCAATAAGCTATGTTTATATTGATTTGTTCAAAAAGATTGAAACACTCTTTATAATACTTCACCTGAGTGGTAGTCGGTAAATATCCGTAATGGGAGTGGAGAATGGATTCATACTCATATTTACGAAGTACTTTAAACATGGAAGCGTGATGCAAAAATCGGTTATCTGTTATGGCTGGTTTTCTTTCACTGATTGTATTCCGGCTTGTAAGTACGCATATTCCGGTGCTTGTGTCTTTTAATATATTAGTCAGTCTATCCACGTTCGATTCGGATGTCACAACAAACACCTTATTAAATGCGTGGTAATAATCATTCAACTGGGTCTCCAGTCGATCGAAGGAATCCAAATCCGTCTTTATTTCATAAACAGTTGCATAACCATTAATCAGAACAAAATCAGCTTTTGACGTATTGATTGGGAGCTCAGCCAATGCCGTTGTTGTATTCATATTGTGACGGCCGAGCAACAGTTTATTAAGCAAGGTATTTTTGTAAAAATACTCATTTCTGTAATGCTTAGCCAGATAACGATAAAGGTTACTTATTAATTCAATATTTTTTGCGGGACGGCTTTTATTTACATATCGTTGAAGGCATGCAGTAAATACTTTATTCGTTTTCCCATTAATAAGACCGTGAAAAGTTCTATGGTTAAATACCCTGTTCAGTAAGACATGATTAGATGTCATAACAATCACCTTTTCGCTCAAGTTAGTTATGATATGTTCATCATAGCATATTGCAGCGAGAAAACCACAAAAATGTTCCCAATTTGAGTATTTGATTTTAACTCCCAAAAATTTTTATTTTAAACATTCTTACTGTAAGATGAACCATTAAAAGAAGCATGGGGCTCCTCCTGAATTCAGAACACTCCATGCTTCCTTTGCATTTCTAACCTTATAGCATTCACCGTCACCGCTCTTTTTCATCGGAATCACGCGCTGATTCATCGCTATCCGTCATCAGATCATTGGCCGAGCTTTTGAACTCCCGCAATGTTTGTCCGGTTGCCTTACCGATTTCAGGCAGTTTTTTCGGACCGAAAATGATCAGAGCCAATGTCACGATTAAAATCAAACCCGGTATCCCAATATTCGCTATTCCCATCACGTCACCTCATCTATACATAAGATATTCCCCGGTTCAGCGGCCAAATCTTAGGCGTTCTGTTTTCCTTTTACGAGCTGACCGCCGTTTTTGAGATATTTTTCAATGCCCTCAGCTGCCCGGTATGCGAGTGACCCGATCGTGACCGTCGGGTGGTGTCCCGGAAAGTGCGGAAATGCCGATCCGCCGACCACAAAAAGGTTGTCCACATCCCACATTTGCAGATAATTGTTGACAGCGGACGTTTCCGGATCATCACCCATAATGACACCACCTGCATAATGGCCACCTTGGTATATATGATCAAACTCTTTCGGAATGTCATCCTTATCAATTATATCTGCACCCATTTTTTCCATAATTTCCGTGCATTTTTCGATACCGAATTTGGCGATGTTCCGATCCTGGTCAGTATATTTATTGGTTACACGGAGCAACGGATCACCGAAATCATCTTTATAGGTCGGATCCAAGTCCATATAATTATGCCACCATGACATGATCGCTGATGTATACCAGGTTGTCAGGTTCCGGTATGCATAAAAGTTCGCATTTTTCTTGAATTCAGATCCCCAATTAGGGGTGTCTTTTGGAACACGGTTGCTTGTGATAGCCCCTTCTCCATACTGTCTGAGTTCAATGGCACCACCATTAATGAAATCGACATCCGAATGGTCAAAATTATCAGCGGCAAAATCGCTCATGGTTCCGCCGAGTGCGCCCGCGCCCCCGTAGAGATTGAATTTCTTATCTTTGAAAAAGCCTCTGGCTCCCAGAAAGGTAATATTCATCTGCCCATTGAAATTTTTGCCGATAACCCCTGTTCGGGATTCCGGGTTATACGGTTTGCCTATCTCCGACAACATTAACAGACGATTATTGGTGAAAGTGAATGCGGCCAAGACAACGACATCGGCCGGCTGTTCAAATTCCTGACCGGTTTCTGTATCGACATACATCACACCTTTTGCTTTATTGCCGCCATCATAAAGCACGCGGCGAACGTAGGCTTGCGTCCGCAGTTCGAAATTATCGTGTTTTTGAGCGGTCGGGATGACAGTCATCAGCGGATCCGATTTAGCACCAAAGTCACAACCATAATAATGGCAAAAAGCGCAATACATACAAGCATTAAGTGTTTCGCCATCAGGATTTTCGTATTGCTGTGAGACGTTAGCCGATGCGACCTGATAGGGATGATAGCCTAATTCCTTCGCGGCATCCTTGAACAGCCGGACAGGCCGTGATTCTTTCAACGGTGGATTCGGGTACTCATTCGAGCGCTCCGGTCCCAATGGATCCGCTTCTCCTGAAATACCGGCCGTCTTTTCAAAGCGATCATAGTATGTCTCCATTTCATCATACGTAATTCCCCAGTCCTGAATCGTCATGCCGTCCGGTATTTTGTCCTTTCCGTAACGATCCACCGTCTTGCTGTATATTTCAAAATCATATGGTGTATAGCGGTAAACGGCTCCTGCCCAGTGGACGCCGCCCCCGCCGGTATCGGTTCCCGCCATCATTTCATCCCGGGTTCTGACCGGTAATGCTTGTTCATCCATGGTGTTGCGGGACGTAATGGTTTCATGTGACAAATCCTGCATCATTTGATAGCGATTCATAAAGCGCAGTTCATCTTTAACACCTGTATAATCCTCTATATTTTTCTTGTCCCCTCGTTCCATGGCTACCACTTTCTTACCGGCTTTGGCCAGTTCAGCAGATATGACACCACCTGCCCAGCCTGTTCCAACGACAACGACATCCACTTTATCCAGTTTTTTCGCCATGTCTGCTACCTCCTATCATGATTGATAATCCCGCAAGCTTTTAGGTTCCATTTTGACAAATTCATCACTTGTCACTTGCTTCGTATAACTCATGCGCGGTCCTGGATATTCCTTCATTTTCCAGCCCATCATATTTCGATTGCCGCCATATACCGGATCAGAAAAGGCGCCTTCCAGCGTCATTTGCCGCAGAAGATTGAAAAACGTGATGCCCGCCACGCCTTTCATATCAATTTCCCCATTATCAAACGCCTGCAGTACGTCATCCTGCTGGTCAACTTCAAGATCAGTAAATTTGTTATCGAATTTTTTCTGACTGACTTCATTCATTCGTCTAAGCCCCTGAATGTAAATATCACCCCTGTTCAGTCTTGTTTGGTATCTCGGGGTGCGTGACGGCGCTTGCGTACTTGTATTGGGCCCTGACTTATCCTGTTTGGTATCCATATGCTGATATTTTTGCGTCTGTCTATTTTGATAAAAGGGATCTTTCATGTAAGCTTTCGCATTGGTTCCCCAAGATCCACTCAATTGCTTATCAATGAAATATGGAACTCCTAACTCAATCGCACCCGGACCTTCGTCGTCTTTGGGAAGAATACGTTCCGTCGCGGCTGCCAATGTTTCAAAGTCTTCTTTACGACTGAAAAATGTTCGCGCTTCCTGTAAAGATTGGGTAGCTTCCTTATTCTTGGTTTGCGTATCAGAATCATCCTGAAATTGGCTTGTTAAAAGACCGCCAAATAACGAACCACCAACAACACCTCCAGCTACCATCCCTGTATTCTTAATAAATCTGCGTCGGCTTTCATCGGTTTTTTCCTGACCGTCATCTGCCATATCATCTTCCTCCTAACCATCATCGATATAAAAGTTCCATTAATATCTATATTTTGTCCAGGTTTTCCAAAACAATACAGAAAAAAAGAAGGCGCGTGTCGCTCAAAATGAGGCACGCGCCTTCTCTCTTCATCCAATCACCAAGCCGCCGTTCCAACCATATTCAACTCAATAGTGCGAAAAGCGGCAAATCCTAACAAACCCCCCGGTATAAACGATCGACTGCCTCGCTTATGTCGTCTTCCTGAATATTTGCAAAGCCCATAACGATTTGGTTATATTCCGGGTGTCTGTCATCTTTCTTCAGTAAAAAGTGTTCGAGCGTATAGATTTCAAGCTTTTCCTCTATTGCCTTTGTTCTTATGGCGTTATAGCTTTTATCTGTATCAAACTCAGCCAGAAAATGAAGACCGGCCGGCACATCCTGAATTCTCACCTTGTGCTGAAACCTTAAATGGAGCTCATTTACTAATTGTTTTCGCTTCTTATTATAATGCTGATTCATCCGCTTAATGTGTTTGGCATAGTCACCACTCTCAATAAAATAATGCAGCGTATATAATTGAAGCGAACTGCATCCTTGTATCCGGTCGGAATAGTTATGTTGATATAATTCAAGTAGGTCAGGCGGCAAGACCATATAACTGATTCGAAAGCTTGGCAGCAATGTTTTAGAAAAAGCACCGAAGTAGATGACACGCTGAGTTCGGTCGAGGCTCTGCAAGGATGGAATATTATCTGTGCCATATTTGAATTCACTGTCATAATCATCTTCTATAATATAGCGATTCTTACCGGTGGCAGCCCAATTTAACAATTCAATTCGTCTGGATATCGGCATGATATTACCAGTTGGAAACTGGTGTGAAGGAGTGATAAACAGAAATTCAGGATCCGCTGCTTCTATGTCATTGATCACAATCCCTTCTTTATCCAGCTCGATAGCGCTTCTGCCGATGTTGCCGCGCTTCTGCCGATGTTCCCGCGCTTCTGCCGATGTTCCCGCTCTTCTGCCGATGTTCCCGCGCTTCTGCTGATGTTCCCGCGCTTCTGCCGATGTTCGGGCGCTTCTGCTGATGTTGCCGCGCTTCTGCTGATGTTGCCGCTCTTCTGCTGATGTTCCCGCTCTTCTGCCGATGTTCCCGCTCTTCTGCCGATGTTGCCGCTCTTCTGCCGATGTTCCCGCTCTTCTGCCGATGTTCCCGCTCTTCTGCTGATGTTCCCGCTCTTCTGCTGATGTTCCCGCTCTTCTGCCGATGTTCGGGCGCTTCTGCCGTGGCTGCGTCCCTGAGTTGATGACGATTTGTTCAGGTTCGCAAATGACACCGCGCGTTAGAGCGATTAGATCGGAAATGGCCTTTCGGACGGTATAAGACCCTTGGGAATGCGCTATCTCAGATAACGCCTGTTTATGATATTTGATGGCTGTTTGCTGGCTTTTTGTCCATTCATGAAACGGAAATTTGGAAACATCGGTTTCAATATGCGAAAAAGATAACCATCTCTTAACAGCCTTTATACTGTATTATGTGAATTTATAGACTAGTATGAAACCTGATTGGTATAATGAAAAGTACCAGAATTCAAATAAATAACGACCAGAGTAATGGTATTTGATTACATTTCATATTGATAAACGACAAAATGCCGATTATATTTATAAGCAAATTTATGAAACAGTAAAGCACTTTATATTGGAACACAATGTTTCTGTGGATAGTAAGCTACCGTCTAAAAGGGAGTTGGCCCATGCAGCCGCTTTGCGGAAGACTACATTTATACGGTCGAGCGGAAAAGCTATTTCATCTAGGCTATTTCGCATTTTATCAGTGATTCTTCTGCAAAGAAACGCGAACTGCCTGAACACTTAAAGAAAACGTTCAGCGACCCTTGTGTACGGACTGTTGAAAGCGATTACTTTTAGGAGGGAACGATTATCGTGATGACGACAAAAAACGTGCCCAAATTGGATCAATGACTCCACCGTCTTACAGTGCATTGATCACCTTTTTACATGGATGAGTCAAAGATGAGGAGGATTACAATGAAAGACCGAAAACTGCTGAAGATTCTGGGCAATAAAGATGTTATTGCGCTTGCTTTTGGCGCTATGATTGGCTGGGGATGGGTGGTCACAGCCGGTTTATGGGTGACGGAAGCCGGATCTCTTGGTGCGATCCTGGCATTTCTGATTGGTGGTTTGCTTGTTGTGCTAATTGGACTGACATATGCTGAATTAGCCTCTGCCCTGCCGCTTGCCGGCGGGGAACTTGTCTATTCATTTAAAGCGATGGGACGGACAGCCTCGTTCATTGCAACATGGGCCGTCATACTCGGTTATGTATCGGTTATAGCATTTGAAGCCGTTGCATTGCCCACCGTCTTCGAATATCTAACGCCAAATTACAGTCAAGGTTATTTGTATACACTGGCAGGTTGGGATGTCACGGTTACGTGGGCTGGAGTCGGCATTATTGGGTCTATTATCGTTGCATGGGTCAATTACCGGGGAATTAAACTGACGTCATCGATTACAGTGATTTTAACGGGGCTGATTCTTGCTGCCGGTGTTCTGCTGATCACCGGCGGCACGGCGAGCGGCAGCGTGGAAACTATGGAGCCGTTTGTTGCAGCAGGCTCAGCAGGCATTATGACAGTCATTATCATGACACCATTTATGTTTGTTGGATTTGATGTCATCCCGCAGGCAGCCGAAGAAATCAATGTCCCGCAGAAACGAATCGGACAGCTGCTGATTTTCTCGGTGCTTCTTGCTGTACTATGGTATGTGGCCGTTATTTTTGGCGTATCCCGGATGCTGAGTGCGGCCGAACTGAACGAATCGAATCTGGTAACCGCTGATGCCATGGCGAAAGCATTTAGCGACAGCCGACTGATGGGTAACTTTC
This sequence comes from Lentibacillus kapialis, assembly GCF_014646635.1. Taxonomy (GTDB): domain Bacteria; phylum Bacillota; class Bacilli; order Bacillales; family Amphibacillaceae; genus Lentibacillus; species Lentibacillus kapialis. Next base: position 33,180 of record NZ_BMNQ01000017.1, read on the forward strand.
TCGTATTAGGCGGCATAGGCGGTATATTAACAAGCTGGCTTGGCTTTTACGTCGGAGGCAGCCGCGCCATATATGCACTTGCCAGAGCAGGTATGCTTCCTAAATCATTAGGTGAACTGCACCCAAAATACAATACACCGCACAAAGCTATTATACTGATCGCTGTTCTGTCCACCGCTTCTCCGCTTCTGGGACGTCCTGCACTTGAGTGGTTCGTTAATGCAGGTGGACTTGGTCTCGTTGTTGCATGGATGATGGTTGCCCTCTCGTTTATTATTCTGCGCAAAAAAGATCCAGAGATGAAGCGTCCGTTCAGACTCTCCGGCGGCACCTCCATCGGCTGGATTGCCGTCGTCATGTCAATCGGTATTGGCATTCTATATATGCCGGGCATGCCATCAGCACTTGTTTGGCCGTACGAATGGGCAATTATTGGTCTGTGGGCCATACTAGGCTTTGTCCTGTACAAAGTGTCCATGGGGAAATATGGCGCCCAGCATGCGAATAAACGGATGAAAGAGGAAATCGACCGAATTGCTTAGATAGGAAATACCGCCTATCTCTCTATAAAACTTGAAACAGCATTTCCTGATGAGGAACTGCTGTTTCTTTGGATTATGGTAGTTTCAGGCATTATAGTAGCAGCGCTGGATAGATTGGAATTTCGGGAACATGTTTCCATTCGCGCGCCCATGTTTCAGCTCTCCGGAACATATTCCCGTTCGCGCGCCCATGTTTCGGCTCTCGGGAACATGTTTCCGTTCGCGCGCCCATGTTTCAACTCTCCGGAACATAATTCCCGTTCGCGCGCCCATGTTTTCGTTTTTCAGATCAGCCCTCCCAAGCGTTTAGTTTTCCAATTGTCCTCCAGCGACTACGAATTGCCCTCTTTTCACAACCCCATCAATATGGTTCATGCCATAATTATACGACAGCATTAAGTAGTTCGGCACATCAAAAATGGCGATATCCGCTTGTTTTCCTACCTCCAAGCTGCCGATTGTGTCGGCACGGTTAATCGCATGGGCGGCATTGATTGTTGTTGCACTCAGCACTTCTTCGGGAGTCATGCCCATTTTCAAACAACCCAAATTCATAATGAACTGCAATGACAACGTCGGGGACGAACCTGGATTGGCATCGGTGGACAAGGCGACCGGCACACCGCTGTCAATCATTTTTCGCGCATTGGCATACTCGGCCATTAAGAAAAATGCCGTACCAGGCAGCAACACACCTATGACATTATTTCCGGCCATTTTGCCGATACCTTCCTCAGAAGCCTTCAACAGATGATCTGCCGAAATAGCTCCAACTTCCGCAGCCAGTTCAGCACCGCCATACGGTTCAATTTCATCAGCGTGAATTTTCGGTACGAGCCCATGCGCTTTACCGGCTTCCAAAATCCGTCGTGACTGATCTGGCGTAAAAACCCCGCGCTCGCAAAAGACATCATTAAAGTCAGCCAATTTGCGCCGCGCCACTTCCGGAATCATCTCCTCAATTACCCGGCTGACAAATGGCTCCGGATTCTCTTTTTCATCAACAGGAACGGCATGTGCTCCCATAAATGTGGAAACAATGTCCATCGCATGATCCTCGTTCAGCTTAGCGGCAACTTCCAATTGTTTCAATTCATGCTCCAGTGACAAACCATATCCGCTTTTAGCTTCCACAGTTGTTACGCCGTATTGGAAAAAGGTATCAAGACGTTGCTTGGATTCTTCATGCAGCTGATCAAAACCGGCTTCCCGTGTTGCCCTTGTGGTCGCATGGATACCGCCGCCAGCATTCATAATTTCCATATACGACTGACCTTTCAACCGCATCGCATATTCATTTTCCCGAGTGCCCGCATGGACCAGATGCGTATGCGGGTCAATAAGGCCCGGTGTGACTGTCTTACCCGTGGCATCCACAACCTCAGCAGCGGCACTATCGTCTTTGTATCGCTGTTTTAGTTCTTCCAGCTTCCCGACCCCCTTGATTTTGCCGTCCACCACAAGTACACTGCCATTCTCTATCACGTTCAATTGCTGCATCGCATTTTGTCGGGCCGGCTTTTCTGTTTTGCCAGCCATCGTCACAACCTGGGATGCGTTTTTAATGAGTAACGATGATGCCATAGTTCTACCTCCTTCTTTTGCTCCATACTTAATTTGCTGCCGGGTGGTTATTTTAACGAATGTCTATCTATAGCGATTCCCGCTCTAACTACAGCGATTTTTGTGTATACTACAGCGATTCTCAGCCAATCTACAGCGATTCTATTCTCATCCTAGCAGCAGCAACCACGTCTTACCGCTCCGCTTTATTATTCAGCATTGGAATCCGGACGCCTTTTGTGCGTGCTGTTTCCTCTGCCAGTTCATAACCTGCATCCACATGCCGGGCTACTCCCATACCCGGATCGGTTGTCAAAACTCTTTCCAGGCGGACTTCTGCATCTTTTGTGCCGTCTGCCACGATGACCATTCCGACGTGCAGCGAATAGCCCATGCCGACACCACCGCCATGATGAACACTTACCCAGCTGGCGCCGCCAACACTGTTGATAAGAGCATTTAAAATCGGCCAATCCGCTACTGCATCACTACCATCCTTCATGCCTTCCGTTTCCCGGTTTGGCGAGGCAACCGATCCCGAATCCAAGTGATCGCGCCCGATGACAATCGGTGCTTTTAATTCACCGCTTGCGACCATATTATTGATGATTTTCCCAAAGTGCGCACGTTCGCCGTAACCAAGCCAGCAAATCCGGGACGGCAGACCTTGAAAACTGATTTTATCCCGTGCCATGCGGATCCAATTGCAGAGTGATTCATTATAGCTGAACTCACGCAAAATCACATCATCTGTCTTATAAATATCTTCCGGGTCACCGGATAGAGCAACCCAGCGGAACGGCCCCTTGCCTTCGCAAAATTGTGGTCGGATATATGCCGGAACAAATCCGGGGAAATCAAATGCGTTGGTGACGCCTTCATCCTTGGCAATTTGACGAATATTGTTGCCATAGTCAAATGTAATAGCACCCTTTTCCTGCATGGTGAGCATCGCTTCCACGTGCCGGGCGATACTTTTACGCGACAATGCGGTATAATTGGCTGCGTCTTTTTTCCGTAATGTTGCCGCCCCTTCTAATGTCATATCGATGGGCACGTAACCGTTCTTCGGATCATGAGCTGATGTCTGATCGGTCAACACATCCGGGATGAATTCTCTGGCAATCATGTCCGGCAACATTTCCGATGCATTGCCGAGCAGTCCGATTGAGAGAACGGTGCCTGCATCACGCGCCTCCCGTGCCAGTTGCAGTGCGTGGTCCAGATCATCCGCTTGCGTATCCAGGTAGTTTGTTTCCAGGCGGCGATTAATCCGATGCTGATCCACTTCCACCGCGATACAGACACCCTCATTCAGCGTTACCGCGAGCGGCTGCGCACCACCCATGCCACCGAGTCCTGCTGTCAGCGTGATCGTACCTTTCAAACTGCCGTCAAAATGCTGCCGGGCACATTCGGCAAACGTTTCATATGTTCCCTGCACAATGCCCTGACTGCCAATATAGATCCAGCTGCCAGCTGTCATCTGTCCATACATCATCAGCCCTTTCTGATCAAGCTCATTGAAATGATCCCAGTTCGCCCATGCCGGGACCAAATTGGAATTGGCAATCAACACTTTCGGCGCATCCTCATGCGAGCGGAACACCGCCACTGGTTTACCTGATTGCACAAGGAGGGTCTCGTCATGTTCCAGGCGCTTCAGTTCCCTGACAATAGCTTCATAGCTTTCCCAGTTGCGTGCCGCTTTTCCAATACCGCCATATACGACGAGTTCATCCGGATTTTCCGCTACTTCCGGATTGAGATTATTGTGCAGCATCCTGAGCGCCGCTTCCTGCAGCCATCCTTTTGTATGCAATTCTGTCCCGTGATATTGTTCGACCGGCCCTTTTGTTTTTCCCGTCATGTCATCATCCCCTTCAAAATTATTAAAACGCTTTCAAATAGTAACTATTGATGAAGTGCCCGCATGGTTTCGGCAACAAGGTTGGCAGCAAGTTTAACGGTCTTGTGACTTTCATCAACAAGCGGATTCACCTCTGAAATATCAAAACTGATGACATTGCGTTTACCCGCCACATAGGTTAATAGGCTTTTCACCGTTTTCGGGTCCAAGCCCAACGGCGACGGCGCACTCACACCCGGTGCCGCATATGCTGCAATCGAGTCGGTACAGAGTGTCATAATGATCGCGTCATGCCGCTTGGAGAACACATCAATCATTGCAAATGTATCCTGATAATCATTGGCATCGATATCTTGTTCCAAAATATAGTCACACCCAAGTTCACGGGCTGTTGTAAACAAGGCTTGCGTATTGCCGAATTCCTGAATACCCAGACACAGATAACCAGCCTGGTCATCCGTTTCCAAAATCTGTTTAAACATCGTACCGGATGATGGCTCCGGGTCATCCCGCATGTCAAAATGCGCATCAATGTTAATGATTCCGATCGTTTTGTCCGGGCCCATATATTCCCTAACTCCAAGATAATGCCCATACAGCGTTTCGTGCCCGCCGCCAAGTATGATCGGTGTCGTATGTTTATTTAATATGTGTGCTGTATGCTGGCCCAGCTGCACCTGTGCTTCTTCAAGCGCGCGACCTTCACAATGCACATTGCCGGTATCAACGGATGTGATCCCTTCACCCAGATGATAGGGCAATTTCGCTAATTGCTCACGAATGGAATCAGGCCCTTGAGCTGCACCTTGCCGACCTTTATTTCTCCTGACCCCTTCATCACTGACAAAACCGATAATGCCAAATCTATAGTAACCTGCCTCCAAATCATCCAAATCCTTCACCGAAACGACCTGATGAAAACGGAATTGTGCCGGGTTAGAGGCATCGTCCACCCTGCCGGTCCAAAGCTGTTGATCTGTTAATGTATAAATGACGAACCACCTCATTACTCTGCTTCAATTATTCTGAAAATAACACCTTTCGTTAATAGTGTAATTCATTTATGGTATAATTTCTAATACTCAGTTTTTATTGTTTGATAGCTTTTGTCTATGGAGGAGAAAACAGTGGATATCCGGCAGTTAACGTATTTTATCACAATAGCCGATGAAAAGAACTATACACGTGCGGCCAACAACCTGCATATTTCACAGCCTTCCCTGAGCGCTTCGGTTAAAAAACTCGAGGAAGAACTTGGTCTGATACTCATTGACCGGTCAGAACGCGAGCTTCGGCTGACCAGAGAGGGACAAACGCTCTATCAAGAGGCTCAAAAACTGCTTCACCACTATGAACACGTCTCATGTGAGATGGATCGCCTCAAACAGCAGGGACCGCTTGAACTGGCTATCGGGCTGATTGAATCATCAATGTTTTTTATCCCCGATGTTCTGACACAATTTAAACAATCACACGAAAATGTTCGTATTAGCCTGATTGAAACACTGAGCCTGGATGATGTCGAAAAAGCACTCAATAATTTTGAGATACACCTGGCTATTACCAACCAGTACATTCATCAGGAAGCCATCGAAACTATCCCTATTTATGAGGAAAATTTAGTAGCACTCCTTCCGCCCGGTCATGCCTTGGGCCAACGGGATATGCTAAACATGCAAGATTTAGAGGGGGAAAATTTCATCGTCTGCAAAGAGGGGTTTCAAACACGACAGGACACTCTGAATGCCTTCAGCAAAGCAAGCGTCAAACCAAATATTCAATATGAAATTGAACGGTTCGAAACGGGATGCCGCCTTGTAGAGGACGGACTGGGCATTACCATAGTCCCGGAAAACTATGTCTCGTACGCGAGGCAAACGGACTGCACGATAAAGCGCATTAGTGGCACCGGTATTTCACGGATTGTTTACCTTGCCTATGATAAGAATCGGTACCAGCCACCGATTGTGGTGCATTTGATCGAATTAATCAAGAAATTTTTTGCTTCATCACAATGATAAGGTAAGGCGTTAGAAAAACTCTGCATTCGCCTCGCCTTATAGCGAATGCCGAAGCTTTTTATAAGGTCATCCATAATTTATACTTTCTGACGTTATAATAAAAAGGCATCGACATAATCGATGCCCCACTGAACGATGTCTTATATCTGCTCATACAAGTCAACAAATTCTTTTGCCAGATCCTTGAACGTTGTTGCCGTCATCAGATGATCCTGTGCATGAACCAGAAGCAGTGAAAGTTCTGTCTTCTCACCACGTGCTTCGTCCTGTATCATTTCAGTCTGTTTGGAATGGGCTTCCTTCAATTCGTTTTCAGCACTCTCAATTAATTGATTGGCCCGGTCCACTTCCTTTTTTTTAGCATGTTGAATCGCCTCCATGGCATCGCTCTTAGCATCACCGCTATTCATAATGATTCCCATGATAACTTGTTCCATGTCCATCGTTATTCCTCCTGGTTATTAATCAGATTCCTTTTCGTTTTGTTTTTGGAGATAGTTTCTTGCCGCAATTTTCACAAATGGCAAGTATATGACAACTGCAATGACAAAGTTTATCGCTGCAAGTGCTCCGCCGCGCCATGATCCCGTCGCTAAAAATCCGCCTATCACAGGTGGAGTTGTCCATGGTATAAATGCAACCGTTTTAGGTACGATCCCTATCGATATCATCGTATAACTGAATACCGTTAAAATAACGGGGGTAAGCAGAAATGGCAAGAATAAAATCGGGTTTAACACAACCGGATATCCAAATAAAATAGGTTCGTTAATATTAAAAAGTCCAGGTGCAGCTGATAACTTTGAGACCTGATAATAATGTTTGTGATTTCTGGCAGCAATCAAGACAGCTGTTATCAAGGCAAGTGTAGCCCCTGTACCACCCAAATACATAAATGCATCAAAAAATGGCTTGGTGACAATGTACGGAACTTCTGCTCCTGATTTAAACGCTTCAGCATTTGCCTCAATAGCCGGTAAATAAACTGCCTGCATGATTGGCTCCATCATATTTGACCCGTGCAGACCAAAGAACCACAATAAGTGAATTAACAAAGCAATCAGTATCGCCGCGAATAACGTATTGGATAAATGGGATATCGGCGCCTGAATAAGATTAAAAAACCATTGATGAACGGCTGGCGTATTCAGCCCAATTAAGATCGCTTCAACCAACGCAAAGATTGACAGCGTTATCATAGAAGGGAAAAGAGACGAAAATGACTTTGAAACAGCCGGTGGTACCCCTTCCGGCATCTTGATCTGCAGACGCTCATTCCCTAACAGCCGTGTGAAAATTTCGGTTGATACAAGGGCCACTATAATCGCAATGAATAACCCTTGAGCACCGGACCAGGAAATAGGCAGACCTGCCCCTTCTGCTATGGGCCGCATCATGATAATCAGTGATGCAACCGAGACAATGCCCGATGAAAGGACATCTTTGTCATAAGATTTCGCCAACTGATAAGCAATCGTAAATGCAACTAAAATGGATATAATCTGGAACGTGCCTTCCCATAGATTACCGCCAAACTGCTTCCACACATCTCCGCCGAAAATATTAGTCAAAAAATCTTGATAAGGTCCAATTGGTAAATTATTAATCAGTACCGCCATTGAACCCAAAATCATAAGCGGCATAATCGTTACGAATCCATCACGAATCGCAACGAGATGCCTTTGTGAACCAATCCTGGATGCAATGGGAACAAAATATTTTTCCATAAATTCGATAAAACGATTCATATGATGCATCCCCTTCTATAAATTAGTAGTCGGACAGTTCCTCCAATGCACTTTCCAGCACTTTCTCTCCGTTCACCATCCCATAGTCAACACTTGCAATCACCTGTACCGGAACGTGGTACGCGTCGAGCTTCTTCTCCAGTTTATCTTTCAAAAAACGCACTTGCGGTCCAAGCAACAACATATCGATTTCCTCAAAGTGATCACTCGCCTCAGCTTCCGATACTGCAAAAATAGTCACTTCTTCCCCTTTTTCCTCTGCGGCTTTTTCCATTTTTGTCACCAATAGACTTGTTGACATTCCTGCTGAGCAAACTAACATGATGTTTTTCATTTTCCAGCACCCCTTTTTAAAATTAAAGACTACGAAACTTGCGTAAATTGCGGTAGATATTCTTTATGCGCCTTCAGCAACTCATCAAGCAACAATTTACTACCTTTTTCATCAGCTACCAGTGGATTCATAAGCATAGATGTGTACGCATCATAATAATTGCCGGTTACAGCTGCTTGAATCACCAATTCTTCAAATGCTTTCATTTGACTTATGCTTCCTTGTATGGTCGATGGCAGCGGGCCTGATGCAATCGGACGCGGACCGTGTTTCGTAATGACACTGTTCACTTCAATCACACAATCATCCGGCAAATCAGGTATAGCACCATTATTGAGAGTATTTACCGTCTGTATATCCTCTTTGTTATTATAAATGGAATCCATCAGACTACAGGCCACATCACTATAGTAAGCACCTCCTCTTTTTTCCAGTTCCTTGGGCTTCTCTTGTAAATCCGGATTTTTATACAACTCAAATAATGACTTTTCCAATGTGTGTACTTTCTCCGCACGGGTTCCATTTTCTCTAAATGCCTGTATATCTTTTTCAAGCACTTCACGTGTCTGGAAGTAATATTGATGATATGGATTGGGTAAAAGATTCATAGCTTCAATGAATGTTTTTGACCATCCGAGACTAACAATGTTGGCAGGTGAATAATCCAGTTCTTCGCCTGCTAATTTCTGCAGCACTTCTTGTGTCCGGTCAATCCCTTCTGCGTAAATTTTTTTACCGAATACAAAATGGTTCAAACCGACAAATTCGATTTTCACAGTCTCAGGCGGCACTTCAAGAATTTCCGCCACGGAATGACGCATGTTGAACGGAATGTTGCAAACACCAATCACCTTTTTGTGTGCTGAGTGTCTGAGAACCGCTTCGGTAACCATTCCGGCGGGATTTGTAAAATTAATGATCCACGCATTTGGACAAATTTCCTGAACATCCTCAGCAAGATCAAGTAATACCGGAATCGTTCGAAAAGCTTTAAAAATACCCCCTGCTCCATTAGTCTCCTGCCCAACATACCCATGACGAAGCGGGATACGTTCATCTTTTTCACGGGCATTCAAACCGCCAACACGAATTTGTGTGGAAACAAAATCCGCACCTTTCAACGCCTTTCTGCGATCAAGCGTACATGTGAGATTAATAGACTTACCAGCCTTTTGAATCATTCTTTTAGCCAGTTCTCCGACAATATTGAGCTTTTCCTGGCCGGGCTCTATGTCAACCAGTGCAATGTCAGTCACGGGAAAAGAGTCATAACGATTTAAAATACCCTCGATAATCTCTGGTGTATAGCTTGATCCACCCCCGATAATGGCTACTTTTAACGACATATTTTTTCATCTCCCTACTCTAAGTTAGAAAAGCGCTTTCAATATTTGATTATTTAAAATGTATCATACAATACTAAATATGTCTATACAATATTTTAATTTGTAATTACAATTTTGTGAGTTGTTATTATGTGATTTGTATTGTAAAATTCAGGCTATAAATGCGTGTTCAAAAAGGAGGATAAAAAGACGTTTAAGACGGCGCAGTTTCGAGTAGCGAAAGGGTATGCCTTTGGATACATGAACACAAATAATGCCGCCCTGAATCCGCTTCGCACGTAGGAAAAGTGTTTTTCTTTTCCGAGGAACGGAGAAACAAGCCAACGAAGAAATTCGAAGTGTCATGGTTACCGGAATTTTTGAACAACCTCTATAAGAACTGAGGGGATTATTATGGATAAAAAACAATCGCTTTACGCGTATATAAAAAGTGATATACTCAATAAAATTAAAGCTGGTGACTACAAAGTAGGCGAAAGAATTCCCACTGAGGTCAAACTTTGTGAAACGTTTAATACAAGCAGGACCACTATCCGAGCGGCACTTAATCAACTGACGATGGAAGGATACTTAACCAGACGGCAGGGAAGTGGAACGTTCGTTGCTGACAAAAAGTTACAGCAAACCCTCTCCAACACCGTCCATCATTTTAATGATCAGGTAAAGGTGCAGGGGAAAAAACCCGACATAACCCTAATCGATATAAAAGTCGTCCCGGCAGATGACGTACTGCAACAAGAGCTTACAGTCAATCCGGATGACCCAATCCAGCGCATTGAGCGAGTGCGCAAGGCAAACGGACAGCCAACACAATATGAAATTGCTTATATCCCATGGAACATGGCGCCGGGAATCACAAAGCATCATGCCGAAACGTCATTATACCGGTCTTTAAAAGAAAACTACGGCATCCATGTTGATAAAACAACTGAACATATCGAAATAACGTTGGCTGATGAACATTTGAGCACCTATCTGGAATGTGACCCCGGCCTACCATGTTTTTACATTGAAACCATTGCAGAAGATGATAGCGAAAATAAAGTTGAATTTTCGCGTTCTTACTTCAGAGGGGATAAAACGAACTTTGTGATTGAGCGGAATTATCCGTCAACCATATGAACAAATGACACCACAGGAGGAGGTAAGGCATGAAAGTTTTATTTAACGCTGACGACTTTGGATTAACAAAGGGAATAACCGACGGCATTATAAAATCCCATTTGCATGGCGTTGTACAATCCACAACCATGATGATGAACGGGCGTGCAGTAGATTATGCCGTTCAGCAAGCAAAAAAGCTTCCAAATTTAAACGTCGGGGTGCACCTTGTCCTAACATGGGGAAAGCCCATAAGTAACTCCGTCTCGGGATTACTTGACCGTGATGGGTATTTTAAATACACGAATACATTTAGGGAAATGGAACCACCAGACCCTGACGACGTGGAAAAAGAGTGGCGCGCACAGATCGAGGCATTTTTGCAAAAAGGACTACCTCTCCACCACATCGACAGCCACCACCATATACACGGCTGGGAACCGTTAAACGAAACAGTCAGAAAGCTCGCAACCGAATACGGTGTGCCTGTACGCCGTGTTGATTCACTGCAATCCCACCCCGGGATCCTTCTAACTGACAAATTATGGCTGGATTTTTATGGGGATGGTGTAGGTGAAAATGTGTTTGATGAATTGAAGAAAATCGACGCACCATCCGTTGAGGTGATGACACATCCCGCATTTGTGGATAAGGAATTAAAAGCGGTAAGTTCCTATGCAGAAAAACGGCAGGAAGAATTGAACATATTGTGCAGATTAAAAGTACCGGATTGGGTGGAATTAGCCGACAGTGAGTAACCATTAACTTACACACTTTATTTGGCAAACCCAGCCGACATATGTTGGGGTTTCGGGCTAATATTTTACGATATCACGCCCATGTTTGTCGTCTCGGGAACATGTTTGCGCTCTCCGGAACATGTTTGCGCTCTCGGGAACATGTTTGCGCCCTCCGGAACATGTTTGCGCTCTCCGGAACATGTTTGCGCTCTCGGGAACATGTTTGCGCTCTCGCGCCCATGTCCATCCTCGCCCACTAAGCTCGTTCTTTCAAAGACAAAAATTTACCGGCTGAAGGAAGTATACCCTTTCCTTCAGCCGGTTCATCAACCATTTCACACGTTACGACCGTTCATATTACGTTTCATCGTGCTGCACGACGCTGACGCTTAGCAACTTCTCCCGGCTGCAAACGAAAAATTTTTAAACCTAAACGGGTCAGCGGATACAGAAGCCTTGAGCACTTTCTCATTAACAAGGCGGCTACCGTCCCAATAACAAGGCTGCCTAAAATATCCGTCGGCCAGTGAACACCGGTATAAACTCTGGAAAACATAACGAGAATGGCAATGGCCGTAAAACTTCGGCTGATCCATTTATTCTGTCCCCAGGAGGCTGCCGCAAAGCCAAAACTTCCCGATGTATGGTTACTTGGAAAAGACGCATCCGCTTCATGCGGAATCAATTGATCATAACTATCCGGCGGTAATGTGACAAACGGACGCTCGCGAAACCAAACATGAGCGATTATAAAGTTAATGGCAATAGCAAGAACACCGGAGAAAAAAGCAATAACCAGCGTATGCCTGGATTGCGGCTTTGACCGTGGAAGCACAAACCAAAACAGCACAAATAGGAGCGCATATATTTCTATAGCGTGCTGTGACATGAACATCATCACGTAATCGATCCACAACACATGGCCTGATAGACTATTTATCAACTGGTAGATTGTTTTGTCAAAAACATTCATGGCTTCCCCACCAACTTTCCGGGAAAATAATCTATTTCCCACATTATATTAATCATCTATTTCCAGCAGATTGCTTCTTCTTTTCTAAAAATAAAGCGAGAAACAAGCCCGTTATAGCAAACAAAAAAGCGACGAAAAAGGCGGTTTTCACGCCGGTCAAATAATTAGCGGGCTGCATAGTCTCAGCTCCCGCCGCGGCACTGCTGATAAATGAGATAATGAATGTTAATCCCAGCGATCCTCCAAATTGACGAGCCGTATTGATGACCGCCGTCCCATGCGGAATTAGTTTATCAGGTAACGCATTGATGCCGGCGGTCATAATCGGCATATTGATCAATCCTACACCGGCCATAGCCATCATGAACAATACCATCGTTATAATAAACGGCGTATCAAGACTAAGAATAAAATGAAACCCGAGCGTGCTTATGCTGAGCAAAACAAAGCCAATTAGCGCAATGATTTTTCCGCCGTATTTATCAAACAAGTTTCCGGCGAACAACGACATGACAGCGAGTGTCAAAGCTCCGGGCATCACAATCAGACCACCGAGAAAGGCTGAATGCTGCTGAGCGTTTTGCACATACATCGGCAGCATGGTCTCAGTCGATATGAGCAAACTGAATGCCAGAATGGATATGAACGCAACAAGAGCAAAAACAGGCACTTTAAGTACGCGCAGTTCCAAAATAGGTACCTGAAGCCGCAGCTGCCGAATCACAAATAAAGCCAGCGCCACGGCACCGGCGGTCAGACCGGCAAGTGTTGCTGGGTCAGTGAATCCGCTCCCCTCCACCTGATTGAAAGCATAAAGCAATCCGCCAAAACCAACGGATGACAGTAAAATGGATAACAGATCAATGTTCGTTGGTTGCTGTTCTGTAACATTGCGCATATACAGATAAACCAAAAGCAGAATACACGCTGCAATCGGCAGAGTTAACAGGAATAAAGCACGCCAGTCGAAATAATTGACCAAGACACCGGATATTGGCGGGCCAACCGCGGGCGCAACATTAATGACAAGCCCGGCAAGCCCCATTGCAAATCCTCTTTTTTCCCTGGGATACATCAGAAACAAAATCGTTTGCATGAGCGGTATCATAATGCCTGAACCCATCCCCTGAAAAATCCGACCTACAAGCAGGATGGGGAAAGAAGGTGCCACTAGACAAATCAATGTACCGATTAAAAATAACAACATAGCACTCATCATCAGATTCCGAGTTTTAAACGTATCAATAAAATAAGCCGTTATCGGGATCAAAACGGCGATTGTTAACATATAACCGGTTGTCAGCCATTGCACATCAGTCGAGTTGATCGCAAACTCGTTCATGATTTTTGGAAAAGCTGTGATGAGCAGAAACTGTGTCAAAACAGATAAAAAGGAGGCCGATAACGTAATCGCCACAATCAATCTTCTATGAAAACGTGATAAATTCGTCGCATTCATCTTATCTGTCCTCCTTTATTTTTAACGCTTGATATGTTTATCTCGACACCATATTATATGTCCACAGGATGTTTCAACAATTGAATACAAATAAATGACCTTTTCAATCATATCACTGTAAAGCTCTTTTTACTATAATCAGGAACTGAGCAGAAAAAGTGCCATGTTGAAACTGCACGCGACATGTTTTATGTTCCCGATTCGATTATAATAGTAAAGCCAGACTGAAAAAACATGACACTATTCATACGGTAATAGGCACCTTGGTGTACCCAAAGCTAAAAAAGGGTATAGAGCAACGTGAGGGAATTTACTAAACATCCAAGGAGGTTTTTTCTATGAAAGCAGCAGTATGGCATGGGAAACAAGATATTCGCGTGGAAGAACGCGCAGTGCCTAACATTGCCGATAACCAAGTGAAAGTAAAAGTGGCCTGGACGGGTATTTGCGGCAGCGACTTGCACGAATATAGCGCTGGAGCAAGCCTGATACCGGAAAATGAGCCGGATCCACTGACAGGTAAACAAGCGCCATTAACGATGGGACATGAATTTTCCGGTATCATAGAAGAAGTAGGCGCCCATGTAAAGGACATTGAAAAAGGCGATCGCGTCGCTATCAACCCGTTAATTACTAAAGGCGACCACCCTGATCCATTAGTCGATATGTACGAAGGTTTTGGGTTTATCGGACTAACTTCGGACGGTGGATTTGCCAAACACGCAGTCGTTGATGCTAAACATGCGATTAAACTGCCACAAGGCATGTCCTTAGAACATGCGGCATTGGTCGAGCCTACCGCAGTAGCTGTTCAAGCGATTAAAGAATCCGATATGAGATTCGGTGACACAGCCGCAGTATTTGGAGCCGGACCAATCGGATTATTAACCATAATTGCCGCAAAAGCTGCCGGTGCCAAAGAAGTATTTGCGTTTGATTTATCTGATGCACGCCTGCAAAAAGCACAAGAAGTCGGGGCTACCCACACTGTTAATTCAAGCGAACAGGACCCTGTTGACTATATACACAATCTATATCCCGATGGCGTCGACGTGGCTTTTGAAGTTGCCGGCGTTGAACCTACTTTTAATCAGGCAATTGAAGTCACCCGCCCAAGAGGTATGATGACCATTGTGGCCCTTTACGAGAAACCGATACAGTTTGAACCGATGCAATTGACCGGAAGCGGCGTTCACCTGGCTTCCTCTTTGGCGTACGAACCTGACGTGTTCAAAAATACCATAACACTCATGGGGACCGGTCAAATCGATCCCACCCCTGTTATCACGGACCATATCGAGCTTGACGACATTGTTTCCAAAGGATTTGATGCGCTCCTCAGTGATAAATCCCAGGCAAAAATACTGGTGAAATTAAGCGGAGAGACATAATAAATAGCCCGTAAAAACAGCATCTGCCATTTACTCTGTTCCAGGAATTCAATGGCAGATGCTGTTTTAATAGTCATCATCTAGTCAAGACGACCCGAAAATGTTGTATTCGACAATATTCATCAAAATTCGTAACGTGACAGCCAGCCAAACCTACAGCCTATTCATGTGCTTCACGCTGGATGTCCGTAACTTCAGCCATAGTCAAACCTGTAGATTCTGCAACAAGCGCCATTTCCATACCATTTTGCAGAAGATTGCGGGCAATTGCCACTTTTGTGCTTTGTTCCGCCCGCTTTTCCTTTTGTTCTGCCTCTTTAAACCTTTGCTCCGTTCTTTTCGACTTTTGTTCCGTTTCCGTTGCCGTTTGTTGCTCCTTTTTCCTTTGTTCCACTTTTTGCTTTTCTTGCGCTATCGCTTGCTTTCTTTGCTCCAATTCTTGCTTTTCTCGCTCTAATTCTTGCTTTCCTTGATCCAACTCTTGCTTTCCTTGCTCTAATTCCTGCTCTCCTCGCTCTAATTCTTGCTTTCCTTGCTCTAATTCTCCCTTTCCTTGATCCAACTCTTGCTTTCTTTGCTCCAACTCTTGCTTTCCTCGCTCTAATTCTTGCCTTCCTTGCTCTAATTCTTGCTCTCCTTGCTCTAATTTTTGCTCTCCTTGCTCTATCGCTTGCTTTTGCAATTCCATCCTCCGTTTGAATGCTTCCTCATCCATGATTTGCTTCAAACGTGAATCGTAAATCAATCGCTGTTCCTGTGTCGTGCTCAGTTCTTCCCAGTTTTTAAAGGTTTTACGCAACGATTCGTCTTTCATGGAAATCACCTCCAGTTCTTTATAGACATCACGATAGATTTTCCCATTTCTATGATCGACCATACCAAGCAACAGCAACCATCTTGCTAACACGCTATTCCATGGGTCCAGTTTATCACGTTTCCAGTCTTTCATTAACTTAGATATCTCAATAAAATGAAATTCCATCACATTCGTCAGTTTGGCTTGACTCTCATCGTCGTATAAATGATACGAGCTGTGGAAGCGTTCCGTTTCATTGAAAAGGCTAAAATTCAAAATATTGATGGCAATGACCGGTCGCAACTCAGAATACGCCATTCCTTTTCCAAGTGGATGTGCATATGCCTTGGACCAATAATACAAGGAGCGTTTCATCATATCGTATTTGTTTGTAAATTGAATTTCTATATTAATCCATTCGTCAGCATCGGTTACGACTAACAGATCCAGTCTCGATTGCTTATCATCCCTATACTCCCCACCGAGTTCTGTATTTTCAAATGAAATGTCCCTGACTAGGTTTCTGCCAGTCTTTTGCAGGATAGCATTTAAAAATATGACGGTCATTTCTTTATTCTTTTCACTACCAAACAATTGCTTGAAGGCATAATCCACTTTCAAATCCATAAGTTTTTCCAAGGAGATACGTTTGGAGACTTTTGAGTGTTTGCTTTCGTCATTTGCACTCTTATCCCTTGAGTATTCACCTTGACCTTCCATAACTTGAATCATTGCGTTGTGATTTAGGGCTCTCTTATTACAACGTTCGGTCAGTATCATGGCAACGCTTCCTTTTATATGATATGAAGGTTTGACAGGGATGCTTTTCTGAATCTATTATATCATAACTTTCGTAATAGAACAAGTGTTCTTTTTTATAAAAATGACAAGTCCCCAAACCAAATAATTGACCGGTATTAAGGTGTTTGGTAGTTTTATAACCAATTATATTATTTGTGTTAAGGGAGGGGACATATGTCAACTCAACATGAACAAACATCCAGTTCAAAAAAAATATTGTTTCGCATATTGGATGGAATCGAGTGGCTGGGGAATAAGTTGCCTTCACCATTATTACTTTTTGCCCTATTAGCACTGATGGTTATTCTGGCATCGGCCCTGTTCTCCGGGGTTTCTGTCACCAATCCTACATCAGACGAAGTAATCAAGGTTCAAAATTTATTTTCAGTTGATGGACTGCAATATATTTTTCAGAATGCTGTTGATAACTTTATCGGTTTTGCCCCACTTGGTGCGGTGCTAGTGACTATGCTCGGGATTGGACTAGCAGAACAAACAGGACTGGTTCAGGCAGCATTGAAAGGAACTGTATTCTCTTTCCCTGCTAAACTATTAACAGCTGCTTTGGTTTTTGCTGGGGCAATGTCCAGTATTGCAGTGAACGCCGGCTATATTGTACTACCCCCCCTTGGTGCGGCTTTGTTTCTCGGACTGGGAAGACATCCGCTTGCCGGACTGACCGCAGCATTTGCCGGGGTGTCTGGCGGATTTGGCGCAAATCTGTTTTTAACCTCAACAGACGCTATCCTGGCCGAACTTACTTCGGAGGCTGCGGCAACGATTGACCCTGCATATGCAGAAACTATTGCAGTATCCATGAACTGGTTTTTTGCAGCTGTATCAATCATCCTGGTTACAGCTGTCGGCACATGGGTAACTACGAAAATTGTTGAACCGCGACTTGGGGCATATGAAGGAGAAATTGCGGAAGAGGAGCTCGCTACACTGTCAGCGCAGGAGAAAAAGGGGATGCGCTTTGCCGGGATAGGCTTCCTGATTACAGCTGTTGTCATGGCCTATTTATCAGCTGGACCACTGCGAGGCGACGGAAAATACCTTGAATCACCCTTTTTTGATTCACTTGTTTTTGTCATTTTCATTTTATTTTTTATTCCGGGACTAATTTATGGTATAACCACAAAAGTTATCCGGAATGACAAGGATCTGACACAGTTCCTGGGAAAAACAATGGCCAGTATGAGCGGGTATATTGCACTCGCCTTTACAGCAGGGCAGTTCATCGCCTATTTCAGGGAAACAAACATGGGAACAGTGCTTGCCGTTAGAGGGGCCGAATTCCTTAACAACACAGGATTCGACGGTTTTGGATTGATACTTGTATTTATTTTTATTACGATGGGAATCAACTTTTTCATTGGCAGTTCATCCGCCAAGTGGGTCATCCTGGCACCGGTTTTTGTACCCATTATGATGAACCTTGGCTATTCACCGGAATTCACAACTGTGATTTACCGCCTGTCAGATTCGGTCACCAATATCATTACGCCACTGTTACTATATTTTCCAATGATTATCGCATTTGCACAGCGCTATGATAAATCGATTGGAATTGGCACTTTAATTTCGATGATGATTCCATATTCCGTGGCATTTTTAATCAGCTGGGTTATCTTGCTGTTTGTCTGGATGCTGCTTGGTATTCCGGTTGGCCCTGGGGCGGAAATTTATTATTGATAGATTAGAAAGCTGTCATTAGAAAAACTCGGCATTCGCCTCGTCTTATAGCGAATGCCGAAGCTTTTCTTATAAAGTCATCCATATTTTATACTTTCTGACGTTACAAAATAGCCTAGTTCCTACTTTGACAGCTTTTTTATTTTCCTGAAAACCTCAATAGCAGTTTTCATCCAGCCAGATTGAAGACGTGCCTTATTCGACAAAATTCGGGTGGTGACAATACGTTAGCGGTCGGAACTTATTAAGTTTCGCAATTTGATATTGTTCCGGCTGTTGACCAAAATCTATGGTTGACAAATTAGATGTCATTTTGACGTCAGCAGTCGCTTCGGAAAAACACGACGCTTTCCGTGGGCTTGTCTTCAGCCTCCTCGAAAAAGAAGGTCGCTTTTTCTGCGGGGTCTTCACACTGCGCATTCCCACAGGAGTCTCCGTGTTTTTCCTCCGCTAGCTAGTTTCACTATTATATTCACTCATTCATTTCAACCATAGATTTTGGTGTTGACCCATTGTTCCTTTAATACAATTCTATCAAGTGTAATAAGTGCTCCGCCTTCTTCAAATTCAAAACCATTATTTAATAGTGTTGACATGATGTATTCCTCATCACCAGATACAGCATCGGCACTAATCAAGGCATCCTTTTCCTGATTAAAACTAAACATGTTATAAAAATTATATATGATACTACCAATGTGGATTGGTTCATTTATTCCCTCTTCCATAAAGGAACTGACACTTCCAAAGCCATGTACCATATTCAGTTCTTTGTCATATTCCCGGGAATAGTCAATATAAATTTCATCTATATCCATTTTGGCCTCCCTATTATTTATCGTTTTTTCTAATTTGCTGCGTCAAGCAAAAATCATTTAAATACTGGAGAATTATGACAAAACGACGAAAGTGTCCCTTGAGCATTCATCCAACCTGACATATGTCGTCAGAGATTATTCCCTAAACCGAATGGGGTCTATTAACCTAAGAGCTGTCACCACAAGAATATTTACAAATAAAGTCGTTACCAGGAAGGTAGATATAATAGGTACTATTGTATACACCGAATAAAATTCCTCATTAATAATTAATGTCAAAGGATTGAAAGATGCCAACTGTAAATTGCCTAAAATTACATTAACCAATATAAAATATGCACATGTCAATGTAAGTTTTTCAAATAAAAGTTTCGTGTAAACAATGTAAGAGCCAATTCTAGTCTGTATCCCAAAATATAGAAAGCACCCCAACATTAATACTGATAACACAAAGTATATACTTTGCAGTTGAGATGGCGTTACTCTAACAGAATCTAAATAATCACTAAGAAAATCAGGCAAAAATCACGTTTAACCCATTCATTGCCTCCATGAATGGTCCAGGATAAAAGTAAGAAATAATAGCAAATAACAGAAGAAAATTGATGATAGAATAATAATCGGACAACCCAAACAGAGAGATTTCCTAGTTTAGTATAATATAATTAAACTGGGAGGAATCATCACATGGCACAAAATAAGAAGCAATTTGATGCACAGTTCAAGCA
>NZ_BMNQ01000018.1 GCF_014646635.1 Lentibacillus kapialis
ACCTGGACTGCCCAACAGCGGGGTGCGCAAAAACACACAGTATTGGGTATTGTGATATTCTCAAATTTTATACTTTCTTATCTGATTAGAAAAACGCGGCATTCGCCTCGTCTTATAGCGAATGCCGAAGCGTTTCTTATAAGGTCATCCATCATTTATACTTTCTGACGTTATAAAAAAATCCGAGTTGATTCAAAATCTAACTTGAGAAGTTTTAAATCATCGTTCGGATTTTTCTTTGATTCATTACTTTTGTCCCGGCCTCTTCTGACTGATAAGGACAAAATAAAACAAACTGTAAGGCCGGTAAGCATGAGTCGTTCAAGTATGATCGGTTCCATCCATATAATCAGTTAGCGTATCAAAAAATAAATCAGACTCCTGTTCAAGTTGATTCGAGTCTGTATCTTCAGGAAGAGGTGGCAATTCTTCAAGCGATGTCAAGCCAAAATAAGTCAGGAATTCTTTAGTCGTTGCAAACAGCATGGGGCGTCCGATTCCTTCTTTTCGCCCTATCTCCTCAATCAACGATCTGGTAATCAATGTTTGTACAGGGCGGTCACTTTTAACGCCGCGTATATCATCAATCTCGGTTCTGGTAATGGGCTGCTGATAAGCAATGATTGCCAAAGTCTCAAGGGCGGCTTGTGACATTCTTGTCGTCTGCGGTGTTTCAAGCAATTTTTTGAAATATGGACTATGTTCGGGTTTAGTCGTCAAATGGAATACATCATGGAATTGCATCAGAAGGATTCCGTGCTCTGTGTTCTGGTAATCATATTTTAATTCATCCAGTAAACGGGTGATTGTGTCTTCAGATGTATTCAAAATACGTACCAATTGCTTGACCGAAATTCCTTCATCGCCGCTTGCGAATAATAGCCCTTCTGTGATGCCCTTTAATTCATTGAATTCCACGTTTTCTCCCCCAAGTAGAATACATACAATTGATCAAAATGATTCTCTTGCTCACATGTTACATCATTATTTTTCATCAGCTCCAGTATTGCCATAAACGTCACGACAATGTGTGAGCGGGAAGGGTAATCAAATAGCTTGTTAAAGGATACCCCGCCTTCTGAATGCCTCACTAAATCAAGAACTTCAGACATGCGTTGTTCTATCGGAATACCACTGCTCTCAACGCTTGTCTTAAGCGGTTCACGCCACTTCTTGCGCTCAAACATTTTTCCTAATGCATCAAGCATGTCGTATAAGGATACACCCTCTTGGGTTACAGGCTTTCGTGCTTCAATATGATCGAAGGCAACAGGTGGCCTTGTGAAAATCTGGTTTGCTTCCATTTCTTTATTCTGCAATGTTTGAGCTGCATCTTTGTACTTTCGATACTCAATCAAACGTTGCATCAGTTCCTCCCGTGGGTCTTCCTCATATTCATCATCGGTTTCTTCCATATCCTGTTTTGGCAGAAGCATCTGACTTTTCATAGCGATCAAAGTAGCAGCCATCACCAAATATTCGCTGGCAATATTTAGTTCAAGACGCTGCATTGTATGGATGTATTGCATATACTGCTCGGTTATCTGTGCCACGGGTATATCATATAGATCGATCTCATAATGATTGATCAAGTGCAGCAAAAGGTCGAGAGGGCCCTCAAAAGCATCCAATTTCACTTGATATGGCTGATTCACAACAGTTCTCCTTTCATTTGCGGCAAATGAGGAATTATCTGCCTTAACATGGCAGGCAATTGAATAAAGTTTTATTGATTTGAAATAAACGCCCATACAACCTGGGGACTGTTGTCATAAGTTATTAATGTAAGATAAATGTTATCAAAAAAACATTTATTCGTTAAGCAAAAAAGGAGGAGTATGATTATGAGTTATAACTATGGCGGAGGCTTCTCGCTGATCGTTGTATTGTTCATCCTTCTGATTATTGTCGGTGCTGCATGGATGTAATCATATTGCTGATTGGCAGTACCACTCAGTAAGATTTACAAACAAAAGCCAGCTCTTAGAAAAACGCGGCATTCGCTTCGATTTATAGCGAGTGCCAAGTTTTTCTTATAAGGTCATTCATAATTTAGACGTTCTGACGTTATAAAAAGGAGCTGGCTCTTGTTTAATCCCTTTCTTCGTTACTCTTTTGATCCTCTTCGACTGATTTATTCAGGAATTGCTGGGTCGATTCATCAGCACAGACTGCATACTTATCCCCAAATATGTTCTGCACTTCCTTCACCATCTTTTTACCGATTCCGGAATTTCGATGTGAAGGATTAACAGATATATGCTGGACAATCGCGTCAATATTATTTTCAATGCGGACGCCGATTACACCCAGTACATCTTCATCCTTCCAGAGGAAAAGATGCCAATCCGGATTGGTTTCATATTCTTTAATAGTGTGCTGCAGTTTTTTTACATCTTTTCCATGAGGCATGAACGATAACAACCCCATTGCAATCTTCTCATAATTCTTTTTGTAACGAATAAGCATAATTATCCCTCGTTATGATAGTAACTTGCCAATCAAAAAGAGCTCATTATCCCAATACGAACGATTTTCTGAAACACATTGGATAAACGTTTATATATAGTTATGCCGCATCAGGCTTTATTTGTCAACATTGACCGGGGTTATTTTTGTTTAATAGCTTCATAAATGGTATAACCATCCGATTGTTTATTTTTAAAACGGAATGGAATGATATTAATGAAAGCTATCCATAAATTAAATAGCAGCATTAATAGCAAATAACTACTGGAAAAGACAATATAAAACCAAGCGCAAATACCTGCAGCCAAAAAACTTCCTACTGGCCCAAAGACAGCTATCCTAATACGCTCATGCGGTTGATACGGCGTCTTTCGTTCACTGTAAGCCATCCCTCCTGCAAAGAAGAACAGACGGATTACAAGATGTATCTTTTTTCGAAATGTGCGATAGATAATGCTGCCAGTACCTATCGTCAATAAAATTTTATCAGCTTTGACCGATTTTGCACCGAGCATATGGCTCATTTCATGGATTGCCGTTCCTGCTGGAGCAACGATAAAAATCAGGTAAAGAAATAGATAAATATCCATGATTATCGATTATTCTGTCGTCACTTTAACTTCTTTCATAACATCGCCATTCTTCATGGCTTTTGCAAAGTCAACTCCTGACGTTACCTGGCCAAAGACAGTGTGAACACCATCTAAATGCGGCTGGGGTTCGTGAACAATAAAAAATTGGCAGCTGCCTGTATCTCTTCCGGCGTGAGCCATTGAGAGTGACCCTTCCACATGTTTATGCGGGTTGCCTTCAGTTTCACATTTGATTGTATAACCGGCATTGCCTGTGCCGTTTCCATTGGGACAGCCACCCTGACTGACAAACCCGTCAATCACACGATGGAAAGTTAATCCATCATAAAAGTGACTGTTAGCTAGTTTTTCAAAATTAGCTGCAGTATTTGGCGCTTCATTTGGATAAAGCTCAAATTCTATTTTGTTTCCATCT
Source organism: Lentibacillus kapialis (assembly GCF_014646635.1). Classification (GTDB taxonomy): domain Bacteria; phylum Bacillota; class Bacilli; order Bacillales; family Amphibacillaceae; genus Lentibacillus; species Lentibacillus kapialis. Next base: position 3,478 of record NZ_BMNQ01000018.1, read on the forward strand.
TCCAGCAATATATATCCTTTTTTGTGCATTGCTCACATCCCCTTTTCACTGTTCTTACATCATTTTAGCTGACCTTTCAGCAGAAAACAACATCATCATTCGTAAGAAATATCATTTTTTACAACATCGTGATATGTCTCACGTTTGACTACTGCTTGATCTTCGCCATTTTCCACGAATACCACAGCTGCTTTTGGAAAACGATTGTAATGGTTGGCCATGGAATAGCCATACGCACCTGTGGAGAACACCGCTAATATATCGTTGCTCTCTATAACCGGAACAGGTAGATCCCACATGAGCATATCACCTGATTCACAGCATTTGCCAGCTATTGAAACTGTATCTCTCACTGGTGCAGCTGCCTTGTTTGCCAATATGCCTTCATATTTCGCATTGTAAAGGGCGGGGCGTATATTATCAGTCATTCCCCCATCCACTGAGACGTAATGGCGTACCCCGGGAATCTCTTTTATGGAGCCAACTGTATATAAGGTTAGTCCGGCATTACCGGCGATTGCACGACCGGGCTCAATCCATATCTCCGGGATGGGAAGATTGAAATAAGCTGCCTGTTCCTGAACAACAGCCGATAATTTCTTCACATGCTCAGAGTAGTCAAGCGGTTTATCTTCTCGTGTATATCGAATTCCAAAACCACCTCCCAGATTGAGAACTTCCGGCGTATAACCGTACTTTTCATGCCAATCAGCTAATTTCCGGAATAGTATTTTTGCTGCCAGCAGCATTTCTTCTGTATCGAATAACTGTGAACCTATGTGGCTGTGCAATCCTTTGAAATGAATAAGATTGTTGTGCTGTAATTCTAAAAATGCGTCATCAGCCTGTCCATCAGCTAAATTAAAGCCAAACTTTGAATCTTCATTACCGGTGACAATATAATCATGTGTGTCCGGTTCAATGCCCGGGCTCACACGCAGTAGTACATTCATCTGTTTGTTTTTCCGTTCAAGAATATGACGAATCAGTTCAATTTCATGAAAGTTATCGATGACTATGCAACCTATATCGTGTTCAATGGCCATTTCCAGTTCATCAACACTTTTATTATTGCCATGCATATGTATTTTATCTGCAGGGAAGCCGGCTTCCAGCGCGGTGTAAAGTTCTCCTTGTGATACCACATCAAGGCTTAACCCTTCCTGCTTAATAACTTGAAGCATCGCTATAGATGAAAAAGCTTTGCTTGCATATGCCACTTGAGCTGAGATCCCGAGCTCTTGAAACGTTCCGATAAAAGCACGGCAGTTTTCCCGGATTACGGAAACATCATATACATATAGCGGTGTGCCATACTTTTCAGCTAGGACTGTTGAGTCAAGTCCTCCGATTGCTAAATGTCCTGCTTCATTTAAATCAAATGGATGGTGATCCAATATCATATTCAATTCCCCCGATTGATCCTGATTGTCCATTTCAAAAAAATCAGAAAGCCCGAGAGCCGCTATGCGGAACCCAGGTATTCCTATGTTAAGATTTTGAACTTGCAAATCTGTTAAAGTGTAAAAACACTTTACCACATAAAAACCAAAAACGAAAGAAGAAGGTAAGCGTTCAGAGTTGTTCTGTCCGCTTCCCTTGCTTTGTCGTTTCGGAATATCCCTTTACGCTTTCGGCTGTCTGTAATCATTTTTGGGATGGACTATACTCGGGCGCTTTTTTGAGTAAGGTATTGGAACACGCAATACCATTTCAATCATTGCCCTCGCATCAAACGGTATAAACGGCCACATATATGGTGTATGCAATGATTTTAACTGAATAAGGTATAATCCATAAAGGGTGATTCCGACTGTAAAACCAATCGCACCGAACATTGCTGTTAATATAATCAGTACTACCCTCGAAATTTTATTAGCTACGCCTAATTCATAACTTGGTGTCACATATACACCAATGGCACTAACCGATACATACAAAATAACCTCAGGTCCGAACAGCCCGACGTCAATGGCAATCTGTCCGATTAGGACCGCAGCGATTAATCCCATTGACGTTGCTAAAGGAGTCGGTGTATGGATGGCGGCCATCCGTAAAAACTCAATTCCTAAATCCGCCAGTATGATTTGAATAGCAATCGGAATTGTCCCTTCTTCTTTAGGCCCAATAAATGCAAGCTCCTTTGGTAATAATGATGGATCCAGCGCGAACAACAGCCACAAAGGCAACAAAAAAATCGATAACATAATCGCTATCATTCTTGCCCAGCGCATAGCGGTCCCGACTACCGGTGATTCACGATATTCTTCGGCATGCTGTGTGTGGTGAAAAAAAGTCGTCGGCAATATCATTACGCTTGGTGATGTGTCCACAATCAGTATGACATGACCCTCCATCAGATGGGTAGCTGCAACATCGGGCCGTTCGGTATACCGGACTAATGGATATGCCTTCCATTTCATGCCGACTATAAATTCCTCCAATGTTTTGTCTGTCATTGTAATGCCGTCAATTTCAATCTGGTTCAAGCTGTTTTTGATGATATCAATTAAATCCCTGTCAGTCACATCATCGATATAACACAAACAAATATCCGTTTTAGATCTTTCACCGACCTTCAACATTTCATGACGCAATCTCGCATCGCGGATCCGCCTTCTTGTCAATGCCGTATTTTCAATAATGTTTTCTGTGAATCCGTCACGGGATCCTCTGACCACATGCTCTGTATCAGGTTCTTGCGGTGCGCGGCCAGGATAATTACGGACATCCACAATAAACGCATATTTTTCCCCATCAATGAAAATAACGACTAAACCGGATAATACTTGATCGACTACTTCATCCAGAGATTGAGTTCGCTCCACCTGCTGATAAATGATCCGGTTTTCAACGATTTCCGGTACTTTTCGCTTATTCACTTCATCGTCATTGATTTGCACAAGTTGGCGCATAATTCGCTGCACTACCGTACCATCACAAAGTCCGGTAACGTAGTAAAGCTGAATTTTTGTTTTTAAAACGACTAATTCGCGAAAACCAAGATCAAACGATGTATCCAGTCCAACGTTATCCTTCATGTATTGCTTGTTTTTATCTATTTTTGCATAAATAGGACTTTTATTTTGGTTTTGATTCATAAAATTCAACGCTCCACTTGTTCATTATTGCATGTATCACATAATTTATTTCACAAATATCGTCCATTGGAATAGAGATCCGGCGATTTTGCCAAATACGATTGCCATTAATAACCACAACATCTTATCTTCCATTCGAATACGTTTTGAAAGAATCGGAAAAACATTCAATACTTCGGTCAAAGCTGCTGCCAGCATACCATTAAATACACCATGAAAAACTCCCCATATGACAAGCAGGAACAGCGGCTGATTCCAGGATACATCTGCAAAAGACATAAATATCCCGAATAATGCTCCAAGAACGATGCCTGCGATATAAACAGGTATTCGTGTATCCGTTTTGCTCAGCTGGATTAATCTTGGAATGATCCCTAACACCGTTAAAAAAGCCACAAAACCACCTCCGACCGCCACACCAGCAGCAAATCCAATCATCACTTCCAGCAGACTAACGAAGATACTTGTCATCATTCAGCGTATTCTCATAATAAGCAAGATACTGGTCCATACTCTGCTGGTAATTGAAGATCTCAACCTCAAGTGGGCTGGGTTCCTCATTGATTCGTTTACGGAACCAGTGGTTAAAAAACAAAAGCATCCCGATTCCAAGTCCAAATGAGTACGGTATCTGAATCCATAATGGATATGGATTATGTTCGCCTGTTAACAAGTAATGAAGTTTTTGCTGGACCTCCTGCATGCTGACATCGTAATGAAAATTGATAATGGTCATGGCTGTACCAATAAAAAGAAGCAGCCAAACAATTGCTGTAATCATAATGTTTGGCGATTTTTTTGTTTTTTGGATTCGTATAATAGTATGTGATGGTCCGACAATCTGAAATTCGAGTTCACGATAATGTGTGTTTAAATGGTCAATGACTAAAAAGCTGTCTACAATCACCACGTTCAGATCTTTTTTTGTAATACGGTAGATTGGCGTTTTTTCCAATTCATCTTTCAATGGTGATGCAGTAGAGAGGTAAGCAATGTCCTTTAAGCTAACTTTTTTCAAATATGAGAGTTCGATACTCTTCTTCATGCGCAGATATACAATCTCCGACATCCGGGACACACCCTTTTTACGATCTTGTATGAAATAGTATTTGTTAAAAGCGGAATAATTATCACAGAATCAGCTGTTTATCCCGGATTTAAATTCTAATAAAAACAAATCAGCATATTATTTTAATAAGACTTGATCTCAAGTCCCCGAGAAATAATTTTCCATAAAAATCTTTGATAAAGCTATATAAGGCAGGCTGGTATTCGTGAAAATAAGGTATTATATTATCGCCTATTTCATTTGTATTATTCTTATGATGTTGACCACTTCGTTCATATCCATATCCAAGAGTCAAAATGAAATGTTTCATTTCGGCGCAATTAATGAATTAACTAAATCTGATTTGATTTCAGAAACATTCGTGCTTATGATGAGTTCGGAGATACCTCAATTGAAAGAAAATTTAAATGCAAACGATATAAAGTCACCGGATTTTTCGTCTTTAGTATTTGCATTCACTTCGGGAATAACACCTAAAAGTTTCACAAGTCTGCTCGAACTCGAGCTGCCGGGAATGAAGACATTTTCCAACGGGATGCGTCTTCAGGGAAAGGACTTAACTGCAATGCCGGTTGAGTCACCCCCACCTGATTTTGATAAGCTGTTAAAAGAGGGCTCCTCCGGAAATCATTCTGAACAGGAGGATCAAGTTAACCAGGATACGGATAATGCAGAGGTATTTATTTATCACAGTCATGCTTGGGAAGCTTTTCTCCCATTACTTGACGAGCCAGAAAAAAAACCGAGTGAAGCTTCGAGTACAAATAATAAGCAAAATATTGTACTTGCAGGTTCTATGCTTGCCAAACAACTTGAGAACAGGGGCGTTAGCACACTTCATGATAAAACCAATGTTACAGCGAGCCTTAACCAAAAAGGCTGGGGGCCTGGTGATTCATATAAATTTTCACGGCAGTCCGTCAAAGAAGTGATGTCCGCAAATGATACTGTGAACTATTTTATCGATATCCACCGTGATGCCTTGCGCAAAGATCAGACAACGGTGACGATTGATGGGAAGAATTATGCAAAGCTATTTTTTATTGTAGGGGTCGGACATGAGGAGTACCAAAAAAACCTCGCGTTTGCAAAGGAATTGCACACTATGATTAAACAGAAATATCCCGGACTCAGTAAAGGAATATATAAAAAAAGCAAATCTGAAGGAAACGGTATATACAATCAGGATATGTCAGGACGATCAATTTTAATTGAATTTGGAGGAATTGATAATAATCGCGAGGAGCTCAACAATACGGCTGAAGTCATGGCAGAGGTTCTTAGCGAACATCAAAAAGATGCTTTAAAAGTTAACAATGCGAATTAAAAAGCCAAAGCAAAACCAACGAAAAGTAGCTGTACAGCTTTAGTACGCAAACAACGTGCAGTAAGAGCCCCGTTTAGAAAAACTCGGCATTCGCCTCGTCCTATAGCGAGTGCCGAAGTTTTTTAAGGTTATCTATAATATATACTTTCTGGGTATAAAAAATTCTACGATGCAGATTTAGACGGGGCCGACTGCTGTGACGGTACATGCCTAGTTTTGCTCATGTCCGTCCTGATTCATGGGTTCATATTCACTTTCATGTCCTCTAGTATTTTTTTCTCAAGGCGCGATACTTGTACCTGTGAAATATCAAGCCGTTCAGCCACTTCAGACTGTGTCCGGTCTTTGTAGTAGCGCAAATATAATATCAGCCGCTCACGTGCATTCAGCCGCCTAATTGCCTCCTGCAACGAAAGTTTATCAAACCATTTTGTATCATCATCGGCAATCTGGTCCAATAACGTAATCGGGTCCCCATCATTCTCAAACACGGTTTCGTGGATGGAATGTGGTGACTTTGCAGCCTCCTCGGCATGAACGACTTCCTCAGAGGTGATATGGAGTGATTCAGCGATTTCCAAAACAGTTGGGACACGTCCCAGCTGCTTCGTTAATTCATCCCGCTTTTTTCTTATTTTATTCCCGGTTTCCTTCAGGGAACGGCTCACTTTAATACTGCCGTCATCCCGGATGAATCGCTGTATTTCACCGATGATCATCGGCACAGCATATGTGGAAAACTTGACGTCATAAGATAAGTCAAATTTATCAATTGCTTTTATAAGTCCGATGCTTCCTATCTGAAACAGATCATCCGGATCATATCCACGGTTGATAAAGCGTTGTACCACTGACCAAACCAATCTGACATTATTTTCAACAAGCATATCCCGTGCCTGTTTATCGCCTTGCTGACTTTTATGGATATAGGTCTTCACCTGCTCGTCACTCAACGATTCTTGCCGGTTATCATGACTGACATTTACGTCCATAGGCATCCCTATTTAGAAACCGTTTTTTTTGAAAGTTGTTTTGTCATATGAACAGTTGTGCCGGTTTCAGGTGAAGATATGATTTCCAATACGTCCATAAAATTCTCAATAATGGTAAATCCCATTCCGGATCTTTCCAATTCAGGCTTTGATGTATAGAGCGGCTGTCTCGCTTCATTCACATCACCGATTCCGGTGCCGGTATCCTTGATTGTCAGTTCGACCTCGTCTTCATGCAGCACACATGAAATTGAAACATGATGCCCGGGTTCATTATTATAACCGTGAATGATAGCATTTGTTACGGCCTCGGAAACGACTGTTTTAATCTCCGTCAATTCGTCCATCGTCGGATCCAGTTGTGCCACAAAAGAAGCCACAGTTACCCTGGCAAATGACTCATTTTCGCTGACGCTTGCAAATTCTACAAACATTTCATTTTTCATGATGCCACCCCCAACGTAAATAACGCATGTTCTTCGCTCTCCTCCAGCCTTACAATTTTAAACATTCCGGACATTTCAAATAATCTCCGGACTGGCGCGGAAACGGAGCATACAACCATCTCCCCTCCCAGTTGCAGCACTTCTTTGTATCTGCCAAGAACAACACCAAGCCCTGAACTGTCCATGAACGTTACCGATTCAAGATTCAGTACAACATGTTTGATGGCGTTTGTATACATCATTTCTTTCCATTCGCTCCGTAATTCTTCTGCTTCATGATGGTCCAATTCTCCGGTCATTCTGACGACCAGGACTTCTGCTTTGACGTCAAATGCAGTAGACAAACCCATAATACTTCCTCCCCACTTTTTCGTTCTGAGTACTTTTTCGCTAAAAGCCGGGCAAATTCCTTCTTCATGACAAAAGAAGAAGGAATTCGTCAGAAATACTGCTAATTCACCATATTTTGAGCTGCCCGTTTTAACAATGTCAGATACGATGCTTGTTGGACATCATGATCCACGGTTAACGGCGTTTTTGACAATGTTTTGCCATTGCTTTTTATGATTAACTCCCCGACTTGATCACCCTTATTGATGGGCAGACCGATGTCGGATTTTATGTTCACGGATGTTGTTAAGTCTTTATCGTCCTCACCCTTACGGTGGATTGTGCTGATTGATTCTGATGCTGTCACATCAACAGTAGCATTCTCCGCTCTTAATAAGTCCAACGTTGTAATGGTTTCGCCTTTTTTGTATAAATTTTTAGTTTCAAAATGATTGAATGCATAATCAAGCATTCCACTAATCGCTGCATTTCGTTTCTTTGTTGTTTCAGCGCCCATGACAACGGCAATCATTCGCATGTTATTTTTTTCGGCTGTGGCTGTTAAACAATATTTAGCTTCATTTGTATAACCAGTTTTAAGTCCGTCAACACCTGGGTAGGACTTAACGAGTTTATTCGTGTTCACAAGCCAGAATTCGTTCTCCTCACCTTTTCGCAAATAATCTTCATAAATGGACGTATATTCGGTCACGGATTCATATTTTAATAATTCTTTAGCCATAACCGCCATATCATGGGCAGTGCTGTAATGATCCTCAGCCGGGAGACCGGTGGCATTCCGAAAACGTGTGTTTTCAAGACCTAATGCCTTTGTTTTTTTGTTCATCTGTTTCACAAATGCTTTCTCACTGCCGGCAATTCTCTCGGCCAGCGCAACACTTGCGTCATTTGCCGAAGCGACAGCTATCCCCTTCAAAAGGTCATTGACACTCATTTCTTCGCCGGCTTCAAGAAATATCTGCGATCCCCCCATCGATGCAGCGCGATCACTGATCCTGATGGTCTCATTTTTATCGATTTTTCCTTTATCAAGAGCTTCCATTATCAGTAATAGAGTCATAACTTTTGTCATACTGGCAGGGGGTAATTTCTCTTGTGCGTTTTTGTTAAACAACACTTTTCCTGTATCGCGTTCCATCAAAATGCCGGACTCGGCATCCGGGACTAAATTAAGATCTTGGTCTGTGTTACCTTTACCATTTTCTTCACCGAACACTGTAAATGGCATGAAGAGAATTGAAAGTATAATGCTGGTCAATAAAACATACTTTTTCATTTCAGATTTCAACCTCCAACGTTCAATATAGTTTTAGGATTGCCATTTCAGTGTGTTCTTATACAGCAAAAACGCATGCCGGAACCAGCATGCGTTTTGACCTTAAGTATAATTTATTTTGAGACGTTCTCATAAATCAACGGCGGTTTCTCCACGGTTCTATTCGAGATGACAATACTTGCATATAATTTTTCTGTCACATCATCAATGGTATCGGTATTAGCGTGAATCTTCAAAAGTGATTCCCCCTTACTGACGGGGTCCCCTATTTTTTTATTGAGTACGATACCGACAGACAAATCAATGCCGGAATCTTTTTCTTTCCTTCCGGCGCCTAGCATCATGGCCGCTGTTCCGATGCCCTCTGCTTCGATTTCAGAAACAGTCCCTGACTCTTTAGCAGGCAGATCAAATGTGTATGATGATTGCGGCAATAAATCCGGATTATCCGCTACATGCGCATCACCGCCTTGTGCTTCGAGAAATACTTTAAACTGCTCGATTGCCTTCCCGCTGTTCAAGTTATCAGTCAGCTGTTTCCGTGCTTCATCGAGATTGTCCGCTTTGTTTGCCAATACAACCATCTGACTGCCCAGTTCAATACATAATTCAGTTAAATCTTCCGGTCCATGACCCTGTAATGTCTCGATTGCTTCTTTAATCTCCAGGGCATTACCGACAGCTTTCCCAAGCGGCTGGCTCATGTCTGAAATGACAGCCATCGTATTTCTGCCGACACGGTTCCCGATCGATACCATTGCCTGTGCTAATTCTCTGGCATCATCAAGCTCTTTCATAAAAGCACCTGCTCCGGTTTTAACATCAAGTACAATAGCATCTGCACCTGATGCTATTTTTTTACTCATGATGGAGCTGGCAATCAATGGAATTGAATTGACTGTTGCTGTAACATCTCTCAGGCTGTAGAGTTTTTTATCAGCAGGTGTCAGGTTGCCTGTCTGGCCGATGACTGCTACTTTATTTCGGTTCACCAGATTAATAAAGGCTTCAATGGAAATTTCAACATGAAATCCAGGTACTGCTTCAAGCTTATCAATCGTTCCTCCGGTGTGCCCAAGGCCTCTTCCGCTCATTTTGGCCACAGGTACTCCGGCAGAAGCGACCAGCGGGGCAAGTATCAGGGTCGTCGTATCGCCAACCCCGCCGGTTGAATGTTTATCCACTTTAATACCGGAAATGGCAGAAAGATCAACTAGATCCCCCGATTCCACCATTGCCATGGTCAATTCAGCGCGTTCTTCTTCGGTCATATCCTGGAAAAAAACAGCCATCATCAAAGCACTGACCTGATAGTCCGGGATATTATCATTTGTGTATCCATCGACAAAAAAACGGATTTCTTCATTTGAAAGCTTTTTACCATCGCGTTTTTTTTCAATGATGTCATACATTCGCATATAATCACCTTTATTCTAATTTGGCAGTGTGCGGATGATTTCTTTTACAAACTTGAGAAAGTCTTCACGCACCTGTTTGGTTGTCTCAATCACTTCGTTGTGTGTCAGCGGCTGATCAAGAATACCGGCCGCCATATTGGATATGCAAGAGATGCCCAGTACGCGCAAACCCGAGTGTCCTGAAACAATCACTTCCGGAACAGTTGACATACCGACAGCATCTCCGCCAAGTGTCCGGAGCATGTTGATTTCTGCCGGTGTCTCATATGCTGGACCGGTGTTGCCGACATATACGCCTTCCTGTACTGTTAAGCCTAATGTTGATGCGCAGTCTTTTGCGTGCCGCAGATAAGCTTTATCATATACGTGTGACATATCCGGAAAGCGTTCACCGAGCGTTTCATCATTTGGCCCGAGCAGCGGATTATCCCCCATGTTATTGATATGATCTGTGATCAGCATTAAATCACCAGGGTTAAATACCTTATTGATGCCGCCGGCTGCGTTGGTAACAATGATTGAATCAATTCCCAGTTTTTTCATCACCCTTACCGGAAATGTTACTTGCTTCATTGAATAGCCTTCATAATAATGAAAGCGCCCCTGCATCGCAATTACCTGTCTACCTTCCAGTTTCCCTGTTACAAGCTGCCCTTTGTGTCCCGATACGGTTGATTCCGGAAAATGCGGTATGTCTTTATAAGAAAATGTAACCGGATTATCGATTTCATCTGCTAAAACACCAAGTCCCGATCCTAGAATAAGACCAATGGCAGGACCGCTTGAGGATTTCTTGTTTATATATGAAGCTGCTTCTGTAATAGCTGTCTGATTCACGGTATCTCTCCCCCTTATTTGATATCATTCAAAAAGCTTTTTCCGTGTTCAGGCATTTTAATGTTAAAGTTGTCGGAAATCGTGGCACCAATATCAGCGAATGTTTCTCTTAGAGCAAGCTCAGTTCCTTGATCCATGTTTGTATGATAAACGAGCAGCGGTACGTATTCGCGTGTGTGATCTGTTCCGTGGTGAATCGGATCGTTTCCATGATCTGCGGTAATAATCAGCAAATCATCTTCGTTCAGGCGATTCATTACTTCCGGAAGTCGTTTATCAAATGCCTCAAGGGCTTTCCCGTAGCCTTCGGGGTCACGTCTGTGCCCATACTTGGCATCAAAGTCAACCAAATTCAAAAAATTTAATCCTGTAAAATCGTTTGCCATCGAATCGATCAATTTGGTCATCCCATCTTCATTATCTGTTGTGCGAATGGCTTCTGTGACACCCTCATCATCATAAATATCTGATATTTTACCAAGGGCAATCACGTCATAATCAGCATCTTCCAGTTCATTCATCACTGTCCTGCCGAAAGGCTTTAATGCATAGTCATGACGGTTGGACGTGCGTTTAAAAGCTTCTGGTTCACCCACAAAAGGTCTTGCAATGACACGACCGACCATATAGTTCTCATCCAGTGTCAGTTCGCGGGCGATTTCACAAATATGGTATAGTTCTTTTAATGGTACAACGTCTTCATGTGCAGCAATCTGTAAAACAGAATCTGCTGATGTATAAACGATCAATGCGCCGGTTTCCATATGATCCTTTCCTAATTCCTCGATAATGGCCGTACCTGATGCAGGTTTATTGCCGATAATTTTTCTACCTGTTTTTGTTTCCAGATCAGCAATCAGTTCATCCGGAAAACCATCTGGAAATGTGCGGAAAGGCTGCTGGATATTTAAACCCATGATTTCCCAATGGCCTGTCATCGTATCTTTACCATTGGAAGCTTCCTGCATTTTTGTATAGTGGGCTTTTGGCGATGTAGCTTTTTCAATTCCCTGTATCTTTCTGATATTGCTGAGCCCTAATTTCCCCATATTCGGCATGGTCAGGCCATTCATCTGTTCTGCAATATGTCCTAAAGTATCAGCCCCTTCGTCATTAAACGCTGTTGCGTCGGGGGCCTCTCCAATACCCACGGAATCCATTACAATTAAAAATATACGTTTGAATTGTTGCATAAACATCAATACCTCCTACAGCTGTTTTTCCCTGTTTTATGTTGCAGTATGCCATTATCTTTTTTGCTGTATGATGTCTGACGACTACAACGGCAAAAAAACGACGTTTCCCTGTTATGTGTTGCCTATTATTTGGCTGCCGGCCAGACTAGGCACGCGGATGATACGATTGATAAATATCTTTTAATCTGGCTTTTGTGATATGTGTATAAATTTGTGTTGTGGAAATATCGGAATGCCCGAGCATTTCCTGAACAGATCGTAAATCCGCACCATTTTCCAATAAATGGGTAGCAAATGAATGCCTCAGGGTATGTGGTGTGATTGTTTTATGGATTCCGGCATCACGGGTAATCGCTTTTAATATTTTCCAAAAACCTTGACGGGACAATGGTCTTCCATGCTGATTAACAAATAGCGCATTTTTATCCTGTTTGCGTTTGACAAGAGTTGTCCGGGCGTCCTGTAAGTAATCATCCATCGCTTTTTTAGCCATATCCCCAAGCGGGACAATTCTTTCTTTCGATCCCTTTCCCATGCATCGCACAAATCCCATCGTTAAATGAAGGTCGCTTACTTTCAGGCCGACCAATTCCGAAACTCGCAATCCCGTAGCATACATTAGTTCAAGCATGGCTTTATTCCGGATCATCAAAGGAGTGCTCCCACCGGTTGACAATAAAGCCTCTACATCCTTTGATGTTAGCGTAGAAGGCAGTTTTTGTTCTCTTTTAGGTGTTTCAATATGTATGCTTGCATCATGTTTGACAATCTGTTCCCGAATCAAAAAATGATGGAAAGATCGGATTGAGGAAATCGCTCTGGCAATTGTTGCCGGTGATTTATTTTCTTCCTTAAGTGTGGATAGGAACCCTGTAATGTCAATTCGGCCTATCTCGATCCAGTCTGATTTATGGCGTACGTTATTCAGAAAATATATATAGTTTTTCAAATCACGCTGATATGATTTTAATGTGTTGTCTGTTGCCCCGCGTTCGACTGTTAAATAGTGGACAAAATCTTCAAAAGCGGGTTTTAGCATAATTTTACTCCCCTAAGCGAAAAAATAAGTTAAGCCGATCCACGAAACTTCCATCTTCAGACTCAGAAACTTTTACTGACGGTCCTTGCGGCGGATCGTACCGGTGAAATTGCTCATATTCAGCATGCATATACCGCAAACCAAAGTAGAATAGACATGTACACCCTATAAAAAGAATAATTATTTTCAGGGTATCCCGGAACAACTGTACCATTTGCTCCCACCTCTTTTTGCATATCTGCCGTGAACTGTTCAACAACAAGACATCGCTCGTTTATTAAACCATATCACTAGTAAAGATATGCTGAAAAAGGTTAATAATATACATGGTATTATGATGTTATTCTATCATCCTACCACCAAAATACCGTATTTTCTTATAAAAGTAAATTAGCGGCCAAATAGAGTAAAAAACCTTTTTTCTCAGTAAGAAAAAAGGTGTTCCTTTCATGTCATTATCTTGCTGATTGAACTGCCGCTTCCTGGCACTGTTTGCAAACTCCGTGGAATGTCAATCGATGATCCTCCACTTGAAAACGGAAATCTTTCTCAACTATCTTTTCAACGTCACCAAGAAGATCATCCACTATTTCTTCAACAGAACCGCATTCCATACATACAAGATGATGATGAAAATGCTCAGCTCCCTCTTTGCGCAGATCGTAGCGTGAAACACCATCACCAAAATTTATCTTATCGACAATTTTCAATTCTGATAATAATTCCAGTGTACGATACACTGTAGCAAGGCCAATTTCAGGCGCCTTTTCTTTAACCAGTAGATAGACATCTTCAGCACTTAAGTGATCTTCTTCTCGTTCCAGAAGCACTCTGAGTGTGGCTTCCCGTTGTGGAGTAAGCTTATAACTTTGAGCATGGAGCTGTTTTTTTATCCGTTCAATTCGATGTTCCATGGCAAGTCTCCTCCCTATAATCCCCAATTTCATTATATGCGGCCAGATGGAGCGTGTCAAAATATAATCATTATAATTTGTTATTTATAATTGTTATTATATAATATTTATTACTCTTTATAAAGGGATTTTATTAACAATTCCATTGCTTCATTTGACACATATGCCTCCAGGGCCGCCGCCGCCAATGAAAACACCATCAATGAAGCGAACAATACTGCATATTTGCCGAATGACTGAAGCACTGGCTGGGAGATGCGCCATGAAAAAAGCTTTCTTAATAGTATCATTGAGAAAATCATGGATAAGCTGCCCGCGACAATATAAATGGGTATTACCAGCAAATTCTGCGGTGCAATTGAAATCGAAGCCAAAAATAGTCCATTCGCTCCGAGCTGGTTAACCATGAAGCCAACCGAAAAGCCAACGACCAAGCCTTTTAAAAACAATAAAATCCAGATAACCGGAAGACCTATAACCGAAAGTCCTAATACGAACAAGATAAAAAGATACTTCACATGGTATAAAAGACTGCTCTTCAGCACCTCGCTGCTGTTTGTTCGCTCTTCTTCACTAATATCACCAAAAAAGCGTTCCAAGTAGAAGAACAAATCCTGCTTTTGAACAAAATTCATGCTGTTGACAATAATAGCACCAAAAATAATACCGGTCAGAAATAGGATTGTCATAAAAATATAGATGACAGCATGCTCTTTCACATGGTCGATTAACAGAGTTCGTTTGTTATACATCAGAATCCTCCATCATGCATAATTTCATTTCTTCAGGCTGTTTTTAAATGCCTCTAATAGAAACTATGAAGAATTCCATGTAAAAATACCAATTTATTTTTGACACTCAGCATTAAGTGGTTGTGACAGATCCATACTTTCCGCCACCGCCGGCTTTGATGGATAACTTTCCCTCTCTCATATCTATGATGGAAGATGCTAGTTTTTCAGGCACAACTTCGCTTAGATCATCCAGAGATGCATAATGAATCACATTCATTTCTGTCTGGAAATGTTCCAGCAGCTTTTTAAATGTCTTAGGTCCGAGCTTCGGCAGGTACTCCAATGGAACCTGATATAAATAAGGCGGCCTGTTCTTATTTATATCATCAGTGCTTTTTAGCTCCTGAATTCGGTCGAACACACCTTTGATGACTTTCTTCGATCCGCACTGATGGCATTTGACAGCATCGGCAGCGAGTGGCTCGAGGCATTGACTGCAAACGGTTGTATAATATTTTCCCAAGTGAGGATTCATACCAAAGTTCCGCTTAATTCGCCGCCCGTCTACATTATGCAACGCCCGGTAAAATTCGTTGAATGAGGGTTCTTCCATTGTTATTTGCTGGTATTCCCTGGCAATCTTCGGGAGTGAATGGGCGTCGGAATTTGATAAAAATGTAAAATCATGCAGTTCACTGATTTGATCAGCCATAGCCGTATCTGAACTTAGTCCCAGCTCAATACCGTCAATCAAATCCGGATCAAGCACTTCGCGTAATGAATGATGCACCCCTTTTCCATACATACTTTTAAATGGTGTAAACACGTGTGCAGGTATAAATATGCCGGCCAGTTCTTTTACTTTATACTGTAGTTCTCTTGCCGTTCCATAATAGCGCTGTGAACTTAATGTAATGTTTTTCATTTTAGTCGTCAGCCATTCTGAGAACTTTTCGATGACGCTCAGAGTTGGAAAAAAACATAAAACATGAAGCGGACCCTGGCAGTTTTCATCATAAATTTCAATTTCAGAACCAAGTATTAAGGTCACATTTTCAAAACGAATACCCCCATCATGCAGTTCATGAGCGTATCCCACTCTTATGAGCTCTTTTATTTCCTGCTGGACGGCCGGAGCATGACTGTCAATGACACCAACCATATGGATGCCTTTATTTCGACTGGCTTCCTTTAAAACGTTTGTCAGGGTTAATGTGTTGGCACCTGTGATTTTGACAGGGTTATTATATATATCGCGGCCGATGTGAATATGCATATCGGCAAAAAACGATGTCAGCATTTGTTACATCCTTTCAAGTGTTTCTAAGTAAAGTACTGCATAGTTTGTCTTAGCGTCATGTATTCGTTTGTTTTTAACGTATTGTTTCGCCTCCTCCAGTGTCAATTCGACCAGTTCGATAAATTCATCATCATCACCGGTTGCCGGATATCCCACCAATTCCAGGTTTTTGGCCAGGTAAAGGTGCATCATTTCATCTGCAAATCCGGGTGATGTATAAAACGATGCTACAAATGCCATAGGCTCCCTCACAGTATAACCTGTTTCTTCCTCTAATTCGCGCTTTGCGGTCACTTTCGGTGCTTCCCCTTCTTCCAGTTTACCGGCAGGAATTTCCACCAATGATTGTTCCAGCGGTTTTCTGTATTGTTCAACAAACACAATTTTATTCTCTTTTGTGATCGGAATCACCCCTACCGCACCCGGGTGTTTAATGAGCTCACGCTTGGACGTTTCACCATCAGGAAGTACAACATCATCCACTTGCAGTTTAACGACCTTGCCATCATATATTTTTTCCGTATGAGTGGTTTTTTCTTCAAATTTTTTCATTAGGATCATTCCTTTTTTCATGGCTATTCTCTATTCTATCATATCTTAATAGTTGTATTTGCTGCTATTTATTTTCTACAATAGAATAAGACCAATGATATTGGAGGCAGATACGATGGAAAAAAATCAGCTTGGGCAATCCGACATTTATGTTTCTGGGCTGACATTGGGGTGCATGTCACTTGGAACGGACAGCCAAAAAGCAAGTGACATTATCGAGCGTGCATTGGATGCCGGTGTCAATCATCTGGATACTGCGGATCTGTATGACTTTGGGCAAAATGAAGAGATTGTCGGTAATGCTATAAAGGGTAAACGGGATCAGGTTATTTTAACCACAAAAGTCGGCAACAACTTTAATAAACAAAAACGGGACTGGTTTTGGGACCCTTCCAGAGAACATATTGAAAATGGCGTTAAAGACAGCCTACATCGTTTAGGCACTGATTATATTGATTTGTATATGCTGCACGGCGGCACGATTGACGATCCAATCAATGAATCCATTGAAGCGTTTGAAAATCTAAAAAAAGAAGGGCTTATCCGTGCTTACGGGATTTCATCCATCAGACCGAATGTTATTCGTGAATATGTGCAGCGTTCAAACATTGATGCCGTTATGATGCAATACAATATGCTGGACCGCCGGCCGGAAGAAGACATATTGGACCTTCTCCAAAAAAACAGGGCCAGTGTCCTGGCACGGGGACCGTTGGCAAAAGGAATGCTCAGTAATCGGGCGGTTGAACAAATTGAGCGGAAAGGTCAAGATGGTTTTCTCGATTATTCGTATGATGAACTGAAAATCATTCAGCAAAAGCTAGGGAAAATGACGGATGAGAATTCAATGAACGCCCTTGCATTAAATTACGTTTTGAAACATCCCGCTGTGGCAAGTGCTGTATTTGGTGCAAGTTCCGTCAACCAGGTTGACGACAATACCAGCTTTAATTTGACCCTGACAGATGATGCATACAGGAATATACAGCGTATAACAAAATCAATCCAATATACGAATCACCGTTAAATTTCCTTTCAATACCATAATCGAAACGAAATCGGGATAAGGGGCATGAAAAGTTACTTTTTCATGCCCCTTTTCGTAATGTCAGAAAGTATAAATGATGGATGACCTTATAGAGGTTGTTCAAAAAGTCCGGTAAACATGACACTTCGAATTTCTTCGTTGGCTTGTTTCTCCGCTCCTTGGAAAAGAAAAACACTTTTCCTGCGTGCGAAGCGGATTCAGGGTAGCATTACTTGTGCTCATGTATCTAAAGGCATACCCTTTCGCTACTCGAAACTGCGCCGTCTCGAACTTCTTGGTCCTTTTTATCCTCCTTTTTGAACACGCACTTATAAGAAAAACTTCGGTATCCACTATAAGATGAAGTGAATGCCGCGTTTTTCTAATGTCTGGATACGAACATTATTCTCCTGAATTCCATTAATTTACATTGATAATACAACATGTAAAACATATAATAACAGAACAGACGTTCTATTTTAATGAGGTGAGTTCTATGGACTATTCCAGCTATCCACGGAATGATGTTTTGTGTATTGATATGCGTTCTTTTTACGCAAGTGTTGAAGCGGTTAAACGAGGACTTGATCCGATGACGGTCCAGCTGGCCGTCGTGGGGGATCTAAGCCGATCCGGTAGCATCGTTCTCGCCGCCTCTCCGACTTTGAAGAAAAAACATGGCATCAGTAATGTAAGCCGGTTTTTCGAATTGCCCAGGGATCGGGATATCATCATAGCCCCGGCGCATATGGCTGACTATTTACAGGTATCGATGGAAATTACCAAATTGATAAATCAATATGTCCCAAAAGAAGCCATCCACCAATATTCAGTTGATGAAGTTTGGGTAACGGTCAATGGACTGGATAAGTTGTTCGGCAGCAGGTGGCAAGTGGCAAACGCTATCAAACAGGATATTTTTGAAAGTTTTGGAATCACCTGCTCTATCGGCATAGGTGATAATAAATTTCTGGCTAAAGTGATTATGGATCTGTATGCTAAGAAACACGGCGTAGCGGAATGCACATATGAAGACGTCCGGGAAAAATTGTGGCCATTTCCAGTTCAGGAGATTTGGGGGATCGGCCGGCGGATGCAGCGCAACTTAAACCGTATGGGAGTTGTGACACTCGGACAACTGGCGGAATTCCCTCTGAAACTGCTGACAAAACGGTTTGGCATTATAGGAGAGCAGCTTTATTGGCATGCGTGGGGAGTCGATTTGAGCCCTGTTTTCGGCAATTTTACCAAAATGGAGCAGAAAGGTTTCGGCCATGGAATCTCTTTATTGCGTGATTATTCCGCTAATGAAACCGCTATTTGTATTCTTGATTTATGCGAGGAGGCATGTCGGCGGGCAAGAGGCGCCAACAAAGTCGGTAAAACCATTCACCTCGGCATCTCATACGCCAAGGAAACAGGCGGGGGCTTCAGTCGCTCGCAATCTGTCAGTCTGCCGACCAATATAACCATGGATATGTATGATGTCTGCATGCAGTTATTCAATGAATTTTACGATGGTTTCAGTGATATCCGGCATGTTTATGTAACACTTGACAATCTGCATGAAGATGCCGAAACCCAATTGGATCTTTTCGATAACAGGCCGAAGAAAAAAGATATTGGCTATGTTATGGACGCAATCCGGAATAAATACGGTTCCACTGCCATACTTCGGGCTACAAGCTACACTGATGCAGGCATCACCATCGGGCGGAGCAGCAAAATCGGCGGGCATCAGGCATAACATGTGTTCCAAAATAGGAACAACGGCGCGGGGCGCTGGAGCCGGCCGTGGCAATATTCGACAAAGCCTCGATAAAAATTTTATGGTTTCTTAACTTATAAAAAATCGGCAAATGTATGATTCAAGCGCTATTTAACGCCATTATAAACATAACTTCCATCGCTTAATGTTTTAGTAATAAACCCTCCATCTTCAAGATAATCCAGCTGACCGATTGTTTCAGACATGGTCAGGCTCAGCTGACTTTCATATTGTTTTGGAAAAAGCTCCTTGCAAAGTTCAAATGGTGTTTGTGCTTTTGCCATTAAGGACTCGTATGCTATATGTGCACGCTGTTCCTGTCTCTGCAGACGCGCACGAATCAGATCATACGCATTCGTAAAGATCTCCCCGTGGCCGGGATAAACTGTTCGGATGTTGAGTGACTGGCATTTGACTAAGTTGCCGCGGTATTGCAGCATTGGCTTTGGTCGCACCTTTGTATCTCCAATCGGCGGTTCCAGTAGCGGATTCGGCGAGATATGCTTGAGCAAATGGTCTCCTCCGATAAACGCCCCATCATGTTCACGGCGAAACGATAAATGGCTTTGTGCATGACCTTTTGTTTCGAAAACATGCCAATCTTCATGCCCGGGAAGTGCATCCCCTTCTTCCAGCGTAACCGTCAGATTCCCCTTTCCTGCAAATTGCAGTGTGCCGTGCAATTCATCAGAGCCTGGTATTAATTCTTCCGGCACGCCGGAAGTAGTAAACAATTGCCGGAAAAATTTTTCATATTGATCGAAATACGCTTCATTCCGTGTCAGCCATAGGTCAACATTTTGGTGTGCAGCGATTGTTTCAGCACACGGAAACTCTTCAATTAAACCAACGTGATCTGGATGATGATGGGTTAAGATAATCTGTTCAATGTCATTAGGCGCATACCCCAATTCGTTTAATTGTGCTTTTAAAGCTTCCCATCCCTCTTTCGTTTTAACACCGGCATCGATAAGTGACAGTGTGTCGCCTTTAAGCAGATAGACATGTACATCACCAACTGCAAACGGTGTTGGAATGGTCATTTGAGTGATTGTTTTGTCCAGTACCTTCATATTTGACAGCCTCCAAAATGAATAACGATTCAGTTTATGATGGCTATTATATACCTTCCTCATGAAAAAGTCACACAATGGTTGTTTAGACAAACGGTGATTCGCTTCGTAAACTTCCTTCAATTGACTTACGATGAAAAATAAAACACAATCAGATAAGAGGTGAGTTTCTTGTCAACGAAAATTTTCGCACATCGCGGCGCCAGCAAACAGGCGCCAGAAAATACAATGGCCGCCTTCACTCTTGCTTATCAGCACGGTGCAGACGGTATCGAAACAGATGTCCATCTGACACGAGATCATATTCCGGTTTTAATCCATGATGAACATGTCAAGCGAACAACCAGTAGCACCGGTTACATAAAAGATTTTACATATCGGCAATTGCAGAAGCTTGATGCAGGCTCCTGGTTTTCCTCTGAATTTGCCGGATTACGTATTATACCATTGGATGAATTTCTCGAATGGATTTATGATAAGCCATTGTATTTAAATATTGAATTGAAAAATAATAAAATAGATTATAATGACTTGGAAAGTATTGTTTATGATAGGATATTACATTATGACCTATTGCATCGTACGATATTGTCAACGTTTAATCCAAGAAGCCTTAACAAGTTAAACTATCTGAACCGAGATATCAATACAGCGTTATTAACAACAAAACGCGGCAAAAACCTTGTATCTGCTGCCCAAGAATTAGGGGCGAATGCGGTTCATATCAAATACCGGCTGCTCAATCAGTTTCTGGTTGATAAATGCCATCATGAAGCTATGGGTGTCCGTGTGTATACGGTGAACAGACCGAGACAAATGCTGCGCTGTTTTGCCGTGGGATGTGATGCAATTTTTACGGATGTCCCTGACAGGGCAATCCGTTTTCGGAATCAATTTACTAATCAATGAAATAGTGAATGTCAGTTGAACAGAATCGAATCTTTACGGGCAGCTGACTCCTTGCTGTCTGTTGAGACGGGATAAATCAGGAGGGATCATGTGACCAAATTATTTTCACCAATCGAATTTAATCGTGTCGAGCTCAAAAACCGGATTGTCATGTCACCAATGTGCATGTATTCCTGTGTGGAACAGGACGGTAAAATAACACCTTTTCATGAAACACATTACATCTCCCGGGCGGTTGGCCAGGCAGGGCTTATTATGACCGAAGCAACGGCTGTTGTACCGGAAGGGCGTATTTCGCATGAGGATGTGGGTATCTGGGATGACGAACATATTGAAGGGCTGAAACGATTAAATGAACAGCTGCACAGGTATGGTGCCAAAACCGGTATTCAGCTTGCCCATGCGGGCCGAAAAGCACGGCTCGATTCGGAGATATTTGCCCCTTCACCACTTGCATTCGGCGAATCATCGAAAACACCGGTGGAGATGACAAAAGCAGATATCAGTAATACGATCAAAGCATTCAAAGATGGAGCTGAGCGTGCCCAAAAAGCCGGTTTCGATATTATTGAGCTTCATGGTGCACACGGCTATTTAATCAATCAATTTCTATCACCAATGACCAACAAACGTCATGATGAGTATGGCGGAAGCAGAAAAAACCGTTACCGCTTTATGTCACAGCTGATTGAGGCCGTCAAGACCGTATGGGAAGGTCCTTTGTTTGCACGCATATCAACAAATGAATATGACCCTAACGGTAACACACTCGATGACATCCTTTATTTTGCCGGACAAATGAAACAACAAGGCATCGATCTGATTGACTGCAGTTCGGGCGGTGTTGTCCCGGCAGCCGTTAAGCGATATCCGGGTTACCAGCTGAAGCGCTGCGAAACCATCAAGCAGGAAGCATCTCTTCCCACAGGGGCAGTTGGATTGATAACGACAGGTATTCAGGCAGAAGAAATTCTACAAAATGACCGTGCTGATCTAGTGCTGATCGGACGAGCTCTGCTGCGCAACCCATATTGGGCAAAAGCTGTTGCTGATGAGTTAAATGAGACGCTTCCTGCACCACATCAATACGAACGGGGTTGGCAATAATGGAACTTGTTTTTCTTGGGACCGGTTCAGGTGTCCCCTCCAAAGAACGAAATGTATCGGCAATCGCTTTAAAACTGTTGCAGGAACAAAACAGCATCTGGCTGTTTGATTGTGGGGAAGCAACGCAGCACCAAATTTTACACACACGTATCAAACCGCGTAAAATAACGAAAATCTTTATAACCCACCTGCATGGTGACCATATTTTCGGATTGCCCGGACTGTTAAGCAGCCGCTCGTTTCAAGGGGGTAACGACCTTTTAACTATTTATGGGCCTGAAGGAATCAAAGACTACATTGAAACAAGTCTGGCGGTCAGCGGAACAACACTTACCTATCCCCTTTCAATTATCGAATTTACAGAAGGGTTGTTAGTTGAGGATGAACAATTTTGTATTTCATGTAAAAAGCTTGAACATGGTATCCCCAGTTATGGTTTTAGGATTTCTGAAAAAGATAAACCTGGCAGACTTCTCGTCGAAAAGTTAAAAGAGGCGGGAATCGAACCAGGTCCAATATACCAGCAAATTAAGGAAAATGATGTTGTCCACACAGATGATGGCCAGTTAATCCACCGTGATCACTACCTTGGTCCACCGAAACGAGGACGCGTCGTTACCATAATGGGTGATACGCGTTCACCGGAAAAAACGATGTCCTTTGTTCGTGATTCTAATGTTTTAGTGCATGAGGCAACATTTGGCCATGAAAAAGAGACGTTGGCAAAAGCCTATTTTCATTCAACAACGAAACAGGCAGCCGCTCTTGCTAAAAGTAGTAATACGGATAAACTAATACTGACGCATATTTCCTCACGTTATCAACAAGGGGATGATCGTAAGCTACTGGATGAAGCCCGCCATATTTTTCCAAATACAGAGCTTGCATGCGATTTCCGTCAGATAAACATTGAATCTAAATAGGAGGCGTTTATTGTATGGGAAAGCTGGAAGCAAAAGAAATCGTCAATCGGCAGCGATCATTTTTTCACACGGGTAAAACCATGGACTATGCATTTCGAAAAGAACAACTGACTTCACTGAAAAATATGCTTAAGGGATATGAGCAGGAAATTTACCATGCGTTAAAAAATGATTTGAATAAATCTGAATATGAAGCTTTTACAACCGAATTGGGATTTTTATACACTGAAATAGACTTTGCTTTGAAACATCTAAAGGATTGGATGAAGCCGGAAAAAGCCGAAACACCGCTCACTCACAAAGGAAGCAAAAGCTATATCAGGAAGGAACCTTATGGTGTCGCGCTTATCATCGCACCATGGAATTACCCGCTGCATTTGGCGATTGCACCCGCAATCGGCGCTATAGCGGCAGGAAATACGGTGGTATTGAAACCATCCGAGATCACGCGGTCGACGTCTGCCATTCTTGCAGATATGATTCAGTCAACATTTGATTCGTCTTTTGTTACCGTTGTCGAAGGTGCTAAAGACGTCAGTCAGCAATTACTGGAACAACGATGGGACTACATCTTTTTTACCGGCGGTGCACATGTCGGCAAAATTGTTATGGAACAAGCAAGCAAACACTTGACACCGGTCACACTGGAATTGGGGGGCAAGAGCCCTGCCATTGTTGATACGGATGCTAAAATTGACCTTGCTGCCAAACGAATTGTCTGGGGCAAATTCACAAACGCCGGACAAACTTGTGTTGCACCAGATTATGTATACGTGCATGAGAAAGTGAAGTTAAAATTGCTAAGAGCAATGAAGAAACATATCAAATCGCTTTATGGCAAAAAACCGATCCAAAATTATGATTATGTCCGAATAGTCGGTAAACAGCATTTTAACCGGCTTAATGCTTTTATGACGGATGGCGAAATAATCCATGGCGGTGAGGCAGATGAGGATAAACTGTCTATTGAGCCGACCATCCTAGACAAAATAAGCTGGGATAACGCCATTATGCAGGAGGAAATTTTCGGACCGCTGCTGCCAATCATAACGTTCAGATCGCTTGATGATGTCATTTCAGAAATGAAGGAGATGGAAAAACCGCTCGCACTATATTATTTTGGTGAAAACGAACAGAAACAGCAGTTAGTCATGACAAATGTATCGTTTGGCGGCGGATGCATTAATGATACACTCTACCATCTTGCCAATCCCCATCTACCGTTTGGAGGCACTGGCAATAGTGGTATGGGTGCATATCATGGCAAGTATAGCTTTGATACATTTTCACATCAGAAAAGTATCCTGAAGCAGACAACTAAATTTGACATTCCGTTCAGGTATCCCGGCGGTCAAGTGGCTAAAGCCATTCTCAGTCGTCTCATGAAATGATATGGGCGCTCCTGATAATCGATTATCAGGAGCGCTCACTCTTTAAAATCATCCAGAAAGTCTTTTTGGAAGCTTGTCCGTGGCTTGTCTTCCCTATCGTCATTCCGCAACTGTTTGAAGATGTCTTTCCCGTATTTTTGTGACAAATTATCAATCGCTTGATACAATTTTTCCTTTCCGGCTTCTTGTTCATAAGTGAACAAATCGAGCTGTTTGGCAATATTCTTTTTTTCATCAACATCTTGGACGGTTATGCCTAAAAGTCTGATGGGTTCGAGATTCCAATGTTTTTGAAACAATTCATTGGCAAATTGAAGTATGTCTGATTTATTTTCAATAAAATGGTGCAGTTTTTTACTTCGTGTAATTGTTTTATGGTCATGATATCTGATCATGATCTGCACACTCTGCCCCGCTGCTTGTTTTCGTTTCATACGGCGCTCGACATTTTCAGCGAGCTGATGCATCAATTTGCGGATCTCTGCTTCATCGATTGTGTCTTCCGCCAGTGTCTGGGAGCTGCCGATACTTTTAAACTCATGCACTGCATCCGGATCAACCGGACGCATATCCACCCCATTTGCCTTGTTCTGAAGTCTTTCTCCATTAATACCGAGTAGTTGCTTCAGCTGATAAGCATCACCATTAGCAAGATCCCCGATTGTGCTGATGTTGAACGTGCGCAATTTTTCAGCTGTCTTTTCGCCAACACCGTACATTTCTTCAATTTTAAGCGGCCAAAGCTTCTCATTGATGTCCCGTTTCCGCAAAATCGTGATGCCCATCGGTTTTTTCATGTCTGAAGCCATTTTCGCGAGAAATTTGTTTGGCGCGATGCCAATGCTGCAAGGAAGATCCAGTTCATTGCTGATTTTTCTTTGAAGGTTTTGAGCAATTTCAATCGGGCTTCCGTGTTTTTCAGTGCCGGTTACATCCATGTAACCTTCATCAATGGAAACAGGCTGAACATATGACGTTATCCCGGCGAGTATTTGAAATATTTCCTTCGAAGCAGTCCTGTATCGGTCAAAATTCGGACGCAAAACGATTAATTCAGGACAAAGTCTTCGCGCCTCCCATAATTGCATCGTGGTCTTAACACCTTTGGCTCTTGCCTCATAGCTGCTTGTGACGACAATCCCTTTCCGTTCTTCCGGATTGCCGGCTATCGCAAGCGGTTTGCCTTTTAATTTTGGGTCATAGGCCACTTCAACCGAAGCGTAAAATGAGTTCATATCGACATGAAAAATGACCTTCCCTTTTTTTGGATACCATTGTGACATTGCTAGACATCCTTTAACCATGATTACTCTCATTATATCATTCAGTGAACCTTCCCGCCCAAATCAAGATTTCAGCAGGGAACTTCCCGCGATTTTTACTGCCGACAAAGGATGTCATCATTCGAACTCCCACTCATCTTTCAGGATCAGATACAGAGTAAGCAGTGTATCTTCTATTTCTCTAATAGTCATATTTTCAAGCTTTAATCCGATTTTCGGAAAAATAACCGAGGCTAATCTTTTCGTCAGCTCTTTCCGTTCAGTATCCTCTAATTGCAATAGCCGTTCACTATATTTTTTCAATAAATTCCATTCTTTCATTTCAAATGACCGGACTATCCAATCGTCAATTGACAGACTTTCCTTAGTAAGACCTCTGGATTTAATTTCTTTTTCAATCGAAGCATCTTTTACCGTTTTCTTAATGTTTCGCTCATGTACAACGATGGTACCGGCTACAATATCACCTAAACGTTTATGTCTTGAATGAATAAAAACCATGATAATACCTGTCAAATAAGCAGTCGGGAGTATATCGATAATTCGGAGCAAATTACGGATCAGACTTGCGAGCAACGTAATACTATGCCCATTATCCTGAATAACTCGAATATTCAATATGTGCTTGCCCAGTGTTTTTCCGCTGAAAAAATATTCACCTACAAAAAAATAGCCCCAATAAACAACAAATATAAGAATGATTGTAATAGCCAGTGGGAGAGTTGAGTCCGTCAAAAATGAAGTGAAACCGGACTGCGTGATGAAAACTAAACAAAGAATCAATGCAATATTAAATGCTGTCAACAGGATTTGATCAATTATCATGGCACCTCCCCTGCTGCCCAGACCGGCCAATTTAAATTTAAGTGATACAAATTCCGGTGTTTTAACAAATGCTTCTTCTTGATTCATCATTTCTTGCTCCTTTTTATATGTATAAGAAGGTGGGACATAAGGTCAGAAACTTTGTCCCGCCATTTGAGGGTTTCATTTACTGCCATGACGAATTATAATAGATTAAGATAGTCATAACGTCTTGAAAGAAGGTGTGGTCTTGAACATCAGACAGTTTATCAAAGCGAATCGTGATGACTGGAAGGAACTGGAACAATACATAAATATGCTTGACAAAAATAAGCGAAACCTGTCCGGGAGTGACATTGACCAATTCAACCGGCTTTATCAAAAATCAGCTCAGCATCTGTCCTATAGTCAAACTTATTTTCCGAATGAAGATGTTACGGCTTATTTGAACGAATTGATGGCAAAAGCTCACAATTTGTTATACAAAGATCAAGTATCCAGCTGCCGGCAAATTCGCACATTTTTCAGCACAGTGTTCATTGGGCTTCTGCTGGAACAATGGAAGGCTGTTATTATAGCCTTGCTCTTGTTTGCAGCGGGCGCATTTGCCGCTTTTCTGTCTGTGCTCGATGACCCACTCAATCTTTATTCTCTGCTGCCGGAAGAAGTGGCGCAATCGGTTAATCCCGAACAGCTCACTTCAAATAGCAATACGGTAAATGCCCCGTTGATGTCTGCTTCCATTATGACAAATAATATCCAGGTAGCATTCCTTGCATTTGCAGGGGGCATCACGTTCGGAATACTGACAGTTTATATCATGGTATCAAACGGTATTATGGTTGGTGCTCTTGCCGGATTGTACTGGCATTACAACAGTTCTTATGAATTCTGGGCCTTCATTGTTCCACACGGTGTTATTGAACTGACGGCTATTTTCATCGCAGGCGGTGCCGGTCTGCTGATGGGTTATAAACTGTTGGCACCAGGACCATTATCGCGCGCATATCAATTAAAAAAACAGGCAAAACGCTCCGTCCAACTTCTGCTTGGCACCATGCCGCTCTTTATTATCGCTGGTATTATTGAGGGGTTCATCACCCCTGCTTCCTTATCCATGGAAGCAAAATACGCCCTTGCAAGCCTTACTTTAATTGGCTTAATACTTTATGTTATCAGCGGAAAGATGCTGCTTCGGAAAAGTAATGCTAAAGCAATTCTTCATTCATAGTGCGGATATAGCGCGAAACGGCTGTTGAGGTAAGATGCTCTTCCTTGGCTTCCACCATGGACAACCCTTGTTTTTCCCAGTTTGTCTTTTTCCGTTTTTTGAATTGTATTTGTTGCTGGGCGATACTTTTGACCATAGCAGTTTTCGTACTGTCCGGTACCCGCTGCGTCGCTTTCAGAATGATTTCGTCTTCGATTCCAATCATCAAAAACAAATGCCGCTGACGCAGGCGCTTTAAATGGTGCAGTACTGTATCTTCATACAAAAATGTTTGGATATCGCTGAACAGGAGAATCAGACTTCGTTTTTTCAGAGAAGCTGATAAATAATTGAAAGCTGCCGAATAATTGGCTTCGCTCGCTTCTACATTCAAATTATATATGGTTTGTAAAATCTTTTGTAAATGCTTCATGCCTTTATCAGGAGGGATAAACTGTTGAATGCCGCTGGAAAACGCAAGCACTGCAACATAGTCACCATTATCCAGTGCTGCTGCAGCAGTTGTCACAGCAGCCTCCAATGACTTTTCAAGCCGGTTGCCTGTTTTAAGTTCGGCCCCCATCATTCGTCCGCAATCGATCAGGATTGTAACATATTTTCCATGCTCGGGTTGGTACTCATTGGTCATGATTTGCTGCAATTTTGCAGTTTGACGCCAGTTGATTTTTCTTGGATCATCACCAATAACATAGTTGCGAATCTGAGCGAATTCCCCTGTCACAGCATGCTGTTTCTTGATTTCTGTTCCCTCATGCAACAAAAACCGCTGCGGGCTTTCCAGGTATCGCTTTGTTTCAGTTAAATCAGGAATGACTTTTACGTTCTGCTTTATGACAGTAGCCATCTGTTTTTCCCAAAGTCCAAAAATACTCCTGTAACGAATGAAAAGTTTGCTTATATCATATTTCCCTCTTACCGGAGCAGTGACCTGATAAGACAGTACAGAAGTCTGCTGTGCCTCAACCGATTCCTCCAAAGGGAACGGTGCCCGGAACGATTGCGGCAGTCCATCAATCAGTCGAATCTCGCATGATTTAGTTGATGCATTCGCAATCTCTATTTGTACAGAGTATGCGATACCCCGTTCCAATTCTTCAGGAATCTTCCGGTTAAATGATAAATCCTCTCTTTTAGGTAATAACATTAAATCAAGCAGACTGATTAAAAAAACGAGTCCATTACTCGAGAAAAGCCATGCCCACGACAATGTTGAGAAGACAGTCATTACAGCTAAAATGGCGGAAAATACGAAAAATAATCCGAGCATCCGTCTTCCTGGCAGGATGCCCCTATCGCGGAACAGAAACCGTTCCGACAAGCTCTTCAATAATGTCATCGAGGCCAACTCCCTCCAATTCCATATGCGGGGCTAACTGAAGGCGGTGCCGCAGTGCCGGTTTGGCAACCGTTTTGATATCATCAGGGGTTACATAATCCCGACTTGTCAGATATGCCCAGCTTCGCGCAGTCTTGGCAATGGAAATCGCCGCGCGAGTACTTGCACCAAAACGGAAAGCTTCCATATCCCGTGTTTGTCGTATAATTTGCATAATATATGTAAAAATATCATCGTTCAGTGTAATTGATGCCACTTCTTGCCGTATTGACAGAAAAGCTGCTTTATCGATTGCCGGGTCGACTGCCGTCCGGTCTTGTGCGCCCTCCATTACTTGTTTTAATACACTTTTCTCCTCTTCAAATGCAGGGAAGTCAATATTCAATTTTAATAAAAACCGGTCCTGCTGAGCTTCTGGCAATGGGTATGTCCCTTCAAATTCAATCGGGTTCTGGGTAGCCACAACAAAAAAGATATCGGCAAGCGGATATGTCTTCCCTTGAATGGTTACTTGCTTTTCCGCCATTGCCTCCAATAAGGCAGCTTGCGTTTTAGCTGGTGTACGGTTAATTTCATCTGCCAGAATTATATTTGAAAAAATGGGTCCTTTTATCGTTTGAAAGCTATTATTCTGCATGTTGTAAATGGTGCTGCCTGTAATATCGCTCGGAAGCAAATCGGGTGTGAACTGGATTCGATTAAAGGTTCCGTCTAATAGATCTGCCAGCGTCCGTACCATTTGCGTTTTTCCAGTACCCGGAACACCTTCGATTAACACATGGCCATCTGCTATAACAGCAGATAACAAGAGTTTCAGATTCAAGGATTGTCCAAGAATTCGCTCTTCATATTTTTGTATTAATGATGCCAGCTCATTCCTCACTGTTCTTCAACCTCTTTTCGTAATTGATCTATTTTTTTCGACCAAGACACATATGTTTTTTTGCTTATACGTCTCTGATGTAACACATTTAATAATCCATTTATAAATTGCTTCACATCCAAATCTGATACCAGTTTACTTTCTAATTGTTCTTGAATGGTTGACCAATCTTTATGATACGAAATCCCCCAGCGTTCCTGCAAAAGCAATCTCACATAGTCAGCTTGCCCTTGTAATGAATCAATATAAAGTTTGTTTTTTTGGTACCATGCCGCCAGTGCCTGGATACGTTCATCACTAAATCGGACTGTTTCTTCTCTTGGAATTACCATAGGACCGAAACGTTTGCCTTTAAACCATAGCCAGATAACGGCAAATAGAATAGCCTGAAACCCTATAACAAGTAGCCAGTCGGGATAAACGGTTGTTAAAGATGGAGCATTTTTCGAACTATGTATATACTCGTCAATATAAATCGTTTCCCATTCCGTTTGGGATCGCACAAGGGAAAGAATCAATTCCAAATGGTCCTGTTCCAAAATATTCTCATTTGTAATCCACTCAGGTGCTACAGCTGTTATTAACTTTCCCTTCTCAAACGTCTTTTCTACTGCTATGGCACCGACATTATCATTTAATAGAACGTCATCAACGTTATTAGTATCAAGTCGAAATGTCGAATTTATATCAGCCGCATATTCATTCCCCTCTTGCCCCATTACACTGCCTGAGTTCTCCTGTCCAGTTAACGTTTCAATGTCAAACATCCCCTCAGGGTTTGTGTTCAATAGCAGAATTGTGTTTCCGGATTCCATAAAGGAAATGTAGTTCTGCATCTCTTCTGTAGCAGGAATGAAAGATGGTTCAACCATGATTAACAGTCGATTATTATCTTGTCTTTCAAGCAGATCAGGCGGGTGATGCCATCTTTCAGCGGCATTCGTTTGATTGTCCATATATGTATAAAAAGCCTTTATGCCCGTTGGTGACGGTGAATCTGATACGTATGCGGGGTACCTTTCGGGCGTCTCCGGTGTTGCTGCATAGTTGATACTGATAAACAACAGAAGAGCGGCAGCCAACCAAATCAGTGATCTTTTGCTTGTTGTCCTTGTCTGCAAGCTTGCTGCCCCCTTATCTTTTGTCGAATTCCTGCGGCCCGCCATTTAGCCACTTCATCGCTTCATCACGAAAATGGACATAATCGTCCTGCTTCAACTCCCGTTCGCCATAAACCATTTCATCAAATACGAGTGCCAGCTTGTAAAATGAATCTGCCAGTTGTTTGTTGATATGCTTCAGTTCTGCAAGGTATTCCCCATTCGTTTTCCACGTTTTTATTTTTAGCCATTCGTTTTCATGAAAATAGAGCAGAAGTGCAAGAAATATGTGGCGGGCCGCCTCGTTACATTTTCCGAAATCCTCCTGTTGTCGGGCTGCCTGGAGATGGTTAGCATATGTCCATTGGTTTTGGTGAGATGACCGTAGTGTTTGTAATTCAGCAAGACCCCGGTTCACACGTGAATGACGGATACGCTGGGAAACCACAATACCTGAAAGAATGAGAACAGCAGCTATGATCAAAATCAAAACCAAGTCTGCAAAACCGCTTGATGATTCAAATCCTGAAAAAACCCCGGCCAACTGTTCACCAATCCAGTTGGCCAGACGTTCCCACCAAACTTCAAGAAAACTTCTGTTGTCCTCGTAGTATCTTTGATAGTCGTGTTGTTCTAAAATGTCCCGCAATTGCTTTCGTGCATTGTCTGACTTCGTGATTATGACCACCACCCAGATCGGTTAAGCTGTTATACATTATCAAGTTCCGTTATTTTGATAGTCATCAATCATATGTTTTAAATCATCTCCGTCCTGCCGGATTTTTAAATCAAAATATAGAATGGCATATCCAACCGTAAATACCGTTGTTGTCAGTAAGGTAACCAGGTTCATAATAATCGAATATAAAACACTGTTGCCCAAAAGTGCAATTGAAACCGTTTCAATTGCAAAGCTTACTGCAAAAAATATGAGGAAAAAAACAATGTATATTCCGAAGGCTCTCCAGCTGTTCTCACGAGTCAAATGCCAGCTTTTACCTAATCCCGGAATATTATTTTCAAATACAGCCGTCCCCAGATAAAAACTCCAGCGAGTCAGGAAATAAGCTGCCGTAAATCCAACAGTAAGTAGAAGAAAAATCATAATCGCAATACCTGAGACCGGATCGGCAACCATACTTAAAGTCCCGAAAATGATAATAACAACAAACGGGATGAAAATCATCGCAAAAAGAATGATTCCAAATATTAGACTGCTGCCTAATATAAGCCAAAATTTTGCAAAGGCTTGCTTAACAACACGGCTTACCTCAAAATCATGTTGTGTTTTTAAGCGGGATACAGCCAAAAGAACCGCTGCCTGCGCCACGGGCATGAAAATATATGTTAAAATTCCTACACCCATATTAGCAAAGTCCTCACTCAGCGTTGTATTGGCTGTTGCATTAAAACTGTTTAAGGCCTGATCAAACCAATTGCTGCCGCTGCCCGCCTCTCTCAAAAAACTGTTTCCGATTAATAATAAAACCATTGATTGCAGTAAATAAAGCGGCCCAACTATCATTAAAACAATCAGGAAAAATTTAGAAAAATATTGTTTACATAATGTAAAAGCAGCATCAAGTATTTCCCCGAATCCCTTAGGTCTGTTCAACCGTTCATTCAAATTCCTCACGCCCCAATCTTTCAACACAAATCTATTCATTATTTTAACATTCACAATTCAACCATAGATTTTGGTGTTGACCCTTATATCAATTTCGGGAAGTATTTCCGGATAGTTTCAGTAATGAATGTACCCGGGACTTAGCCAGGCACCTTATCACTTTCGTATGATTATTCTTGTCCGTCGGAAGCTTCATGTACAATAGCAGCCACAAGCTCTGTAACTTTCACAAGAGCGTCAACTGGAATCCGTTCATCTGTTGTATGGATTTCTTCGTAACCAACAGCCAAGTTGACAGTTGGTATTCCAAGTCCGGAAATGACATTTGCATCACTTCCGCCACCGCTTTTTTGCAAATTGCTTTCAAGACCGAGTGTTTTTGCAGCATTCCGGGCCACTGCAACGACTTTGTCATCGGTATCCAGGCTGAATCCCGGATACATGATTTGAACATCCACTTCAGCACCGCCGCCATAATCACTCGCAACACTTTCAAACGTCTCTTTCATCTTAGTAACCTGCTTTTCCATCTTTTCAGGCACGAGTGAACGGGCTTCCGCGACGATCTCAACACGATCAGCGACGATATTAGTCTGTTTGCCGCCTTCAAACCGTCCAATATTGGCTGTCGTTTCATCATCAATTCGGCCGAGCGGCATTTTGGCTATGGCTTTTGCAGCAAGTCTAATCGCTGAAACACCCTTTTCGGGTGCAAGACCTGCATGAGCGGTTTTGCCTTTCATGACAGCATATATTTTCGCTTGAGTTGGTGCTGCAACTATGATGTCGCCAACAGCACCATTGCTGTCAATAGCAAACCCGTACTTTGCATTAATTAGCGTTCCATCAAGGGATTTGGCACCGAGAAGCCCGGATTCTTCTCCAACGGTTATGATGAACTGAATATCGCCATGTTCGCTATCTTGTTCTTTTAACGCGCGAATAGTTTCCAAAATGGCAGCGAGCCCTGCTTTGTCATCCGCCCCAAGAACCGTCGTACCATCCGAGACAATATAACCGTCTTTAATGGATGGTGTAACACCTTTTCCGGGCACTACCGTATCCATATGGGAGGTAAAATAAATCGGATCAGCATGTTTCTCGTTGCCCTTTAGTGTGCAGATTAGATTTCCGGCACCGTGACCCGTTTTACTTTTACTGTCATCTTCAATGACATCCAGTCCAAGCTCTTTAAATTTCCGTGTCAAGATTTCAGCGATTTCAGCTTCACACCCTGTTTCCGAATCAATCTGAACCAGTTCAAAAAATTCGTCGATCAATCTCTCCTGGTTGATAGAAATCATAATGAATGCCTCCTCATTTGTTTAAAAAAGTATTATTGCCATTTATGTGCTCGTCGGGTTTCTTCTGTTTGCGACCAGGCATTTATTCACATACGTGGTAATTCAGAAATCATACTTGTCCATTTGGTAAATTAGCGGTAAAATACAAGTCAGGATAAGGACTTAAGGAGGTATGAATTTGGTTAAAAACCAAACTAAAATGCAAGCACCGAGAAAAAAATCCAAGCGCGAACGAAGACTAAAAATTATCATATATCTTATGATCCTGGCAATGATACTGTCGACACTGACAATGGGACTGTCAATGTTTATCTAAGATCAGTAAGGCGCGGTCATCGCTAACCGATTGCAGAAGACTGGAATTTACATATTCCGGTCTTTTTTTACTCTCCTTTTTTCGGGTACATCGCTTTTTTTAAATTTTTTCTTCAGCAGCAAGTAGTCTTCAATTTCATGCAACAGTCTGAATAAATTAGCCCTTGTTTCAAATTCTTCTTGTGTCTTCGGCAGCTCCTCACGATCAAACGTTTTCCGCAGTTCTTCCAATTCATCCAAATAGACTGTTGCTGTATTACCAGGATGAACATTATCAGCTAACTTTTCAAAAAAACTGGCAATTTTTACAGAAATGGCGTCACTGTTGGGCAATCTACTTACTAATGGGAGCATTTTTTCCAGCAATTCCAGCTGCTTGTTTCGCATCTGAAAATAGTCACGATAAGGGTGCTCGTTTCGCAATAAATGATTTTCTTTATCCAATAATACCAAATCCATCGCATCCTGTAATATATCCTCAGACACTTTCAGTTCTTTTCCATCCCAATTTTCGTTTTTGTTACGTATATATAAGGCAATTTCATTCAATATAATCTGAAAATGATACTCGAGTTCATCCTGTTTCTGTTTTAACTGTGTATCGAAACTCGGCATATATAAATTGACAAGTAATGCCGTGCCAATACCGATTATAATGAGAAAAAACTGCCCTGTTAAGAAAGAAAACGAGATATGACCGGCACTGTACAAATTCAGGATGATAACTGAGCTGGTCGCAATTCCCGGCGTGACTTTCAGCCAAACAGTGACAGGTATGAAAAAGGCCAGCATAATACCAATAACGACTGGATGATAACCTATTAGTTCAAAAAAAATGATCGAAAATAAAGCAGCTGTCACACAAGCCAAAAAACGATGCCAAGCACTCAGGACGGAACGTTTCCGGGAAGGTTGAATACACAAAATCGTCAGTATCCCAGCAGAAACAAAATTAGTCAAACCAAAAACCTGAGCAATAGAAATCGAAATGGGAGTGCCTATTGCTGTTTTGATTGTACGCGAGCCTATTTTCACGTTTATTTCTCCTTAAGCAATAATGCCGCCCTAAGGTGCGCGGAGTATATTTCCAGAGCGGTGTATACGCTCTAGTTAGTTCGGTTTTTTCCTCAATAAAACTACTTTTGTCCAAGGCTCCTAGTCTCGCCTTATAGCGAGTGCCAAAGCTTTCTTATAGCTCATCCATAATCTTCTATACTTTTTGACGTTATAAAATAGGGCTGACCCTTTTTATGTTGAGACAGCCCCATACTATAAAACATTATATTTAGACTTCTTCACAATGATCGTCGAATACTTTTTGCAGCTTGCCGACTACATCCATTGCACTATAGCCTTCAATGTCAGAGCGTTCAAGCATTGTAACAACTTCACCGTCTTTTAAGAATGCAAAAGATGGTGATGATGGCGGATAGCCTTCAAAATATTCTCTGGCTTTTTCAGTTGCTTCGCGGTCTTGTCCGGCAAACACTGTCACCAAGTGGTCCGGCCGTTTATCGTAATGAATTGCATTGGCCGCTGCAGGACGGGCAACACCGCCGGCACATCCGCATGTCGAATTAACCATAACCAACGTTGAGCCTTGACGCTTCATTGCTTCCTCAACCGACTCAGATGTTGTCAATTCTTCGTAACCGGCATCGCGCACATCTTCACGGGCAGCGTTTACAACGTCCTCCATGAATAAGTTGAAATCCATATGTGAATCCATCCCCTTTTATTTAATAATTGATGTTACTACAATTACCTTACCAAGTTTACTGGCAGATTTCAATTTAGAAACCTTTGAAATGGCATGGCTCGATAATCGTTGAACACGATCCGCTAAAAACTGAACAGCGGAGATTATGGGGACAGGGGTACTCGACGTCTAATATATACTGGTTGTGTCCGCATTGGTATTTTCCACGATTTCTTTTAGACGGGCTAAAAACTGACCAACAATCAATCCATCCAGAACCCTGTGGTCAAGGGATAAACATAAGTTAACCATATCACGTGCAGCAAACATATCATTTATGATGACCGGCCGTTTAACAATTGATTCTACCTGTAATATCGCAGCCTGCGGGTGATTGATGACACCCATCGATTGGACAGAACCAAATGATCCGGTATTGTTAACTGTAAACGTTCCTCCCTGCATGTCCTCTGACGTCAATTTTCCGGATCGTGCCCTTATTGCCAAATCATTAATGTCTCTGGCAACACCTTTGATGCTTTTCTCGTCAGCATTTTTAATAACCGGTACAAACAGTTCATTGTCTTTTGCTACTGCGATGGACAGGTTGATATTTTTATGCTGAATAATCTTGTCTCCTGCCCAAGTACTGTTCAGTTGAGGGAATTCCTTCAGCGCCTGAGCTACGGCTTTTACAAAAAACGCAAAGAATGTCAGACTGTACCCTTCATTTTGTTTGAATTCTTCTTTGACTATATTCCGATAACGGACCAAATCCGTAACATCGGCTTCAACCGCCATCCATGCATGCGGTATCTCCTGGGTGGATTTCACCATATTTTGTGCAATGGCTTTTCTGACACCGGTAACCGGAATCTCGACGTCGCCTTTTTGTGCCTGGTGATCAGAAGCAGACAGCTGCTCATCCTCTGTCTCGCTTTTCGGTGCAGCCGGTTTATCATTTGAAGCTATCAGTTTTTCAATATCTTTTCGTGTAATTCTTCCGCCTCGGCCCGAGCCTTCAACCTGTTGCAGATCGATGTCATTTTCCTGGGCAAGTTTCATGACAGCCGGTGAATAACGTTTTTTCATCGACCGCTCAGCTGCATTATCTTCGTCTTTCACTGCTGATGTATTGTGCTCTTTCCCAGTTTGATCGGATGCTTGGGATTCACCACCGGATGACTCCCCTTTTGTATCGATATAACACATGAGATTACCAACTCGAACGGTATCTCCCTCCTGCGCTACAAGCTCCTTAATGGTACCTGAAAATGATGACGGTACTTCAGCATTGACTTTATCAGTCATAACTTCTGCAATCGGATCATATTTATTGACTTTGTCCCCTGCACCAACGAGCCAGGAACTGATGGTTCCTTCGGTGACACTCTCTCCCAGCTGTGGCATATTGATTTTTTCGGTTGCCATTTTATACCCTCCCTTTGGCAGTTAATCGTTAAAATTCAGCAAGTTCCCTGATGGCTTTTTCAACTTTATCAGGATTCATCATAAAGTACTTTTCCAAGGCTGGAGAAAATGGCATTGCCGGTATATCAGGACCGGCAAGACGCTGAATTGGAGAATCAAGGTCAAACAGACAGTTTTCCGCTATAATAGCTGCCACTTCTCCGATAATGCTTCCTTCTTTATTATCTTCTGTGACAAGAAGAACTTTTCCGGTTTTCTGTGCTGCATCAATAATGGCATTCTGATCGAGCGGGTACACAGTACGCAAATCAAGAATATGTGTGTCTATACCTTCTTCTCCAAGTTTTTCGGCCGCTTGAAGTGCAAAATGGACTGACAGACCATATGTGATGACCGTTACATCACTTCCTTCTCGCTTAACATCTGCCTTACCGATCGGCAGAACATAGTCATTTTCTGGTACATCGCTTTTCAATAGGCGGTATGCCCGCTTATGTTCAAAGAAGAGCACCGGGTCGTTATCGCGAATGGAAGCTTTCAAAAGTCCTTTTACATCATAAGGTGTTGATGGCATGACAATCTTTAAGCCCGGTTGGTTGGCGAATATTGCTTCAACTGATTGCGAATGATATAACGCACCATGTACCCCACCGCCATACGGCGCTCGAATGGTCATTGGAACATTCCAGTCATTATTAGAACGGTAGCGCATTTTAGCAGCTTCGGAAATAATTTGATTAATAGCTGGCATGATGAAGTCGGCAAACTGCATTTCCGCAACTGGACGCATCCCATACATAGCAGCCCCAATTCCGACGCCTGCAATGGCTGATTCTGCAAGCGGCGTATCCAGAACACGATAGTCCCCGAATTCATCATGCAACCCCTTTGTTGCTCCAAACACGCCTCCTTTTTTACCGATATCTTCTCCAAGGATAAACACTTTTTCGTCGCGCTGCATTTCTTCACGTAAGGCAACAGTCACTGCCTGAATATAGGACATTACTGGCATGACTAACTCTCCCCCTGCTCTTCATAAACATATTTAAGTACCGACTCAGGTTCGGGATAAACAGCATTTTCTGCGTAGTCTGTCGCTTCATTAACGATTGATTCAATTTCGCTGAGAATATCCTGTTCTTGTTCCTCCGTCAGTATCCCGCCTTCTTTTAAATAAGCAGCAAATGAAAAGATAGAATCATTTTTCTTTGCTTCCTCCACTTCAGCACTTTCCCGATATTGGCGATCGTCGTCATCACTTGAATG
This sequence comes from Lentibacillus kapialis, assembly GCF_014646635.1. GTDB lineage: Bacteria > Bacillota > Bacilli > Bacillales > Amphibacillaceae > Lentibacillus > Lentibacillus kapialis. Next base: position 42,507 of record NZ_BMNQ01000018.1, read on the forward strand.
GGCCGTAAACCGATAGGAAATTGCCTCTATAAGAGTCGGTCCTTCTCCATTTATAGCACGTTCCCGCGCTTGTTTAACGTTTTCGTATACGGCCAGCGGATCATTGCCGTCAACTGTTATACCAGGCATACCATAACTTTGACCCCGATCTGAAACATTAGCGCTTGCAATTTGTTTATCCTGCGGGACCGATATGGCATATTTGTTGTTTTCGACCATCGTTATAACAGGCAGCTTATGAACACCGGCAAAGTTCAATCCTTCATGAAAATCACCTTGATTGGAAGATCCTTCACCTAGTGTGACAAACGATACAAAATTTTCCTTTTCCATTTTGGCAGCAAGTGCGATACCAACAGCATGCGGAAGCTGCGTCGTAACAGGTGATGACTGACTCAGGATTCGATTGCTCTTTTGACCGAAATGGCTTGGCATTTGTCTGCCGCCTGAATTGGGGTCTTCTTCTTTTGCAAACGCTGAAAGCATCAATTCTTTAGCTGTCATTCCGAATGCAAGCACGACGCCCATATCCCGATAATAAGGTGAAACATAATCTTCTTCTCGATTGAGCGCAAAAGATGCACCCACCTGTGATGCCTCCTGTCCTTGACACGAAATGACAAACGGTATCTTTCCGGCGCGGTTCAACAACCACATCCGTTCGTCGATTTTACGGGCTAAAAGCATATGCCTGTAAATATCGATTGCTTGTTCGTCTGTTAATCCCAGTGATTTATGGCGATTTTTTGCCATTAGCTTTCCCTCCCCTGAATTCACAAGTTAAACTGTTAATTATGGATTTGTTTTCCTTCTACAGCCATTGCTGCTTCTCCCATCACTTCCGAAAGCGTCGGGTGCGGATGAATACTGTGTGAGATTTCCCAAGGTGTTGCATCAAGCACTTTGGCCAGCCCCGCTTCCGATATCATATCAGTCGCATGGGGTCCTACCATATGAACACCAAGCAAATCCTCAGTCTGCTTATCGGCAATTATTTTGACAAATCCGTCCGATTCACCATGCACTAACGCTTTACCATTTGCTTTGAAAGGAAATTTCCCGATTTTGATGTCAAATCCCAGATCGCTTGCCTGTTTTTCGGTCAAACCAACGCTGGCTGCCTCCGGATTGGAATAAATACATGACGGAATGGTGTCATATTCCAGCGGTAATGGATTTTGATCCGCCATATGCTCAACAGCTGCGATGCCTTCGTGAGACGCCACATGCGCAAGTTGCATTCCGCCGATTACATCGCCGATCGCATAGATATGTGATTCTTTTGTCTGGTAAAATTCATTTGTTTGAATAAAGCCTTTATCAACAACAATATCCGTGTTTTGCAACCCCAGGTTTGACGTGATTGCTTCCCGGCCGACAGAAACAAGCATCCTGTCTGCTGAATATATTTCATTGTCATTATTAACTTCCGCCTCTATTTGCACGCCATTTTTCTTTTGAAGCGTCTTGGGCAATAGTTTGGCACTTTTAATAAACTGAATACCTTTCTTCTTTAGCTCTGTTTCAATCTCTCTGGCAACAGCCGCATCTTCTGTTGGCAAAATTTGATCCATGTATTCTATTACGGTTACATCAACGCCAAAATCCGAAAGCATTGATGCCCACTCAATGCCGATAACGCCACCGCCCACGATAAGTATTGAGGATGGCAATTCACTCATGTTAAGCGCCTCGTCGGAACTCATCACAATTGTGCCGTCCAGTTCCAGTCCCGGCAGTGATTTCGGCTTAGAACCGGTCGCAATCAGCACATTTTTTGGTACGAGCATGGTATTTTCGTCACCATTTGCATATTCAATAGATATTGTGCCAGGCATCGGCGAAAAAATACTGGGACCTAAAATACGGCCAAATCCTTCATAAACATCGATTTTGCCCTTTTTCATCAAACCTAGTACACCTTGTTGAAGTGTTTTGATAATACTGTTCTTCCGCTCCTGTACTTTGGTAAAGTTTAAGGTAACACCCGATGTTTCTACACCGTACTCATTCGCTTCCTTTGTTTGTTTAAAAACCTCTGCACTTCTTAGCAACGATTTTGAAGGGATACAGCCTCTGTTCAAGCATGTTCCGCCAAGATCGCCTTTTTCAACAACAGCAACCTGCATCCCTAGCTGTGAGGCACGTATAGCAGCCACATACCCGCCTGTCCCGCCTCCGAGTACAACTAAATCATATTCGTTCGCCATTGACTGTTGAACACTCCTCTCCGTTTTGGTTAGCTGGATATTCTTTTGCAGGTTCTTCATTTCTAAGCACCCGCAGTGTTCCTTCGTTGAGCGCCTGCAGCTCATCTTCCCCAGGATAAACAATGGTATCGGCAATCCAATCAACCCGTTCGGTTATCAGTTGGACAAACTTTTTTCCGTAGGCCAGTCCTCCCGTCAATACGATAGCATCCACCTTTCCCGCAAGCACTGTCCCCATTGATCCAATTTCTTTAGAGACCTGATACGCCATGGCATCATAAATGTGTGCTGCATAATTATCACCACCTGCGATACGGTGTTCCACTTCAATAGCGTCATTTGTGTGCAGATAAGCCATCAGGCCTCCCCCTCCAACAAGTTTTTTCATAACTTCGTCAAGGTAAAACTGCCCTGAAAAGCACATGGATACTAAATCGCCAACAGGAGTTGTACCGGCACGTTCGGGAGAGAATGGTCCATCTCCATGAAGACCATTGTTGACATCGATCACCTGTCCATTTTTATGCGCCCCAATCGTAATGCCTCCGCCCATATGTGTGACAATCAAATTCGCTTCTGTGTAATCTTTTCCAAGCTCATTTGCCGCTTTTCTTGCCGCAGCTTTTTGGTTTAAGGCATGAAATATACTTTTTCGGGGAATTTCAGGTACCCCTGACACCCTGGCAATTTCATGGAGCTCATCGACAACAACCGGATCAACAATAAATGAGGGGATGTTTAATCCGCTGGCTATTTCATAGGCTATGATTCCACCTAAATTCGATGCATGCTGTCCGTTATGGCCTATTTTTAAATCCTGCAGCATGATTTCATTCACTTCATAAGTACCGCCTTCAATCGGACGCAAAAGACCCCCGCGAGCGCAAACGGCATTTAATTTGGAAATATTAATCCCTTCATAATCCAATTGTTCCAATAAAATTTGTTTACGGAATGCATATTGGTCTATGATTCGCTTATATTTGGACAGTTCCTCTATGCTGTGTTTGATGCTTCTTTCAAAAATACAATGTTCTCCGTCAAAAACGCCGATTTTAGTTGAGGTTGATCCCGGGTTTATGACGAGGACACGCAATGTTTGCTGCATTGGCGGATTACCTCCGTAACATTTTCAAACACGTTATCGTCTGCTTAGTATGTGATGGCCATTTCTTAAAAACTGGCTGCGTGATGCTTGCAGGGAGCGAATCCGTTCTTCGGCCAAACGGTCAGCGGCAGCATATGTCGGGATTTGATCACGCCTTGAAATTTCAAATACCTGCGTCAGATTATCATATATCATCTCCACTTTTTTCATGGCTCTTTTATGATTATACCCGTCCAACTCATCTGAAACGTTAATAACCCCGCCTGAATTGATAACATAATCCGGTGCATAAACAATACCCATTTCATGGAGCATATCACCATGTTCCATTGTTTTAAGTTGATTGTTTGCAGAACCGGCAACTATTTTCGCTTTGAGTTGTGGGATAGTTTCATCATTGATGGTGGCACCAAGTGCACATGGTGCGTAAATATCACAATCAACACCATAAATTTCATCCGGTTCAACTAACTTGGCTCCAAAGGTATCCACGGCACGTTTAGCAGCTTCTTTATTGACATCAGTAACGATTAAATCAGCACCTTCTTCATGTAAATGCTCACATAATGCATAAGCTACGTTGCCAACCCCTTGAACGGCGACGGTCTTTCCTTCAAGCGAGGGATCACCGTACGCTTCCATTGCAGCCGCCTTCATGCCTTTATAAATACCATAGCCTGTCACAGGGGACGGGTTGCCTGATGACCCTGATTCAGGAGAGGTTCCCGTCACAAAGTTTGTTTCCATATGAATCAGATCCATATCATGAACAGTGGTCCCAACATCTTCAGCTGTAATATACCTTCCGTTAAGGCTTTGAATATACCTTCCGAAAGCACGGAACATTTCAGGGTTTTTGTCTTTTTTCGGATCCCCGATGATAACCGCTTTTCCTCCTCCGAGATTAAGTCCTGCAGCTGCATTTTTATACGTCATGCCCTTTGCCAACCTCAGAGCATCTTCTATTGCATCTTCCTCAGAGCTATACGTCCACATCCTTGTTCCGCCAAGAGCAGGCCCCAGTGTCGTATCATGGATCACAATAATCGCCTTTAATCCTGAATTTTTATCCTGGCAAAGAACCAATTGCTCATAATCATATTCTTCCATATAGTTAAACATTTCCATCATTATTACCCCCTAAGTTTTATCAACCTAACCAGCTGTCCAGTACCGATTTGAACCACTACGAATGTGGTGTTAAATATGTACTTTATTGACTTACTATGATTTGTTTTTTGTTGTTTTAAATTTTACTAGTATGTTCATCTGGCTGACATCACCCCCAACATACTTAAGCAAAAACCATGCCAAAACCTTATGTTGAAAGCGCTTTATTAGCGCGCTTTTAACCATGCATTTATTTGCATTCATGAAAATTTTTGCATGCTATCTTTTTCAATTTCATGTTTTTCGAGTTTATAATACAGGTTCCGTATTGAGATGTTCAGGTACTTGGCCGTTCTCGTTTTATTGTAATTGAATGCCTGCAGAACGTCGGAAATATATTGTTTTTCATATGCTTCCATAACGCTTTGCAATGTTCCATTCATGTCTCTTTCTGTTTTCAGCTGATGGGATGAAGTTCGGGACGTTGCCAAATCTGGGATATGCTTCTTTTTTATCACTTCTTCATTCAGCCCGATATAAATCATGGCCCGGCCAATAATATTTTCCAATTCCCGTACATTTCCAGGCCAGTGATAGCCCTTCAAGTAGTCGATTGCCTGGGCTTCAATTGAGTTCACACCTCTTCCATAATCCTGATTGATTTTTTGAATAAGATAGTCAACGAGTTCCGGCAGATCCTCGATTCGTTCTTCCAGTGCCGGGATATATATAGGCAACCGATTCAAACGATAATACAAATCTTCCCGAAAATGTCTGCTCATAATAGCTTTTTCCAAGTTAATATTGGTTGCTGTAATCACCCGAACGTCGATAGCAATGGGAGATGTTCCGCCAACACGGACGATTTCCCCCTCTTGAAGCACCCGAAGTAGTTTTGCTTGCATGTGAAGTGACAGTTCGCCAATTTCATCCAGAAAAACGCTTCCTCTGTTTGCTTCTTCAAACAGACCTTTTTTGCCACCCTGTTTTGCACCTGTAAAAGCACCTTCCTCATAACCAAATAATTCGCTTTCCAGTAAACTTTCAGCAATAGCAGCACAATTCACGCGTATAAATTTGTTATGTTTGCGGTCACTTTCATTGTGAATGGCGTGTGCAAACAATTCTTTCCCTGTACCGGAGTTGCCACGCAGCAGGACGGTTGCAGGGGTTTTTGCCCCCACCTTAGCCTGTTCAAGTGCTATCTGCATTTCTGATGAAGAACCGATAATGTCATCAAATGTATATTTTGCTTCAAGGTTTCGGATAATCTGGCGTGCACGTTTCAGCTTGCTTGTTAATGACTGTATCTCTGAGACGTCATGCAAAACGCCTACACTTCCTTTAATTTTACCATCTACAATAACAGGAGCCACATTAACCAGAACATCTTTGTTTCCGGGGCCCACCTTCATATGGACTCTGCGAACGGCACGACGGGTTTGCAGCACCTTCATATGCATGCTTTCGCCTTCGGATATATCCACACTGGCTGGCTTTCCGATAATGTCTGATTCACTGAGACCGGTCAAACGCGTATATGCGGGGTTTATCATAAGTCCGTTTCCATTCTCATCCACAACCGATATGGCTTCATCAGAGGACTGGATAATTGCTTCAAGAAGTGTTTTTATTTCCTTGAGATCGGTTATTTCTTCTGCGAGATTCATCACTTCGGTAATATCCTTAAAAATGGCAAAAGCACCCAGCACTTGTTCTTGAGCATTAATAATTGGAATGCGGGTCGTTATAACCTTTTTGCCGTTTTCCAGAATGAGACGCTGATTGACTTCTTTTCGCCGGTTTCGTAGTACATGTGGAAGTCTGGTGTCAGCAATGACACTTTTAATATCTTTGCCGTTGAATTGTTCTTTGCAAATTCCCACAATCCGCTCGGTGCTTTTGTTGACAAACTGAACAATCTCCTGATCGTTCACAACAATCATACCATCATGAATGTTATTTAAAATTAACTCCTGGTTACTCGCCTCAAGCTTCAATTGTTCGAGTAATGATTCCTTTTCATCCATCAACTCAGAAATGATATATGCAACACTGCCGGGTATAACGACTGTTTTTCCGCTTCGTCTATTAAGCAACTCAGCCAATACAGCATCATTCCCGGTAGCCTCTACTATGATGTCGATATCATCTTCCATCCAATTGTAATAATTGGTGCTGACAGGAATGCCATAACCCTCGGCAATTTTTAAACCTTTGGCTTCAGGGTTGATATCTATCATGCCAACAATAGCCATTTTCTCCGTATTATGTAAAATATCCAGCAAGGCTCTTCCGCCTTTGCCTGCACCCACAATCAGGACACGCTTCATGATATCCCGCCTCTGCAATAATTTGCATATTTCAAGGATACGTCAATGTGCATTTCTTAGCAAGCATCCTGCTGTGTATTAGATTGAACTTACTGATACAAATATGCAATGATGTGTTCATATTTTGTTTTAATTTTGCTATACTTAAAAAAGCCTGTATTAATTAAAGGAGAAAACCACACTCATGATTCGCTTTGTTGCAGTGCTTATGCTGCTTATACCTGGAATTATATCCGCTGTTGGAATCAAACTGATGCGGGATTCACTGTTTAATGACTTTTATCCTGTTTTTTTTCATATAAGCATTCAATTTATTGCAGGTTTTCTTTTGTTTTTAGGAGGTCTTGCATTTATCGCCGGATTTATTGTTTACCGTGACAGAAAGAATCAAAAGAATAAGCGACAATCTAAATAGTGATTCTTTATACCGTCCGAAAATATATATTTTGGAAGGCCTTATAAGAAAAGCTTGAACAATTTACCAATGGAGAGGTGTAGCATGAAAGTTGTAAAATTCGGGGGAAGTTCTGTAGCTAATGATGTACAGATTAAAAAAGTCGGATCTATCGTTGCGGATGATACCGACCGAAAATTTGTCGTTGTGTCCGCCCCGGGAAAACGGTTTGAAAATGATGCCAAAATTACGGACCTTTTAATTGAGTTAAGCGATCTGGCTCTTAACAACAACCCATATGAAAAGAAGTTCACACAGATAATGGAAAGATTTTCGGAAATTGTCAATGAGCTTGAACTTCCACAGTCAATTCTCGCCGATATTGAACAGTCGGTCCAAAATACGCTGAATAGTGATGCGCCAGATCGGATGAAAGCAGATGGATTGAAGTCAATCGGCGAAGACAGCAGCGCAAAAATAGTCAGCGAATACCTGAAATCAAAAGGACTGAATGCTCATTACGTCAATCCGAAAGATGCTGGTATCATTGTCAGCAATGAACCGGGAAAAGCTCAGGCACTGCCTGAAAGCTTTGCTCAATTATATGAGATGCGTAAAAAGGATGGAATTCTCGTCATACCCGGTTTTTTTGGATTTACAAAAGATGGTGGGTTAATGACTTTTTCAAGAGGCGGATCAGATATCACTGGCTCAATTGTCGCCGCAGGGGTTCAAGCTAGCTTGTATGAGAATTTTACGGATGTTGATTCAGTTTATGCTGTCAACCCAACAATCGTCAGCAATCCTGAGAAAATAACTACTTTGACATACAAGGAAATGCGCGAATTATCATACTCCGGTTTCGGTGTATTTCATGATGAAGCACTTATGCCGGCTTTTCAGGCAGAAATACCAGTATGCATCAAAAATACCAATAACCCGGCCGGTTCCGGCACAATGATTGTTTCCGACAAAGATCCGCATACCAGATGTGTTGTCGGAATTGCCAGCGATACAGGATTTTCTAATTTATATGTGAGCAAATATCTTATGAACCGTGAAATTGGTTTCGGACGTAAATTGCTACAAATTTTGGAGGAAGAGGGAATCTCCTTTGAGCATGCTCCTTCCGGAATTGACAATATGTCCGTTATTATTCGTGACAGTCAATTGACGGCTGAAAAGGAAATTAATGTGATTAATCGGATTAAAAGCGAGTTATACCCAGAGACCATTTCGATTGATTACGGTTTCGCTATGATCATGGTTGTTGGTGAGGGTATGATGAGCGCAGTTGGTATTGCCGAGAAATCGGCAGCAGCTTTCGCTGAGGCCAACATCAGTATTGAGATGATTAACCAAGGGTCATCAGAAGTTTCCATCATGTTCGGTATTCGGAAAGATAAACTCGATTTGGCTGTGCGATCACTTTACCAAAAATTCTTTGGTTAATGTTGTTTTTTAAAGATTTTATTTTTGACGAAAAAATCCTATACTTCAACGCAGTGACAGGATTAAATTCCACTTTGGACGGTTACGCACCTTAGAGCAACGTTTCAGCTCCTTAGACACAATTTACGAAATGAGCCTGAACAAAAAACTGTATGCGGACGAACGCATACAGTTTTTTGTATGAATAATGCAATTAACTTATTATCAAAGCGCTTCCCATTTGACCCTTTAGCTCGCCTTATGTTCCAGCCGCAAACGGTCAGCAACCATCGCAATGAACTCGGAGTTGGTCGGCTTAGCTTTGGAAATATTGACCGTATAACCAAAAAGAGCTGAAATTGATTCAACATTGCCACGGCTCCAGGCAACCTCAATGGCATGCCGAATGGCCCGCTCCACCCGGGATGCTGTTGTGTTAAACTTCTTTGCAATATCAGGATATAAGGCCTTTGTAATCGATCCTAAAAGTTCAATATCATTATAAACCATCGTTATGGCTTCTCTTAAATACATGTAACCCTTTATGTGCGCGGGAACGCCTATTTCATGTATAATATTTGTACTCGAGTTTCGCACCCCACATACCAAGGGATTCGGGGTGTTTATTAATGCCTGAAACCCTTGTATGACAGTGCTTTTGTCGAAATTCCATTTTCGCCCTCTAAGCGACATTATCGCCGTCAAAT
>NZ_BMNQ01000019.1 GCF_014646635.1 Lentibacillus kapialis
GGCAGTTACGGTAGAGGGTCGTCGAAACATGTTTCTGAAATTCAACATATGTTCCCGGCAAAAATTCAGCTGTGAACATTGTAGAGGAGAGATGTATCCGGCATATTATAAAGGCATACATGGACAAGAATACAAAAAATACAAATTATCGGATTTTCTCTAACGAAGATAGAAAAAAGGACTGGGACGCACTTTGCCCGGTTTTTCTAACAATCAAGCCGTTATATGACCGTTCAAGAGCTGTCGGGTTGTGTCGCGGATCAAGCCGGGCAGCACGCCGAACGAATACGGTTTATAGACGCGTTCGGTCCATTTATGCCCGTCATGGCCATAGACGCCCATGTTGATCGACGGGATATCTAATGATTGGATGGTCTCGAATGGAACCGGGTAGAGCCGCTCCCATTCGGGCATATTTTGCAGCAGCGCATTGAGCTCGCTCTTGGTTTCGTGCAGTGATAAAAAGCTGCCATCCGCCAGATAGGGGAAGAATTTTTTGACGGCAAATGATTCCCCTGTTTTAGCTTCGTGTTGGTGCAGGACCGCTTCAAGTGCCGCCTTAATTTGCCTGTGGCCGGGATCGGAATCCTTCAAGTAGTTGTGCGGCAAAAATGGCGGTGCGAAGAATAGGATGACACGTGCCCGCTTATCGGGATCGAGCTCCTGCAATGCGCCCGTTATACGAAAACTTAACGTCCGTGTGTCGGCATCGGGGTTATCCGCGATGGCTTGCTCGATCACGGACCGGGTGTCAATGCCGCGCTCATGCAGTTCCTCAACGTAGGCGTCATATGTGGTGACATCGATATTCCAGGATAAATCACGTTGCGGCAGGCCGGTTGTGTCTAAAAACGCTTCAAATTGGTCCTTCAAGTATGTCTCAGCTTCACGGCAGGCCTGCTGGGTTTCCTGCACCAATTGGGTCATCACATCGGCCGGTGTGGCTTCGTACAGGAAATAGTTGAAATAGAGATGACTCCCCGGTGCGGTTTGGACATTGTAAAATGGTTTGGTATCCCGCTGATATAAACAGCTTGGCGGGAGGATCAGTTCGCCGGGTACATGTTCTGTCAGCCGGTAGTTGTTATGCAGGCGTTCGGTCAGTTTTGCCGCGATAAAATTGGGGTCAATCCCAGCCAATGTATCGCCGACATGGACTTCCCGGCCGTATATATGGAAGGCAGGCAGCAATTTACCGGCTGTTCCGGTGTAAATATATTTGGTCTCATCCCCGTCAAACATCGGCGTGATGAAGTCATTGTTAATCGCGGCAACATAATCCAGGTTTTTCTCGTCCTGCAGGCGCTTCAGTTCATGCAGCGCACCGGTCATGCCATGGTGTTCGCTTTCTTCATCACCATTGATGACCAGCAGCAGGTTGCCTTCCAGCTCCTCTCTGTTTTCCGAGAAATGAAGCACATTGGATATATGGACGGCGGCACCGCTTTTCATGTCCAAAGCCCCGCGCCCGAACAGCCAGTCACCCGACTGTGCCTCAGCCTGAACGCGAGGGGCGGCATCATACGTGCTGAAAAAGTTGTTTAGGGCATCCGGAGAAAAAGCTTTGTCTTTGATGCGCCCATAATCGTCGACCCCGACTGTGTCAATATGCGCGTGATAAAGCACGGTATTTGCCGCATCCGCATTTCCCGCGACAAACGCAAACACGTTTTGCCGTCCAAGAGGGTCATCCGGTAATGTCTGCAGCCATAAGTGATCCGGGTGTTCTTGAAAATACGGGAATTCAGCCAGGATATGGCGGATGTTCCCGATGATGTCTACTTCCCCTGTGGTGCCATTGACACTTGCTTGCTGGACCAACCCTCGTGTCAGCGCCTCAATACGCTCCGGTTCAGGTAAAGAATGCATGTGCTTTTTCATAACGGTCACCTCCAAACATTACATCGATTCTTTTCGTTGTTGAGTGTGTGGCTGAAAATAATCATCCGTTACCGCTCGGATCTGTTTGCTTAGGAAAACGAGTGCGATCATGTTCGGCACAATCACCATCGCCAGTATCAAATCCAAGAATTGCCAGATGAACTGCAGACCGCCGACAGATCCGATCAGGATGGCAATAGTGTAGATACATTTCATCACGTTTGAAATGCGGGTGCCGAACAGGAATTCCGCTTGTTTGTCACCGTAATACACAAGCACCATGATCGTTGAAATGACAAATAACATTAAGACAATGGAAATGATGGCGCCCGCAGCTGTTTCACCAAACACGGTTGAAAATGCATGGGTCACCATGTTTGCGGCATCATCTGATGTGACATCCTGCCATGCGCCCGATGTGATGACGACAAGGGCCGTTGTCGTACAGACGACCAGTGTATCCACGAATACCTCGAATACACCCCAAAACCCTTGCTTGGCCGGGTGATTGTTCTGGGCGGCTGAATGAACAATCGGAGCCGTTCCCATGCCCGCTTCGTTCGAGTACAGGCCGCGTGCCAATCCCCAGCGAATGGCAGCCGCCACACCGGCACCCGCAAACCCGCCGGCAGCTGAAATCGGTGTGATGGCATGCTGAAAAATTAAGAGCACCGCATTCGGAATATCAGCTACATTATAGGCCAAAACAATCACAGCACCAATGAGATAAATCATCACCATAAACGGGATCAATTTTTCCGTGACCCTTCCAATGACTTTGACACCGCCAAAGATGACAATGGCAACAACCACCATCACCATAAGTCCTGTCAGCATCGGGCTGATGCCGAATGAGCCTTCGATGGATGTGGCAATTGAGTTCGCCTGAACCATGGTGCTCGCAGCAACCTCGATCATCAGCGCGAACGCAAAAAAGGAAGCTGTTTTCTTCCAGCCGAGTCCTTTTCGGATATAATACATCGGTCCGCCCACATACTCACCTTGTGTGTTCTTCTCGCGGTATTTAAGGCCCAGCACCACTTCTGAATATTTCGTCGCCATTCCGATTAAGGCAACGATCCACATCCAAAAGACAGCACCCGGGCCGCCGAGTGCAATCGCTACCGGAACCCCTACGATATTGGCTGCGCCCATTGTGGATGCGAGCGCAGAGGCTGTTGCTTGAAAAGGGGTCACTGTACCGGGAGCATGGTTTTTGGATAACATTTTGCCGAATGTATGCTTCAGGATATGCGGCAAGTGACGGAATTGGAAAAAACCGAGCTGTACCGTTAAAAAAATGCCCCCTCCCATCAGCAGAATAATCATTGGCAGTCCCCAGACAATCTCGGTCAACCTGCTGATGAACGCATTAAGGCTTTCCATGCATAAATCCTCCCAGATATTTATGTAGCGCTTTCATGATTGATGTCAAATAATTACCACGATGCGGAATATATTTCTCATGGTGATAATATATAAAGTTTAAAATGATACGCTTAGTTTGTCAAGATGATTTGATGCCGGGTTTCGGGTGCTTGACGGGGAAATTTACTTTGTCTTGAAAATTTAGTAAAATTGCTTCAGGAGGCATCGGCATGATTCAATCGATTGAACGCGCTATGCAGATTATCGACGTGCTGGCAGCGGACGGGCAAAAAGACACATGGTCAGTTGCCGACTTGTCCGAGCAGACCGGACTGCCGGCCAGCACCATTTACCGAATTATCGAGACATTGACAGCCTATCATCTTGTTGAGCAAGTGCCGGGGAAACGAGCGTATATGCTGGGCAGCAAATGGCTGGAATACGGCATGAAGCTGTTTGACAAACTGGATGTGCGTAATCTCGCAAGGCCGGCATTGGAACAGCTGGCCCGTGATGTGAAGGAAACCGTCTACCTCGATATTCCAAAAGGGCATGAATCCATCATCATCGACCGGGTCGACAGTCCCCGCAATGTGCGCATTGTCGATCCAATCGGCGAACGCATCCCGCTACACATCGGCGCGGCCAACCGCACGATGCTGGCACACATGCATGACAGCCAAATGGAGCAGATTTTCAGCGACTTGTCTCTTGATGAAAACGAAACGGCTGCTGTGAAACAGGCGGCACGAGAGACAAGGCGAAGCGGGTATGCCATCAGCTTTGGTGAAAAAACAAAAGGAACCGTTTCAGTCGGCGCGCCTGTGCTCGGGTATGGCCAAAAAATTCACGGAGCTATCAGTGCGGAGTTTCTGGAATATGATGTGACCGAGGCGCATATCAATTTTATTATTGAGCACGTGAAACAAGCCGCCCATCGTATTTCGGAGCAGCTTGGGCGTGTGTAGAGGCTTGAGCAGGAGCGCATCCAGTGGGTTGCGGGAAGGGGCACAGCTTGAGCGGCGGCGCTTCGAACTTGAGCGAGAGCGGCAGTAACTCGTGCGAGAGGTGCTCGAACTTGAGCGAGAGCGCCGTGAACTCGTGCGAGAGGCGCTGGAACTTGAGCGAGAGCGGCTGCAACTCGTGCGAGAAGTGCTCGAACTTGAGCGAGAACGCCATGAACTCGTGCGGGAAGTGCTCGAACTTGAGCGGGAGCGGCTGAAACTCGTGCGGGAAGGCGCCGAACTTGAGCGAGAGCGCCGCGAACTCGTGCGAGAAGTGCCGGAACTTGAGCGAGAGCGGCAGTAACTCGTGCGAGAGGTGCTCGAACTTGAGCGAGAGCGCCGTGAACTCGTGCGAGAGGCGCTGGAACTTGAGCGAGAGCGCCGTGAACTCGTGCGAGAACCGCTGCAACTCGCGCGGGAAGTGCTGGAACTTGAGCGGCACCGCTCTGAACGCGAGCGAGAACACCTCCAACCCGAGCGGAAATAGACGCAACACAAGGATTGTCCGCCCCGTATGGCATTGCTTTGAAGGATGTTGATTTTCGGCCTAGGCCGAAAATCGTCTATTTGAATTTTTAATGAAAAGAGGCGAATACAATATAACATGCTGACACTTAATGAAATAAATGATGCTTACAGAGAGATAAAGGACGTGGTTCACAGGACGCCTATGCTGACGTCTCGGAGTTTGTCGAAGAAGTGTGCGAATCATATCTATTTAAAAAGTGAACATGTGCAAGTGGCCGGAGCTTTCAAAATTCGTGGTGCGACCAATAAAGTAAAAGCGGCTGCCAAAGAAGGGGCAACGCATGTTATAACGGCATCTTCCGGCAACCATGGCCAGGCAGTTGCATACATCGCCGGCAAGCTGGGGCTGAAGGCGACGATAGTTGTGCCGGAAAATGTCGTGACGAGTAAGGCAGCGGCGATTCATGATTATGGAGCGGATATTATCCACTGTGGCACGACATCGACGGAGCGTCTGAAGAAGGCGAAGGAACTGACGACCGATGAGGAACCTGTATTCATACCGCCATACGATGATCCGCTCGTGATGGCCGGGCAGGGTACCGTGGGTCTTGAGATCCTCGAACAAATTCCGGATGTCGATGCTGTTTATGTCCCGATTGGCGGCGGCGGATTGATTTCCGGTATAGCCACGGCCATCAAAGCGTCGAATCCGGAGATCAAGGTGATTGGCGTGGAGCCTGAGCGGGGCAACGATACATATCTTTCAAAACAACGCGGTGACATAACGGCTATTGAACACGCTGACACAATAGCTGATGGGCTCAGAGCATCACAGCCGGGTGATCTGACATTTCCGGTTATCCAAAAGGACGTTGACGATATCGTACTTGTAAGCGATGATGCTATTCAGGCGGCATTGATTTTTGTGCTGGAGCGGATGAAGCAGCTTATTGAACCCTCTGCTGCCGTGACCGTGGCAGCAGCCATGGCAAACAAGGCAGACATGCGGGAGAAAAATATTTGCTGCGTGATTTCAGGTGGTAATATGGCACTGGATAAATTAGCTGAAATGGTTACAGAAGATGCTTAACTACAGGATCACTGACGCTCGCAACGGTTATGATATAACGATTGAAAATCATGTTATTTCCCGGGAAATAATGTCGAATTGAATCGTTTGATTTTCAAATAATGCCAGTTGGAGTCCGAGAGGCGGGGCGTAAGCAGCATTTGATTGGGTGACGTGTAGTGAAAGGGGAATAGTTTCGGCAATCGCCGAAGATGCCAATTTGAAAGGTGGTGTTTAATGTTGTGCTGAAAGGCGGCATTCGTGCGACAATGCCGTCAAATCGCGCGGTGGCCCGGAAATTTCGCGCAGCGTTCATCTCATAATCGCTCGACAACTACTACATTTCGTGCGATATCCATCTCAAATCGCGCGAGACTCCTACACTATCGCGGAAGGACGACCAACATTCACGCGACACCGCCACGATATCGCGTAATGGAAGCCCGACATGATTAAAATAACTCCCGCGCCCTACCATTGATGCGGCGTCACATAATATAATCCCAACACAATAAAGGAGTGAGAAGTTATGCATTTAACAACAATTAAACATAAAGGGATAGAACAGGCGGCGGTCATTATGGAGAATGGCGTTTTCCCGATTCAGGCCTTGAACGATGCCTACCTTAAACAATGGCCGACTGACGTGATAACAATGCTCGAATCGGATCAGCTGGAAAAATTCGATATTTGGCTGGACGATTTGGGTGAACCGGGCAAAGCACGCGTTACGATTTCGCCGCTTCAGGATGTGGAATATGCGCCGCTTTACCGGTATCCGTCCAAAATTTGGGGGATTGACCTGAATTACGCGGATCAGGCGTCTGACTTAAGCGAAATCGCTCCGGATACAGAACCGGCAAGCTTTATGAAGCCCGATACTACAATTATCGGGCCGGGCGATACGATTCAAATCCCCCATCAATCAAAATGGACGACAGCCGGAGCTGAACTTGGCATCGTGATTGGTGAGGTGTGCAGAGACGTTACTGAAAAGCAGGCGGAAAACGCGATTGCCGGCTATACAACCGTGATAGATATGACAGCGGAGGATATTTTGCAAAAAAATCCACGCTATCTAACAAGGTCGAAAAGTTTTGACACATTTCTCAGCATTGGTCCTCATCTTGTCACACCTGATGAGATTGACAATGTTGACACGTTGACGGTCTCCACCGTGATCAATGATCGTCTGCACCGCAAAAATAGCGTCTCCAATATGACGTTCAGACCCCGAGAGCTCGTGTCGTTTCATTCCAAAATGATGACACTGAAGCCCGGCGATATCATATCAACCGGTACACCCGGTGCCGTCGTGATTCGTGATGGGGACGTTGTAGCGTGTCATATCGATGAGTTTGAACCACTCGTGAATCCGGTGCGCGACTTGAAAAGATAGATTAGGAGGATTTTCGGCAGCTGCCGAAAATCTACTATTTTTGCAGGATTAGCTGGAATTCAAGCAGTGACAAGCGCCGAATCGGGCGGGTAGGAATGGGATAAACTTAATCGAGAACGCCGCGAACTCGTGCGAGAGCGTCGCGAACTCGTACGGGAACGCCGCGAACTCGTGCGAGAGCGTCGTGAACTCGTGCGGGAACGCCTCGAACTCGTGCGAGAACGCCGCGAACTCGTGCGAGAGCGTCGCGAACTCGTGCGAGAGCGTAGCGAACTTGAGCGAGAGCACCGCGAACTCGTGCGAGAGCACCGCGAACTCGTGCGAGAGCACCGCGAACTCGTACGGGAACGCCGCGAACTCGTGCGAGAGCCGTCGCCATTCCCGCCTCATTCACAGCTAACGCTGGCATGTCTTCCGAAAATGTATTAGTCTGATAGAAACGAACAAGGGGAGATGTTCCATGAAAGCTGGTATTATTGGCTGCGGCGCGATTGCGAAGTTTTTGCATGCACCGGAGTATCAGGCGAATCCATGCATTGATACGATTGTTTTTTATGACCGGAATCCCGAGCGGGCGGCTATGTTGGCGGACCTGTTCGATGGCAATACGGTCAGTACGGTAGAGGAATTGCTAACCGATCCTGCCGTTAATATGATTAGCGATTGTTCCTCAAACGAGAACCACCACATATTTACAACGAAGGCGTTACAGCACGGTAAGCATGTGTTGTGCGAGAAACCGATTGCTGTCACTGTGGAGCAGGCGAATGAGATGATCGCAGCGCAAAAAGCGTCCGGTAAAAAGTTGATGGTCAATCATAATCAGCGGTTTTTCCGGGCGCATCAGCAGGCTAAGAAGATTCTCGAGCGTCATGAACTCGGGAAAGTACTGACGTTTCGGACGACTTTTGGCCATGCCGGACCGGAACATTGGGGCACCAATAAAACCAGCTCGACCTGGTTTTTTAAAAAAGACCGCTCCGGACTTGGGGTTGCAGGCGATTTAGGTGTCCATAAATTAGATTTGCTGCATTATTTGCTGGATGATGAAGTGGAACAAGTAAGTGCGTTTACCGATACATTGGATAAAACCGATGAAAACGGGCAACCGATTGGCGTGTGTGACAATGCGGTCGCCAGTCTGAAAACGCGCAAAGGCCGCTTGGGGACTGCTTCTTTTTCCTGGACCTACTATGGCGAAAAGGATGACAGCACTGTTATTTATTGCGAGCATGGTGCGATTAAAATCTATCATCACCCCGACTATCAAATTCAGGTGCTAACAGCTGATCAGGAAACCATCAATTATGAGCTGCAAGAAGGGCAAACAGATCAGCAGGCCGACTCCGGTGTGATCGATGCTTTTATCGACTGTATTCGGCTGGATAAAATGCCGCCTGTAACGGGCGAAGAGGCGCTCACGGCCGTGAAAGCAGTCTTCGCTATCCTTGAAGCAGCTGAGACCGAACGGGTGGTTACACTAACGTGACAGACGCGCCAGCGTGATTTTTAATAACGTCAGAAAGTATAAATCATGGATGACCTTATAAAAAACTCGGCATTCGCTATAAGACGATGCGAATGCCGAGTTTTTCTAAATTAAGCGGATACATGGCTTATGCTGCAGCAGCTAAAAGCAACGCGGGGTGTGTCCGCCCTAAATCCAAAGCTTTTACCACCAAAGTATGATAGAATAATAGTTGCAAAATACTATGAAACGAGGCCATCACATGACGCAAAAATTAATCTTTTTTGATATAGACGGGACATTGCTGGATGATGAGAAGCAGCTGCCGGCATCGACCAAGCAGGCGGTCAGCGATCTGCAGGCGGCCGGGCATTTTGTCGCAATTGCAACGGGCCGCGCGCCGTTTGCCTTTAGGCCGCTGCTTGACGAGTTGAATATTCATACGTACGTCAGTATCAATGGGCAGTATGTCGTGCACAACAATAAAACGATTTATAAAAATCCGCTCAAGCCGGATCATCTTGCGGCGCTGGAGAAATATGCGACAGAGCGCAATCATCCGCTCGTTCATCTCAATCATGATGACTGGTATACGAATACACGCAACCACCCGCACGTTAAAGAAGCGACGGATTCATTGAAACTTGATAGAGAAGTCACGTATCGTCCGGATTTTTACCGGAACGGCGAGGTGTACCAGACGCTGTTATTCTGCACAGAAGAAGACGAGACAGCATATGATCAAACGTTTGATCAACTTGATTTTGTCCGGTGGCACCCGTATTCTGTGGATGTTATGCCGGCCGGCGGTTCGAAAGCGGCGGGCATCGGCAAGCTGATACAGCAGCTGGAGATCCCTGCATCCGATGTCTATGCATTCGGCGACGGCCTGAATGATATTCCAATGCTCAAAACGGTCCAAAACAGCATTGCGATGGGCAACGCCGCAGATGTCGTGAAACAAGCGGCCGGTCGTGTGACAAAGGATGTGCATGATGATGGAATCTGGCATGGGCTGCGCATGGCCGGACTGCTGGCGTGACCGGGCGGGCTATGGGTGGCACTGCCTGATGACCAGTGTTATGTCGCGGAGCGCTCAAATGAATATGTATGAAAAAAGAGGGCCTCATTCATCGACAATGAGATGCCCTCTTTTTGTAACGTCAGAAAGTATAAATTACGGATGACCTTATAAAAAGCTTCGGCATTCGCTATAAGACGAGGCGAATGTAGTTAATCATATTGAAAAGGCATGTTTTATACTACCAACCGGTTGCGCTTTTGCTTTATAATGATGATAGAAAATCCACCGAACTAAGGAGCTGATCACATGAAAGCGTATCAAATTAGGATTGAATTAACCGGTTCGGACCCATTGATCTGGCGGCGGGTTGTCATGCCGGCGGATGCAACCTTTAACAGGCTGCATGACGTGATCCAGACGGTGACCAATTTCCAAGGCGGCTACCCGCACACTTATCACCTGTTTGAATTCGATTTACCTGATGACGCTATCATCGTTACCAATGATGAAGAGGCATATCAGGAGCATCAGCATTTTAAGAAAAACCGGGAAGCTATCAAGGCCAAAATGCGTGATGTGCCGCCGGAGTTTGCATCGATTCAGGAGGCACGGCTGCAGGAGTTGGAAAAGACAGTGCGCAAGCCGGCAGGGATCAAGATTGATACGTACTTGGAGAAATATGGCCAACTCAGCTATATTTATGATTATGGTGATTATTGGCAGTTTCTGGTGACGCTGAAGGCCGTTAAGGACGATTACCATTATGGCTATCCGACGCTTATAGATGGTGCCGGAACAGCGCCGCCGGAAGATGTAGGCGGCCTCCCCGGATATGATGAATTTTTGCGGATTTATCATGATGAGAACCATCCGGACCATGAGCATATGAAAGCATGGGCCAAGGAGCAGATGTTCAGGGAATATGATCCGGAATTCATTAATGAAGAGCTCAAGTCCATTATGTATAAAAAGACAGAGTGGGATCAGATCACATGACGGTGTTGCCGGCGTTTTAAGGCGGTCAAAAGCGAGATGAATGCCTTTAAAGGAGTGATTGACATGACACAGCAAACAGAACGGCTGGCGGAAGCCGATATTCGGGCGATTTTGCGGGCGGCCGATGAACTCATCGCAACCGGCGGACGGACGCTTCTTGCCAAAATCCTAAAGGGGTCGCGTGAGAAAAAGCTGCTGCAGCTGGAGTTGGACCATTGTCCGGTCTATGGTTATTTTAAAGGGACAAAACTTGATGATGTCCTGGTCAAAATCGACTGGATGCTCGATTATGAATTGCTGGATATTCAGTACAGCGGCAAATTACCGATGATTATTTTCACCGAACGCGGATGGGAGATCGAACGTGATCAGAGGGCTGATGAATTTCTGCAAGAATGGAACGACTGGCTGGCAGCCGGGAAGCAAGATCCGGACATGCATTATTTAAAAGACCGCAATCGCGGCATGATCTTGTTATTGCTTGATAAAATAAAAGAAACCGGTAACCCGAAATATATCCCCTATTTACAGGAATGGGAAAAAATTGATTACAGGAAAGTGCGGGCTGCGATTCGGGAAACCATCCAGGCACTCGAATCGGATGAGCCCGCCAATCTGCAGGCCGCCCGCGAACGAAGCGCGTCTATTCAGGAAGCGCTGAAAGGTCTGGAGCCACGGGATGTTTGGCTGAAATGCTGGGTATGTGGTGAACGCTTTTTATTTACAGCCGGCGAACAGCACTTTTTTAAGCAAAAAGGATTTGTGGACCCAAAACGATGCCCGTCGTGTCGGGGAAAACGGGATGATGATATTTGGCTGGAATGATGGAGAGCGATGCGGGTGAATTCCTGTAGGCTTGACCGGCTGGAGCAGAGGGGAGGTTTTCGGCAGCAGCCGAAAACCTTCCTTATTGGTATGGTGGATTTTTGGCTTGTGCCAAAAATCTTCAATGATATGCTTTGGAACGGGGGAGAGTCTCGTCAACTTGAGCGGGGAGCGGGCTTGGATTTGTGCGGGAGCGGGCGAAACTTGAGCGAGAGGGGTTCCAACTCGTGCGAGAAGCGCCCGAACTTGAGCGAGAGCGCCCCGAACTCGTGCGAGAACGCTTCGAACTTGAGCGGGAGCGGCGCCAACTCGTGCGGGAAGTACTCGAACTTGAGCGAGAGCGGCCTCAACTCGTGCGGGAAGTGCTCGAACTTGAGCGACAGCCGCTCGAACTTGAGCGAGAGCACCCCCAACTCGTGCGAGAAGCACCCGAACTTGAGCGAGAACGCTCTCGACTCGTGCGAAAACGCTTTTAATGGTGAGATTTTTAACCTCAAACATCTCCAAATTTAATCGACCAGCCCCTCACACCGGATAAGAGCGGGCTTAATACTTTGTCTAAAAATAGGTATAAAGTATCGTTTCACGTATAGGAAAATAGTACTTTTGTCCTCTTAGTAAAAATTTCTAATTAATTTACAATAATAGGTAACTAAGAAAAACGACTTATTTTATGTAGTGGGGTGAAATGTTTGGCAAACGCTGTCTTCCATCTTGATTCGCAAATTTCCGGCGTACAGTGGACAATCAATTCCATTAATGCTCAGTTGCAGCAGAAACAGGAGAATTTGATCAGGTTGAAAAAAGCACTCTCACAGTTGCTGGATTGCAGTGATGAATTCCACTACCATAAGCGCGTTTGTCTTGAACCATCACTGTCTCAAAATACGTGGAGCGGGAATATGGCAAATGATTTTGATGGTT
The DNA here is from genome assembly GCF_014646635.1 of Lentibacillus kapialis. Taxonomy (GTDB): domain Bacteria; phylum Bacillota; class Bacilli; order Bacillales; family Amphibacillaceae; genus Lentibacillus; species Lentibacillus kapialis. The sequence goes on from NZ_BMNQ01000019.1 coordinate 12,430, forward strand.
TCAAACAAAGAGCGTTACAGGGGAGCTATCAATCTATTGAAACGCAAGATTTGCAGACTGTTATTTCCAGAGTGGAAACAGAAATCGAGCAAATCAAACAGGAGATACTTTCTCTGGAACATAATCGATCATCCCAGCAAGTCAGGCTGAGTGATTTACATGATCAAAGACGAAAGGAGCTGCTGAATAATGAGTGACGAAATCAAATTGAAAGATTCACCCGTCCAACAATCTCTGAATGAATTAAAAAATACAGTCGAGGCGATGGAGACCGCTTTTTCCAAGCACACCCTAGGGGACAATTCCATGGACGTGGCGGATAAACTCCAGCAGATGAAACAGCAGCTGGAGAATATCAACGTGTCCTATCAAGCAGTACTTCGGGAAAATACGGAATCGGCAAATCATGTGATTGAAAGCCTGAAGGAAACGGATGAAACGGTAGCCTCTTCTTTCCAAGTATTGAAATAAGGGTATGGCTACCGGAAAGGGGTGAGGCGTCATAAAAGTTTTAGATGTGCAGCAGTTACATAATGACATCGACCAAACGACCTCAGATTTAACCAGGCTGAAGGAGCAGATCAAAAAAATCCAGACAAAGCTAAATGGGTTTGTTGCAATGGACGACGCTTTTAAAGGAAAGGCGGCAACCTCCATCCGGGCTTTTTACCAGGAAAGCCATATGCCATTCCTCGCATTTATGGAAGGGTTCATCACGGATTTTCAGGATGCCTTAGCCAAAATCAAACATTCACTTGCGTCATTGGAGCCTGATGAACAGGGCTATATCCGCGAATCCTTTTTGCAGGAAGACGTCAAACAGGGATTGAAAAAAGCGGAAAATGTTACAATGAGTTTAACAGACGAGGCAAACCATGTGATTTCTTCTATCAGGGATATTGTGCCATTGCCTTCTGTGGATGACGGTGATTTTCTCGATCAGTCACAGCGGGCACGAAAAAAGACAGAACGCACATTGGAAAAACTATACACATTTGATTCTGAAAGCTCCGGGGCGCTTGATAAATCGCAAAATGATCTGGATTTAATGCAAACTTACATCAATAAACTTGGCGGCATGGTTTCCAGTGGGCACATCAGCATTGGGAATTATTCCGTTCAGCAGCTATCCCAGCATGATTTCCACCAAGCACTGATTTCCGGCGTGCGGGACAAAGCGGGTAGCAATATGTTATCTCTGGATGTGCTTATAGGATCCGGAGCCGCAAACCTTTTGTCGCGGTTCATTCCGTATTCGGGTACTTGGGCGAACATGCTGGCAGAGAAGTTTGAGATGAGGACTGCTGAGTACAGCTTCCGCGCATTAAACGTTGTGACAGCCTCTGTAGGCAGCAATATCAGTGAACAGGAATTTGCGACTGTAAAAGGACAGGTCGTGAAGAGTGAAAAAGTGTCCGATTATAAGAATGAATGGTATGGCAACTACCACACGCTGATGGATGGCCGGATTCTGCGGGAATATATGGATCACGAGGGTAATGTGCATTACAAATTCGTTTCGGATATTCCGGAGAGTCGGTTGGAGCCGGTGGAAGAGGAAAATGGATTTATTAATAAGGTAAAAAGCTTCGGTGAAGGAGCTGCAAATGTTGCCAAATCAACAGCTGACTTTCTGTTTTTGGATGATATTAATACGTTAACAGAATCGGAAAGTTCTACCGTCGCTAAGGTCATTGCGGGAACGTCTCTTTTTCCAGCAGGTAAGTTATTGAAACTCAGAAAAGCGGATGATTTATTTAAGGTAAATAGTAAAGGTGAAATACCGGCGAAGAAGGCTGAAGTTAATAAAATTGGCCATAAGAAACGTGGAAGATCTGGTAAACAAAAGAAACTTAAAGAAATATCAAAAGATGACAAAGTCTCCACCTCATTAAAAGGTGAAATTAAGCGAGATATAAATGAAATAGCGTTAGGAAAGAGAAAAAATATTAGGGTACCTAAAGGGTATCAATTAGCACATCGTCGAGGATATGAAGCTAGATGGGGATATGGATATGAGCATAGTGACTTACAAATAATAAAAAGTCATAGGACTCAACATAAACATGACGGATATGGAAAAAAACTAAAATAAAGGAGGTAAATCTATTGAAAAATGAAGAGATTAAAGCAGTAAGCAACTTGCCTGCTCCAAAAAGATATGAATACTTTATAAAAAAAGTTGCTGACTTTGAGGAAGTTTGGGGGTTGTTTGAAGATGGTTGGGCAATCTCTGAAGATGAAAACGGAAGTCCCCTATTTCCTTTTTGGCCAAAAAAAGAATTTGCTAATTTATGTGCAATTCATGAATGGAATGGTTATCGACCTAAAAAGATAGATCTTGAAGAGTTTATAGAGGAATGGTTACCTGGTATGGATGCAGATGGTATTAGGCCTTCTATATTTTGGAATAATACAGATTCAGCTGTTTTAGAAACCCACACTTTAAAATTGGATCTAGAAGAAGAACTAAATAATTATTGACTTCAAAACCTTGATCAGCAATTAGCTGGCCAAGGTTTTATTTTTAATATTACAAATTCTCTTAAAAACCAGGAAAATAACATCGTTTTAAAAGACTGCAGAAGTATTAAAAAATTGGATTAGATATATGGAGCGGCCTTGAAGAAAGAGGTCAAAAAGCAACCGATTCATGGTATGATTTTGGTAACTACTTGACGCTTGGCGCATTTGACTTGGCGAAAAATACGTATAGCGGCTTACAGTATAATGCCGAAAATATGCTGAACTCCCCATCTGATTTTGCCAACTGGCTGACTATGGGTGGCGTTGATATGGTAAATGGCGCCGTCAATCCGGATGAGGCTTTTTCAAAAGCGCACTGGAAGTCAAGTTTCGGTTTATTTTTAACAGGAGCAGGCGCGAAAGGTGTCAGTGTTCCCAAAAGTGCAGGGATACCTAAAACCCATTCGAGAGTAACATCGCCTGGTCAAAAGGGCACCGTACCTGCAACCGAAGCAACCTCGGCGAGTCCGAAGCTCCCCACCCTAATGAATATAAGCGAATGGTACCGCGTGAATGTTCCCGACATCGGCCTTGTGCAGGACGGTATGGGTGGTTATCATTTTGCGGTGAAGAAGGGTGATGGAAGAAGTAGTCGGGTTGATAGTAATTCTAATAGGGGTACAGCAAATAGTAATAAAGTAGAGGTTTCTTATGGAAAGCATATTCAAAGAAATAATAACAAAAAAGTTTTGCAACCAAGTGTAAAATATAAAACTAAAGAAGGGTATTCTTATGAAACGGATGAATTTGGTCGTATTGATGATGTAGAAGCGGAATTACAAATAGGGTCAGGATCGAGAAATCAATATGCACAAAGTAATGTTGGGGAACCGGACAGAATCCGAGGTAATTATCCGGATAGAGATGATGGTGGCCATTTAATTGCAAACCAATTTAACGGATCAGGTGATATCGATAATTTAGTGGCTATGAACTCTCAAATAAATCAATCCGGTGGTAAATGGCATCAATTGGAACAAGAATGGGCATCAGCATTAGAAAAAAATGAAAACGTAAAAGTAAAAATAAAACCTCAATATACTTCGAATTCTACCAGACCTGAGCGTTTTATAGTTGAGTATTCAATTGATAACGGAAGAGCTAAGAAGGTTACAATACAAAATCAAGCAGGAGGTTAGAAAATTATGGAGAAACAGATGGAGCAAATGTATCCGATTATAGCAGAGCATATTATAAGTATGATACCTGACGGAAAATGGCATGAAATTTATTTGTATGCTGAAATATTGGATGATGCTAGAGAAGTGTTCTTTTATTTCAATACGTCTGAGAATGAGGATTTTATTTACTCTCATGATATTCCAGAACAATTTAATGTGAGTGAAACAAGCTATGATGAATTGTTATTGGAATTACAAGCAAAATTTAGTGATTTAAGACAAATATTTATTAACAACGATCAAGAGGCATGGACAAATTTAACTTTAGTACTGAAGTATCCCGGTAAGATAAATATTAATTATAATTATGAAGATGTAATAAACTCTGGTGTAACTCCGACTCAAAGGCAAATGATTTTTGAATATCAACATTTCGGTTTACTACCTAAAAATGAGAAAAATAGACAGATTGTACAAAAATATGTGGATAATAGTGATTAAAGAAAAGAATTGTTAATGAACATTCCTATGCAAATAGATAGGTTTTATATGTAAATAACTATGGTGTATATGATATTGATTTATATTAACCAATATGGAAGAGCGAGTTACCCATAATCGAAAATTAGTTAGTATATAAAAATGGAGGTGAGCAAAGTGGATGTAATAGTCGCGCTTTTACCACTTGTGTTTTGGGCAGTTATTATAGGACTAATTACTTATTTCATCGTTAAAAAGGTTAAAAAGTCTAATGCCAGGCGAGATGCTAAAATTGAAGAGTTAGAAAAGCAAGTAAACAAGGATGAATGATTAATTCGCATTCTCAGCATGATGTCTATCAGGAACTGGTTTCCTGGGTACGGAAAAACCTCACTACCTGCCAAGTATAACAATGGGCCGATGAAGCCCCGATACACCACATTGTCAACGCGAACGATGGATCTGTGAGAGGCGTAGTCACTAATGGCCACGCCTACTCGTCTTTTCGGGGAATGTTGTATTTGGGAGGCGACACTATATGAAAGATGTTGGTTTTCGGCGGCTGCCGAAAACCTTCCTTTCTGTTTTTTGTCTTGTGCCAAAATATCTCAATAAAATGGATGGATCGGGCAGGAGTATTCAACTTGAGCGAGAGGAGGCTCAACTCGTGCGAGAGGGGCCCGAACTTGAGCGAGAAGCGCCCAAACTTGAGCGAGAGGAGGCTCAACTCGTGCGAGAAGCGCTCGAACTTGAGCGGGAGCAGCCGCAACTCGTGCGGGAAGCGCTCGAACTTGAGCGAGAGGGGCCTGAACTCGTGCGAGAGGGGCCCGAACTTGAGCGAGAAGCGCTCGAACTTGAGCGAGAGGTGCCTTAACTCGTGCGACAGCCGCCCCAACTTGAGCGAGAGGGGCCGCAACTCGTGCGAGAACGTCCCGAACTTGAGCGAGAGGTGCCGCAACTCGTGCGACAGCCGCCATGACACGGGCGGCCGTACCAAAACAAAACACCCTCCGCATCACGCCATGGTGAAAAAGCTCCCCTCCCCCAAAACCCCACTATTAAATCATGTCAGCATCTCTTATGACAAATTCGCATTAAGATTAGATTGAATACGTTGCCATTGCGCTGTAGGCTAAAAGTAGGATTAATTCTGCCTTAACGAGCGGCGCAGATTTCTACATGTTTTCATGAAACTCGAGAAAGATAAGTGGGGATCAGCGGCTCGTAAAGGTGTGATTTTGTTCAACTGCCATTCAGGAGAACAGCATCTCACTGAATGAATTTTTACTTATAAAGGATATTATTTGAAAGGAGAAAATTATTATGGCTAAAAAGGGTCTTCGTACGAAGGTTCAGCGCTTTGGCGGATTTTTGAGCGGTATGATTATGCCGAATATCGGCGCTTTTATTGCTTGGGGGATCATTACTGCGTTGTTTATCCCGGATGGCTGGATACCAAATGAGCAGCTGGCGACATTGGTTGATCCGATGATTAATTATCTCTTGCCGCTTTTGATTGGTTATACAGGTGGAACGTTGGTACATGATAAGCGCGGTGGTGTCGTTGGTGCGATTTCCACGATGGGTGTAATTGTCGGTGCTGATATCCCGATGTTCTTAGGCGCCATGGTCATGGGGCCATTGGGCGGTTATCTTATGAAAAAAGTGGATGACGTGTTCCAGGACAAGGTTCGCTCCGGATTTGAAATGCTTTATAACAATTTTTCAGCGGGCATCCTGGGGGCCATTATTGCAGGGATTGCGGTTCGGCTGATCGGTCCGGTCGTTGAGGGTCTGAATAATGTGCTGGCGGCTGGTGTTGAAGCGATAATTAATGCCGGATTGCTGCCGCTTGCCAACATCATCATTGAACCGGCGAAAATTTTATTCTTGAATAACGCGATTAACCACGGGATTCTAAGTCCTATCGGGGTGGAGCAGGCGTCTGAAGCCGGAAAATCTATTCTCTTCCTGCTTGAAGCGAACCCCGGGCCTGGGCTGGGTCTTCTGCTCGCATTTGCTATTTTAGGCAAAGGTACATCGAAAAGTTCAGCGCCCGGTGCGGCAATCATTCAATTTTTGGGTGGCATTCATGAAATTTATTTTCCGTATGTCCTGATGAAGCCGTCATTGCTACTGGCTGTGATCGGCGGGGGCGTAAGCGGTGTGTTCACCTTGTCAATTTTTGATGTCGGTCTGGTGGCACCAGCATCTCCGGGAAGTATTTTTGCTGTACTAGCCATGACGCCGCAGGGCAGTTACTTTGGCGTAGTGGCAGGTGTTATTGTTGGAGCGGTTGTTTCGTTCCTAATCGCGGCGTTTATCTTAAAAACGAGCAAGGCATCTGATGAGGATTTGACCGAGGCAACTGGTAAAATGGAAGAAATGAAAGGCAAAGAGAGTTCGGTAGCGGGTTCTTTGAAACAGGATGAAGCGGGAGAAACGGCCGAAAGCGGTCAATCTAACGAAAGCGGTCAATCATCCGCAGATAGCCAGTCAGCCGAATCGTCGGATGCGAAACCGGCCGGCGGCGATGTCGACAAAATTATTTTCGCCTGCGATGCCGGCATGGGATCCAGTGCGATGGGCGCATCGTTGTTGAAAAACAAATTCAAGAAAGCGGACATTGCGAATATCGATGTGAGCAACACGGCGATCAAAGCGATCCCGGATGATGCGGATATTGTCATTACGCATAAAGATTTAACCAATCAAGCGCGGGAAAAATTGCCGAGCGCCGAGCATATATCGGTGGAAAACTTCTTGAACAGCCCAAAATATGATGAACTGACTGAGCGTCTGAAACAATAATAGCCATACAGGGGATTTTTGGCTTTTGCCAAAAATCTTCAATAAAATGGTTTTGACCCGCGAGTGCTTCATATTGAGTCGTGTGGGAACGCCTTGAACTTGAGCGAGAAGCGCCGCAACTCGTGCGAGAGGGCCTTGAACTTGAGCGAGAGCAGCCTCAACTCGTGCGGGAACGCCTTGAACTTGAGCGAGAAGCGCCCCAACTCGTGCGAGAAGTGCCTCAACTCGTGCGGGAGGGCCTCGAACTTGAGCGAGAGCAGCCCCAACTCGTGCGAGAAGTGCCTCAACTTGTGCGAGAGGGCCTTGAACTTGAGCGAGAAGCGGCGCAACTCGTGCGAGAAGGCCTTGAACTTGAGCGAGAAGCACCCCAACTTGTGCGAGAGGGCCTCGAACTTGAGCGAGAAGCACCGCAACTCGTGCGAGAGGGCCTCGAACTCGTGCGAGAAGCGCCGCAACTCGTGCGAGAAGGCCTCGAACTTGAGCGAGAGCAGCCTCAACTCGTGCGAGAACGGCTCGAACTCGTGCGAGAGCAGCCTCGAACTCGTGCGAGAGCCCTGCGAACTTGTGCGAGGCGGTCAGTGCGTTGTATGCTAAGTCCAAGATTGATTTTACCTTTGCGAGGGGGATGAACCGTTTGTATCTGTCGGGTCGCGAGCGGAAAACGCTTGAGTATTTATTAAAAGCTCAGGAAGCCGTTACGATAAAGACGATCGCTGCAAAGCTTGATGTGAGTGAGCGCACGGTTCACAGGGATTTAAGCACTATTGAGCGCATGTTGTCTGATTATCATTTGGCTTTAAATAAGCAATCGGGTGTGGGTCTCCGGATTTCCGGTGTAGAGGCTGACAAGCAGCAGCTGATGTCGGACATCGCGGGGACATCGTGGTCTGAGTTTACCCCTGAGGAGCGGCAGACGATTGTGCTATCAACGCTTTTGGAGACGGATGAGCCAGTCAAATTGTTCACCCTTGCAGCAAATTTGCGTGTTACCACTGCAACGGTCAGCCATGATTTGGATCAATTGGAAAAAGAGCTTAGCGACTATAAGCTCCAGCTGATCAGGCGAAGGGGCTATGGTGTCAGGATTGAAGGCAAGGAAGCTGATAAGCGTGCAGCCATCAGCAGCCTGATTTCCGAGCATGTCGATACGTCGGAAATGGTGTCATTTTTAAAACAACAAGCTCAGGCGCCCATGAAAAATGCCATATCCGACCGGCTTTTGGGGCTGGTGAATCCCGGCAAATTAAACATCATTGAACAACGCGTGGCACAGGCGCGGAATGAGCTGCGCTATGATTTGGCAGACAGTGCGTATATTGGACTGGTTGTTCACCTGGCGTTAGCGCTGGAGCGGCTGCAAAAAGGCGATACCATTGAATTTGATCACGCTTATCTGCGCGACATGAGCGAAACGAGTGAGTATGCCATCGCCAAAAGGCTGATCCATGACCTTGAAGATGATCTCGAGATGACCATTCCGCATGATGAAATTGGCTATATCACCATGCATTTGATGGGGGCCAAACGACGTGTGGATCAGCATTATGTGATCGAGGATGCGCGTCTTGATGTGGCTTATCAGGCAAAAGAGATCATTGGGTATGTGAGCGATCGTCTGGGCAAAGATTTGAATGATAATGTCACGTTATTGCATGATCTTGTGGCGCATTTGGAGCCGTCCATTTACAGGCTGCAAAAAAGGCTAACGATCAGTAATCCGTTGCTGGACGAGATCATGCGTGATTATCAGGATTTGTTTACGATCATCCAAGAGGCTGTGAACGACGTGTTTCCGGCGCTCGATTTTCCCGATGATGAAATTGCCTTTCTGGTGCTGCATTTTGCGGCTATCCTGCTGCATGATGAAACGGACGTTGATATGCGGGCACTTGTTATCTGTTCAAGCGGCATTGGAACTGCGAAAATGCTGGCTAATAAACTGAAGCAGCAGATCCCCGAGATTAAACAGGTTGCAAATAAGTCCATGTTTGATTTGGATGCGATCGCGGAACAGGACTATGATATCATCGTGTCGACCATACCGCTGAATGAAGCGGCACATGACTATATTCTGACGTCGCCGATGCTAACCAAACCGGAAGCCGATCAGGTAAAGCGGGCAATCCGAAAGCGCAAAGCGGCGGTGCTCCAAAAACCGAATACGCAGGCAAAATCGCGGGGCGCAGCGTCGGACAGCAAGCAGAAATTGGAAGTGACGCAAACTTATACAGCGGCCATCCTTGATGTACTGAACGCACTTGAGGTCAAGCGCATGGCAAAGGAAGCATCCATGGAAAATTTGCTGGTGAGTGCATGCGCACAATTGGCGGAAACGGGTGTCATACGCCATCCGGAAGCTGTTAAGCAGGTATTAGTCGACAGGCAGGATAAGAGCGGACTTGGCATTCCCGGGTCGCACCTTGCACTCTTTCACACACGTTCAGAAGATGTGACACAGCCAAGTTTTACCGTTTGTGCGCTAGATTCGCCGTTGACCGTCAAAAGCATGGACGCATCCGTTATGGAAATGAACACATTACTGCTGATGCTGGCGCCAATGGATGCGGATCCGGAAGTGCTGGAGACACTCAGTTATCTCAGCAGTCTTATGATAGAAGAGGAAAGTATACAAATTCTCGAATCCGGCGAAAGAGACCGGATTGAGGCTTATCTCTCGAGCCGATTTTTTAAATGGCTAACTGAAAATATTATGTAAGGAGTGCATGACACAATGGCAAACGATGTTTTAACCAAAGACAATATCCGCTTGAATCAATCATTGAACAGCAAAGAGGAGGCGGTCCGGTATACCGGCGGGATTCTCGCTGACAATGGCTATGTGCAGGATGCCTATATTGACAAAATGCTCGAGCGCGAGAACGTGACTTCCACATTTATGGGAAACTATGTGGCCATCCCGCACGGCACAGAAGACGCACGAGATCTCGTTCAGGAAACGGGCCTTTCTGTCGTGACTGTGCCTGATGGCGTTGATTTTGACGGTAACACGGTCAAAGTATTGATCGGCATCGCCGGTAAAGAGGATGAACATCTGGAAATTTTATCAAAAATCGCGATTGTCTGTGCTGAGGAAGAAAACATTCAAACAATCGTTGAGGCGACATCAGAGGAAGACATCATCAATCTGTTCGATGAGGTGAACTAAATGCAGGCTGTACATTTTGGTGCCGGCAATATCGGCCGGGGCTTCATCGGCGCATTGCTATACCAGGCGGGCTACCACACCACATTTGTCGATGTGAACGATGCCGTTATCCGCGAATTGAATGACCGCGGGCAGTACGATGTCGTGCTGGCTGCCGAACATAGTGAGACATTAACCGTCAAAAACGTGTCCGGCATCAACAGCGTCACCAATCCGGATGATGTCGTGGCTGCTATTGCAGGCGCCGATGTCATCACCACAGCGGTGGGGCCGAATATTTTACCGGCGATTTCAGAACTGATTGCCAAAGGCTTGCGCGAACGGCTGGAAACCAGCGAGCAGCCGCTGAACATCATGGCATGTGAAAATATGGTCGGCGGCAGTACCGTATTGCGGGAAAATGTGTTGGGCCATTTATCAGAAAGTGACCAGAAGGCATGTGCTGATCTGTTCGGCTTCCCTGACGCGGCGGTGGACCGCATCGTCCCCAATCAGACAAATGCCGATATGCTGCAAGTGTCTGTTGAGCCATACTATGAATGGGTCGTCGAACAAACCGCTATCAAAGGTGTCAAACCATCGATTGATGGCATAACGTATGTGGATGACTTGAAACCGTATATCGAGCGGAAACTGTTCACCGTCAACACCGGCCATGCGGTAACGGCTTATATCGGCCACTCAATGGGATATGCCACGATCTATGAGGCGATGCAGGATGAAGCGATACAAGCAACCATTGAAGGTGCCTTGCAGGAATCGGGCGAGGCGCTTATTCGGACATATGGGTTTGACCGGGAAGCGCACCAGGACTATATTGAAAAAATCATCAAACGCTTTATGAACCCGCATATTTCCGATGAAGTCACTCGCGTCGGCCGCGGCCCGATCCGCAAACTCGGCCCCGGTGATCGCCTAATCCGCCCGGCAAGCCTCTATATCGACTTGACCGGGGAAGCACCGGTGTATTTGGCTAAAACCATTGCGACTGCGTTGTCGTATCGGAATGAAGACGACGAAGAAGCCGTTAAACTACAGGAAATGGTTGCCGAGCAAGGCTATGAAAAGGCGCTCCAATCCATATCCGGCCTGGAAGCAGGACATCCGTTGATAGATGCGGTCATGAACGAAATAGAACCATGATGGGGATTTTCGGCTGTTGCCGAAAATCTTTTCTTTTTTGGGGAGGGAGGCGGAGCGTTTGGCGCGATGGAGGCTGGTTTTCGGCGATAGCGGTGTGGACTTGAGCGGGGGCGCCTTAACTCGTGCGAGAGCGCCTCGAACTCGTGCGAGAAGGCCTCGAACTCGTGCGAGAGCGCCTCAAACTTGAGCGAGAGCGGCCTCAACTCGTGCGAGAGCGCCTCAAACTTGAGCGAGAGCCGCCTCAACTCGTGCGAGAACGCCTCGAACTTGAGCGAGAGCCGCCTTAACTCGTGCGAGAGCGCCTCGAACTTGAGCGAGAGCCGCCTCAACTCGTGCGAGAGCGTCTCGAACTTGAGCGAGAGCCGCCTCAACTCGTGCGAGAGCGTCTCGAACTCGTGCGGGAAGTGCCTCAACTCGTGCGAGAGTGCCTTGAACTCGTGCGAGAACCGCCCGAACTCGTGCGGGAAGTGCCTCAACTCGTGCGAGAGCGCCACGAACTCGTGCGAGAACGCCTTGAACTTGAGCGGGAACAGCTTCAACTCGTGCGAGAACCGCCTCAACTCGTGCGAGAACGCCTCGAACTCGTGCGAGAACGCCTCGAACTCGTGCGAGAGCGCCTCAAACTTGAGCGAGAGCGGCCTCAACTCGTGCGAGAAGATCTTGAACTTATAACACGCGAAAGCTTCCGGCCCAAAAGCAGCAATATAATTTACTAGAAAATTTATTTGCTAATTATTCTCTCGATAAAAAATAGATAATATTTTGTTAAAGTATTGACTTTTCTCTCTTTTCAATATAGAATTTAAACAATTAAAATAAAACTTAAGTTTCATAAAGAAAAACTACGGGAGGTGGAGTGGCTATAGAATACCAAATCAAAAGCGTAGTAAAGACTTTTCAAATATTGGAAGCGCTATCAAATGAATCTATGTATCCGGCGGAATTAGCAAAGGAATTGGACATCAATAAAAGTACAATTCATCGATTCTTAGTTACGCTGAAAGATCTTGGTTATATTGATGTGTCTCAAGATAATTTGATACGTCTCTCGCAATCATTTATTAAACTAGGAACTCGCGCACAAGAGCAATATCAAATTCATGTTGTAGCCCAACCGTATATGAAAAGTTTGGCAAAAAAATTTAAAGAAAGTGCATTTCTAGCCACTTTTGACGGGAGTAATGTTCAATATATAGACAGCGTGGAAAGTTCGCATGCGGTAAGAACAGTTTTTGATCCTGGAAAGAAAGCACCAGCTTATGCAGTAGCCTCGGGAAAATTATTTCTGTCAAATTTAAAGGAAAAAGAATTGGAAGAATATTTACAAGGGCAACAATTAATAGCTCATACAGAAAATACAATAAGTGACGCTGAACATTTAAAGCAAGAATTACAAGAGATTAGGAAAAAAGGTGTCTCATTTGATAATGAAGAATATGAAGTTGGGCTTAAAGGCTTCGCCTGTCCGATCAAAGATAACACTGGGAAGATGGTAGCCGCTTTATGTATTGCTGGTATATCTTCTCGAATAACAAGTAAGCAAAAAGTCAGCGACATAATAAAAAGCATGGTTGAGGATTCTTCAAAGATTTCTGTACAAATGGGCTATCAAAAATTACACAATAAAGCTAAATAGGAGGAAAAAAATGAGGAGATGTCTAGTTGTTTTTTTGTTTGTGTTGGTTTTGGCTTCATTGTCAGCCTGTGGGGGTTCTAGTAGTAATGAGACAAACGCTGAAGGAGAAACATATGAGTTAGATATGTCTGTAACTGTTGGAGAGTCATCAACTTGGTTTAAGGCAGCCGAAAAACTTGCTGAAGATGTGAATGACAAATCAAATGGAAGAATTAGTATAAACGTGTATCCTAATGAACAATTATCGGGAGGGGATTCGGCAACTGCAGTGTCCCAAGTTGCAAATGGGACCCAGGATATGTCCTACAATTCCACCATAATTTATTCAGTTATGGATGAACGTTTTGGTGTGTTGAGTGCTCCATTTCTTTTCCCGGATTTAGATACTGCATTTTCATTACTTGAAGGTGAAGGTGGAGAAATGATCAATGATATTTTGAGAGAAAAAGGCGTAGAACCGCTTGGATTTGGATTGAATGGTTTTCGTCAAGTTACAACCAGTAATAAGCCGATTAAAACTCCTCAAGATCTAGAAGGTTTGAAGATGAGAGTGCCTGGAATTGAAATGTATACGGATTTGTGGAGAGAGTTTGGAGCTAACCCAACTACTATGACATTCTCGGAGGTTTTTTCCTCTTTACAACAAGGTACTATTGATGGCCAAGAAAATCCAGTAGAGGTTATTCATTCGGCTCAATTAAACGAGGTACAAAATTATATGACAATATGGGATTACTCATTTGACCCCTTAGTGTTAGGGATTAATAAAGAGCTGTTTGACTCCATGAGTGAAAAAGATCAGCAAATTATGAAGGAAGCGGCTGCTGCAGCAAATAAATATCAAATTGAAGAAACACGAAAAAGAGAGGAAAAGCAAATTGAAGAATTAAAAGAAAGTGGTATGGAAGTTTATGAGCTTAGTCAAGAAGAGAAAGAACCCTTCAAAGAGGCAATGCAGCCCATTTATGATCAATATAAAAGTGTCTGGGGAGAAGATCTGCTCAATGCTTTTCAACAGTAAATTATTAATGGTCAGTTAGAAGTTAACTGACCATCCTTCATAATTTTTTCTTAGGGGGAGTATTATGAGCAATTTTTTATTGTATGTTGAATACACTATTTTGGCTTTGAGCTTATCCATAATGTCTTTGATTACTTTTGCAAATGTAATATCAAGGTTCATTTTTAATTTTTCAATTTCGTTTACGGAAGAAGTTACTATTAACTTATTTGTGCTTTTAACCTTTGTTGGAGCTTCTCTTGGGATCTATAAACGGGCCCATTTAGGATTTAGTTTAATCTACGAGAAGTTTAATGGAATCAATCGAATAATATTAACTTTGTTTATAGGCAGTCTGATCACCCTTTTCTTTGTCGCAACTGGTTACTATGGCTTTGAAATCGTCCAATCGCAAATGGAAAGAGGTCAAACCACTCCAGCTCTAGGTTGGCCACAATGGATATTTACATTGAGTCTACCAATTGGATGTGTTTTTTGTATTATTCGCTCGATTGAAGTAACAATTAATGATGTTAGAAATATTAGGCATAAAAACGCGAGTGTGAATAGCTCATGACAGAAATATTAATGTTTGTATTGTTCTTTGGCTTAGTGTTACTTAATGTACCTATTGCTTTCTCAATAGGGTTAACTGGTTTAGTTCTTCTCTTTTTAGGAAGGGGACTTGGAGCGATAGAATTAATACCCAGCATTATATATGCCAGCATTTCATCCTTTACATTGCTGGCCATTCCTTTCTTTATATTAGCAGGGGTGATTATGGAATATGCCGGGATATCGAAAAGACTTATCGACTTCGCCAATGTATGTGTTTCCCACCGAAAGAACGGTATAGCTATCGTAACGGTTATGGCTGCTTTGTTTTTTGCGGCTATTTCCGGATCTGGGCCTGCGACAGTAGCAGCTACTGGGGGGATATTAATACCAGCCCTTGTGAAGAATGGCTTTCCTAAACCTCAAGCTGCAGGATTAGTTGCAAGTTCAGGTTCTATAGGTATTATTATTCCACCTAGTATTGCCTTTATAGTATACGCTGTAGTAGCAAGTGATACAATTCCTGTTACAATTAGCAGGATGTTTATAGCCGGTATCATTCCTGGCTTGCTTTTTGCTATAGCTTTAGTAATTGCATCTTATTTTGTCATTAGTAAAAAAACGAAGAGTGAAAAGAATGCTGCTTCAACAATTGAAGAAGGGGTGGAAGAAAAGAATAAAGCAAAAAAGCCTTCTTTTAAAGAAGTAATAAAAGCTTTTTATCAAGCTTTATGGGGTATTTTGATCCCTGTAATTATTATAGGGGGTATATATGGTGGTGTTTTCACACCTACAGAAGCCGCTGTTGTCGCTGTGTTTTACTCGTTATTTGTTGGATTAGCAGTATACCGGGATATGGGACTGAAAGATCTTCCCAAAATTTTTATTGATGCAAGTCTACAAACAGCTGTAATAATGATCATTGTGGGCGCTGCTTCTGTTCTTGCTTATGTCGTCACTACTGAAAATATGGCTCAAAATATTTCAAATGCAATGCTGTCTATTTCGGATAATAAAATTATCATTTTATTAATTGTAACATTAATATTACTCATTATAGGTTGTTTCATTGATGCTATTTCTGCATTATATCTACTTGTACCAATATTATTACCTATTATGCTTGAGGTTGGAGTTGATCCTACAACCTTTGGAGTGTTAATAACTGTGAGTTTAGCTATAGGGTTGATTACTCCGCCTGTTGGTCTTAATTTATTTGTAGCATCAGGGATATCAAATCAATCATTAAAAGATGTTTCTATTGGTGTTTTACCATTTTTAATTGCTTCAATCATTGTTTTATTATTTATTGCATTTGTTCCATCATTGTCCAATTGGCTTCCAAATGTAATGAATATGTAGGTGAAAAAAGTAATTATGAAGGCTTTTTGAAGATTGGAGGAAGGATAAAGTATGAGACTGGAAAATAAAGTTTCAATCGTTACAGGTTCTTCTCGTGGAATTGGTGCAGCTACTGCAGTAGCACTTGCAAAGGAAGGATCTCAAATTGTTCTTGTTGATTTATTAGATTGTGAAGAAACTGCTGAAAGAATTAAAACAGAGAATCCAAAAACTGAAGTGATTATTTATAAAATTAATATTAGGGAGAGAGAGCAAGTTGAAAAAGTCGTAAACGAAACAGTAGCTCACTTTGGAAATCTGGATATTATCATAAATAATGCAGGTACATGTTCCAGACTAAGTTTGGAGCACATGAGTGATGAAATGTGGTTTAGGGATATTAATACAAATTTAAGAGGTGCATTTTTATTTACACAGGCTGCAATTTACCCCCATATGAAAAATCAAGGATCAGGAAAGATCATTAACATAAGCTCTATTTCCGGTATAATGGGAGGCCCAATTTCTGGAGAAAAAGAGTCATCTGGTGAAAGCGGACGTTCAGGTCCTGCCTATGCTGCATCTAAAGGTGGGATCATTGCCTTAACAAAATGGGTAGCGAAAGAAGTTGGGGAATTAGGGATTAACTGTAATAGTATTGCTCCGGGGCCAGTGGAGACTGAAATTACAAAAGGAATGAATTATAAGTTAAATCAGGCTATCCAGAGGATGGGAACGCCACAAGATATTGCAGAAGCAGCGGTTTATTTAGCGTCCCCTGGGGCAGATTATGTTACGGGTGAAGTTTTAAAGGTATGTGGAGGTTCTGCAATTGGGTGAATTATTGAAGGAGGCAAAGGTAATGCGTCAGAGTCACTCTTTCAAAAGTGAAAGTTTTACTATATACGGTTCTCTCTCACAAGGAGTTGACCTAATGGAAGGAATCTTGGAAGAATGCAGAAAACATAATGTGACATCTGGAATGGTTACAAGTATCGGCTCGCTTCAGAAAGCAGGTTATGTGTTATTTAAGTCAGATAACGGTCGACCTAACGGTTATGGAAATGAAATTACTGTGGATAACCCTGTGGAGCTTGTAAATTGTACGGGATTTGTTTGCGAAGATGAAAGTGGCGATTTAGACCTTCATCTCCATGGCATGGTAGTAGAAGAAAGTGGAAAGATTAGTGCTGGACATTTTTTAAAGGGAATGAATCCCACTCTTATTACGGTGGAGTTCTCAATTTCATGTGGTTACGATATTCATGCAAATCGTACATTTAATGAAAATTTGGGGTTTCGCGTAATAGACTTTTCAAAATGAAATAAGGAGGATTTTTAGTGGAAACGCTTGGAAAATTAGCTAAAAAGTCACTTAAACAATATAAAAATCAGCCCGCTGTTAAGGACACAAAAGGTACACTGACTTATGATCAATTAAGAAAAAATGCCTGCAGACTGGCTCATGCTCTACTAGAAGAAGGCTTGCAAAAGGGTGACCGAGTCGCTATTTTAATGTCGAATCGTCGTGAACATGTTGAATTTGATATAGCAGTTGCTCTAACAGGACTTATTAAAGTACCGATTAATTACAGATTACATCCAAAAGAATTGGAATACATTATAAACAATTCACAGGCTTCGATTTTATTTGCTGAAACTGAATTAATAGATTCAGTACAAGTGCCTATCAAAAAAATTGATATGGATTTAGATTATTCGTTTTATACAAAAGGAAAAAGTGACGAATTTCCAAATATAGATGTCAACGGCGATGACTTATATGCCCTTATGTACACATCTGGAACTACTGGCAATCCTAAAGGCGCTATGCTAACACATAAAAATATGATTTCAAGTGCAATATCCCTAAATATGGCATGTGAAATTTCTTATGGAGACATCATTGGTCATGTAGCACCTCTGACACATGGCAGTAACTTCTTATCGCAATGTTCCTTGTTTTACGGATTAAAGCAAGTAATATTTAACAAATTTAGTCCTGAAGAATCTTTAGAGGATATTGAAAAGGAAAAAATATCAGTTATATTCCTAGTTCCCACCTTAGTTAATCTCATGATACATTCTAAAAACTTTGACCCAGAAAAATTAAAAAACATTAAATCTATTAATATGGCTGGTTCCCCGATTGCCGTAGACAAAGTTAATAAAGCTCTCGAATTAATTGGTCCAAAATTTGCAGAAACTTATGGGCTAGTAGAGGCTCCAATGACTATTACAATGATGCCAAAACATGAATTGAAAAACCGACCTAATTCCTGTGGAGCTGCAGGTCCTTTTGTGGAGCTAATGATAGTTGATGAAAATGGAGAGGAAGTTCCAAACGGCGAGATAGGAGAAGTAATATGTAAAGGATCATTGGTAATGAAAGGTTATTGGAAAAATGAAGAGGCGACTAATGATTCGTTTGAAAATGGTTGGTTTTATACAGGAGATTTAGGATGGAAAGACGAAGACGGCTATTTACGACTTGTTGACCGAGCTAAAGATACCATTATCACAGGGGGGCTTAACGTATATCCGCGTGAAGTTGAAGAAGTCCTGAATCAACACTCATTGGTTAAAGAAACCTGTGTATTTGGAGTGCCTGACGAAAAATGGGGAGAGTCTATATGCGCGCATGTAGTTTTAAGTGATCCTTCTCAAAGTGTAAGTAAAGAGCAATTAATTGACTTATGTAAAGAGAATATGGCTAGTTATAAAAAGCCTAAATTTATAGAGATAGTGGAAGAACTCCCTAAAAGTAGTTATGGCAAAATTCTTCGCAAAACGTTGAGAGAAAAATATCAGGTTCAGGGGTGAAATCATGACCAATGTATCAGTGGTGGGAAGAGGCATAACGAAATTTGGCAAGAAGAAAGACTCCATCAAATCAATGTTGATTGATGCGTGTAAAGATGCTCTTGTGGAGGCTGATCGTCCCAGAGTGGATGCTGTGTTTGTCGGTAATTTTGCTTCCGGATCTCTTGCTAATCAAGAAATACTTGGTTCTATTGTAACTAACGAGCTTGGGTTAGGAAATGTTCCGTCAATAAAAATGGAAGGAGCATGTGCCTCAGGCGGGCTTGCTTTTCGACAAGCTTATCAACTGGTGAAAGCAGGTGAATATGATAATGTGCTAGTTGCCGGTGCAGAAAAAATGACGGGATTTGATACGGAAACAGTGACTAAAGCTATTAATCATGCTATGGATAATGAATCTAATGAAAGTGCTTCTGGACTGACCTTTCCCGGCTTTTTTGGCGTATTAGCCAATAGATATATACACGAATATGGAGCTAAAAAAGAACATTTAGCAATGGTGGCGCTAAAAAACCGAGAATATGCCATAAATAATCCAATCGCCCAGTTTACAACGCCAGTTGAATTGGAAGAGATCCTTAATGCAAAACCTATAACTGATCCGTTAGGCTTATTTGACTGCTCACCGATTTCGGATGGAGCTGCAGCGGTGATGATTCAAAGAGGAGCTAATGGTGTTGAGATATTGTCTTCAGGGCAAGCATCCGGGACACCACTAATGCAGGAAGTCGATGATCTTCTCCATATGTCTGCTACCTACTCTTCAGGGAAACGTGCATATGAGGCTGCAGGAATTGGACCGGAAGATGTCGATGTGGTTGAAGTCCATGACTGTTTTTCAATGACAGAAATAATTGCAATTGAAGAATTAGGTTTTTTTGAGAAAGGCAAGGGTTGGGAAGCCTTGGAGAATGGGCTGACAAAACATGGAGGACTTGTACCAGTCAACACGAGTGGAGGACTCTTATCCAAAGGACATCCTATTGGAGCAACAGGAATAGCTCAAATTATACAAATCGTTGATCAGCTTAATGGTAGTGCAGCAAACCAAGTTGAAAATCCTAAAATAGGATTGGCACAAAATCTTGGAGGAACGGGAGCATATTCGACGGTTCATCTACTCCGTAGGAAAGGAGCTTAATTTTGAACATTACAGCGAAATACTGTAAAAATTGTGATCAAATTTTACATGCCGATAAAAACCATTGTGCCTCCTGCTATTCGAAGGAATTAAAGACAAAGGAACTGAACGGGAGTGGAGAAGTATATTCGTATACTAAGATCCATGCTGCTCCCAAAGATTATGCAGATATTGCACCATATTATATTGTCTTAGTTGACCTGAATGAAGGACTGAGAATCACCGGAAGATATACAGGTCAGAGTGTAGAAATAGATCAAAAGGTCCAGGTTGAGGCAGTGAACAAAAACGCTTATATTTTCAAACCAGTTGAAGAATGAATAGAACGAAGGTGAAGAACCAAACGGCTGACCAAAAGATTACTAATTGGTGACTTTGGGTCGGCCCATTTTAATTTTGGATATATAAAGCTTACAAAGCGGAATCAGCCGCCAGAAAATTCATAGAAAGTTAAGAGGTGTTGTTATTGGAAAATATTGATACGGTATTAGGAGCATTTCTGGCAGAACAGCATAATCGGCTGAAGCAAAAGTCTTACCGGGATTATGAAGATGTGATTCATTTTTTTCAGGATTATCTGAATCAATATGCGCCTAACCGTTTGAATGAAGACGAATGGAAAAAATGGGAAGCGCAATTTCATGAGGACGAGGATTGTTATACTAAAATGTTCAGCCCGGAAAAGCTATCATCCGGCAGTTTTGATGAATTTCTGGATTACTTTATGATCCGCAAAGTAATGAGCAGCGTATCATTTATGAAAGCAGCTGTAAAAGTCATGAAGAAATTAAATAAATGGCTATTCGAAAACGGTTATATCAACCAGTCCACGTACCATAATGTACTGGAGTACTTTGATGAAGCTAAAGATCTCCCCGACGTTGAGAAATTGGCTGATTTGTTTCTTGACTATGCTGAAAAAACACCGGATAAACCATTTGAAGAAATTCTGGAAGGTTATTTTTCTATCAAGTCCATCGAACGTGGGCAACTTTGGTTGGATGAAGCAATCGGCAGCAAGCGAGATATCGGCCCTTTACGCGTATCCACTCAAATCTCAAACTTATGCAAAAAGGGATGGGACATCAATGTGGCAATCGGCAAATACCAGGGAGAATGGTACATTTTAGAAAGTGGTAACGTCTACCGTTAGTGCGGAAGTTCCAACAAATGAAGGGGAGGTATGATGGCGGGAACGCCCTTAACTCGTGCGAGAGCAGCCCGAACTTGAGCGAGAACGGCCTCAACTCGTGCCAGAGCCGCCCGAACTTGAGCGAGAAGCGCCGCAACTCGTGCGAGAGCAGCTCAAACTTGAGCGAGAGCCGCCGCAACTCGTGCGAGAAGCGCCCGAACTTGAGCGAGAGTCGTTTGAACTTGAGCGAGAAGCGCCACAACTCGTGCGACAGCGCCCCGAACTTGAGCGAGGGCCGCCGCAACTCGTGCGAGAGTGCCCCGAACTTGAGCGAGAAGCGCTCGAACTCGTGCAAGAGCTGCCTCAACTTGTGCGAGAGCACCCCAAAAGCTATTAACAGTGTTATCTGGCATACGGAGGCAAAAAGAAAGGAGTATTTGAAGAAACATTTTATCAACTAGTAAAAAGGCAGCAATGATACGATTCGGCGGGTGGAAAGTTATTTAGATGTCTTTTTGCATTCTTTGTTTAGTTTACCCTAATTACTTTTCCAGAAGTTGTATCACTTTTTTCCTGTTTTTGCATAAAATTTTCAATAAGTATATATAATATATATACAAAGTGTAAAATGAGGTGATACAATGGAATCAAAGGAACAAAGGGAGGCTGTTTTTATGACAACCGTTCAAAAATGGGGTGGCAGTTTAGGTGTGAGAATACCTAAGCATCTGGCAGACCGGTTTGGTGTCGATCATGGCTCAAAAGTTGAAGTATCAGCAAATAATGAAGGCATATTCATAAAGCCTGTCAAAAAAACGCCAACACTTGAAGAACTCATGAGTCAGATCACAGAAGACAATCAGCATAACGAGATCGATTTCGGTAAACCTGAAGGCAGTGAGGTCTGGTGATTGATGAAAGCATTCCAGACAAAGGTGATCTGATCTTTATCAACTTCAGCCCACAATCGGGAAGTGAACAAGCGGGACATAGACCGGCAATTGTTTTATCACCTAAGCTATTCAACAAAGGAAAATTCGTAGCATTGTGTCCGATCACCAGAAAACATAAGGGATATCCCTTTGAGGTTCTATTGCCGGAAGATTCACCAATAGAGGGGGTTATCCTGACAGATCAAATCAGAACGTTCGATTGGCGATCAAGAGGTTTGACGATAAAAGGACAAGCCCCGGAGGATATATCGCAGAAATGCATCGATCTCATTCATACATTTATATAATACAAAATAGCCACTGGGAGGTGACCATTTATGAGATTATTGGGTGCGATGAAAGGGTTAATCATGTAGACGGGACATTCCACCGGCCGAAGAACGCTATTTAAAGCACTGTATGCACAATCCCTCCCATCGATTATAGCTGAATATTTGTTTATACAAATCGTTCCAGAAAGACGATTTTCGGCTCCGGCCGAAAATCCAACATTGATCAAAACCAAAAAAGCTCTCGACGTTGGGTCGGAAGCTTCTTTACCTATTATATAAAGCTGTTCAGGGAGCAAAAAGGGCTGAAAGTTTCATAAAATTATACAGGCGGGTGAAGGTGGGACGTGTCAAGGCCCTTATTATTCATGTGAGAGGCAGAATGGAATATAATCAAACGTTTGATCAACACTGCTCAAACTTGAGCGACAGCGCCCCGAACTTGAGCGAGAAGCACCTCAACTCGTGCGACAGCACCCTGAACTTGTGCGAGAAGCGCCGCAACTCGTGCGACAGCGCCCCGAACTTGAGCGAGAAGCGCCGCAACTTGTGCGACAGCGCCCCGAACTTGAGCGAGAAGCACCTCAACTCGTGCGAGAGCCGCCCGAACTTGAGCGAGAACGGCCTCAACTCGTGCGAGAGGCACCCGAACTTGAGCGAGAGCCGCCCGAACTTGAGCGAGAACGGCCTCAACTCGTGCGAGAGGCACCCGAACTTGAGCGAGAGGCACCCGAACTTGAGCGAGAGCGTCCGCAACTCGTGCGAGAACAGCTCCAGCTCGTGCGAGAGCGCCCGCAACTCGTGCGAGAACGGCCCCAACTTGAGCGAGAACGCTCCGAACTCGTGCGAGAACAGCTCCAGCTCGTGCGAGAGCGCCCGCAACTCGTGCGAGAACAGCTCCAGCTCGTGCGAGAGCGCCCGCAACTCGTGCGAGAACGGCCCCAACTTGAGCGAGAACGCTCCGAACTCGTGCGAGAGCACCCCTAACGCGTGCAATTACGACGCCGCTAAGGAAGACGATTTTCGGCCCTGGCCGAAAATCCACCATCTACCAATCCATTAAAACCAAAAAGAAGCTCCCGGCTAAAAGCCGGGAGCTATCTTATGCTTGTCCATTAATAAAACCGCTTATAGCCATCAAAGTGCTTGCTCCAATATGGGTTGCTTACATTGGAGATTTCAACGCCGTCTGATCCGGCGTGGATGAAGTCACCGCCGCCGAGATAGATTCCCATATGTGAGATGCCACTCTTATACGTGTTCTCGAAGAATACAAGATCACCGACTTCCGGGTTGTTCACGTATTGAGCGCGGTTGTAGTAGCCTGCGCTCGAGAGGCGCGGGATGTCTTTGCCGGCTTTATTGTGTGTGTACTGGATAAAGCCGCTGCAGTCGAATCCTTTCGGTGTAGATCCGCCCCATACATAACGGGTGCCTTGCTGGCTTTTAGCGGTGCTGATCAGCTCATTCACGTTATAGTCGCCGCTGTTGCTTACTGAGTTGTTACTGCTGCTTGAACCTGATGAGTTTGAATTAGAGCTTGATCCGGACGATCCTTTCGAGCCGTCGATGCTCAGCTTCTGGCCGATCAGAATCAAATCGGATGACAGGTTATTCCAGTTTTTCAGCTGGCGGACGGATACGCCATACTCGCTGCCGAGCGCTGATAGTGAATCGCCGGATTTAACCGTATAAACGGATGATCCGGAATTTGAACTGCTTCCCGAATTTGAGTTGCTGCTGCTGCCTGAATTGGAGCTGCTTGAGTTGTTGCTTGAGCTATTGTTTGAGCTGCCATTTGATACAGTGAATTTGTCTCCTGGATAGATCAAGTGGGAATCCAAATTGTTCCAATCCATTAAATCAGATACGGAAATATTATGTCGTGCTGCGATTCCGCTTAACGTGTCACCACTTTTAACGGTATATGTAGATTTCCCGCTGTTCGAACTGGAACTGCTGTTGGATGAAGAATTGGATGAGTTGCTGGATTTAGACGTTTCGATAACCTGATTCGGATAAATGATATCGCCTGATAGATTGTTGATTGATTTCAGCTGTCCAATGCTCGTGTCATACTCATGTGCGATTTCCCAGAGTGAGTCACCGCTCTTTACTTTATACGAAGCTGCTTCTGCGTCATCAGCTGCGAAGATTGCCGAAGCGATGAAAGCACTAGCCGTTACCGACATGAAAATTTTCTTATTGGCCAATGAAAGATCCTCCTTCATAATTCGTGATGAAATTTGTTCCAATTATACATGATCCTGTAAAAGTTTAATAGATTCTTGCCATACTTGTAATCAACTTGTGGCGAATGTGTAATCTTCTTGTAATATTATGCGGGAAAGGAAAAATATGGGTGGGTTTCTTGTCACATTTATGCGAAAATCCCGGTTTCGGGCTGGAACCATGGGCGCGAAATTCGAAACATGTTCCCGAGCGCACAAACATGGGCGCGAAATCCGAAACATGTTCCCGAGCGCCGAAACATAGGCGCGAAATCCGAAACATGTTCCCGAGCGCACAAACATGGGCGCGAAATCCGAAACATGTTCCCGAGCGCGCAAACATGGGCGCGAAACCAAAAATATCGCCCCGAACCCCGAATCCCGAACCCATACCCGCGCCTCGGATCCCCCAAAATATCGCCCCGAAATCTCGAAATAAGGGATCCACCGCGAACCCCGCAAATCCAGCCATATGCGCAAACCTCATGCACAAACCTCGCAACATGGCCCGCCCCCACACATAAGCACACATAAACTCCGGTTCAACATCCCGTCGTGTTAAACTCGCAACACGGCTGCCCCAGCCAACACCGCCCATAGCACCCACGACCAACCGCGCCACCTCACCAAAACCTCACCGCAACCCCACCGAAACCCCCGCCAAAACACCACTCCATCCCGCTATCCACTCCAATCGTCCAAAAAAACTATCACGATTCCTCAAAATCTATGTTATAATTTTCGTTATGATGTCGAAATCATACATTAGATGATCAGGCAACAATTGAATAGACCGTCGAAACAGGAGGTAACACGTAAATGGAAGAAACGATATCGCTCAAAGAGATCTTTGAGGTCATCAAGAAGCGGCTCTTACTGATTATCAGCCTTATAGTGGCTGCGGCACTCATTGCGGCAGTGGTCAGTTATTTTGTGCTCACGCCGACCTATGAATCCAGCTCGATGTTTGTGGTTAACCAGAAAGAGCAGGAGCAGTCGTCCCAGCAATTCACCACGAACGAAATACAGACAAGCGTCGATTTGATTAATACGTATAATGTGATTATTAAAAGTCCTGCCATTCTGGAACCGGTGATTGACGAGCTCGGTCTGGATTATTCGGTGGGCCAGCTTGAGAGCAACCTTAACGTATCCAGTGCTGAGAATTCACAAGTCGTGACCGTGACAGCAACAAATGCCGATCCCGCACTAGCGACGGACATCGCCAATACAACGGTTAAAACGTTTCAGAAGGAAATCCCGGATATTCTGAATGTCGATAACGTCTCTATTCTGTCTGAAGCAGAACTTAGCGGCAATCCGTCACCGGTCAGCCCGAAACCGCTCCTCAACATTGCCATCGCGGTTGTACTGGGCGGCATGATTGGCGTCGGCCTTGCGTTTCTGCTTGAATATCTGGATAACACCATCACCACCGAAAAGGATCTGGAAGACAAAATCGGTGTACCGGTGCTTGGTGTCATATCACACGTGTCGGATGATGATGTCCAGGTAAACCCGTTCCAATCAGCACCAAAACAGAGCAGAAGGGGAGGTGACTTGGATGGCGCGCAAGAAAAAGTCAACTAAAAACAGTAAAATGCGGCATTTGATCACCAGCTTGAACCCGCGGTCACCGGTGTCCGAGCAGTACCGCACCGTCCGCACGAATATTCAGTTTTCATCAGTGGATGATGTGCTGCAGGTCATCCTGGTCACGTCAGCCGGCCCGGGGGATGGCAAGTCGATGACAACAGCAAATCTGGCGGTTGTATACGCCCAGCAGGGGAAACGCGTGCTCCTGATCGATGCGGATATGCGCAAGCCGACGATGCACTATACCTTCCGTCTCGATAATCTGAAAGGGCTGAGTAATACGTTGGTTGGGGACTCCCCGCTCTCAGATGTGACCGCTCAGACGGATATTGACAATCTTGATGTGATCCCATGCGGCCCGATTCCACCCAACCCGTCGGAGTTATTGGCGTCGGAAAAAATGGCGCGGACTATCGAGGAAGCCCGCAACATGTATGACATTATCCTGTTTGATACGCCGCCGGTTCTGGCTGTGACGGATGCGCAGGTTGTGGCTAACTTGTGTGACGGATCGCTGCTGGTTACCCGCAGCAAACAAACCGAATACGAAGCCGCCCGGAATGCGATTGACGCCCTCCAGACCGGCAATACCAAAATATTGGGCACCATCCTGAACGACCGGACGAAAAAGGAATCCCATTACTATTACTATTACGGCAGTTAAAAGACAACACATCTCCCTCATACACCATGGGGGAGTTGCTTTTGTCGAACAGTGTCAAAAGCAATCGAATCTATGACTTTTGGACATATACTATGACTTATAAGTGACTTTTCGCGGTTCCATATTATGAATGTTCCCTGCTATAATAATGTTGGGCATTTGGTCCTAAGCGTTAAGAGGGGGATACGCGCATGATTGATATACACTGTCATATTTTACCCAGTGTTGATGATGGTTCCAAAACATTGGCAGAAAGCATGGCGATGGCCAAAGAGGCATCCAAACAGGGTATCACCAAAATCGTTGCCACGCCGCATCATAATAATGGGTATTATGAAAACGATGGACCTGACATTATGGAAGCCGTTCATCAATTAAATGCGCAATTAAAATCCGAGAAAATTCCAGTAGACGTGCTCCCGGGCCAGGAACCCAGAATCAATGGGGATATGCTTCGGGACCTGGAAAGCGGCCATGTGATGGCACTGAACCAAACAAGCGGGTATGTGCTGATTGAATGTCCGACATCTCACATTCCGCAATACACGACCCAGCTGCTATTCGATATGCAGATTGCAGGCTATAAACCGATTATTGCGCATCCGGAGCACAATGAAGAATTACGTGTCAATCCGGATAAGCTCTACCGGCTGGTCAAAAACGGCGCGTTGACACAGATAACGGCGGGTAACTTGATCGGTAAAGCCGGTAAAAAGATACAACGGTTTGCCAATCAAATAATCGCTGCCAATTTAACACACTTCATGGCTTCCGACGCGCACAATGTCAAGAAGCGCGGGTTCTACATGCAGGAAGCTATGAATTATCTTAAAAAGCATTACGGCAACAGCACGGCCTATTATTTTACCGAAAACAGTGAACGGCTCCTCTTAGGTCAAACGATTAACAGAGACGCACCGGAGCGAATCCATGTCAAGAAAAAGCGGCTGTTATTCCGTTAAGGTTGGATTAAGGCGCTTCGTTTGCTAAAATGAAAAGTACTTGTTACAAATATGGTCGGGACGTGACGACATGATTGATATTCATTGCCATATTTTGCCGGGGATCGACGATGGCGCACAAACGATTCATGATACGCTGGACATGGCTAAAGCAGCTGCCGGTCAGGGGATTCATCAGATTGTGGCCACACCGCATCACCGCAATGGCCACTATGACAATACCAAACCGGACATTCTGAAATACACCAGTATTTTAAATGATAAACTGGCAGAAGAAGACATACCACTGTCGATCCTGCCGGGCCAGGAAACCCGTCTGCACGGTGACATGGTCGAGGGGCTGGAGCAGGGAGACATCCTGCCGATCAATCACACGACAAAATACGTTTTTGTCGAATTTCCATCCGGGCATATACCGCGCTACGCCAAACAATTACTGTTTGATATTCAGCTGAAGGGTTATATGCCCGTTATTGTGCATCCGGAGCGGAATAAAGAGATCATGGACAATCCGGATAAACTCTATCAAATCGTTGAAAAAGGCGTTCTGTCACAAGTGACGGCGGCAAGCGTCTGCGGCAAATTCGGCAAAAAAATCCAGAAGTTCTCACATCAGCTGATTGAGGCAGGTTTAACACATTTTATCGCATCCGACGCCCATAACACCACAACACGCGGGTTTTACCTGAAGGATGCCTATGATGAATTGCATAAAACACATGGGAACGACACGTTTTACCTGTTCCGGGAAAATCCCGATTTAATGATTGATGGCAAAATGGTGAACCATCTCCCACCCGAACGCGTCAAGAAAAAGTCATTTCTCGGGCTTTTCTAGGTATGCATGTCTATGTATAGGTAGTTTATTATAGTGATGAGAAAAAGAGATTGATATACAATCCAGTGGGTGATAATGCATTGATACATGTTATGCTCGTCGATGCACAGCGGCTGTTCCGTGAAGGTGTCGAAGCTTTAATCAACAATCGAAGCGACATTGCCGTCATAGCTATGGCGGATGACGGCGAACAGGCCATCGCGCTGCTGGAGGAAGCAGTACCGGATGTTATCTTGATGGATATTCATATGCACCGGATGGACGGCATCAGAGCTGCTGCCTATATAAAGGACAAGTATCCGGCTATTAAGATTGTAATGCTGACCGACGCGCAAGATGAAGAACGCATCATCCGGGCCATCAAAGTCGGAGCGGACGGCTTTCTGCTGAAGGACCTGAACCCGGAAAAACTGATTCAATCGATCAAGGATGCCTACAACGGACAGAACGTCTTGTCAGGCGATGTGGCCAGTCTTCTGGTTAACCGCATTAGGGATTTGACGCTTGATAAAAAACAGCTTCTCGGCAAGCGGCTTGATAACCAAGGTATCCGGTTCACCAAACGGGAACTTGATATAGCTTACTTAATGTTCATCGGCCACTCAAACCAGGCGATCGCAGAGCATTTATTCCTCGGGCAGGGCACTGTCAAAAATTATATTAGTGACATATACAGAAAATTGGACATCCGTAACCGCAGACAGGTCGTGTCCTATTTGCTGAAACTGCTGACGTGAGATGCCGTACGTACCACGCGGCGTGACATGCCCATAAGCTGTCGTAACTGTTGTAATGCGTTTGAGGAAAGATTGACAAAACGGTTACAAATGCATGAAACACCCCGAAAACAACGCAACACGTGTTATACTAAAATCTTATTGATGGGATCTATTGGGGATGATATAACCAATCATCTCATATTTAGTTGGCTGTGAATGCAAAAAATGTTTGAATTTGCCGAAAAAAGACCATTTATTCGGCGGGAAATTTGATATAATAAACAAAACCACAACGAAAGGAGTGATTCATGTGACCTATCGAACAAGACTCACACTGCTCGTCCTGCTCGACTCGATCATCGTCAGTACAGCGATCTTCATCGCCTCATGGGTTGTGTATCCGTACACGCAAATCCTGGAACTTGACGCGATTGTGATTAGCGCTATAGCCCTTTTATTATTTCATCATTTATTTGCCGCCATCTACAAGCTGTACAACAAAGTCTGGGCCTATGCGAGTATCGGTGAGCTGCTGGCAATCGTTAAAGCGATCACCCTGTCGATTATAGCGGCGGGTATTGTCCAGTATTTAGCAAATGATTTTTCGCTTTACAGCCGCGCCCTGCTTGTCACCTGGTTATTACATATCACCCTGATTGGCGGATCGCGCTTTATCTGGCGCGTCTTCCGTGACCGCTACATCGCCGGGGATAAAGCGAAAAAACGCACACTGATCGTCGGGGCGGGGGCTGCCGGCTCGATGATCGTCCGTCAGCTGCACAACAGCAATGAGGACAACGCATTGCTGCCGGTTGCGTTTGTTGATGACGACCTGACCAAGCAGCGCATGGAAATATACAATGTGCCGGTGCACGGCCGCATCAAGGATATCCCGTCGGTTGTGGAAAATCACGACATCGAGCATGTGGTAATTGCCATCCCGTCGCTTGCCAATGGTGAGCTGAATGAAATCGTTGACTACTGCAATCAGACAAGCGCCAAAGTACAGATGATCCCGAAAATCGAGGATCTCATGACCGGGAAAGTATCCGTCAGCCATCTGAAAAATGTCGAAGTGGAAGACCTGCTCGGGCGTGACCCGGTTGAACTCGATATCGGCTCCATCTCCGAATACGTCACCGGCAGTACCGTGATGGTCACCGGTGCCGGTGGATCGATCGGATCGGAATTGTGCCGCCAGCTGATGCGCTTCTCACCAAGTCGGATTTTGCTTGTCGGCCACGGCGAATTCAGCATTTATAATATTAATATGGAACTGAAAGGAACATTCGCTGATGCCGATATCGATATCATCCCGATGATCGGCGATGTGCAGGACCGTCACCGTATCTTTGAAATTGTTGAAACCTATCAGCCGGCGATCATCTATCATGCCGCCGCACATAAACATGTGCCGCTCATGGAATACAACCCGCACGAAGCGGTCAAGAATAATGTCGTCGGCACGAAAAATGTCGCCGAAGCAGCCGATACGTTCGGCGCGGAAAAGTTTGTGCTCGTCTCGACTGATAAAGCTGTAAGACCGACCAACGTCATGGGCGCCACCAAGCGGATTGCCGAAATGGTCGTCCAGGACTTGGCGAAACGCAGTAAGACCAAATTCGCCGCTGTCCGGTTCGGCAACGTGCTCGGCAGCCGCGGCAGTGTCATCCCACTGTTCAAAAAGCAAATTGAGCGTGGCGGTCCGCTAACCGTTACGGACCCGGAAATGACCCGTTATTTCATGACGATCCCGGAAGCATCCCGTCTTGTCATCCAGGCCGGGACACTGGCTAAAGGCGGCGAAATCTTCGTCCTCGACATGGGCGAACCGGTGAAAATTGTCGATCTGGCACGCAACCTTATTAAACTATCGGGCTATTCCGAGGATGAAATCGGCATTCAATTCAACGGCAAACGCCCCGGTGAGAAGATGTATGAGGAACTCTTGGGTGAGGATGAAGTGCTGCCAGGGGAAGTGTATGAGAAGATTTATGTGGGACGGACCGTGGAAGTGGATCCAAAATTGTTAATCGATTTTATTGATCAAGTTGCTGAACGTTCACCTAAGGATTTGAAAGATGAATTAATGAAGATTGTATATATGGAACACAATTTAAAAAACGTTATTTTATAGAAATTAATTTGTGTTAGATAGCAGATAAAAAGTGTATCAGTTAAATGGAAAATTTAAAATTTGTAAGTGGTGGAATCAATGGGAATTTACTCGACAATATTGGCTAGTACTTTGGGGTTTATTATTATAATCAATGAGTTAATAAGAACAAAGAAGACAAAACCATTTGATATAATGTCCGGGGTCAATCTTATGTTTTTTCTTAGTTTTGTTGTTACTCCTTTTAGTATATATTTATTTAATATGGAATTTTCAGCTTGGACAAAATTAGTTAATGTTGAAAAATACTTCTCGATTATAGCGATATTCTATGTACTACTTGGATATATATCGATATTATTAGGTACAAAACTATCTGAAAAGTGGTCTTTTGTTAAAAAAATGCCTTCAGAATTTAACCGAGATGATAAGAAGTTAGAGAGATTTGCGCATTTTATTGGATGTATAGGTTTTTTCTTTTTATTCATTTTTATTATCTCGGTCGGTGGAATAGAAGAATTTTTTAATACTAATACTTTATATAGAAGTGGAGAGGTGGATCCTGTCCCACTAGCCTTTACGAGAAATTTAGCAATGTTTATTCCAATATCTTGCCTAATTTTTTATGGCCTACAAAAAACTAGTAATAAATTGATAAATAGATATCAGTTATTTTTTATTATATATTTTATTGCTGCTATACTTCTATATTTTAATAGAGCCAGTAGGATGGGATTATTGGTATTTATTGTCGGTTTCGTTCTTTTAAACGTACTATATTATAGGAAAAGTATTCTCAGATATATGCCAATAATGTTAGTTGTTTTTTTGTTTTTAGTTTTTTATGGAAAACGAATTTTTAACTACTTTGTTGTTGATGATTTTTCTTTAAAAACTCATGGGTTGGAAGTTTCTCAAATAATAGGCGAATTTTCTTTTCCTTTCTTTACATTGACGAACGCAATTGAAAATTCTTTTTTTAATGACATGCCAAGACTATTTATTGACTTTGTCTTGGGTTTAGTTAATTTATTACCTGCTTCAATAGTGCCGTTTTCAGTACCAATGAATGCAACACAATTAAATACCGAGTCTTTCTTGAATATGTCAGGCATTCCCATGGATCTTATTAGCTTAGGATTTTACAGTTTTGGAATAAGTGGAATTATACTTATTTCACTTATTTTTGGCATGCTGATAGGGGGCATTGAAAAAATACTGTCAGATAAAAAAAATTTAGTAGTCATGGTTTTTTATATTCAGTTCATCTTTTTCTTTAGCT
Source organism: Lentibacillus kapialis (assembly GCF_014646635.1). GTDB lineage: Bacteria > Bacillota > Bacilli > Bacillales > Amphibacillaceae > Lentibacillus > Lentibacillus kapialis. The sequence goes on from NZ_BMNQ01000019.1 coordinate 44,935, forward strand.
TAATAGTTCCATACGCAGGTCCTACAAATCTATTTAAAAGTGACTTTTCGTTATTTGTTTCGTTTATTGTTTTTATTTTTGTTTTCAATAATTCAAGTAATAAAACTTTGAATAATAGTTCAAAGGGACTAAAATGTTAAGATATTTAGTGCACTATACACCGGCCAAAATTGTACCAGGTTTACTTAACTTTTTGGGCTTATTAATATACGCTCGTATATTTACACAAGAGCAATATGGTAGGTATTCCTATGTTATAGCTATCCTCGGGCTAATTCAATCCATTTTGTTCCCTTGGATTAGAATGAGTTGCTCCAGATTTTATCAACAGTATAAAAAAGAAAATCGAGCAGTAGAATTTGAAAATTTTACTTATTTTATTTTTCTTATGGTTAGTATAGTTTTGTCTATAGGTTGGTTAATTTTTATAAGTCTTTATAAAGGTGATTATCAAATTGAGAAACTCTTCATTCTCGGACTCTTTGTAGTTCTTTCTCAGGCCTTGTTTGAACAACTAATGGCTTTGTCGAGAGCAAAACTACTACCCAAGACTTTTGCTTTCAACATGATTTTGAAGGCCATAATAAGAATTACGACAGCTTTGTTTCTTGTATTCTTGTTCAAAGTTAACGAAGAAGCATTATTTATAGCATTAATAATTGCGCATAGTATACCAATTATTATTTATACAAAAAATAATTTCGTTTTTAGGCTGGAGTATTTAAAGTTTAGCAAGTTAATTGCAAAGAAGGTTTTTAATTATGGATTTCCATTAACTTTTACTTTTTTATTAGTATATATTATAAACTCTTCTGATCGTATACTCATCAAGCATTTTCTGAGTGAATCAGCTGTTGGTTTATATTCAATACCATATGAATTTACAACCTTCACATTAACTAACCTATTTATGGTGTGTAGCATGGCTTTCTTTCCTGTTATCGTAAAAGAGCTTGAGCATGATGGCATCCTAAAATCAAGAGAAAGGATAAGTCAATATTCAAGCTTATTATTAGCTGTTACTTTGCCAAGTGCTATCTTTATGATTATGACAGCACCATTTATAGCCGGATTGTTATTAGGTGAAAATTATAGCAGTGAAAATGCTATTTTTATTATCCAACTAATGTCCATTGCAACTCTTTTACAAGGTTTTAAAGCTTACTTTTTTGATTACTCATTTCAACTAGGGCAAAACACATATAAACAAATAATTCCTGTGATTTTTTCAGCGATTGCAAATGTTGTCGCTAACGTGATATTGCTTCCCATTTATGGGGTTATTGGAGCTGTTATAGCAACATTATTTTCATATGTTATAGGGATTATTTTGAGTATAATAATAGGATATAAAATTTTTCCATTAGTTTTGGCAATAAAACAAGTGGTTAAAGTATTGATTTCAAATTTTATTTTATTATTTATAATGATGCTAATACCATTTGATAATATAAATTGGTTAAATCTCATTTTGATATTTATTATTAGTGTTACCAGTTATTTAATACTATTATTAATATTTAATGTAGAAGGTTATAGGAATGCTTTGTATAATTTTTTGAGGAAAAAGGTGTATTAAATGAAAAAGAAAATATTCTTTATTATACCTACTCTGGCAGGTGGAGGAGCTGAAAGAGTATTTGTGAATTTAGTTAAAGAAATCGATAAATCACTTTATGAAGTATCGCTTATTTATCTTTCTATTACTAATAAAGTTTATGAAGTACCTTCAAACGTGCGTGAAGTTGATTTAAAAGTGAAACGTGTAAGACATGCACCTATGAAACTTTTAAAATTTATTAGGAGGGAAAAACCGGATGTAGTTATATCAACATTAGGGCATATGAACCTTCTATTGTTGCTATTAAAATTTTTTTTCCCAAACAAAACGAAATTGGTCACTAGATTAACGCTTATTCCTTCTATGAGTTTAAGCGCCAATCCAATAAACAGATTTATTCAAAAAAAAACGTATATACTTTATAAGTTTTCTGATAAGATAATATGTCAATCTGAATTGATGAAAGATGATTTTATAAAATACGCACATATTTCTCAAGAGAAGGTTATAAAGATATTTAATCCAGTAGATTTTAATGAAATTTTGTATAAGTCAAAAGAAGATACACAATATAATTTTTGCAAAGAGGAAAAAAGTATTTTTTTTGCCGGACGTTTAAATGAAGTGAAAAGAATTCCTCTGATTATCGATGCTTTTAAAGAATATTTATTTAAAAACCCAACTTCAAAGTTATATATTTTAGGAGATGGACCTAAAAAGAGAGAGTTAATAGAATTTGCAGATGATCAGAATTTAAGTGATCATATTAAATTTTTAGGATTTCAAAAAAATATATATAAATGGCTTAAACATGCTGATCTATTTATCATGGCTTCAAGAAGTGAAGGAATGCCAAACGTTCTTATCGAGGCAATTGCTTTAGAAGTGCCCGTGCTCGTTCTTAAGCATCCTGGTGGAACTGAAGATATTATCAAATGCCTAGGACTTCATGATAAATTTGTAGATGATTTAATAATTAACGAAGTCAGCTTTCAGAATTATAAGAAAGATATTCATGATAAATTGGTCAGTAATTTCAGCATAAAAAATATTATAGAACAGTATGAAAATGTATTCCAATCTGTATTAGATAAGGAGTAATTGAACATGATGAATTGGCCAAGTTGGCTAACAACACAAGCGCATATTGGTAGTCAGTATCCGTATTATTCAATAGAAGAAAACCTTCCGAGTTTCAGTTTGAATTTTAATGACGTTTACTTGTCAGTTTCTAATACGGATCTTGATGTACAAGCTGTCATAGAGATATTAATGCGGAGTTATATCATAGGTGATAAATCATTAATAAAGTCCGTGAAACGAACTCCATGGATGGCTGAATATGATGAAGAAAAGAACAACTGGCAATATTATGATATACCACCACATGACAATAAAAAAATGGATCCTAAAGAAGCTGCAATTAAATTGAAAGAAATTTTATATGAAGAAGTGTTGAAATATGTTGGAGAAACTCAGAAAGTAGGAATTCTTTTATCAGGTGGTATGGATAGTAGAATTTTGGCTGGTGTTTTAAGGGAAGCACAACTAAATAGAGACTTTAATGGTCAAGTGATAGCTTATAACTGGGGCATGTTCGACAGTAGAGACGTTTGGTATGCAAAAAAAATTGCCGAGGAATACGATTGGGATTATAAACACTTCTCTTTAAATCCTGAAGTTTTAAAAGAGAACTTTTATCTAGTCCAAAAAGTAGGAGCTGAAACTTTGCCATATAATCTGCATGCCATGGATGCTGTAGCCCAGGATGCAGATAGCGATATTATTTTAGCAGGAAGTTATGGAGACACAATGGGCAGGGCTGAATATAATGGAATTCCTCTTCAAAATGTCCCGCCAGTTGTTCCTGACAAAGCAAATAAGTTAGGTCTACTAAAAGACAGCATAGTGCAGCAATATTATGAAAAAATTGAAAATGAATCAAAATGTTATCGGAATACAATTGACAAACATAAAAGAGAAGAATTCCAGTACCGTGAAACGGAATATCAAAGACATCACGCTAGAAGGTATTTAACAACTGCAATGAGCATTATTGCAATGGAAAAGCCTTTATACCAAGTATTTACTTCGCCTAAAGTTGCAAGATTTTTATGGAGTTTGGATTTACCTATTAGATCGGATGTATTGTATGAAAAATTATTGCCGTTGCTTCCAGGTAATCTATGGAAAATACCATGGGCTCGAACAGGTAAACTGTTTGGATCAAATGATAATAGATCACCAGATTGTGGCAACTCTGCTTCTCATAAATATGGTAAATGGTTAAGAAATGATCTGCGTGGATTTATAGACGAAGAATTAGATTTAAACAAGTTAAGTTCGCTGGGAATATTCAATGAAAAGTCTCTGGAAAAAATATATAAAAATTGGTCAAGTACTCAAACTGACAGTATTGATAAAATCGATACAACTATCAGCTGGTTAACATCATTTTCTATGTTCATTAAGGAATATGATGTAAAACGTAATCATTCATATAGTAAAAATTATAAAGATATACTGAACGATATTACGATATCTCCTAAAATAAAAGCTTACCAGTACTTAAGAAATAAACGGCGTAACTAGAAAAGTGATGTGGTTTAATGAGAAGATTAAAAGTAACCCATATTATAATTGGATTAAACATGGGCGGAGCCGAAACTATGCTTTATAAATTACTTAAGCATACTGATCATGAGAAATTTGATATCCAGGTTATATCAATGATGGGTCAAGGTGTTTATGGACCCAAAATTGAAAAACTAGGTGTTAAAGTCCACTGTTTGAATATGAATAAGAGTATGTCAGCAATAACTGGATTTCTTCGAGCAAAAAAACTTATAAAAGACACAGATGTTATTCAAACATGGATGTACCATGCAGATTTATTCGGATATTTACTAACTAGTTTTTCTAAACAAAAGAAATTAATCTGGGGAATTAGGAGAAATAATTTAGACCTCAGATTAAACAAGAAATCTACAATGTTTATTGCAAAAATTAATTCCAAGTTGTCAGCAAAAGTAGACAAGGTTGTTAGCTGTTCTATTAAAGCAAAAAGAACTCACGAAAACTTTGGTTATACCCCGGAGAACATAGTTGTTATCCCCAATGGATTCGAGGTAGATAATTTTAATCGAATTGATAATGCTAAATATATAGTAAGCAATATGCTTGGTAAAGATAAAGGTGTTCCATATATAACACATGTAGGCCGATGGAATAACTTAAAAGACTATAACAATTTTATTAAAGCTCTTTCAATTATAAATCAAATAGATTCTAACTTTCATGTATTAATGGCTGGTACAAATATTGATGAAAGCAATGAAGAACTAATGCATCTTATAGAGAAATTTAATCTTAATGATAAGATTAGTTTGCTCGGGCGGAGAGATGATATTCCAACTGTTATGTCTGCTGCAGATTTATTTGTTTTATCCTCGATAGATGAGGGGTTCCCAAATGTTGTAGGTGAAGCTATGGCATGTAAAACCCCTTGTGTAGTAACAAATGCTGGGGATTCTGCTTATGTTGTTGGTGAAACAGGGGAGACTGTGCCTATTAAAGATTCTCAAGCCTTGGCTGAAGGGATAGAAAAAATATTAAACATGTCAAATGCTGAGAGAAAAAAATTAGGTGAACAAGCCAGGAATAGGGTTTTAGAAAAGTTTGATATAAAACAAGTAACAAAACAATTTGAAGAATTATATGAAGTGGACGGTGTTTAAAATGAAAAAGATACTACTCGAGTTTCGCACCCCACATACCAAGGGATTCGGGGTGTTTATTAATGCCTGAAACCCTTGTATGACAGTGCTTTTGTCGAAATTCCATTTTCGCCCTCTAAGCGACATTATCGCCGTCAAAT
>NZ_BMNQ01000020.1 GCF_014646635.1 Lentibacillus kapialis
TCTCGCGCCCATGTTTTCGATCTCGCGCCCATGTTTTCGATCTCGCGCCCATGTTTTCGATCTCGCGCCCATGTTTTCGATCTCGCGCCCATGTTTTCGATCTCGCGCCCATGTTTGAAGGAAACTGTCTCGGGAGCTCGACAGTTTCCTTCACTCCATGATTTTTTCAAATTCAGCCATCATTTTTTCAAACGATATGATCCCCTTCTGAAATTCTGCATCCCAGGTGTGCATTTCATCTTCAATTAATCGCATTTTCTTTTCCGGATATTGAAACCACTTTTCATTTTTTTCCAAATGTTTTTCGATAATCTGTAATGTCCGGAGCAATCTGTCACTCATTCCGCTACCTCCCTTCCTTTCAGTCACCGCCTATTTTTAGATAATCCTCGGCCCTCGCCTTACCTTATAATAAGCGCCATAGCTTATAAGATCTTCCACAATTTATACTTTCTGACGTTATTAAAAAAATTGGCTTATCGCCAAGCTCTAATGGCGAAAGCTTTAGTTGCATTTATGAAGTAAGAAAATCACTGCCAAAGAAAAAGACAGCCACATAGCTGCCCTAACCTGTCATGTTTTAAATCCACGAAGACGGACCTTTGCCCTTTTTGTCTTCTTCAGTTTCTTCATAATGATCATCCTGTTTATCCGCCGATTCTTTATATGCCTCATCATCTCTTCCCATCCAACGGCCAAAAAACGGATCCCGTCGCGGACGATGATGCTGTGGTTCTATATGAACATTGTCCGCTTTGATGACTAAGTCCTTGACATGTATGACTTTTTTATGATCTTTATGATCAGACATGACGTCAACACTCCTTATGAATTAGAATTACAATCGTTATTAGTTTATGTACTTTTAACCATAAGGTATAGGCTAGTGTCCCAATAACCTTGAAAGTTTCTTTTACAAAATGGCCTATACTATGATCACCACCGCTGACGCTTCAGCCTTGATGAAGAAGCAATTGGTATTTGCCCTTAGAAATATTCGCCCGATAAAGACGAGTGCCCACACCATATACCCAGCAGTACATATCTTATTAGGGACACCAAGTCAATAACTCTAAAGGAAGGGGTAATAATTCATGGGTTGTGGAAAAGAAAGAGATTTTGAAAAAGATTATGGCGGAAAAGGCAATTGTGTGGCAGATATTCTAAAGGATATTGTAGAAGCACAAAACGACGTTATCGAAAACTGCTGTGAAACCAGCTGTGAACAGTCAATAAATGACTTACTGGGAGAAACAGAAAATGGCAATGGATTGGATACAGTTCCTGTCATTTTATACTGCAAAGACTGTAAACCATTCAAAGGCTTCGGTGCAAACAGGAAATATTATCGTGATAACGAAGATAACAGCAGAAACAATATCGGAGAAATCCTTTCAAGCTTTATCTTCAGAGTTAAGCGGGTTGACTATGATGGATGCGCTGTACTTGAATTACTGTTGAGTGATGGCGATTCATGTGCGTATGACCATATGAAAGACCCAACCGATCAGGACACTAAACATCTGGAAGCAACGGGCATTTGCATTACTGTTGACCTGGATTGCTTCTGTCATGTAACATGCCTGCCTGCAATAGACGTATTTAACAGATAATATTAGAAAAAAGGTGCTACGGGGACTCCCGTTGCACCTTTTTTCATTTAAGTGCTTAAGTTGTTCAAACATTTCATTCAACTTTAAAACCCGATCATCCGTATTTCGTTTATTGTATTAAATGGAATATTGGTCGGCGTTGTTCGTCTTCCTGTCTGCATATATACTTGCTCATCCTGATAATCGACTATTTTACCACGGTGCTTCCGTTCAGTTGTCCGTATCTCACACCGCATGACAGGTGCATACTTCGGTGGGTTCAGAAAATAATGCACACGTTCCAGTAATGTCATGTCTTTAAATTTTTTCTGCTGGTAATCAGCATCTTCATCTTCATTGTTTTGCTTATCATAATCATCTCTATTCACTGAATCAATATTGTCGGATTCATCTTCGGCAACCTGTTTCGTAAAATGATTTCGATTTGAGGGACGTTTTACTGCCCTATTTGACTGCTTATTTTGATTATCCTGCTGTTTTTTTGGTGTCATATAATGGCTTTGCATGGATACCTTGGGTGTGTGTACATGTGGCTGATGAATGTAAAGTAATGGACTTTTTGCGCTTCTTTTATCTCCCATTTATTATACGCTCCTTTATTAATCCATTCGTCAACCCATTATATGAACCTCGCTATAAATGTGTGTATGCCCATAAAGGATAAGCTGATCGTTCCATACGATGACCCTAAACCAAATATTGCATGAACATCGTTGCAAGGCCAAAATATATTAAAATGGAAATAATATCGTTAATGGTTGTGATGAATGGTCCTGAAGCAACGGCCGGATCAATATTCAGCCGATCCATAAAGATGGGTACCAGTGCTCCAGCCAAAGTGGCAATCACCAATATCACCATAATTGAAAATCCAACCAGCATTCCAAGGTAGATGTCATCCTGCCAAAAATACACAATTCCTGTTAACAAAGTGCCACAAACGATGCCATTAATTAATCCGGTAGAAGCTTCACGGAACATGAGACGCAATTTCCCTTGCTTACCATAGTCACCTGTCGACAGCCCCCGGACAGCAACTGCCAGAGCTTGAGTTCCTGTGTTACCAGCCATTCCGGCAAGCAACGGAATGAAAATAGCAAGAACAGCTACCTGTTCAAGTGCTTCTTCAAATTGTCCGATCAGGCTTGCGGTTAACATTCCGAGAAATAAAAGGATTACCAGCCAGGGCAGTCTTTTTTTTGCCGAGATGAAGGCACTGTCTTTTGGACTGTCCTTATCAGATACACCGGCAAGCATAGAATAGTCTTCACCGGCTTCCTCTTCCATAACGTCCAAAATATCATCGACCGTTATAATACCAAGTAAATGATTCTGAAAATCGACAACCGGAATTGCCAGGAAATCATAGTCTCGGATCATTCGGGCAACTTCTTCTTGATCTTTTGCCACTGAAACAGATAATACTTTTTCACTCATGACATCAGCAACGCGCATATCCGGTTCAGCTATTATCAAATCTCTTAAGGAAACCACACCAACAAGATGCTTATCCTCATCGACGACATATAAATAATAAATCGTCTCTGCTTCAGGCGCCTCAGCCTTCAAATATTGCATGGTATCCTGAACTGTTTTTGACTCGTAAACCGCCACAAACTCGGTGGTCATAATACTTCCGGCGGTTTTTTCCTCATAGTGAAGCAATTCCTTGATTTCGGCAGCATTTTTCGCATCCATAATGGTCAGCAGACTGACGACCACATCTTTTTCCAGCTCGTTTAACATGTCAACAGCATCATCTGTCGCCATTTCTTCAATAACCATTGCCGCATAACGCGGATCCATTTCAGTAAATAATGGTTTGATATCATCCAATTCAATATGTTCCATCATGCCCGCTGTTTCTTCCGGCGACAGATACGTATAAATGTTCAAACGTATCTCTTCCGGCTGTTCTATGAAAAATGAGGCTTGGTCATATGGATGCATGTCCAGAAATTTTTCGCGAAATGAATCGATTTTTCCATTTGCAGCAAGTGTCTGTAATTCTTCCTGGAGAATCTGTTCCGAAACGTTATTATCCATGCGCTCACGTCCTTTCACCATGTCTCATTATACACGAGAGACGACTCATCCTAAACTTAAAATCCCATTAGAGGTTGGTCAAAAAATCCGTTTTTTCCCTTCTATTTCAACACCCACTGTAATAATTTTTTTGATGATAATGCTTAAAATATCAATTGATTTCGTGTAAACTAAAGGTATAATGGGTTCATATACGTTGATGATTTTTGTCGTTAGATCTATTATTCCCTTAAAGTGCGTGTTCAAAAAGGAGGATAAAAAGGATCAAGAAGTTCGAGACGGCGCAGTTTCGAGCAGCGGAGTGTATGCCTTTAGATACATGAGCACAAGTAATGCTACCCTGAATCCGCTTCGCACGCAGGAAAAGTGTTTTTCTTTTCCAAGGAGCGGAGAAACAAGCCAACGAAGAAATTCGAAGTGTCATGTTTACCGGACTTTTTGAACAACCTCTTAAAGAGGTTGTTCAACAATTTCGGTATTCCTCGCCTTGTTATGGTTACATACTTTAAGAAATCTGTTCAGGCAACAAGATTTATACGGAGAGTTAGGTTAAAACATGCAGAACCGAATTAATGTAGATTATACAATATTATCCATACTTATACTGCTTGGAGTAGCCAGCATATTTACATTATATACACTGGAACCGACGTTATCGGCAAGTGAGGGTTCCGGTTACTGGCTGAAACAAGGCATGTGGTACGTTGTCGGCGGGCTTATTATTACTGCAGTCATGCTGATCGATTATGACCGGTTCCATCAAATCACCTGGATTTTGTATGGCGTTGGACTACTCTCGTTAGTGATGCTTTTTGCCGGTTTTCCACCAGGAATCGTTCACGAAGCGAATGGTGCTGTCAGCTGGTTCAAATTTCCTGTGCTTGGAACGATTCAGCCCGGTGAGTTTATTAAGGTTATTTTAGTCATAACATTGGCACATGTCATCGTCCGTCACAATAACAAATACGTTGAGAAAACATTAAAAAGTGATATTATATTGCTATTGAAATGCATCGTTATCTCGTTTCCGCCCATGTTTTTTGTGGCAACGCAGCCGGATCTGGGCGGATTTCTGGTGCTCGCGGCGATTATGGGCAGCATGGTACTCGTTTCGGGAATCAGATGGCGGATTCTGTTTTTCATAGGGTTCATTGCTCTGGTTGCTATCTCCCTCATTACCGCTGTGTCGTATTTTTTCCCTGATATTGTTGCTGGATTCCTTGATACGTCCGGTCTTGAACATGTCGCGGGCAGATTCATCGGCTGGCTTAACCCTGAGGAAACCAACGGCGGCTATGGTTACCAGTTGATTACCGCCATGATGGCGATTGGATCGGGTCAGCTGTTCGGAAAAGGCATCAGTGATCTGGAAGTCTCGGTACCTGAACAGCATACGGATATGATATTCACAGCAGTAGCTGAACAGTTCGGGTTTATCGGTTCCAGTATTGTTGTCACTTTGCTTTTTTTGTTGATTTATCGCCTGATTTATATAGCTATCCAAAGCAATGATGACTATGGAAGCTATCTTGTAACTGGAATGGTCGGCATGTTCGCCTATCAAATTTTCCAGAATATCGGCATGTCGATTCAACTGCTACCGATTACTGGACTACCGCTCCCATTTCTCAGTTACGGCGGAAGCTCAACACTTACGTACATGCTCGCAATCGGAATTGTACTAAACGTCCATTCGAGAACGAAAGAATATATGTTTGAAACAAGGTGGAAAAATTAATGCGATATGATGTCATTGGGGATGTGCATGGATGCATCAGCGAATTGCATACGCTTTTCTCCAAATTGGGGTATGGGCGATATGAGCGGATTTTTGTGCATCCCGATGGCAGGATTCCGGTTTTTCTTGGTGACATTACGGATCGCGGCCCCTATTCAACAGCCATGATACAGCTCGTCTATGAAATGGTCTTGAACCATCAGAAGGCGTATTATGTTCCCGGCAACCACTGCAATAAGCTTTACCGCTATTTCCTTGGAAACAACGTTCAAGTGCGGCATGGTCTTGAGACGACCGTCACCGAATACAAGAATTTACCGCAGTCCGAACAGCAATCGGTTAAAAAACAATTTATGGAACTTTATGAACAAGCACCGCTCTATTTGGAGCTTCATGATGTTAATGCAATTGCTGCGCACGCCGGGATAAAAGAACACTATATCGGACGGTATGATAAGAAAGTGCGCTCTTTTGTCCTGTATGGCGATGTAACTGGCGGAGTTTATGATGACGGCAGGCCCGTTAGACGCGACTGGGCACAACATTATAAAGGTGATCGCTGGATTGTTTACGGCCATACACCTGTCATGGAGCCGCGCACTGTCCATAAAACCATTAATATTGATACAGGGTGTGTATTCGGAAATGCATTAACGGCATTTCGCCTGCCGGAGGAACAAACCGTATCCGTCCGATCAGACCAGTCTTTTGTTCCGGAAAAATTCCAGTATGTTGATTAGAGCTTCATTCATAGTTCATATATCTCCTTCAATTTCCGCAGCGGTCCTCACGACTTAGCGTGTTCATATCAGCCGGGATTTCCACCGAAAAATCCATCACCTCATCTGTGATAGGGTGTTCAAATGATAGTTGATGACAATGGAGAGCCTGCCGGTCAATATAATCCGTTCTTCCGCCGTACAAATCATCACCTGCCAGCGGATAACCGGCGTGCGAAAAATGAACACGGATTTGATGTGTCCGACCGGTTTCAAGGGTGACGCGAACAAGCGTGTGATGACGAAATTTATGTAAAACAGTGTAATGCGTCACGGCATGTTTGCCCGCTTCCGTCACTGTCCGCTCAATAATCGAACCATCTTTGCGGCCAATCGGTGCATTGATGGTTCCTTTTTCCCGCGGCAGACGTCCTTCGATCATGGCAAAATAGGTACGGTCAATCATTCCATTTTTCTGTGCATCTGACAGTACCGAATGACTCCAGCGATGCTTGGCAATAAGCATTGCACCAGATGTGTTCCGGTCAAGACGGGTTACCGGGTGAAATGTATAAGAAAGGCCGTTCTCGTCATAATGTGCCAATACACCGTTGGCAATTGTCCCCGATGTATGAACATAGGATGGGATGACGGCCCGTCCCGGCAACTTGTCGATAACCAGAATGTCATCATCCTCATAAAGGATATTAAGCGGCATTTTCTCTGGGATCATCATGGTCCCCCTCCTTTCTTCAGGAAAGGTAACAGCGACCACATCTCCTGCTTTCAGCTTATATTTGACCGTCCGGCTAATGCCGTTCACTTTTATGGATCCACCGCCATGTATAATGTGCTTAATCATCCGTTTTGACATTTTATGTGTTTGCTGCAAATAGTTTCGTATGATTAACCCTTCATGTTGTTGGGTTATCGTCCATTTCATGTTGCACCATCCCCGGTTCCATATTAAACATCGTCATCATCAGCAACGAAGGAATCACGAACACGATCCCAGAAAGGGAATGGCCTAAATCGCGCGAATCGTACGGGTTCCTTGGCCACCCGGCACTGAATGGATTTGACATTGGAATAATTCTCTGTAAAATGATCAACCGCTATTAAAAAGGTTTTTTTTCTGCCTATCGGTTTCAGCATGCAAGTATGGTGCTTCGGTAATATCAACGGAGAGCCGATTGTCCGGAAGACCCGGTTGTTGATCGAGGCAATTTCTGTCAACTGAATCGCCTCCAGCGATGGATGAATGATCCCGCCTCCGAGTGCTTTATTATAAGCAGTACTGCCGGATGGCGTGGAAATACACAGTCCGTCACCACGAAATGTTTCAAAATGGGATCCTTTGATTTCGACATCAAACACGACGGACCCTTCAGCTGTTTTAATCGTCGCTTCGTTCAATGCGAGATAACGGCTTTCCTCACTGCCATCAAAATCGCGGATGATCACCTCAAGAAGCGGATATTCAACAACCTGAAAAGGTGTTTTGGCAATTTCTATAATCAACTTTTCCACTTCTTCCGGCGTCCAATCTGCATAAAATCCTAAGTGCCCGGTATGTACTCCGATAAACGATGTTGAATCAAGACAGTGGATGTACTGATGAAAAGCTTCCAGAAACGTCCCGTCACCACCGACGGAAATAACCAGCTCCGGATTGGTTTCATCGTATTCCAAATCAAAATCGGTTAAATATTGCTTCATTGTCGCCTGTATTTTATTGGACCGGTCATCACCTTTAGACACAATCGCGAACTTCACTTGCCAGCCTCCCTTATTTACGGTGGAATATTCGTTTTGCTTCCTGTACTTCATTTTTAATGATGGACATTTCCTCGTCAAGTTTAAAAGCTGCCTCGGCTGCACGTTGCAGTCTGGCTTGAATATCTTCCGGAATTTTCCCCTTATATTTATAGTTCAGAGAATGTTCATTGGTTGCCCAGAAGTTCATAGCCAGTGTACGGATCTGAATTTCTGCCAAAACCTTTTTTACCCCATGAATAGTTTCAACAGGATACTCAATAATAATGTGATAGGAGCGATAGCCGCTTTCTTTTTTATGTGATATATAGTCTTTTTCTTCAACGATGTGTAAATCTTCACGGGATCGGATCATTTTAACAATAGCATATATATCATCAACAAATGGACAAACAACCCGTACGCCTGCTATATCCTGCAATTCTTCGATTCTGTCAAGGGGAATCCGCCTTGTTTCAGCTTTTTCCAAAATACTTGGTACCGGCTTAACGCGCCCGGTTATAAATTCAATCGGTGAATGTTTTGACTCATATTCATATTGTTTTCGTATACCTTTTAATTTTATTTTCAGTTCTTCTACTGCCTGGGCATAAGGGGCAAGCAATGCTTCCCAATTCATTCTTTACACCACCTGTTGAGTCATCTTCTTCAAATATCATAACATATTCACCAAGGATTCTTTGCATAATTGCCCATCATTCGCCATAATAAAGTGAAACTGCATTCTGTGGGGGGATTTTCCCACTGAATGGAATCAGGCATTTATGGGTGGTTTACTGCCTGTTATGCCAAGATAACCAGGTACGGAGGGTTCCAATTGACACAGGAAATTGAAATAGAATATAAAAATCTGTTGACAGAAGCCGAATTCACACGGCTTCGGGAGGAACTTCCCTTCCCTGAAAAAGCACAACAACAGGTCAACCACTACTTTGAAACAACTGATTTCACCTTAAAGGAACGTGGCTGTGCACTCAGAATCAGGGATAGAAATGGTGCATTCACAGCCACACTGAAAGAGCCGCATCCCCAGGGGCTTTTGGAAACACATGATTCGTTGACACCTCAAGAAGCAGAGCAATGGATGAAATCGAATATAACACTGAAGATGAACATTGCAGAACGTCTGGCCGTTCATCATCTCCATGCAGAAGAACTGATGTATTATGGCAGCCTGGCAACCAGTCGGCGTGAACTTGACTATCAAAATGTGCTGCTGGTCCTAGATTACAGCACCTACCACGGCTATAATGATTATGAGCTTGAAATTGAAGCACAATCCGAATCAGACGGGCTTGACGTAATGCATGACATTATGAATGAGTTCTGCATCGAAAAACGGCATACCCCGAATAAAATCGAGCGTTTTTTTCAATCCACCCCTGTAAATAAGGGGTACCGCAAATCAGATTAGTTGCTCTTATTTTTTGACGTTGCTAAAATATATACAAATGTAAGAGGAGCACAAACTGATGAGAAAAACTGGAACCATATATGAAGCGATTGGCGGATTCGAAGCCATCGACACCTTAGTGACGGCTTTTTATAAACGTGTCGGTAACCATCCAAAACTCGTACCCATTTTTCCAGCCGATCTGACCGAAACAGCCAGAAAGCAGCGGCTATTTTTAACACAATTCTTCGGCGGTCCAAGATGGTATACCGAAGACCGGGGGCACCCGATGATGAAGCGGCGCCACTCACCATTTGAAATCACCCCGGAACGCCGGGATGCGTGGCTTGAATGTATGAATGCAGCCCTTATCGAATCCAACATTGACGAACCGTATCGGACAGCTATATTTGAGAAACTGACCATGACCGCACACCATATGGTGAATACACCTGATAAATGAATACAAGAGGTTTCGATACAGAATTTCAATCAGCTCCACAGGAATCAATGACATCCTGTTGCGTATGACTACCTATTGATTTTCTGACATCCTTTAGAAAGGAGAATCGATGTGAGTTGGAATCAGGCAGGATTATCAAGCTCAAATAACACAAACACATCGTCTAAATATAGCTATGTCGATTTTGTTCAAAAACCGGTTGAAATATACGTTTTTATCGATCCGTTATGTCCCGAATGCTGGTCCCTCGAGCCTTATTTAAAAAAATTGTCTATAGAGTACGGACGCTTCTTTACCTTACAGCCGATTCTCAGCGGACAATTAAACGAATTAAATAAAGATATTTTTGATAAACCGAAGCGCCTAAAGCACATCTGGGAAAAAACCGCATCCCGCACCGGTATGTCATGTGATGGTGACATGTGGACAGAAAACCACATCACCTCGCCATGGATTGCTTCGCTTGCTGTAAAAGCAGCTGAACTGCAGGGCAAAAAAGCGGGAAAGACATTTTTAAGAAGGATTCAGGAGAGGGCATTCCTCGGCAAAGAAAACATATCTGACATGTCTATTTTGCTGAAGTGCGCAGAAGAAGCCAAACTGGATATAGAGGAATTTACCAATGATCTGTATTCACAATCCGCCAAAAAGGCTTTCCAATCTGATTTGAAGCTGACCCGGGAAATGGAAGTCGATTATATCCCGACGATTGTATTTTTCAATCAGCGAACCAATGAACAAGGTATTAAGGTTTCCGGGCTCTATCCATATGATATCTATGTGGAAATATTGAAACAGATTCTGCAGAAAGATCCGGTTCCATCGAGTAAACCGCCGCTTGAGCACTTTGTTCGGTTTTATCAGGTTGTGGGCAGTAAAGAAGTATCGGTTGTATACGACTGGTCCGCAACAAAAGCTGAAAAAGAAATGAAAAAAATGCAACTGCAGCAATCAGTTAAAAAAATCCCGGTAAAATACGGCACATTCTGGGAGCATATTGATGAATAAAACCCAAAGTTAAACAGAATAACTTTGGGTTTTTGGTTTTAACATCTGAAGTTATATAAATTATGGATGACCTTATAGTGCATGTTCAAAAAAAGGATAAAAAGGACCAAGAAGTTCGAGGCGGCGCAGTTCCGAGCAGCGGAGAAACAAGCCAACGAAGAAATTCGAAGTGTCATTTTTACCGGACTTTTTGAACAACCTCTTATAGGAAAAGCTTCGGCATTCGCTATAAGACGAGGCGAATGCTTTATCAGAAAATGCCACATCCGGCTCCAGCGCTAAAGCTGTAACATTACTTCCTTCACCTCTATCCGATAAAGAAGACTTGCCGATTAGTGAAACCAGAGGCCCAGGAGCACTTATACCCTTATGGTGAACGTCAACACCGACCCACCTGCAGCGCTGAGCGCAGTCTGTGCATCGCTAAACGGGCGCCCCGCAGCTTTGTTCCCATAGTTTTACCCTGTTTTTCCACGATTAGCGGAACGAGGGCCCGTTTAATCCGAATAACCCAGCTTTGGCGGATCCTCATTCCGCTATTCACTTCAATTAAAGCTATTCAAACACGTTAGCGGATCCTGATTCCGCTATTTGCCTTTTTTGCCCTGGTTTTGCCCTGTTTTCACCCGATTAGCGGAATGAGGATTCATTACAACACTGAATAGGGCGGTTTTTGTCCATTTATCGGA
This sequence comes from Lentibacillus kapialis, assembly GCF_014646635.1. Classification (GTDB taxonomy): domain Bacteria; phylum Bacillota; class Bacilli; order Bacillales; family Amphibacillaceae; genus Lentibacillus; species Lentibacillus kapialis. The sequence continues at coordinate 11,446 of NZ_BMNQ01000020.1, forward strand.
ACGAGGATCCGTTTAGCCCGAATAACTCAGCTTTAGCGGATTCTCTCCTTCCGCTATTTCGCTTTTTGCTCGGTTTTGCCTAATGCTGTAAGACAATATTCACACACGAGGCAGCAAATGAATGTGATTTTTTTCAGCGAAACAAAAAACAGGATGTACGGGGCAGCGTACATCCTGTTTTTCTCCGTCTCTGTATAAACAAAGGGGGATGGGAGAAAATTTCATGATCAAAAACAAAGGGGTTTTGTTTGTGACTCATATCACATTTTTAATCTTATCAATAGCTGCTCTATTTATCAATCATGGTGTTCAGCATTTCACAAAAATGTCACTGTTCTATTTCACATATTTGTCACATATACTGTAACAGCGGCATGATTAGGCCATAAGGATATATGTGGCGCCGAGCTCAGCCACAAGAAACTCAGCAATGAGGAGCGGATATTATGAAGGAACTTCTTCCGTTTATTTTTTTCGTTATAACGGTTGTGGCTGCTTTTTTAAATTTACTTGGACTCATGCAGCTGATTCCACTGTATATTACGCTGCCCCTGCTTTTCATCTCAATTTATTTAACCATTTTTACATTCACACACCGGAATGTGTATCGTGGCGGCCGGATACGCGGGTGAGCAGACAGAATGGTATTTGACCTTGACCTACTTGTGTGAACGGAATCGTGAGTTGTTTAAGGAATTAAAATGCATTCAGCATAAACAAAGGCTGTCACAACCATTGTGAGCCGTGACAGCCTAACGTAATGAATTTTAATTCAACAGCAATTCTTCCATTTCATTCAGTTTTTCTTCAAACACATCGAGTGCTGACAATATTGGCTCTTTTGATGTCATGTCAACGCCGGCCTTCTTAAGAATTTCGATCGGATAATCACTGCTGCCGGCCTTGAGAAAATCGAGATAGCGGTCAACTGCCCCCTCTTTGTTATTCAGGATATTATGTGCAAGTGTTGTAGCAGCGGAAAACCCGGTTGCATATTGGAACACATAATAATTCATGTAAAAGTGAGGGATCCGGGCCCATTCTTTACCGATTTCCTCATCTGAAACAACATCTTCCCCGTAGTATTTTTTATTGAGATCATAATAAATTTGCGTTAATGATTCCGCCGTCATTGCTTCACCATTTTGCATGCGTTTATGAATCTCATGTTCAAATTCAGCAAACATCGTCTGACGGAAAACAGTTCCCCGAAAACCCTCAAGATAATGGTTCAGTAAAAATAGTTTTCGTTTCTCATCATCAACATTCTCCAGAAGATAATCATTTAACAAGGCTTCATTGGTTGTCGATGCCACTTCGGCTACAAAAATCGAATAGTTGCCATAACGGAACGGCTGAGATTTGTGGGTATAGTAACTGTGCAAGGAATGACCAAGCTCATGGGCCAGCGTAAATAAGTCATCCAGCTTATCCTGCCAGTTCAGCAAAATGTAAGGATGTGTTCCATACGCACCGGATGAATAGGCACCGCTCCGTTTGCCTTTGTTTTCATCGACGTCAATCCACCGGCTTTCGAAACCTTTCTTCAGCACACTGACATAATCTTCTCCGAGTGGCTCCAAGCCTTTAAGTACGTGCTGTTTAGCCTGTTCATAGGAAAATTCCATATCCACATCCTTAACGAGTGGTGTATAAATATCATACATGTGCAGTTCATCAAGTCCAAGCACCTTCTTGCGCAATCGCATGTACCGATGCAGAAGCGGCAGCTTTTCATTGACTGCCTCAATCAGATTCTCAAACACTGTTTCCGGAATATTATTGCTGTCCAATGCAGCTTGTCGGGCGGAATCATAGTTCCGGACCTTGGCATCGAAATTGTCCGTTTTCACAGTTCCGGTTAAGGTTGATGCGAACGTATTAATAAACTCACCGTACGTATCATACATCGCTTTAAACGCCGACTTACGCACTTGCCGGTCATCGGATTGCAAAAAACCAATGTATCGGCCATGAGTCAGATCCACTTCTTCCCCGTTCTCATTTTTAATCGAGGGAAACTTCAAGTCGGCATTGTTTAACATGCTGAACGTATTGGATGCGCTTGACATCGGTTCAGACGCTTCCGCCAACAGCGCTTCCTCTCTTTCGTTTAGCACATGCGGACGCTGCCTGTTTATTTCATCGAGAACATGTTCATATAGTGTTAATGCCTTATGTTCATTCAAAAATTTACGCAGATCTTCCTCATCCATTTCCAGGATTTCCGGCACAATATAGCTCATTGAACTCGAAGCTATCGTTAAAAGATTTTCCGCCTTGGAATTCATCGCCTGATACGTCGAATTGGTCGTATCCTGATCATAGCGCATGTGAGCGTATGTAAACAATTTTCCTAGCCGTTCTGACAGCTGGTCCTGAAGCTGCAATACATCATACAGATTTTGCGCTGAATCAGCGATTTTACCCTGAAATTTCTCAATAGACGGCAAATCATTTTTCAATGATTCCAGTTCTTTTTCCCACTCATCGTCCGTTGCAAAAATATCTTCCAGTCTCCATTGGCGTTCCTCTGCTATTTCATTTCGTTTCGGCAGTTCTTTTGCAGCATTTGCCATATACAAGTCCTCCTTCTAATCAGGTACATATAATATATTCTATTCCATCCCTAAAACTCCTGCCTAATATTTAGTATAACGAATCACTGCGGAATCATGCCCGTATTTTGCTTTATCCACATGTAATGGGTATTGAAGTTTCACTTTATACATGCCCTGTTAAGGCGGTAAAAATTGATCCATCAGTAATGCATCGCCTTTAAGCGCAGACTCGATATGATCATAAAAAATAATCGGTTTAAGTTTGGTAAAGTGATCCGGAGCAGACTCGTTGATGACTTTCAATTCTATGAGGAGTTGGAGATACTGATAAACAGGGTTGGGTTCAGATTGAATAAGCGGAAGTGACGCTGAACGGATATGACGGTGCAGCATATGCATGCATCGCTGCAGACTGAACGTTCCGCCTGCTGCAACAGGATGGATAATCTCAAGGCACAAGCGGCTCTGCCAGTCCCATGGCTGTGTCAGCATTCTAAATTGTGCCGATACCGGAAGATAAATAATGGACGGGAGGGTTTCACGGTGAGCCGAGTTGGCATAAAGCCAGTGATTCCACGCTAATTCCTGACCAAACATGCGTCTGGAAGGACGTGTTCGGAATGATCGTTTTTTCTGTTTCCAGCGTTTAAATAGATTTTCTCGTGCAGCAAAGGAAACAGTGAACAAATCAGTAAACACCATTTCGTCTAACTTTCGGATGGTGATTTCCCCCATTGCCCGCTGCATTACAGGGAAATGAAGATCCTGAAAAGACGTGAGCCGGAGTGTATCGGGACAGAAGAAATATAATGTCAGTGGAAAATTCACAGAGAACTGATGGATGAAATGAAGCCTAAACTGATCAATTCCAATTTCATTCGATTTGCGGCGATCGAACTGATTCGCTCCCAAAATCCAGATGGGTATAATCCCCTCACGCTGATACCCCTCGTTTCGTTTAATGATGTCGGCGGGCGGAATTCTGGCACATTGGTATTCAATTGCTACCTTTTTGTGCTTCAGATTAATCAGGAGATCAGGACGCTGATTGATTGACGGCAAGTATACCTCCAGTTCGACATCAAGCCGCTGGTATTTGAGCCATTGGTAAAGCAGTAGTTTACCCTTCTCATGATAAGGTCCCTCACCGCCTTCCCGCACCGGGCAACTGCTTTTCGATTTGTGGGCAAAATGCGGTATCATTTTGGAGCCCGCTTTTACTATGACCGGTTCCTGACATGCTGGGCAAAAGAACTGCGTGTGTTTCTGCAAGAAAGATATTTCCTCTCGTGTGTAAGATGCCAGTGTCATGATGTTTCCATATTCAGTTTTAGCTTGAAGCATAAAGTAACCACCTCCAATCTATATATTCGACAAAGATTAACAAAAATCCTGCTTGGAAAAAAATCAGGCCCAGCCTCGCCTTATACCGAGGTATTTCTTATAAGGGCATCCATAATTTATACTTTCTGACGTTATAAATAAAAAAAAGACACTCTTTTATTCAGAGCGTCCAATCACAGCTGGGAAATGGGAGCGTATTTGTTTAAATGTGTCATTTTCAAAAATCTGTTTACCATATTCCTCAAGGAAATGAATGGTTACATCTGTGTCATTTGCGAACTCAAATATTTGACTGAGCATGTCTTCCTGCTTGTCATCATCTTCTTGCGGAAATTCGACATACAAGTAATAATCATTTTTATAATGGTAAAGCACGTTATCTAATTCATCGTCATTACCTTTGAAATAGTGACTCAATTGGATGACATCCTCAAAATCATTGAAACGGACAATTAATGAAAGATTGCCGTCTTCTTCTCCAGATTCAGAGTTTTGTTCCTCTTTTTCATTGCCAAACTTATCATCAAGAACATCTTCTATTTTATCGTCCATTGAGATATCAACCGGTTTCCCATTCTCATCTGGAAGTTCGATATTCTCACCATCTTTGGAAATCTGTGCTTTTGTTACAACGATTTCCAATCCTTTATCCATTGCCTGGACTTGAATCCACAGTGGACCATCAACATTAAAGTCCTCTTTATAATTAAGTTCTTCCATCATTTGCCAGAATAGTTGTTCGCCCCGCTCACGGTTATACCAGATTTCTTCACGCTGGAATCCGCGATCTTCAATATCTACATACGTAATATAAAATTTTACCGTATTCTCATTAATACGTTCTATTTCCATTCGTTTTCTCTCCCTTCGTTATAAGAATCATGACTTTAAGGGTCAAATCCAAATGGTGGAAGAGTCAATTACACCTTTCTTGTTAATCATATTCCCCTTTTGAACAGTTTTATAACCAATCATTAATCCTTAATTTCATTGTATGATACGAACATCGTAATTGAAAATTTATATGCCTATATATATGATTGATTTTTACATTCTAACTGATATTGCTTCCGTTGTCACTAGCTGTTTCAAAAATTATCACTTAATTTTCACGCGGCACGAATTAATCCCGAATTACAGTTAAACAAAAAACGCAGACCTGGTATTGAGCGATCTGCGTTTGAAATTTTATATTGGGTCTAAAAATTAGTTAACCAACCGTTGAGCTTCGCGCAGCTGGAAGGTGCGTACCGTTCTTGGCAGGAATCTGCGTATTTCATCTTCGTTATATCCTACTTGCAACCGCTTCTCATCAAGGATGATTGGGCGGCGCAGTAACCCGGGATTTTGCTGAATCAAATTAAACAAGTCCTTCATCGGTAATTGATCAATATCGACGTCCAGCTTTTGAAAAACTTTCGATCGGGTTGATATAATCTCATCAGTACCATCTTCAGTCATCCGCAATATTTCCTTAATCTCATCGAGTGTTAATGGTTCAGAAAATATATTACGCTCATTGAATGGTATACCCTGTTCTTCCAGCCATGCCTTTGCTTTCCTGCAAGAAGTACAGCTTGGTGAGGTATAAAGTGTTACCATGTAACTTCACTCCTCATTTAGAATGTATAAACATTTTAATAAACACCAGCAAACTTATTATTAGATTAAAATAAGTTTAATTAACTTATATGTATAATTATACTATAGTTGTCAAATAAAAGGTAGAGGATTTTCGAAAAAAGTTGATAAAATTATATATGTCTACAAAATGTTCGCATCTGGTTGTAATCTTCCCTAAACCATCTTAAATTAAACCTGCTAACTGAAAAAAGCCTCCCGGTTTCTGTAACGTACCAGAAGGCTGAATGGTTATGCCCGCTCAGTCAGGTTTTCAAATATATCATCTGAATCGCGTTCTTCGTCATAACTTAGGACTTCGTCAACCGGCTGATAAGATTTTCCGTAAATTTCTTCGTCTTTATACGTATGAATCATTTCGTACATCTGCTTCATTTTTTGGTATATTTCTTCTTCCGGTTCGTTATTTGGTGACCAGTACAGTATTTCCATCGGCGTTTCCTCATTGGTAGCCAATGAACGCCGGTTATAATCAATATACTGAGCATGGCTAAATCCTTCACGCTTATAGAAGTGAAGCCGTTTGGCGGTATCCGTATCATCATAATCAACAGGTTCCACTTCCAGGATAATCGGTTTATTCCGCTTCTTCAGTTTTTCGATTAATTTATGACCAGTTCCCTGTCCTCTTGCTTGTGAGGAAACCCAGACATAATCGATAAATAGGAATGAGTCGAACTCAGCATACATTAAAACATGGTACTGTCCCTCATCCTTATGATATACATCCCCTTTTTCCTGCATCAGCATATCCATGTGTTTCTTGGATTTCATTTCCTCAACGGGGAAGTATTTGTTCAATTTTTCATACCAGTTCATAGACCTACTCCTTCGTTTAGTAGTCTTTTCCATTATAACGATTAACATAGCCTTTGTTAAATCAGTATAAGTACTATTTTCGTGTATTTTTCTTTGTTTCGTTTACTGTGAACTTATTATAATAAAAAAAACCGGGTTTTATTCGTAAAAGCCCAGTTTTTCAAAAATATAAGGTGCACACGAAACGTTAGCAACATCGTACGTACTAGTCAATTCATAGGTGTGTAATCAACGTTCTCCGTGTAACTGTTTCCCGCATTCCAAATTAGGAATTCGTTTATCCCATTTTCATTTAAAGCTTTGATTTGTGCTTCTACTTCCGCTTTCCCGTACTCAGTTGGCGCTCCGCTATAAAGCCATGGTGCTTCAAAATCCTGAATCCACGGACGGGATACCGGTTTATCGTCAAGCCGTGATAGAATGTCATTTTCCACTTTCGCATATTCATTCACCGTTTTATACGGCTCTTTATCCGGAAAGTCAATGTTAAAGTACGATGTCCAATGGCTTGGGTAAATCATCGAAGAAATGACATCCACATTGCTCGCGATTTTTGGGAAATTCTGTCCTATTCCAGGCGCTTCCTCAATTGTAGCCGTATATCCGAATATATCAACTGCCAAGTCCACATCGTAATAATCCAGTTCGTTTCCGGCATATTCAACAAAATCCGTTACTGCTTTAACACGCCGTTTAACATTGCTCATATCCTCGCCTTTATAATCGCCGCGGCTATAGCTTAAGTCATCATCCTTGTTCTCAAATCCTTCCGGGAAACGGACATAATCAAATTGAATTTCCTGAAAACCAAGTTCAGCCGCTTTTTTGGCTATTTTCAAATTGTATTTCCAGACTTCTTTTTGAAACGGATTGACAAATGCTTCACCTTTATTATTGGTCCAAACTTCGCCGTTTTTCTTAAATGACAAGTCAGGTCGTTTCTCAGCAAGAATTGAATCTTTAAACACCACAATTCTGGCAATCGGGTAAATGCCCTTTTCCTCCAATTTTTCCAACATTTTCCGTGGCTCATCGATATAGTTTTCGGCCGCATCCGAGTATGGAGAATCTTCCGGAACACTGATTGTCAGATTTCCATGATCCTCCTTAATATCAATGACCATCGCGTTCAAATCAGACGTGTCAACCAAATTAACCAGTTTATTAAATCGCTCCCCGCCTGCTGAGGGACCTGTTACATAAATCCCTCTGACCGCATCCGGGTACTCAAAACCCAAACCCGAATCATATGTAAATCGCTGCATCTTCTGGTCACTGCCGATAGCGGACAGATTCGTTTGCCGTTCTATATGAGAGCTCGCTTTTAATGCCTCTTCTCCTTTTGTTTTTTGTGAGGTAATCGGTATGATTGTCACGATCACCAGGAGAACAATGACAAAAGCAATAATCATGAAGGGTTTTCGATTCAATATCTATCAATCTCCTATCCAGTTTTATATCCATTATAACGGAAATCGACACATAATAGAATATTAAATATCAAAATTTGACAAAAAGCTTTTGGTTTAGATATGTCTGACCATAGTATTCCCTTACAGCTATTTATATTCATCGGCTAGCTGATTATTCGGATTTGCAAATTCTTTAAATGCTGAGCGATACACGAGATGGTCGCGATTGAATTTGGTCGGGCTGTCTAATCCCACGACAGCAGCCAAATTAAACAGATCGTTCCGCAACGTAATAAGATAGTTAGCCACGCGGTATTTCTTCTCCTCTATATTCAAGGCCTTCTGCAGGTTTTCATCAGTTGTGGCAACTCCGACCGGGCATGTGTTGGTATGGCATACCTGTGCCATAATACAACCTGTTGCGATCATAAAACCTCTGGCAATATTGATCAGGTCCGCACCCAGGCAAAGCGCCATAGCGATTTTATCCGGCGTCAGAAGCTTACCCGAAGCAATTATTCTGGTTCGATCTCTCACTCCGTATTTCTTAAGTGCTTCATCCACTAACGGAATAGCAGAAAAAGACGGCAGTCCCACCGAATAAGCCAACGCATAATAAGAAGCTCCTGTTCCCCCTTCTCCCCCGTCGACAGTTATAAAATCGGGCACAATTCCGCTATCGGCCATTGCCTTGATAAACTGGTCCACTTGTTGTTCATCACCTGCAACAAGCTTAATGCCGATCGGCTTTCCGCTTACTTCCCTTAATTGGGACAAAAATGAAAGCAGCTGCTGAGAATTTGAAATCCCCGGGAATCGATTCGGACTGTTAATATCCTTTCCTACCTCAACTTTGCGTATATTCGCAATCTCTTCTGTTACTTTATTACCACTCACATGGCCTCCCCGTGTTTTGGCGCCCTGGGCAAGTTTTAATTCAAATGCCCGGATTTGTTCCGTCTCAGCTTGTTTTTTAAATTCTTCCCATGAAAAATAACCCGCTTTATCACGAACACCAAAAAGACCGGGGCTGATTTGCATAATGATATCCGTATTACCTTTCAGATGATAAGGCGAAACGCTTCCTTCACCGGTATTCATCCATGTTCCCCCGGCCATACCGAGACCTTTGGACAGGGCTGTTATCGCATGGTCCCCCAAAGAGCCATAGCTCATGGCTGACTGGCCGATTAGACCTTTTAACCGAAAGGGGTGACGGACGGTATGTTCTCCTAGAACGACATTGTCGTCTTCGTGAAGAAAGGATGGGTCAACTTCCATGTCTGCACTCTTTTCTTTGCGGCTGAATAGATTTTCCTTATCAATCTCATAAACATGCGTTTTGACTTTCGGTGATTGAGTAACTTTTAATTCCCCTTTTTGCGCAGGAAACATATGGTTGACTAAATAAAATCCGTCGTCTTCAAAATTCCGCTCAGCACCAAATCCCATCATACTGCTGTTATACTTCCCCGCTTTGGCAACAAATTCAAATTCCTTCCGATTAAAAGGCTTTCCTTCCATATCATCCAAAAATAAATATTGTCTAAGCTCAGGCCCCATTTTTTCTAATATATAGCGCATTCTTCCTAGAATCGGATAATTTTGCAAAACCGAGTGTTCTTTCTGTTTCACATCATGAAAATAGAGCCGCAACAGCAAAACAGCCGGAACTAGTATGACGAGTGCCAATAAGATCAAAATTCCAATTACAAACCATTTCACCAGCATTTATAAACCACCCTCTCATATTAAACATTTACTAAATCTCAAAATAATTAATCGTTGTCATTCTCTACCCTCCATGACTTATATAAAACATGGAAAAGTCAGAGCTTGTTTTGATGTAACACAACAGAGGACCAGCGTATATTTCCTCCGCTAAAACGGAGTATCGTTCGTCTTTAGTATAGAATATCTTAATTATGTCCAAGGCTCCTAGACTGCCTAACAGTGAGGCACCCTAAAACACCACAGTTTTGGATATTGTGATACCCCCAAATTTTATAGTCTCTTATAAGGTCATCCATATTTTATACTTTCTGACGTTATTAGAAAAACTCGGCATTCGCCTCGTCTTATAGCGAATGCCGAAGCTTTTCTTATAAGGTCATCCATATTTTATACTTTCTGACGTTATAAAAAAGAACAGTATATATTTGTCATATACACTGTTCCTCATTCCTATATTCTTCATTTCACAATAAGCACAGGGCAATCCGCCCGCTTAGCAACCTTATGACTAACGCTGCCCAAAATCATTGTCTGCAGATTGTTCAGTCCCCGACTTCCTATGACAATGCAATCAAAATCATTTGTATTTGCAAATTCAACTATTGCAGGTCCGGGTTGACCGTGCAGTATTTGCACATTATATTCAATATCGGTTTCTTTGAGCTGTTCCAATACAGACTGGATCTTTTCTTTTCGTTTTCGTTCAATCTCATATTTGCTGTCGTTATGCAAGACATCCGATTTTGAAGTCTGTTCATCGACAACATAAACAACATCAATCGTTCCGTTAAACTGATTAGCAAGTTGAATCGCATGATTAGCTGAGCGAACCGAGTGCTTTGATCCATCTGTAGCCAAGAGTATTCGTTTAAACACGACCTTCCCCCCTTTTTCCAGCTTACCATTAATGACCTGATGCTTTCGACAATCCGCCTATTCGTTTTTTCAAGTGGTGGCTTTCATCATTCAGTCCCAAATACGTTACGTTAATATTATTTTCTTCAAATTTCATTTCAATCTTATCCAATGCACCAATGGCTGAATCATCCCAAAGATGCGCGTGCGTTAAGTCAATTTCAACCTCATGAACAGAGTCCGCAAAGTTAAACTTAGCCGGAAAGTCACTTACCGATGCGAAGAAAAGTTCCCCTTCTACACGGTAAACCTTTTTCTGCTTACGTAACACCAGTTCTTCGGTCACGTTAATTTTAGAAATTTTCGCAGCAAAGAATATAGCACTTAACAATACTCCGGCCAGTACACCAATCGATAAATTATGCGTGACGAGCACAATAGCAACTGTTGCTACCATGACAGCTGCATCCGTTTTTGGCAGTTTGTTCAAATGTTTAACAGATGACCAATCAAATGTACTGATCGATACCATTATCATAACACCGGCAAGTGCTGCCATTGGAATTTGAACAACAAATCCGCCCAGCACGATGATTAAAAACATTAAAAATACACCCGCAACAAGAGATGATAATCTGCGAGATCCGCCTGATTTTACATTGATAACGGACTGGCCGATCATGGCACACCCGGCCATCCCTCCAAAAAATCCTGTAACAACGTTAGCCATTCCTTGTCCACGGCTTTCCTTATTTTTGTTACTTTCGGTATCGGTCGCATCATCAATAATATTGGCGGTTAAGAGGGATTCCACTAGTCCGACAATTGCCAAAGATAACGAATACGGAAAGATAATCATGAGTGTTTCCATTGTAAATGGAATGGACGGAATTAGAAAGACAGGCAACTGTTGTGTCAGTGTTCCCATATCTCCCACCGTTCCAACATCCAAATTTCCATAAATAACAATAGCCGTTACTGCAATAATTGCTACGAGTGTCGATGGGACAGCTTTCGTGAGACGTGGAAAAAGATAGATAATAGCCAAAGTTATCCCAACGAGAGCATACATAACCCATGATTCACCAACAAAATGCTGAAACTGTGCCATTAAAATCATAATGGCAAGTGCATTCACAAATCCCACCATTACTGAGCGCGGAACGAACTTCATTACTTTCGATAGTTTAAAAACGCCAAATAAGATTTGAATAATGCCTGTTAAAATCGTTGCCGCTAATAAATACTGCAGCCCATAATCAGCAACTAAGTCAGCCATTAGCAATGCCATTGCTCCCGTTGCCCCGGAAATCATCCCCGGGCGTCCTCCAACGAATGCAATGACGACCGCAATACAAAACGATGCATAAAGACCAACCATCGGGTCTACTCCAGCGATAATAGAGAAAGCAATTGCCTCTGGTATGAGAGCCAACGCTACCACTATTCCTGACAACACATCTCCCCGTACATTGCCAAACCATTCCTGTTTCAGTTCATGTGTTTTCAATGAAGCACTCCTTTCATGTTTTATCATTTTTACCATTTCCACTTCATTAGAAAAACTTAGCCTGCCTTTATCTGCAAACGGCAAGCTAAGTCTCTTTATCTTTATCCTTCTTGGCGTGCAAAAGTAAGATCCGTTCTCAACATGTCAAATCATATCACAAGATGTATGCCTCGTAAAACAGCATGTAAACGTGGTCATTTTTGTTTTTCTCTTATTTTCCCTGTTTATTTTGAAATAGATATACGATTTGACAAAATCATTGGTCAAACTAATCCATCTTGTTCAATCTTTTCTCCATCAGTTCATAATCCATTGCTCCCATTGCCATAAATTGTATATGACCTTCCGAATCAATCATATAAGACGTCGGGTAGGCCCGAACTTGATACTTGGAAGCAATGTCACCGTTCACATCCATTAAAACCGGAAATGTCATTTCGTAATTTTTGACAAATTGATTCACATCTTCATCACTTTGTTCCGTATCCGTCATATTAACGGCCAGAATAACGACATCTTTGTTGTCATAGAGTTTTTGAAAGTCGGGAATTTCCTCCCTGCAAGGAGGACACCATGTTGCCCAAAAATTAAGGATGACACGTTCTCCCCTGTAATCGGATAAACTCACCTTTTCCCCATTCAACTTTTGTAATTCAAAGTCAGGAGCAATCTGGCCCGTTTCAAGTCCAACCTTGTCGGACTCGACAACCTCCTCAGAATTTTCCTTTGGCGGGGACGTAATCATATTCCCGCCTGCCTGATCACCCTCCTTATTACCAGCCTCGTCAAATGGACTTACATATTCGTAGACAGCCCAGCCAACCATTGCAGCTGCAATCAGAGCAAGAATCACTTTTTTCATTAACTATCTCCTCCAGATCAACCTAATTTTGACAACCATGTACCTTGTACTAAATCAAGCAGAAACCCAGTTATACGCGGCATGAAACCGAAGAATAAAACCAATCCCATGATAACCATAATCACACCGCCTATTTTCATAATAGTTCCGCTATGCCGGACTATCCATTTTGTCGAACCAAGGAAAAATGTCAACACAATGAATGGCAGCGAAAATCCAATGACATACATTATGGTGTAAAACACGCCCTGACCGGGATTGGTGGCAGCCAGAAGCAGAATTGACCCGAATATAGGACCGATACAAGGGGTCCATCCTGCTGCGAAACCAAGCCCGACAAAAAATGTTCCCAAATAGCCAACAGGCTTTTTCGTATAATGGAAGCGCCTTTCTTTCATTAATGCCGGGATGGTGATCCAGCCTGCAACAAATAATCCCATGAAAATGATGAAGATCCCGGCAATCCGTTGAATTAATAAACCGGACTCCCCTAACAGCAGGTCTTGTGCCCATTTGCCCAAAAACGACGCGCTGGCTCCCAAACTGATAAAAACAAGTGAAACAGCCAGCAAAAAGAAAAGCGAATGACTCAATAACTGCCTGCGAATTTTGGAGTTCTTGTTTCCTTGCAATTCTTTGACACTAATTCCTGTAATATAAGACATGTACGCTGGAAAAATCGGCAACACGCAAGGTGACAAAAAGGATAGCGCTCCTGCCCCCACCGCCAGCATCATGCCTGCAATCAACATTGTATCTGCTTCAATTCCGCCCATTCTGTTCCCTCTTTCCAATATAAGTTTTAAACGTTTTATCGGAGTTTTCCTCTTTTAAGTATTCCAAAATCTATTGTAAAGGATCTCTGTTAAAATTTAATGAAAAAAGACTGGATAAGATGTGACAATTCCGTGATGTTTTAAATGTGGAAAAAGGCTTTATTTAAGAAGATAAGAGTTTCTTGTTTTCCAGCCATGAATTGTATATAATTATGTAAACGAATATCATTGTGATGAAAAAGACGCAGTACATTTGCCCACTGATTTTCAGAGAACTTGTGGCTGGTGAAAACAAGGATCAAGGTAATTTGGAATTGGACTTTGGAGCACGTTAACGAGTAAAGCGATTCTCCCATAATAATGGCAGGATAACAAGGGTGGCACCGCGGTTCATTCGTCCCTTTTTTGTAAGGGGGATTAATGAACTTTTTTATTGAAATCAACCAAGCTAAGTGAAAGACGAAGGAGTGAAAGATAGTGCATACAATTTTCTCAGGTATTCAGCCAAGCGGCACGTTAACCATTGGAAACTACTTGGGGGCGATTCAACATTTTATCGAGCTGCAAAAAGAAAATGACTGCTACTTTTGCATCGTTGATGAACATGCGATTACCGTACCACAAGACCGTCTCAAACTGCGTAACAATATCCGCTCCCTAGCAGCATTATACCTTGCATCCGGAATTAACCCGGAAAAATCAACGTTGTTTATCCAGTCGGAGGTCCCGGCGCATACACAGCTAGGCTGGATGTTACAGTCCATCAGCTATATAGGTGAATTGGAACGCATGACCCAGTTCAAGGATAAAGCAGCTAAATCTGCGGGTAAAGAAGCTGTATCGTCAGCCTTATTAACATATCCCCCACTGATGGCATCGGATATCCTGCTTTACAAAACGGATGTTGTCCCGGTCGGTGAAGACCAAAAACAGCATCTTGAACTAACCCGTAATCTGGCAGAGCGTTTCAACAACAAATTCAATGACATTTTTACCATTCCGGAAGTGCGTATACCAGAAGTCGGGGCACGGATTATGTCACTGCAAGATCCAACTAAGAAAATGAGCAAATCAGATGAAAATGAAAAAGCATTTATTTCGATGCTTGACGAACCAAAAAAAATTGAAAAGAAAATTAAAAGTGCTGTAACCGACTCAGATGGGATTGTAACATTTGATGCCGAAAACAAACCCGGTATCTCAAACTTGTTGACCATCCACTCCAGCTGCTCCGGTGAATCGATTGAGAATTTGGAAACAGCGTTTGCAGGAAAAGGTTATGGTGAATTCAAGCAAGCAACGGCCAAGGCGGTCATCGATATCCTGAAACCAATTCAGGAGCGCTACAATGAGCTGATTAACTCTGAGAAGCTGGATGAGATATTGGATAAAGGGGCAGACAACGCTTCCTTTGAGGCCAACAAAGTGCTCAAAAAGGCCAAGAAAGCGATGGGACTCGGACGTGTGAAGAAAAAACGATAACATTTAACGCGATTGCGGGGAAGGGATGTCGAAATGGCGTGATCGCCTGAGATTGAAGATTTTTGGCACAAACCAAAAACCCTTCCTAACAGGGAACAATAAGAAAGATTTACGGCATTTGCTGCATCAGCAAATGCCGGTTTCCAAATTCTTCTTAATTGTTTTCAATTCTGTTTTGACGTATTTTGCTCTGGTGTCTGTTCTACTTCCCACATTTTCTCCAAAAATGGCTGGCCCTTAATCATTTTGTTGCATAAATCTTCATGTGACCGGCTCCAGCCTTTTTTGACACCTTCATAAAGTTCATGCCAAACGGTCTCTTCATCCATATATCGTATAAACGGATATTTCTTTGGATCCCATTCGGTCAGCCAATACCGTAATTCTTCAGGGTTATTGGCCGTGCGAAGCTGATCCAATGCGATCATTAGGATTTGTTTCAACTGACGCTCCCGTCTTGTCAATCCGTGAACAAGGCTCGGTTCCATCGACAGCATATGATATTCCTTTTCTACATTTCGCCCCTTAAAATTGAACGATTCGGGTTTAGTCGTGCTGACCATATCAAATACAAGCTGCTCTTGCCGCGGAATCAGCCGGCTTTTTCGTACCGGTATCTGATAGCCTATTGTATCAAATACAATGATATCATTCCCATCGGTAACCACGGCTGCAAAGTCAAGTCCATTGCGCTCCTGGCCTTTGCGCATATAGGCACGTTTATAAATGTTGTCCAGCATATCTTCCGGCAAATCATGCATGTCATTTTCAATGTAGTCGTAAAGATCTTCAGTTATGTACAGTAACGGTACCTGATCAAGTAGCTCAATTCCGTCACTTTTCCGCCATTCATGAAAATGACAGACACTATAACCATTCTCTTCACCTTCAAACCAGTTTACCCAGACATCATGTAAATACAGCATAAACAACCCTCACTTTGAATGAATCATTTAAAGGATTTCCAAAAGTCATCAAATTACATTTCCAATCATAATTTGTAAGCCTTCGAACCCGTTCTTAAGATACATTATGACCATATTGGAAAAAATTATTCGATTCGCCGGTATTTTAAAGGTTGTTAGGATATCGAAATAATGCAATGGACATCAGAAGAACACCGATCGGGAGAAAATAACACTCGGGCCTTCCGACTATAAAAACAATGTAATCTGTCCAGGAAACCCCTACAGGCAAAAAGTTCATATAAGCGATAATACTGACACCGCCTGTAACAGCAAATCCAAACCCAACTAAAAAAAGGAATAATAGCACCAATTTTTTACACCCGCCTTGCAGTATCTAAAAGCAAAAAATCAACCTTTCAGTCACTAGCTTGTCCTGTTCATTTATTTCATTTTATGCACGGGAAAATCATTCATGTGCATTGTTTCATTTTTGATTGGGTAATATGATCATAAAGATAACTGGCAATGATTTCAGTAACAAACTAAAGAAGCTGACTGCTCGCGGCAATCAGCTTCTCCTTACCTTATTGATGCTTTTTAAAAACCAGTGTAGCATTGTGACCGCCGAATCCGAGTGAATTGCTCATGACGACATGGACATCCTGCTTTCTTGATCCATTCGGGACATAATCGAGATCACACTCCGGATCGGGTGTCTCATAATTCATAGTAGGCGGTATGATGCCATCATCAATGGCTTTGAGGGAAATCACAGATTCCAATCCGCCGGCAGCACCAAGCAAATGACCGGTCACACTTTTTGTTGATGACACAGCTAATTCTCTTGCATGGTCGCCGAATACATGTTTAATGGCTTGGGTTTCATACTTATCGTTCAGTTCAGTGCTTGTACCGTGTGCATTGATATAATCAACCTCTTCCGGTGAAATGCGGGCATCCTCAACTGCCTGCCGCATTGCACGCGCAGCACCTTCGCCATTTTCTGCGGGTGCTGTAATATGATAAGCATCACCGGTTGCCGCATATCCGATGATTTCACCATAAATATGTGCACCGCGTTCGACCGCTGATTCCAGCGATTCCAGAACTAAAATACCAGCACCTTCCCCCATGACAAAACCGTCACGTTCCTTATCAAAAGGGCGACTTGCACTATTTGGATCTTCATTCGTTGATAAAGCTTTCATCGCTGAAAAACCAGCAAACGCCATGTTCGTGATAGGTGCTTCAGTTCCGCCTGCAATCATATAGTCAGCATCTCCGCGTTCAATTGTTTTAAACGCATCACCGATCGAATTGGCTCCCGATGCACACGCAGTTGTCGTGCAGGAATTAATGCCTTTAGCTCCAAGTTGAATGGATACTTGTCCTGCTGCCATATCAGGAATCATCATTGGCACAAAAAACGGACTGATTCGACGTGCCCCTTTTTCCATGAGTTTGGTATGCTGGTCTTCCAGGGTGCCCATGCCGCCTATTCCGGAACCAACCCAGACTCCGACACGAGTGGCATTGCTCTCATCAATCGTTAAATCGGCATCGTCAACTGCCATTCGCGCGGCAGCGACTGCGTATTGTGTAAATAAATCCATCTTTCGTGCATCTTTTTTGTCCATGTAATTTTTCGGATCAAAACCTTCTACTTCAGCTGCTGCAACTGCCGGCAGTCCACTGCGTTCAATCCGGCTTAGAAAATCGATTCCGCTTTTCCCGGAAACAACATTATCCCACATTGTCCCAACATCATTACCATTGGGGGAAATGGTTCCAAGACCGGTAACTACTACTCTTCTTCTTTCCATTTATTGCTCCTCCTATAAATTACTGAAGTCATTAATGGCCCCAGCGCAAGGCAATGGCGCCCCATGTCAGTCCTCCGCCAAAACCAACAAGAACGAGTAAGTCATTATTTTTTATTTTACCACTATTAACACCTTCTGATAAAGCGATTGGAATGGAAGCTGAAGATGTATTGCCATATCTCTTGACCGAAGTAGCCATTTTGTCCTCAGCAATTCCCAGACGTTCACGGGCAGCTTCCATGATACGGATGTTCGCCTGATGCGGAATTAAATAATCCACATCTTCATTATTATACCCGGCTTTTTCAACCACATTTACTGATGATTCCGGCATTTGTCTGACAGCAAACTTAAACACTTCCCGTCCATTCATGGCCAAATAGCCGCTTTCTTTATCTTGATAAAGATCTTTTTCGCCTGAACCATCTGATCCAAGTTCAAACGACAGGATCCCCTTCCCTTCTGAAACAGGACCAACAACGGTCGCTCCCGCCCCATCTCCGAACAGGACACAGGTATTCCGGTCAGTCCAGTCAGTGATTTTGGAAAGCTTTTCAACACCGACCACTAACACATTTTGGTACGCATTTGTTTCAATAAATTGTTTAGCGGTAATCACACCGTACATAAAACCGGAGCATGCGGCACTGATATCCATTGCGGCGACTTTTCTTGCTCCCAGCCGCTCTTGAAGCAAGCACGCAACAGACGGAAAAGGCATATCAGGGGTGACGGTTGCAACCAGAATCATATCAAGATCCTCTGCCCGGATGTTCGCTTTATCCAAGGCTTCCTGAGCTGCATAAAATGCCATATCCGATGTATCCGCACCATCATCGACGATGCGCCTCTCTTCAATACCGGTACGCGTTCTGATCCATTCATCACTCGTATCCACTATTTTTTCAAGGTCTTTATTTGTAACAACGTTGGACGGAACATAATGCCCGGTACCTAACAGTCCCACGCCCATATACCCATCTCCTTACAATAATTATTTTTAAATGACGTGAATGTCTCATAGCATGTTTTATGATTTTTAAAACTGTCATTATAATCAATTCTTATGACTTGGTGCTAATTTTAATGCAAACTATTGGAAAGTGCAAGCGTCACTTACTCGTCATCACGTTCATTCGGCAACAACCCGGTCTCCTTATAGGCATCCACTTCTTCCTGAATATAATTACGAATATCTTTCGGGACTTCAGGACTGAATTCTCCCAATGAAATCACGTCATCCTGAAAATCGAATGTTGTAACGCCGCCGCGCAGGTCACCATCATTGAATTTTCCTGCAGCCATTGTATACAGGTCCTCCACATGTTGCACTGTGCTTGACAGAACAGTTTTTTCAGCGATCTTTGACTGATCTGCGACATAACCAATCGCATGTATCCCATCCGCAGCAGCCTGTTCAATGATGGATGCACTGTAAGTATTACCGGTCGGGTAAACCACATCAGCACCCTGTCCCCGCATCGTATTATACATTTCGGTTGCTTTCTCTTTAGCATTCCAATCATTCACATAATTCAGATGTACTTCGGCTTCCGAATTTTGGAATGTGACACCCTCAAAATAGCCTTCTATTTCCGGCTGCCACTCAAATGCGCCAATAACACCCACATGATTCGTGTCAGTCATTTCACCGGCCAGCATTCCGGCAAAAAATCCCATGGCATGTGAATTGAAATTCAGGCTTGTCACATTCTTTGTAAATTGACCGCCATTAAAATAAACGAAATGAACTTCCGGATAAACGTTTGATATTTCTTCAAAAAACTTGCCGTATACAGCGCTATGTCCATAAATCAGATTCACCCCGTTTTTGACTAATTCATCGACAGCGTCTCTGACTTCCTGTTGGGTCTTAACATCTTCTTTATAATAAACTTCGGTATTAAACTGTTTCTCAATGGCCATCAGACCTTCGTAACCTTTTTTATCCCATGGCTGCTCATGGGCGGATGATTCCATTAGCATTCCGACGTTTTGCAGGTTGCCCGAGTCAAAGTAACTGCCACAGCCGGATAGAACCAATATGAAAGCAGCCGGGATGAGGATTGATAACTTTTTCACGCTTCCACTCCATTTCCGGTCATTGTTAAGCTTGTACAAAAAATGGCACGATTTAGTGGTATCCACTAATATCGTCAACTAGCTATGATCACCTTCTACATTCGAGGGTAAAATTTTTTGTACCTTTCATAATGTTTTTTTACGTTTTCAATTTCTTCCTTTATAGGTCTATTGTTTCGTATATAGACAGTATTTTCAAGTTTTAAATCATCCGCTTTGCGGTCATGAATCGATCTCGCGTTTACCACCTGGGGCAGCCCGGATGCACGGATCCATTGCTTTACGCTTTCAATAATATTCTCCACATGAACAGCGCTTGATATAAATCGTTGTGAATCAAATCGGATAAAGTCATTTTGTATGCAGGCCCCATCCTGGTTCATTGGCATCCACTCGCCAAAAACGAGGGGGAGTTTAATTGTAATCGCTTCTTTTTTCTTTAGAATCATTTCACACTCGCCAATGCTGATTGATGCATCATAACTTTTGTTGTGCCCGGATTTAGCTACATGATGAAATAAATCATTTCGGCCGAGAAACATAGACAAATGCTCCTTTTCATCTGTATCAAGATCGTCCATTCCGTCTACATGCCAGCCGTTCTCAAGAAAATGATTGACCATATGAAAACCGATCCAATGGAAGCAATCTTCTACAAAAAAGTACATATTGACATCCTCCTGTTAAAACAAATCCTTTTATTTTTTTGACTGATTTGCTAAACTATATGAGAATAGCAGAAAATGAGTGAGTAAATAAAATAGAGGTGTATTTATCATGCGTTTCTTGTGGCCGCTTATCTGGGCTTTTCTCATTAGTTGTGTTGTTTCATATGTATTAGTTAGCATGGCAGGTAATGATTTTGACATCGTAAGCACATTCGGAGCGACTATCGTCATTACACTTGCTGTTTTTATACTGGGTGAAGGTGTCTTAAAAGGCGAAAGTGAGTATTAAACTGAACTTTGGGATTATGATCTCAGTCTGTAAACAACCCTTGCCTTCAAGGTATGATGGCAAGGGTTTTGTGCTTACAAATCTCTTGACGGATGTTATAAATCAATTTCGGAGCTTGATTTATTACCGGTTCAATACCATGGCAATACGCTCAAGGCCGTAAGTGCAGCTAACGGCAATACCAGGCGGTTGAACCTTTTGGGCCGGCCATAGCCGCCATATCCATAACCGGGGTATCCATAGCCATAATTGGAATATCCGTAACCCGGGTAACCATAGCCAAATCCCCCGTATCCAAACTGGCGTTGATGGCACCCGGGCATATGGTTGTTACCGTGAGACAGCGGTATCGCCATGTAGACGTATTTCTCATCAAGCCCTGTGATAATCCCATCAATCTGCGAACCGTCATTCATTTCAGCCAGCACATACGAATGCATATGCTGTTTACACAATTCATACATATGTTGATGATTATAACTCATATTCCAACCTCCTCACCAATCAGCCTATTCATTTGCCTTTGGGTTGGTGACATGTTTATGGTATTGAAATTAATTGAGTTCAGGAGGAAATATTATGGAAACAATCGAAGCATTTTGGGTGTTGATCAAATACATTATCCTGGGGCTGTTGCAGGGTTTCACAGAGCCCATTCCAATCTCATCAAGTGGACATTTAGTTATTGTAAGAGAGCTATTTGGTATCGGAATCGACGGGCTTTCATTTGAAATCATGGTCAATTTCGGGTCACTTATTGCTGTGCTTGTTATCTACCGAAAAGACATTTACCGGCTGGTGGAAAATGGAATTCGTTACATAACCACCCGGGCGAATGATGCCAAAAGTGACTTTCAATTTGTTATGTTTTTGATACTCGCAACGATTCCAACCGGTATTATCGGCCTGTTATTTGAAGATTTTATTGAGAGACAGCTTGGCGGCCGTGTGGTGGTTGTCGGCGTGGCACTCCTGATTACTGGAGCCGCTCTATGGATTATCCGCAACCTTCGAGGAAATAAAGGTGAAGGTAGCATCACGGTTCTTGATGCTATTATTGTTGGACTGGCCCAATCGGTTGCATTGGTACCCGGCATCAGTCGATCAGGTGCAACAATTGTTGCGGCAATGCTTGTCGGAATGAAAACCGAAACTGCCCTCAGATTTTCATTTCTGTTATACATACCTGTAAGCCTTGGTATCACCATGCTATCAGCCGGTGACCTTATCGGCGGTGACAGTGAATTGAGTGCTGTTGCCATACCGTCAATCCTGGCGTTTGCAGCTGCCATTATTGCCACTTACTATTCATTACGCTGGTTTATGAACGTGATGGCACGCGGCAATCTGAAGTATTTTGCCTATTATTGTTTTGCTGTCGGGGTACTTGTCATCCTGTTCCTATAGAATTCAGTGAATCCTATAAGCTAAAAATTTTATACTTTCTGACGTTATTAGAAAAACTCGGCGTTCGCCTCGTCTTATAGCGAATGCCGAAGCTTTTCTTATAAGGTCAACCATTTTATACTTTCTGACGTTATAACAAAAGACTTCTAACTGCTGATCAGTTAGAAGTCTTTTGTCTTCTTTCACGCCTATGTTTTTCACGCCATGCTTTTGGAATGTATACACAGTAAGGATCACTTTCCATATAATCTCCTGTCACATTATATGCGCGGGATCTTGAGCCGCCACAAACATGCCGGAATTCGCACACACCACATTTGCCTTTATATTGATCCGGATCTCTTAAATTTTTAAACACCTCTGATTCCCGGTAAATCACCGGAAGTGGCGACTGACGCACGTTGCCTGCTTTAATCGGCAAGAGTCCGCTCGGATAAACATCGCCTGTGTGGGAAATAAACACAAACCCATTTCCATCATTAACACCCTTAGGTGCACGACCAAGCCCATCAATCTGTCCGGTTTTGCCATTCATCAAAGCATCTTCATACCGGATTGAGTCGTCACCGTTGTTGCTTTCACGAATTTTACCTTGGATAACAACCCGGCGGTAATGCTGTGCGGCTGTTGTTTTTATATCAAATGGTACGCGTTTGGAAAGCTGATAAAGCCAGCGCAACACTTTTTCGTGTTCAGCCGGCGAGATCATATCACTTTCCTTGCCTCTTCCTGTCGGCACAAGAAAAAAAACACTCCAGAGCACACAATTCAAATCCTCTACCATTTTTGCCATTTCATCGAGATAACCTGCGTTATACTTGGAAATAACCGTATTAATTTGAAGTGGCATTTCAAGCTCATGCAAATAATTAATCGCGTTCATTGTTAAATCAAACGATCCGGATGTTCCACGGAAATGATCATGAACTTCTGCACAATGCCCATCGATTGAAAATGCCCATCTCGACAGTCCAATATCTTTTGCTTTCCGCATCGCTTCTTTTGTCACATTAGGTGTAGCGGATGGTGTCATGGATACCCGTACACCCTTCTGCACGGCATATTCCGCAATATCGAAAACATCCGACCGCATCAGTGGATCACCACCGGTAAATACGAGCATCGGATTATCCATCTCATATATATCATCAATTAATGTCTTACCCTCTTCAAATGACAGTTCAAGTGGATGCCGGTGGTATTGTGCTTCGGCTCTGCAGTGCAGGCATTTCAATTCACAGGCACGTGTTAGCTCCCAAATAACAATAAACGGGTTTTCATTGTAGTCTCGAGGAAACATCAAGACCCCTCCCTAGTCAATAATGGCTGATTTCATCATAATTTTTTTAGGTGAAAGCGGCAGTGATCTAACTCACTTGTGCAGCTTCTTTACCATTTGAAGCACCCTTCTTTATTGTAGAAGCAATTCCACACAAAAGCCTCCGGATGGAACATCTCCAGAGGCAACAACAGTTTATTTTTTTCCGATCGCTATGCGCCACATCGGCGGGCCTTGTTCCAAGTATTCCCATGTAAATGACCCTTCCCGCTCAATCATCAACTGGTAATGAAGCGGCTTTGGATCATGATCATTTGACAGCTGCATAAATTCACCCGGATTCAATTCATCGAACACTTCAAAAATTTTCGGATGCCTGTGACGCGGCTCAATTTCCGGTGCGTGTATTTTGGCAGTAAATTGTGTATCATGCATATAGATCCCTCCATTAGTGTTCTTGCTTTTGAACAATTTCATCATATAACCTGGCAGGCTATAAAGATGTGAGGAGCGGCATCACATATGTATGATATTCATCACTTAATCACAAAACGTTCAAATTTAATAGGGAAAGTCATATTTGTAATATGATAGCATGAACGTAACAATAGAAAACGGCATTGAATGAGAACCATCTGTACAAGGAGGTATTGCATGCATACAGGTACTATACAACGGCTGCTTCAAAAAGTTCCCCTTTTCAAAGACCTGACCGACGATGAAATGGAACCGATCATTGACTTGGCAAAGCACCGTATGTACCGTCACGGCACCCACATATTCATGCAGGGTGATCCGCTGACAAACGTTTATTTTATCCATCAAGGAAAAATAAAAATTTACAAAACCGACTTCCATGGCAGAGAACAAATTGTAAATGTGCTGCAGCCCGGTGATATGTTCCCGCATCAAGGTTTTTTTAGACAGGATGATTATCCTGCTCATGCCGAAGTGCTGGAAGATGCGATTTTAATCTATATTCCGATTGAATCCTTTGAAAATTTTCTGGTTAATCACCCCGAAATTTGTATTAAACTGTTTCGTGTGCTGGGCGATATCATTGTTGATCTACAAGCACGGCTGGAAGAAAAAATTCTCCATAACACATACGAGCAAATTATTATGCTCCTGTTGCGCTTATCGAAAGGTTACGGAAAAGAAACCAATGGTGGCATGATTAGACTGACAACTCAGTTTACAAATCGCGAACTCGCCAACATGATTGGTTCAAGCCGCGAAACCGTCAGCCGAACCCTGACTCAACTGAAGAAGCAAAATTTGATTGCCTCCGACAAAACCGGAGCGGTTGTTTTAGATACCGATGCACTGGAAGACGAGCTGTTTTAAACTGGAAGATCATCCCGCTACGGGGTGGTCTTTTTTTTAACGTCAGAAAGTATAAATGATGGATGACCTTATAAAAAAGCTTCGGCATTCGCTATAAGGCGAGGCGAATGCCGAGTTTTTCTAATAGCCTACCTCCAGCCGTATTAAAATCTATTATACCGCCAAGGAAAATGTGACACACATCACTACTTCCCCAACTGAAAATCATTATCATATAATTAAGTCAGACATTTCATGAGGTGATGCTATGCCTAAGCAGGAAAAGATGGTAGAACTGGATGTACGCGAAGATTTAGCCAGGAAAAAGGAACCATTTGACAAGATCATGAGAACAGTTAAGCGTTTAAAAGACGGAGAGTCTTTCATTTTGCATGCACCATTCAACCCGCTTCCGCTTCACACGATACTAAAACGCCGTGGTTTTTCATATGAAGTTGAAAAAATTGAGAAAAAACATTGGAAAGTCATCTACACCAAGAAAGAAGGTGATATGACATGACGATTGACAACCGCGGACTTGAGCCGCCTCAGCCGATGATGCGCACATTGAAGGCACTGGATAGACTGAAGAGCGGCGATTCCTTATCCATCATCAACGATCGCCGTCCACTGTTTTTATATGAAGAACTTGATGACCGTGGCTATATACATGAAACCGAAGCACAAGAAGATGGGAGTTTCAAAATTACTATAACGAAGTCTGGTGATTAATATGATAACTGGCGGAAGCATGCAATCAAACACAAGCATCAAGTTGCCGCTGGCGTTTATTCTCTATGCCTTGACAGCATTTGTCGCATCGCAATTGATTCTTTTCATTAATAACGATGTCCTGACTACGGGGCAGTTTCGGATACCGGATATTTGGATGGGTGCTCATTTTCTTGTTTTAGGCTATGCCGTCATGATTGCAATGGGGGCTATGTACCAGCTTATACCGGTCGCCCTGCTTGCTCCGATATGGAGCCAGGCATTTGGATTCATCCAGTTTATTGTTACCGCTATCGGTATTACAGTTTTTTCATTACTGCTCGGAGTGTCACCTGACCATGCGTTTTATGGCGGCATCATTGCAGTCGCCGGAATCATCATGTTCATTATCCAAATGTTGGTCACCATCTTAAAGCAGAAAAACAAAAATATGATGACCGCTTTTATATTAGGCGCCATTTCATGTCTCTTCCTGACAATTGCAGCCGGATTCGTGCTCGCATGGAATCTGGCTGAAGGTAGAATCACCAGCCATGGGGCGATTTTATCCTCTCATATAACGCTTGGGGTTTCCGGTTGGTTCACATTGCTAATTTTTGGTTTTTCCTATAAGCTTGTCCCGATGTTCAGTCTGTCTCACGGTTTTTCCATGAAATGGGCAAAACCTGCTTTTTTAACTTATATTAGCGGGCTTCTTATTTTAATCGGCTCATTCTGGACAAAGACTCAATTTATCGACTCTATTGGCTGGTTTGTTTTGCTGGCGGGATTCTTTTTCTTTGTCCTTGACATTCGTGAAATACTTGCAAAACGGCTAAAAAAAAAGCTTGATAAACCATTTTCATTTTCATTGATTGCGATCATAAATGGGCTTGGCGTACATGTTCTGGCGTTTGTCTTCAGTTTCTATGGTATTCAGGAAGTAGCCGTTTGGGGCTGGCTCATCTTTTTATATGTAATGGGCTGGATTATTTTCAGTATTCTGGGGTATCTTTACAAGATTGTCCCTTTCTTATGGTGGACATATAAATACTCGAATAAAATCGGTAAGGAACAGGTCCCGACTTTAAGAGAGATGATTAATGAAACATACAGTGTCATCCTGTTCACACTTTTTATTTTCAGTATAGCTGGACTAAGTATAGGCGGACTACTTTATATCAATATAATGGTGTACGTTTTCCAAGGACTGCTTGCACTTGCCTCCCTGTTATACATGCTGTCGATCATTCGAGTTCTAACCAAATAAATATCTACCAGAGTTAAAACGCACTTGCAGAAAGGAGATGGCAGTATTGTCCCTTGAGAAAAAAGTCGGTGCTGCTTTATTTGAAGTAATCGATCCGGAGCTCGGCATTAATATCATGGATTTGGGGCTTATTTACGGAATTACCGTTGATGTGGAAAACAATGTGAAAATTATCATGACCCTTACAACACCCGGCTGCCCAATGCATGACAGTATCAGAAACGGTGTAAAACATCGTATTAATCAGATAGAAGATATCGGTGATATTGATATCAGTCTGGTATGGGAACCGGCATGGACACCTGCGAAAATTAGTGACCGCGGCAAAGAAATGCTTGGCTTTGGATGACGTGGGCCACAGAAGGAGGAAAACTGATTTGCTTCTTCTGTGGTTTTTTACCATCCACTAGCCCAATATCGCCCTGTCACTTTCAAAGTCGTTTCCGCGTTTATTCTGAAATTCCTTCATTAAATCTTCAATCGTCAGCTTCTGTTTCTCATGGTTGGGCACATCAAAAATGATTTCACCATTATCCATCATAAAAGTCTGTCCCCCAAATCAAGAGCTTGCTGCATATTGTGTGTCACCATAAGCGCTGTCAAGCCGAATTTTGCCACCACATCACGGGTAATATCAATGATCAATTCGACTCTTGTATTTCAACATATTGTCAGTCATGCATCCCAGATTACTATGCATTAAAGCAATGGTAGCTAAAATATTATGAATAATACTACACCAATTCCATACATGGCGTCAATAAGAAATTAAATATAGAGGGAAGGAAAATCCTAAGTTCTCCTTCCCGCAAACAGTAATATTTACAAATACATTCCAATTGAGAACTTTAAACTTATCCGCCGCTGACAGGGGGGATAAATGCAACGGTATCACCATCTGTTAACTTTACATCGTCGTGAGAATAATCTTCATTAACTGCCGTCATAGCACTATCCAAATCGACCAAGTCATACGATGATTTTAACTTTGCTTTTAATTCGTTTATGGACAAGCCACCTGCTTCCACATTTATTTTCCCGCTGCCGGCGGCTTCTTGCAGTTCTGCAAAAAAAAGGACATCAACCATCACACATTTCCTCCTCTAAAGGAATTTTCTTCTCATACGATTTCTTTTCTTTCTGATCGCCGATCCATTTTGTACCGTCTTCCCAGTGTTCTTTTTTCCAAATCGGCACAATCTCTTTAATCCGTTCGATGGCATAACGGCTTGCTTCGAACGCATCCGCACGGTGTGGAGTCGATACAGCGATAACGACTGCTATATCCGTAAGTTCCAGCCTGCCGATCCGGTGGACAATTACCGTATCGGTATCTCCCCATCTTTCCTGAATTTCATCGCCGATCTGCCTGAGTTTTTTTTCAGCCATCGGTATATAGGACTGATATTCAAGGAATAAAGTTCGCTTCCCCCTTGTAAACTCACGGACCGTGCCGATAAAGGTGTTCACTGCTCCCGCTTCATTCCGTACAACTTTTTCAATACAGTCGTTTGGATTAATCGGTTCCTCTGTTATCCGGAATTTATTAGTCATCAAAAGTCCCTTCTTATATAATCAGCTAGTGCTGAAATGTCTTTATGCAAATGATTCATATCAAAGACGGGATATTCCTGATTTTCCAGCCATTTCATATCCCATGTTCCTATGGCTATTATATTTGAAATTTCCCGCAAAAGCGATACTTCCGCTTCATTTTTTATTAATACAATCTTGCGATAATGCGCTTTTTTATAACCTTCAATTAACAGTAAGTCAAGTGGAAACTTCTCATAAAGGTTAACTAATGTTTCTAGTTCGAAAGGCATCTGAAGTGTCAGTTGCGTCTGTTCCTCACCCTGGACACCGCTCATAAGCGATCCGGATTCAAGATGCTTGCTGCTGTCGCTGCCTCTAACCTTATCCGGCTCGCCGCCATGACCATGATGTTTCAAAGAAGCGACTTTCAGATTTTGTGCTGAAAAATAGTGTATGAGCTGGTTCATAAGCGTTGTTTTCCCCGTATTTTTATATCCTGCAATCTGACAAATTTGCATAAAAAGGCTCCATTCTTAAAACGCTCTATTTCAAACGGATCCTACTCGCGGCTTTAGACCTTTTCGAATCTTTATATTTTTGAAGTTATAAAAAAAGGCCGATTCACGAGAGATGAATCAACCATTTAATTGACGCTGTTAATCAGGAATACCGAGAGCGATTTTGGCATAACGTGACATTTTATCTTTGCCCCATGGCGGATCCCAGACGATATTCACATCTACTTGTTCGACTTCCGGAATATCTGAAAGGGCACGCTTAACATCCTGTTCGATATGACCTGCCAGCGGACACCCCATTGCCGTCAGTGTCATAGTAACGGTACAGGCGCCTTGATCGTCAAGGTCAGCACCATATACTAGCCCAAGGTTGACAATGTCAATACCGAGCTCTGGATCAATGACGTTCTCAAGTGCACCCATAATATTTTCTTCGAGAGCTGCTTCCATGACAATCCCTCCTTCAATGCTCATAGTCTTATTTAAACATATTCCTGCCTATTTTTAAATGATTTAAATCACACTTTTAGCCTTTACGAGAGCATGTTTCTTATAAGTATGTTTTAAACCATTTCACCGTTTCCAGAACGGCATAACGACTTACCTTATGATCCCGGTTGTCTTCTTTGATAAAGCGGATTTTATTCTGATCAGAATAATGATGTCTCGCGAGTTCATAAAAGGTATAGGAATGATCAAATGGCACAATTGCATCATTTTCACCATGCCAGAATAGAACCGGTCGTTCCTTCAGTTTATCAGCCTGCTTTGACAAATCATACTGCTCGAGTTGATGATACAAATGTTCAATGACATCATCGGTCACTGGCAGATTACCCATTTTCTTAAAGCTATCCACCAGCGTTTTTGCATATGTCGTGATTTTTGGTGAACCCATCAGTATCCCTGCCGTTTTAATCCATGGGTATTGGGTGAGTGCAGCAGCGGTTGTGATACCGCCCATACTTGTACCGGCAACGCCAAAACGTCCATTAAGGATAATCCCTTGTGCATTGAGTTCGTCTCGAATATCCTTTAATTCCTCTACATTTTGCATCACAATATCCCAGAATGATATTTGCTTTTTCATGCGGGATATTTCTTTTTCACGCTCACCATGATACATACTATCGGGGAGAATAACCCGAAAACCTTCTTCAGCAAGCAAATATGCAAGTGGCAAATTATGTTCTTTTGCACTGGTGAAACCGTGGAAATATGTAAGTGTCGGCAGTACTGCGTTTTCTTTTGTATGATCTGTAATGACGAGACAAGGTATTGAAGCAATCGTATTGTGAGATACGCCAATCATAAATGAGCTTCCCTTCCTGTGAACTTAATACTACGGTTTATCATAATATGAACTTTTTATAAATTGCAAACGAATACTTTACATATGCTATTATCCCTTATAGACTATAGAGAATACGAGGTGAAAATATATGGATAGCAAACATCTAATTGCATTGGATCTGGATGGAACATTATTAACCGATGATAAACAAATCAGTATGCGTAACCGTGAGATACTTAAGAAAGCAATCAACGATGGTCATATCGTGGTTATTGCCACTGGAAGACCTCACCGTGCCAGCATCGATTATTACCGCACACTTGAACTCAATACACCGATGGTTAATTTCAATGGTGCTCTCATCCATCATCCGACAGACAACAAATGGGATGTGCTGCACAACCCGATGCCTGTTAGAACAGCCCACCGGATTGTTAATGTCTGTTATGACTTAAAAGTCCATAACATCCTGGCAGAGGTGATGGATACCGTTTACATGGATCAATATGATGAAAAAATCCTTGAAATTTTTCAGGCAACCCGCCAGGATTCACCTTTCACGATCGGGAGCCTTAAAAATAAACTTCAGGACAATCCGACTTCATTGCTGATCCATCCGAAAGAAGACAATATCCACACATTAAGACAGCATTTGGACGATTACCACGCTGAACTGATTGAGCACCGTAAATGGGGTGCGCCATGGAATATTATTGAGATTGTCAAAAAAGGGCTGAACAAAGCCGTCGGATTGAAGAAGATCGCTCATTATTATCATATCCCGGAAGAGCGGATTATTGCATTCGGGGATGAGGATAATGACTTGGAAATGATTGATTATGCAGGAGTCGGCGTTGCTATGGGCAACGCGATCGATGAACTTAAAGCCGTTGCCAAACATGTTACAGACTCCAACGAAAATGATGGAATCAGCATGTTCCTGGAGGACTATTTAAAACTTCAATCCAAGGTGATTTAAAATCCGTTCCATGATGTTCCGAACTTTTGAAATAACTGTGTAAAAATTTCCTTTCATATTTGGCCTGCAACAGGCCAAACTAGAAGTGAACGCATCAAAGCGTTCACTTTCTTATATGTTTTGATGACTTCTTGCACGGAACTCTTGCCGTTTGCACAAGGCTTACTCCATAGGGGGAATTGCCGATGGGAAAGAACAGCAAGTCAAGACGGTTCACTCAGCATAGTGTTGATGCCGTTAAAAAACACGATGAAGTGTTTCCGTACAAAACCCGTTTTTCAGAAGTAAGGCGCAATCAGGAAGACACTGACAGCCAAACATTAGGAGGGGTTTAACATGGCTCAGCAGCAAAATAATTTGATGCAGCGCGCTAAAAATGCTGTTAACCAATTAACGAATGCTCAAGGTAATGCAAATCAGCAGGAGCAACAAGCTGCGCAAAACGCTATTCAAGCTGCCAAAAATCAGGCATCAGCCGAAGAACAGCAACAACTTCAGCAGCTTGAACAACAATTGCAACAGAAAAACCAATTGCAATAACCTCCAAGCATCAGTCAAAACCTTGTCAGCATAACATGCAAATGTTAACGATCCACCATTCATTCATATATAATGAAAAGCGGGATTATAACAGGCATGTACAACACCCTTATCCGGATATCCGGATAAGGGTGTTTCCCTTCTCGTTTATTTTCTGTTAAAATAAAGACAAGTATGGATAACGGAGGGAAGAATAATGGGAGTAAGAGCTGAAGCTACGCCAAATCCAAACGCATTGAAATTCACGACTGACAGCCTCATTTTTGAAGGGGACAGCAGTATTTCCGTCATGCCCGGCGATACAAGCGAGCACGATATTTTAAATGATTTGATGGAAGTGAATGGTGTCGATAACGTTTTTGGATATCAGAATTTCATTACCGTTAACAAAGCCTTTGACATGGAATGGGATGAATTGCAGCCAAAAGTGATTGATGTCATGGAAAAATACGGCTATTAAGTCATACATAGCTGAAAGACAGCAATTTTTAGTTGCTGTCTTTTTCTTAACATGCCTTAATCTCGTCTGAACGAACCAAACACACCCGTTGTCTGTACAATATTGGTGAAGGCATTAGGATCCACCTCTCCAATAATCCGTTCAAGATCATAAAGTTCATATCGGGTGACGACCAGATACATCATGCTTTTATCATCCCGGGTATAAGCTCCTTTAGCGGGAAGAATCGTGATACCGCGCACCATTGTATCGTGAATCGCTTTTTGCAGTTCTTCCGGTTTATGTGTAATAATCATGACCGTCACTTTTGCATGCCGTGTATGAAGAGCATCAATGACGCGTGTTGTCACATATAATGTCAGCAATGTATACAACGCATTTTCAGGTTCATATAGAAGACCGGCCATTGCAATGATGATTGAATTCATGGTCAAAAAGTAAATCCCAATCGGCCTGTCCTTCATACGGGATAATACCATCGCCACAATATCCATCCCGCCCGTTGATGCACCATGCCTTAATGTCAAGCCGACACCAGTGCCGCCGAGTACACCGCCGAACACAGCATTTAAAATAATATCTTCCGAAAGTGCCACAACAGGGATAGCCTCCAGGAAAACGGTTGTGACAAGAACTGAAACAACACTATAGATGGTAAATCCTTTTCCAACTTTATACCACCCTAATATCGCCACAGGAATGTTTAATACGAATAAAATAATACCGGTCGATAAACCAATATTCAGAAAGTCGTTAAATATACTGGAAATTAGCTGTGCCGCACCTGTGAATCCGCTTGCATATACATTGGCCGAAATCAGGAATAAATTCAGTGATAAAGCATTTAAAAGGGCACCACATATAACTATAACGATTCGTTTTGCTTCTACTAAAAACATCCTTTTCCTCCTCTTTCGGGCATATGCTATTTCCTACCGCTATTTTTTGACTATTCTTGTAAGCCGATTTAAACTGAAGTAAATAATAATTTCAAGAATGCAGGTGAAAAAATGATGATTAAAATTCTCGCTGATTCTGCATGTGATCTATCCGAAACTCATTATAAAACATATGACATTGAAATGATACCTTTAACCGTTCATCTCGACGGTCAAGAATATAAAGACAGTGTTGACATAAAGCCCAAAACGGTATATAACGCCATGCGGGAAGGAAAAAGTCCCAAAACATCTCAAGTATCGCCACAAGCATTTAAAACTATTTTCACATCATATGCCGAAGCAAATCAACCATTAGTGTATTTTGCCTTCTCTTCAGAACTATCAGGTACATACCAGACTGCCAAAATGATGGAGCAGGAAGTGAAAGAAACTTATCCGGATGCTGAACTCCATGTGGTTGATACAAAATGTGCATCTATCGGGTATGGTCTCGTCATCCTTCGTGCCGCCCAGCTTGCCAAGAATGGCGCCGACAGCAGCGAAATTATTGACACAGCTATCTATCATGCTGAACACATGGAACATATTTTTACTGTCGATGACCTTGAATACCTTTATCGCGGCGGCCGTGTCAGCAAAACAGCTGCATTTGTCGGATCGTTTTTAAAAATAAAACCGGTCCTGCATGTGGAAAATGGCAAACTGGTTCCTCTCGAGAAAATACGCGGATCCAAAAAGCTTTTGAACCGGATGCTGGCTATTATGGAAGAGCGCGGCACCGACTTTTCAAATCAGATCATTGGCATCAGTCATGGTGATGATTTGGAGAAAGCACAGAATATCGCCAACATAATGAAGGAAAAGCTTGCTGTAAAAGAAGTTATGATCGAAATGGTTGGCTCAACAATCGGTGCACATTCCGGTCCCGGTACCCTTGCGATTTTCTTTTTAAACAGCGATTATAAGTAACCGCCGGCACAGTTGACGCCGGCTATTTTAAGAATTTTGCTTTGTGGTGGGATTTTGACATAACCATAATACAACTCTTTGGACATGAATTGTCAGCGACTAAAACGCTTTTCGGAACTAATAAAATAAATGCCATCCGGAGCAAAATTCGCACAAGTCTTATGTAATTCTCGCACTAGGAGCCTTGGACAGAATTAAGATATGCAATACTAAAGGCGAACGATACTCCGTTTTAGCGGAGGAAATATACGTAGACTGCGGGAGAAAAGGCCTCGGTGAGACCTCGCAGTGCGTTAGCACGAGGAGGCTTAACAGCCGCCCTAAGGTGCGCGAAGTATATTTCCGGAGGGGTGTATACGCTCTAGTTAGTTCGGTTTGTTCCTTAATAAAACAACTTTTGTCCAAGGCTCCTAGATTACGGAACTGTCTTTATAGTGGTAGATGTATTTCTTTTTTGGGATTGTAAACCTTAAGCCAATTCTCTGCTTCTTCTTTCATCCAATTCCCAAAGCAGTCTAAGAAGCCTAATATTTCTTCTGAATCTGATAAGGGATTGATTGCGTACCAGAGCGCAGTTCTCATTTCTTGTTGTTTTTCGGGATAATGCTTTGAAAAAAGTTTAAATGCCGGGTATAAATCTCTTGTATACGCTTGTTCTTGAACAATAACAAGCGCAAGGCCAGCTCTAACAATAAGTCTCATAACCCATATACAACAATCCGTAATATCTTCAATGTCGTCATTCCCCTTCAAATCATCCTTAGCCTTATCAATCAGAGATGCCAAATGAAAAAGGTGTTCATTTGCTAAGGAGCTGTCGGGTTTATAATCCGGGAGATTACTTATCAGGTTTTCACCATAAACACAGACACCGTAAGTTTTTAATATAAATGGAAGCATAGAACAGCGCTTTGATTCTTCTGTCTCACTTAAAGAGCAGAATCCCAATTCCACACCTGCTACAAATGGAAACCTTTGATTGATGAATTGTTCAGCTTCCTCTACCCAATCAAGGTCTAGATTTTGAGGATCAGAATAAGTAACAATTATGGCATCTACATCAGATACATTTTCAATACCTAATCCTCTTGGAATAGACCCTCTTATATAAATACTGTGAATCTTCCTCGATAAATTAGAAATACAGCGTTCTTTTATTAATTGAATTACTTCCCAAAATTTATTACTGATCTTATTTGGGTCAGATTGATTTACAATATAACCTTTTTTGTCTACAGAGCATAAAGATCCTATTTCTTTAATTTGAGCCACTTTTTGAAATCCTCATTTCTTTTTAACGTCACCCTTTACGTGTTAATACTTTTTATAGTGGGGTCCCCCTCATAATTCCAAAAAATTAATGTTTAAATTGGCCTTTGATGACTTTACAAACGCCTTGTATTATCGTCATCATCGATTATGAGATTAAATATATCAAGTTCCCCGCCTACACTTTGATATTTTGACGATTGAAGCAAATGTCTGAAATTAATATTAAATGTTCTATGTTCATTCGCATCAAGTTTCAATTGGTGGTCTTTCAGATTAATTAGGTCCGTTACATTGAATCTATTGTGATCATATTTTGAGTCTATCGAAACACGGAAAGTAACGACATCGCTACTATGGTTCACAATAGAGATTTTACAATTACCTTCAACAATACCTGAATCATTTGTATCATATTGACAATTGCTTCCGTCCTGTTGGAATTCTAACGCATAAATCCCATTTGCAAAGCTTGATTGATACACGTTTGCAAACAAGTTAGTGGGTATGAGTATGATCACAAGAAAGAAAACAAAAATCATTTTACCGCTGTATTGTTTAGCCAGAAAAAACAGACCCATGATCAACAATATAATGGACATAATTCCTGTATAATGAAACCCACTATTGTCATTAGACCACGCAGTTAAACCGATTGAACCAAGCAACCGATCGATGGCAGGTTCGC
Organism: Lentibacillus kapialis; assembly: GCF_014646635.1. Lineage (GTDB taxonomy): Bacteria > Bacillota > Bacilli > Bacillales > Amphibacillaceae > Lentibacillus > Lentibacillus kapialis. The sequence goes on from NZ_BMNQ01000020.1 coordinate 47,360, forward strand.
TATATATAAATTCCCACTTGAATAAAAAAGATAAGACGAGCGACACAAACCCTACGATAACCAATGGTCTTGTTTGCCTTTGTTGATCCATCCTTTCACACCCTCCTAATCTTATGAAATCTATTCTCTGATATCCTCTATATAATGGTCTTTATGTGCGATATTAGTGTGATTTCATTAGAATATCGTGTCCGTTTCTGCAACACCGTTAAAAACTTTTCGAGGTGCAGACCCTTTCTCACTACTTTTAACAGCCATAAATGCTGGTACGACAAATGCAAAAAAGTACAACTACCTCTGCAATCACTTCAAATATTAATGATAATGTAATTATCTTCATCCCCCAATATATCAACCAGTATCAATCTTTATTCCAGAATGGTGCCCGCCTGTATAAGAAACAGTCTTTTACATTGTTGAAATTTAATCTTGTCGTTTAGTCCGTAGGTAATAAATATAAAGAGATGGTGCAAGAAAACAAACAAAGACTATTCCTCCCACGAGTATTGAAGTAGCCACAGTAGACACACCACCTGTAAAGAAAACTAAAACTCCAAATCCAATAGCAATAAAAGCACCGATGATGGTCAAAATAATTAATCCCTTTTTTGGGGATTTGTTACTTGATTCATGATCTATACTAATGCTCATGGATAAATATGCAGAAACAACACCTGTAATTAAAAAAACATACCATAATGGATTAGCTGTCATACCATCCATACCTTTAGTGACCAAGTCATATCCCAATATACTAATGATTCCAATGTTTTGAAATAAAAATAAAACCCTGATGTTTTTCAAATTTTTCAATTTCAACCGTTCATCAGTAATCTTTTTCATTATTTCGTTCATTCCCCCTTATCCACCCAGAATAGTTCATCCAATGACTTATGTACGACGTCACAAATCGAAAGACACAATTTTAAAGTGGGATTATATTTTCCTTTTTCGATTAAACTAATCGTTTGACGGGTGATCCCTATTTTTTCAGCTGTAAGCGTCAAATAATCCCCACCTATGTATAGATGGGGATTTCATGTATGCTTTATTTAGATTTATTTGGAACGTGGCATTCCTGTGGTAGCGTTGATGACCATGGCATGAATTGAGCCAATTGT
>NZ_BMNQ01000021.1 GCF_014646635.1 Lentibacillus kapialis
CATGTGGATTCGGACTACCTGGACTGCCCAACAGCGGGGTGCGCAAAAACACACAGTATTGGGTATTGTGATATTCTCAAATTTTATACTTTCTTATCTGATTAGAAAAACGCGGCATTCGCCTCGCCTTATAGCGAATGCCGAAGCTTTTCTTATAAGGTCAACCATTTTATACTTTCTGACGTTATAAAAAAGCATGACACTTGATCTTGCGCAAAGAGAAGTTTGCGGTTTTCCCGCCCATGTTTGCGCGCTCGGGGACATGTTTGCGATTTCCCGCCCATGTTTGCGCTCTCGGGGACATGTTCCGGATTTCGCGCCCATGTTTTACTGTTGCGGCATGATCATTCCAATTTCCTAACCTTTCACAGATCCGGCCAGAAGTCCGCGGACGAAGTACTTACCAAGCAAGATATAAATGAGCAGCGTGGGCAATGCTGCCACCACCGCCCCGGCCATTTGCACATTCCATTGCACAATCTGGCTTCCGGAAAGATTCTGCAGTGCCACCATCACCGGTTGCGTTTCATTTGTCGTCACCGTAACGGCAAACAAGAACTCATTCCAAATGTTCGTGAACTGCCAGATGGCCACAACGACAAACCCGGTAATCGACAGCGGAATCATAATATGTCTGAAAACACCGAGAAAGCTGGCTCCATCAATTTTGGCCGCTTCAATCATTTGATCCGGAATATTGGCATAAAAATTGCGGAACATCAATGTGGTAATCGGAAGTCCATAGACAACATGCACCAGAACCAGCCCTGCGATTGTATCATAGAGCCCGATGCTGCGTATAAATTGAATCATAGGGATCAGGATGCTTTGATAAGGAATAAACATGCCAAATAAAATAATCGTGAACAGCGTTTCCGACCCTTTAAATTTCCACTTCGACAAAACATATCCATTCATAGCGCCCAATAACGCAGATAGCAGTGTTGCAGGTACGACCAAATAAACACTGTTCATAAAGTTTGGAGCCAGTTCTTTAACCGCCTGAGTATAAGAACTGAAATCAATCGATGTCGGAAATGCCCACATATGTTCCAGCGATACTTCATCCAATGGCTTCAAACTCGTTACAATGATGACATAGACCGGCATCAGGAACAAAAGAGCGAAGAATACCAGAATGATATACTTCATGGTTTTTCCAAGTGAAAATGATGCCATTAATGATCACCCTTTCTGCTGTTCCATAAATACGGGATGATGAATATTGCTACCACCAGCAGCATGATAATGGCTATGGCAGCACCATTTGCATAATTATTGCCTTTAAAGGTTGTTTCATACATATACACAGCCGGAACATCAGTTACAAAGTTTGCCCCTGATCCGGTCATGGCATAAATCAAATCAAATATTTTCAATGACATATGCGCCATGATAATAATGACACTGACCGTTATCGGCATCAGCATCGGAATAACAACTTTCCGATATATTTGAAATTCACTGGCTCCATCCATACGCGCCGCTTCACGCAGCTCATCGGGGATCCCGCGCAATCCTGCCAAATACATTGCCAATGAAAACCCCGTCATCTGCCACGCTGCTGCAATGACAACTGCGATAATTGCCACCGGTACACCGAATTCTATTTGACCCCATTCGAAACCAGCCAGAATATTCGTATCCGTATACCATTTTGGGGTGATGCCAAAAAACTTCAGAAACTGGTTAAAGCCTGTTGACGGATTGAGGAGCCACTGCCATACAACACCTGTCACAATAAATGACAGTGCCATCGGAAACAAAAAGATATTGCGGAACAAAGACTCCCCTTTTAATTTCTGATCGATTAATATACCTAACCCCAGACCCATGACTATAACCAGTCCGATAAAAAGGATTGTAAAAAATATCGTATTCCGCAAATCCGCTTGAAATCGGTAATCTTGGAATAAATTGATGTAGTTTGCCAACCCGGCAAAAGAAAAATCAGGTACCAGTGTACTCCAATTACTAACGGACACGTATCCCGTCCATCCGATGAATCCATAAACAAAAATCAAAATAAGAATCACAGATGGAACGAGAAACCCCACCGCCGTCCAGTGATCTTTCGTCAATTTTTTTCTGTTTTTACTTGTTACGTACTCCAAATAGTACCCTCCTTGCTTAGGGTTCTTTTCCTCTAATGTCTTATTTGTAAATTTGCTCTCTATTCTTCAATAAGGTTGAGAATCTCCTTTGTAAAGACGTCTCCCTCACAAATCATGAAGAGGCTGCCCCCAATTTCAGGCAGCCCCGTTTTTTACCATTACATTTCAGATGAGGCATCTTTCAATGCTTGGATAAAATTATCGACATCACGCTGTGTAACAAATATGTTCACTGCCTGATTTGCTTTGGTCAAAAATCCGGCCGAAGCGGCAGACCCGTGCGCTAAACTAGGCACTAAGCTTGATTCGCCAAAGTCTTTCATAGCTTCTTTTCCATATGCGTCATATTTCGATTCATCAGCATCTGTACGGGCAGGAATCGAACCTTTTAATGGGTTGAACACATCCTGAGCTTCAGTCGAGCCGAGGAATGTCAAAAATTGCTTAACGTCATCCGGATTTCCTACGCCTTTTGGCAATCCAAACGTATCGGTAATAACCTGAAACTCACCTTTGGTCCCAGGAAATTCAAAGTAACCGAAGTCTTCATTCGTTTTCATGTCCAAGTCATTGACAAAATAACCTTTTGCCCAGTCACCCATGTTAAGCATGGCTGCTTCTCCGTTAGCAACAAGCTGAGCAGAATCCTGCCAGTTTCGAGCTGCATGGTCCTCGTTCACGCTATCCAGAATTTTTCCGAACGTTTCAGCCGCTTCAATGACACGCTCATCATCGAACGGAATCTCACCTTCGAATAATTTCTTGTAATCATCCGGACCAAGTACACCTAACAGAACGTTTTCAAAAATTTGGGTCGCGGGCCATGAGTTTTTATCCCCTAAGGCCACTGGCGTCACACCGGCTTCCTGCAATTCTTCAGATGCTGCAAAAAATTCCTCAAATGTCTCCGGCTCTTCAATACCGTTTTCTTCAAATACTTTTTTGTTGTAAAAAAATACATTTCCGCGGTGAATATTGACAGGTACAGAATAAATATTGCCATCTTTACTGACCAGATCAATTAAATCTTCCGGGAATTTCTCCTCCCAGCCATTCGCTTCATAAAGATCGTTAAGCGGCTGCATTTTATCAGCGGCCACCCATCCCTCATTCAATTCATCGCCACCGTGAACCTGGAACGTTGATGGCGGATCATTACCTTCCATTCGTGTCGCAAGCACTGCTTTCGCATTCGTGCCGGCACCGCCCGCAACAGCGGCATTCTCAATCGTAATATCCGGATTTTCCTTCTCAAATAAATCAATTAATGCCAGTAACCCGTCCTCTTCACCAGCACCGGTCCACCAGCTGAAAATCTCAACGGTGCTGGCATTTTCATCGCCCTCTGACCCTGAGTCCGAACTTCCTTCTGCCTCATCCGAATCACCACTGCATGCGGCGAGTACAAGAATCAGTATCAGCATAAAAAAAGCACCATAACGTTTCTTCATGAAAAATCTCCCCCTTTTTATGTTAGCGTTTTCAATTTCCATTATAAAATTTTTCTGAATAGTGATGGGATATTATTTTCTGTATTTTTTTATGATTCCCTTCACTTTTTAAAGATTTGCTGTTGAAACTTTTTCGGAGACATGTGATTGTGCTTTTTGAACACTCTGCTGAAATAATTCGGATCATGATACCCAACCATATAACTGATTTCCTTCAAAGAGTGTTCATTTTTTGCAATCAAACGTTTCGCTTCACTCAGTCTGCGCCCGGTTATGAGTTCAACAAATGTCATACCAAACACGTCTTTAAAAACATTTGAAAAATAATTGGGGCTTAATCCAATATGGGCAGCTATATCCTCCAGCGTAACCCCTTGCTTATAATACGCATCAATATATGCTGTCACTTTCTGCATAAACAGTTTGGAGTGATAATGATCCTTTAATTTCAAACAACAAAGGCTGATAAAATGTTGCCATTCTTCCTCAGTATCCAGTTCGGAAATGGAATGTCCGGGCAACGAAAGATTCTGTTCCGCCATTAAACGCTTTATCTTGAAATAAAACTCCTCATGCTGTTCTGCTGAGAAAACGTTCTGATTATCCTTATAAAGTTTCACAGCTTCATCTTCATTTCCTCTTTCAACCTCTGATAAAATCTGAACTACACGATCAGACCGATCATGTTCAACATTGATTTTTTCGTTAAATCCGTACTGTCTGCCATCCTTTTTTTTCAGTTGATATACGGCTGTAAGCGCATCATGATATGATGTCGGAAAATGATCCAGGGCTGAATAGGCATGCCCCAATCCCACATAACAATCGTCGCCAAAGTCCAATTGAATTTTACGGGCTTGTATCAATAATTCAGCGTTGTTCAATTCTGAGTCTGCCAATATACAGCAGACTGCGCGCTGATCTGCGGCATCCACAATAAACCGATGTTCCACGTGGTTGGCAAGCTTCGTCTGAATCACTTCTTTATCAGGAAGGTGCGCCATTTGAATAACAAGAAAAAAACCACTTGTATATGCAGGAAGATAATTCTTCATTATCGTGTATGCTTCTTTTTCCACCGGTTGATGCATCAATTTTGCCATCAGCCGCTCCTCAATTAACGCACGCTTTTCTGCCTGCTGCTTGACTTCATGCTCAATCTCTTGCCTTACCCGCAAAATCGACGCAACAATTTCTTCCTGTTTACCTGGTTTTAAAATATATTCCTTTATTCCGTAATGCATGGCCTGTTTCGCAAAATCAAACGAATCATACGCAGACACCAGAATATATTTGCTTGACGGATTTATTCGCTGGATTTCTGCAATCGCTTCCAGGCCATTAATTCCGGGCATTTTGATATCCATAAAAACAATATCAGGCGGGGACTGTTTCACCTTTTCGATTGCTTCCCGTCCGTTCGCAGCCTCACTTATGGCAGTAATATCAGAAAAATGGTCCGTAAGAAATTTCCGCATGGCTTTACGTTCCAATAATTCATCCTCGGCAATCAGTATCCTCATGCCATTCCCTCCTTGTCGTACGGAAGTATTAACCTGATTACAGTTCCACTGCCGGGTTCGGATTCCATTTCAACCATATGGTCCTTCCGAAAAAAGAGCTCCAGCCGTCTAATAACGTTTGTTAACCCAATTCCAGTTGAATGGCCGACATGCTCTTCTTGTTGATTTGTCCGGGAAATGATCTGATCGACGATTTCCTGGCTCATGCCAATCCCATCATCGCGAATTTCAACTATCACATGATCATGCTGTTCATAGATTGCCAGCGAAATGGTCCCACCTTCTTCTTTTTCTTCAATCCCGTGGATGAAGGCGTTCTCAACTAATGGCTGTAACGTTAACTGCGGCACTTCGATATCCAGACAGTTCTCATCTATATCCAATTGAAAGGTTACCCGTTCAGAAAATCGTACGTGTTGTATGTGAAAATAATCCTGAACAACTCGCACTTCATCCTTCAGTGACACACGATGATCAAGTTCACCAAGACTGTGCCGGAGCAATGCTGCCGCAGAATCGATTAAGCCGGATGTTGATGTGGCGTCTTCCATATAGGCCATTTTAGAAATTGTATTTAATGTGTTAAATAAAAAATGAGGATTCACCTGATTTTGCAGGTGCTTCAATTCCATTTCTTTGACTAACCGATCAAGTTCAGACTGATCCTGGACTTCTTCAAAAAGATCATGAATATTAGTACGCATTTGATTAAATGTATCCCCGAGTAATCGCAATTCATCGTTTGTTCGAATATGAACCGGCTCACCCTGCAATTCGCCACTGGCTACTTCCTTAGCCGCAGCTGACAGTTTCCCAAGTGGACGGGTGATCCCTTTTGAAAACCAGATTGCAAAAAATATGGCTAGCATAATCGTCGTCAAAAACATAAACATAATAAAGAACATAAAGTTATGATGACGCTGCTGCAAATCTTTATAGAAAGATTGATAGGCTGTTAATTCCAGGTTAATAATTTCCAATGTCGATTCGGAAATATAATCCGATGTATTGCCGGCCTCTTCCAAATGGTTCATATACTGCTCCGTATCATCTCTTAGAACAGAACCTACCGTGAGATCCGTTTCATAGATAAACGTCTCGATCAGATTTATATAATTCTTCATTTCGATCGTCTCAATATAGTAGAATGTTTCCGATAACTGATTCAGACTATCTTCCAAATCCGCTTTTATGTGAAAATAAGCATCAGAGTTTTCGGCGTTTGGTTCGTTAACAAAGGACTTCGTTGTCGAATATAGTTCAGATGCGTGTTGGGAAATGTTATTTAGCAGCAGGAAACGCTGGAAGCTATCATTATATGTATCTGTCAGCTCGCTGGAACTGACAAAGATGGCAATAGCTGTTACCTGGAACAAAAGGATAATCGCAAAGAAATAAACAACCAGCTTACCACGAATCGTCTTCATTGCAGTTCACCATCTTGAAGGGAAGTTAAATCACCTTGCTTAATCACTTTTGTTTCAGTATATTTTTGTTTGTCCAATATATCATGATCCTGCAATTCCATTAGGACATTAACCGATTCTTTTCCCATCTCTTTCGGGTACTGAGCAATGGTAGCATCGATTTTTCCTTCCCTAATCAGCTTTAAAGTTTCGGGAAGCAAGTCGAATCCGATGATGGTGAATTTTTTATTGGCTGCGATTTGCTGAATTCCATCCACAATACCGATGCCATCGAGTGCACTGGTTCCGAGAAACATGTTTATGGACGGATATTGTTTCAACAGTGAATAGGCTGCTTGTGTCGCACCAATTGATGTAATATTGGATTCTTTTATATCGACAACCTGGATGCGGGGGGTGTCTTTGATAGCATCCTTAAAGCCCTTCAACCGTTGTTGCTGATTGATGGCATTGAACCGTCCTGTCACAATCCCTACATGCTGTTCGCCATCAGTCGTTTCGATAAGCGACTTTGCGGCCAACTGTCCCGCCCGGAAGTTATCGGTCCCGACATAGGCTTTCCGCTCACTATTTGGCACATCTGTATCTACGGTAATAATCGGCACCTCACGTTCAACCGCTTTATGTACCAATTCCACAAAGCGCTCACCTTGCACGCCCTGCACGATAATCCCGTCAACTTTGGCGGAAATCATCCGATCTAATAATTTTAGCAGTTTGTCATTATTCGCCCTCTTTGGAGCGAGGTACTCCAAATAGATCTGATGCTTGGAAGCAGCTTCTTTTGCTCCTTCCTCAATCAGACGCCAATAATCGTTATCCGATTCCTCAGCAATCAGTGCAAAATGATAGGAATACGCAGCAGACTCAACTTTCTCCGTTTGAATAAAAAATGTCTTATAGCCATAAATCAGCATACCAATAAAACTAATACAAAAAACAGTCCCGCTCAACGTATAAATTAATAACTTGGAATGACTCACAGCAACCCCCCCGGATATTTGGAACAGAGTGATCAGCACATTCACTCTTTAACGGCAATTTTTGCAGTCCTTAATCAGCACACGTTTAACATGCAACTGTCCTCAGTCAAAAACTCATGGCATTAATGCTTCCCTTTTTGGATGACGTCCTTTATGCGATTAATTTTTTCATCATCAAACGGATATGAAAAGGAATCATGAAGTCTGACGGCTTTCCCGAAATGATATTGTTCCGCATTTACTGTTTGATGCACATCGGCAATGTTGCCTACATGAAGCCCCCCTCCCGGCATAATGGCTGGTCCGTTTGTTTCTCTCTCCATTTTCACTAATTCATGTAATGGTTCTTTACCGGAAAGACAATCCTTCTTCCCTCCGGAGGTTAGAATCCGTTTAACGTTATGTTTGTATTTCGAAAGTGTTTGATAAGCATCTTGTTGAGAAGGGATCTCATCGAAAGCTTTATGGAACGTCATATCCAACTGCGGATAACGTTCGATGAGGGCTTGCAGTGCAGTTTCATGAACTGTACCGTCATGATGCAGTACACCAAAAACTATCCGTTTTCCTCCCAAATCGATTAATGATTGAATATCTTTCCGAACAATATCCAGGTCATCATCTGAATAGCAATAATGAAAACTATGCGGACGTATCATAACCTGGACCGGTATTGAGACGCTTTCAAACACTTGCTGCATAGTGCCGTAACTGGGCGTTAATCCGCCTTCAGAAATGGCAGAAACAAGTTCAACCCGATCGGCCCCCATTTCCTCTGCTTGCTTTGCTTCCTCGCCATTCTGAACGATAAATTCCAGTAACATATTGATTAACAAACCCCTTTCGTCATGATGTTGTTTCACTGCCGGTAGACAGCGGCCGACTGAATCGACAGCAATTGAAAGTCACTATTCCATTAAACCCACGACACCACAAACTCAGCATCACCTGACATTTCAAATGTTTCAATTCCATGCGGCAAAATGAAGTGGGAGCCTTTCGCGATTTCAAACCGGCTGTCGCTCACGACAAGAACGGCTGTCCCTTTTATAACACTGACCTGCAAAAAATCAGCCACCATTGTCTGTTCCGTATGACCATCCAACGACCATTGACTCACACCAAAATATTCATTTTCAACGCATTTTAGTGTCGTCAAACCACCCGAAACGTCCTTTTCCTGATTCAGCTCGGGAACCTGGTGGGGAACATGCGTTACCGCTGCGGCTTTTTCAAGATGCAACTCCCGCTCATTGCCTTCTGCATCTGTCCGGTCATAGTCATAAACACGATAAGTCGTATCTGAGCTCTGCTGTGTTTCCAAAATAACAATGCCGCTACCGATCGCATGAATGGTTCCACTTGGCACATAAACAAAGTCGCCGGGCTGTACCTTCACACGCCTCAACAGCTTATCCCAAGCACCATCCGCCATCATCTGCTCCAGTTCCTGTTTCGTTTGAGCATGGTGCCCCAGAACAAGCTCCGAACCTTCCTCGGCATCTAATATATACCAGCATTCGGTTTTTCCGTATGGAACACCTTCTACATCACGGGCAAACGCATCATCCGGATGCACTTGTACTGACAGATCATCATGGGCATCCAACATTTTGACGAGCAACGGATAGGCTTCATGATTATCGTTTGATTTATTGAAGAGTTCACCATGGAATTCCCAGGCATCGGCCAAAGTCTTTCCCTTCAGCGGACCGTTTTCGATCATACTCGGACCGTTCGGATGTGCCGAAATGACCCAGGCTTCCCCTGTTTGTTCTGATGGAATATCGTAATGATAAACAGTTTTTAATTTATCGCCGCCCCAGATCTTTTCCTGGAAAACGGGCTGTAAAAAAATCGGTTCGTTATACATTCATACCCCTCCATTAATATTATCATTGCGCTTAAATAATCAATTACGTCACCTTGATTATAGCAAAAATAATCGCTTTTGCACGTATGCTATAATGAATCTATCATGAATAAGCGAGGTATTGCTTTGGAACATCAATCACTCTATATGATCCATGATCTGAAAACAATTCCTGACTATCCCCTACCTGATGGATTTGAATTCAGCTTGCTGACTCGTGAAGAAGAAGGTATACAATGGGCGAAAATCACAACAGCAACAGGTGAATTTCCGGATGAACTTCGGGCATTAAAACGATTCAGAGCTGAACTCGCAGCAACTTTAAACACCGCGCAAGAACGCGTTATCTTCTTAAAGACAGCAAACGGAAAATATGTCGGAACCGCATCTGCATGGTTTGGCAAATGGAACGACGAAACCATCGGAAGACTGCATTGGGTGGAGATTATTCCTGAATGTCAAGGCCATAAACTGGGCCGTCCACTGATTGCTGCATCCCTCAGACTGCTCAAACAACATCATGGTAAAGCATATTTAAAAACACAGCCCCGCAGTCCGGCAGCCATCCATTTATACCTCGATTTCGGTTTTAAACCCGTCATACACGCAGCTGACGAAAAACGCGCCTGGAATCATGTGTTCCACGAGCTTAATAAACATTGATGCCGACTTTTATTAGAAAAACTCGGCATTCGCCTCGTCTTATAGCGAATGCCGAAGCTTTTCTTATAAGGTCATCCATCATTTATACTTTCTGACGTTATTAGAAAAACGCGGCATTCGCCTCGTCCTATAGCGAGTGCCGAAGTTTTTCTTATAAGGTCATCCATCATTTATACGCTCTGACGTTATAAACAAAGGGACAGACCCGCGCCTGCCCCTCCATCACTTACTGAATAGCATCCAGCAGTTCGTATGCTTCTTCTTTCGTTTCGGCATTCATCAATTGCTCCCGGAATGAATCATCCATCAATTTGCGGGAAAGCATTTGCAGGATTTTTAGGTGATCATCGCCTGCTCTTTCTTCCGGTATCGCAATCATGAATATTAACTTCGCAGCCGTTCCGTCAAGACTCTTCCAGTCGATGCCCTCGGGACTGATTCCAAATACAACAGCCGGTTTCCTAACAGCAGCCGATTTTGCATGCGGAATAGCGATGTTCATACCAAGTCCGGTTGTGCTTTCTTTTTCACGGTCAAATATCGCTTGTTTAACCGTTTCTTTAGAAGCAATGCATTTTTCCGCATCCAGCATTTGAACGAACTCATCAACCACTTCTTCCTGTGATGAACCGGATATATTCATGGTCATCAAATCCCGGCTAAGGATATCCGTCAATTTATTAATCGTCACATCTTCTTCGCTCTCTTGCTGATTTGTTCCGACTGCTTGATCATATTCAGCTGTTTGTTCAGCACTATCCACCATATCATCATTCGAATCAATGCCCACTTCTGCTCCTTCAGGTGTTGTCGCAGCAGGTATCACATCTTTCTTAAGAAGATTAATCAACAGTGCTGTGACAACTGTCCCGATAGCGGCGGCTATGAAAAACATCAGCACATTGTCCACCGCACCGAGAACAGCAACGATAGGTCCGCCATGTGCGACACGATCACCAACATGACCAAGCATAGCAATAACCGATCCGGTCATCGATCCGACCATAATACTAGGGATAACCCGGATTGGATCCTGTGCAGCAAACGGAATGGCCCCTTCTGTAATACCAAATAAGCCCATGGTAAACGATGCTTTTCCGGTTTCTTTTTCAGCCGGCTGATACTTGCGCTTGTTCAAAAACGTTGCGAGTCCCATGCCAAGCGGTGGCACACAAATGGCGACGGCAATCGGTCCCATGATGTCATAATTTCCTTCAGCAATCATCGCAGAACCAAACAGAAATGCCACTTTATTGAACGGCCCGCCCATATCAACAGCAATCATCGCGCCGAGAATCAACGCCAGAACAACCGAACTTGCACCCTGCATGCTTTCCAGCCACGTTGTCAGTGATTCAAAGATACTCGCGACAGGTGCACCAATAACAAAAATGAATAATATACCAACAATCAGCGATGCGATAATGGGAATAAAGATAATCGGCATAACCGGCTGCACAGCTTGCGGCACTTTAATCTTCTTAATGCCCAGTACAACATATCCGGCTAAGAAACCGGCAATAATGCCACCGATAAACCCTGCGCCGGCTTCACTACCATAAAAGCTCCCTGTCACGGCAATATAACCACCAATCATCCCTGGAACCAGACCAGGACGATCAGCTATACTGACAGCAATGAACCCGGCCAGAATCGGAACCATGAAACTGAATGACGCATTGCCGATATTCTCAATCTGTTTCCAAAATGAGTCGTCAGGAATACTGATTCCGCCATCTGTCTGTACACCACCGAGTGCCAAAGAAATGGCAATCAGCAAACCACCGACAACAATAAATGGAATCATGTATGAAACACCATTCATTAAATGCCGGTAAATGGGATTTTCCTTATCTTTCTTTTCTTTTTTAACCTGATCCACCGACTTCAAGTCAGACTTATAAACCGGCACATCATCATCCTGAACCCGTTTGATTAATTGTTCGGGTTTGCTTATGCCTTCCTGGACACCAACCACAAGCAACTTCTTTCCGGCAAAGCGTTCTTTGGAAATATCTTTGTCACTGGCAATAATAATGCCATCTGCTTCTTCTATATCTTTTTCGGTAAGCTCATTTTCGGCTCCAATCGACCCTTGTGTCTCGACTTTCATATCAACACCCATCTCATCAGCCGCTTTTTGCAGATTTTCAGCAGCCATGTATGTGTGTGCGATACCGACCGGACACGCGGTGACAGCCAATAGTCGCATAATTGTTGCCTCCTCTTTTTTGTTCTATCCTTATTATAAAACGATTTCAGGTCAAAAAAATAATTCATTTTTACCGGAAAACCGGAAAAAACGAATTATTGCTCGAAAACGGTCAACATATCGGATGTACTTTCCGCCTGGGTCAACTGTTCCACAATCGTAGGGTGCTGACTTATGGAAGCAATGGTTTGCATGAGTGATTGTGTCATTTTCTGATCCTCTTTGGCAATCGCCAGCAAAAACACCACGGAAACCATGTCACGCCCCCATTGTACCGGTTCCCGCAGCACCGCCAAGGATACAACTGTTTTCTTCACAAACTCCGGATCAGCATGGGGTATGGCGATCCCCCCGCCGACAGCCGTAGCGGATGTCCTTTCCCTTAACATGGCACTATGAACAAACGCTTTTTCAGCAAATCCATTTTGAACAAGGTTATCGGCAAGCATTTCAACGATTTCAAACCGGTGTTCCAAAGCCATTCCCATATAGATGGCATCCGTATCCACGAGCTGTTTAAGTTTAGTCATCATTTCTTTTTCGGTTGTTTCTTCCTGATCGATTGATTGGATAAATTGCTCCAGCCGCTCTTTATCATCAGATTCCAGAAGTGGGGACACAACCAGCACCGGAACCTCGGACTCATATATTTCCGTCGTGGATATAAGCATATCAACGTCCTGATTTTCCAAAAATGCCGGAAGCTCTGCTTTTCCAATACTCGCCAGGATGTCTAGCCCCTTGTAGGATTGTTCCAGTTTTGCCTGAAGCAAATGCGACATCCCAACACCAAGGTCACAGACAATCACGGTCCGTTTAGCTGTTGTTCGTTCCTTTTGCATACGTTCAATGGAAGCCTGAAAATGCAGAACAAGATAAGCCGCTTCATCTTCAGGAATATTTAAATTATAGGCTTCATTTATCTTCTCGACAGCCAGAATCACCATACTGAACATGTAGGCATACGTCTTTTTAATATCTGAAAGCATTGGATTTCTGATGGTAAGCCCGTACCGTATACGGTGTAAAGCTGAAGCAAGATGGATTTCGAGGCCATCTGTCAACACCTTGTCATCTCCAAACCGGATCATGGTCATGCGTCTTAGCTGTGCAGTCATCTGGTGGACGATACCAGCCACTAGATCATCCGATTTGACCGCTTGTCCGGCGTGAGCAGTCCGGCAGCTTTCCAGATGCCATGTGAAATAAATATACTCGTCTTTTGGGAACGACAAACCCAGAGCATTTTCCAGACGTTTCAAGAGCCAGGCTGTCATGTGGTAGGTATCCAGCTTCACACCGGTATCATCTGATTGACCAAGCAAAATCGGTGAGCGTTGACGGGTACGTTTAATCATGATCAGCGCATGAATATGCAGACTCTCAAATTCACCTGCCGTCAAATCAATCGGATAATGTATTTGTAAATCTTGCAGGTGCTTTCGGACTGTATTAATTTCATGCTGAGAGAAGAGTTGAAGCACTTGCTGTTTTGGGTACGATTCAGATGGGATCAATTCCGGCAAATTCGCCAGCGCATTGCGTTTATTTAATTCATGTCCATTAATGAAATGACCAAGGCGCTGTTTTGATTCCAGCTTCAGATCGTAACCTTCAAGCCAGTCGGCAATCCGACCCAGTTCATGCCTGACTGTTGTACGATTGGTAAAATACTTTTCAGCAAGACTTGCTAATGTCAGTGGTTTGTTGCTTATAAGCAGCTGGTAAGCCATCTCCAATAAGCGGTCTTTTCCGGTTATTGCTTCAGTCTGATAGATTCGGTTCAACAATTCTGCTTTGTCTTCCCTACCAGCATCAAGCGCAATGCCCATGCCACGCTTGCGTTTTAACTCAGCAGAAGGATAATCTGTGAGCATTGTTTCAATTCTGTTCAAATCATTGCGCACTGTCTTTTCGGAACAATCCAGTTCATCTGCCAAATCTTGTATATGAAAAAAATCATGTAAATCTGTCAGAAGAATGCGCAATAGTTCTTTTTGTCTGCGGTTCATGTGTAACACCGTCCACCATTTGATAAGTCCTAACCTTATCTTAGCTGACATGACGACGCCGTACAATCAAACAGGGACAGCAGCACTGATTGTCACACTCCCGGCAGTATCATACCGGTACACAAACAACATTACATGCCCGCAGTCAGTGCAATAGCGCCTTTCACCCCTTGCTCATCATCCAGCTGTGGTGCCGTGATGAATTCATTCATGCCGCTTAACGTGATATAACCATTCACCAGCTCAGAAACCTTTTGCCGGACAAGCGGAAACAAAACATCCTGCTTCATCACCCCACCGCCCAGAATGATGCGCTCAGGTGACAGAATGAGCGTATAGCCGGCAATGGCATGTGCCAAATAATGACTCTCGATTTCCCATACGTGTTTCTCATCGCTCAAGAGATGCCCTTCTCTGCCATACCTTTTTTCAATCGCGGGACCGGACGCCATCCCTTCAAGACAGTTGCCATGGTACGGGCAAATGCCGGCAAACGAATCATCAGGATGCTTGGGAGTGATGATATGTCCCATCTCCGGATGACTTTGTCCCTGAAATGTCCGACCATCTTGCACCAGACCTGCTCCGATGCCTGTTCCGATTGTCATGTATAAACAACTGTTCACATCTTGTCCGGCACCATGATGATATTCCGCCAGGCATGCCGCATTGACATCCGTATCGACATAAACGGGGATCTGAAATGCCTTCTGCAACCGGCCCAATAGGTCAACATGCTTCCAGGCCGTTTTAGGTGTATTTAAAATCATGCCATATGTATCGCTGTTTTTGTCCAGATCAATTGGACCAAAACTCCCGACACCCAATGATTCCAACTCAACGTTCGAAAAAAACGTCTGTACCTTTGCAAGTGTTTCATCCGGATCCTGTGTTGGGATACTTTGTTTTGCTTGTACGTTTCCGGAACGATCACCGACCGCACAAACCATTTTCGTACCCCCCGCTTC
This sequence comes from Lentibacillus kapialis, assembly GCF_014646635.1. Lineage (GTDB taxonomy): Bacteria > Bacillota > Bacilli > Bacillales > Amphibacillaceae > Lentibacillus > Lentibacillus kapialis. The sequence continues at coordinate 15,227 of NZ_BMNQ01000021.1, forward strand.
GATTCCGCCTATGAACATGTGCTCAACCCCCAACGATTCGTATCCTTTAAAAAGTTCATTGTATATATAGAGGATAACATGTTCATGTTCTTATTTCGATTCGCCCCACCCCCAACCATTTATCTATCTCTCATAGCAGCATTCACCTTTTGGGTTGTGTGACTAACATCTGCCGTGAAGTAGGGTTCATACGCCTCAACAGGAGGCTTTCTCGTTAAAAATACGGCGATTAAAACGCCTATTAAAGACGCCGTAACAGCTATAACAAACGGGGTAGCAAAGCCCGAAGCCTTAGCCATAACATAACTTACAGAACCCATGATGATCCCTGTATAGGCGCCGGCTCTGTTCATCCTTTTCCAATATAAACCTAAAAAGACAACCAAAAAGAACGCAGACCCAAAACCTCCATATATGTAGACAAATCCCATCGCGATGAACCAAGGAGGATCAATCGCCAGAACGACGGCAGCAATGGCAATTAACAACACACTTAACCGCAGCCATCTTCTAAAGCCCTTATCGGTTACTTTTTTAGAAAAAATGTTTAAATAAACATCATAATAAAGTGACGTTGCACAATGCAGCAGCATTGAATTGGCAGTTGATATGGCGGCTGCACAAATGGCAATCAATGTAACAGCCCCGATAATGGACGGTGTATACTCTTGTATAAGCAATGGCACAATATAATCGGTTGTTTTTCCTTCAGGTATACTTGGAATCAAAACTTTTGCACCAAGGCCGATTACAATTAATGGACTCATAATGAAGATTAAAAGAAATATAGTTCCCATGATCTGTAATATAGCGACTTTGATATTCTGCGGAGCGAGCATTCGTGTCACCCAATGCGGTGAAGCGGGCGTTCCCAATGAATTTGAAATAAAAATGGAAAACAATGCCCCAAAGCTAAAGGTGCCCAAAGGTGATGTGAGCACTCCCTTATCCAGCTCGGGGCCGCCAGCGATCGTGGGAGCTGTGGTGACGGAAAGTGTTTCTAATATACGTGACATTCCGCCGGTAAGCTTCCAGACAACGCCCCCTGCCAGTAGGACACCTATCGTTATGAGAACCGTATTTAATGTATCTGTAGCTGCCACCGACCAAAATCCGCCAAAACTGGTTATCATAATAAATAACAAAAAACCGAATATAGCAATCTCGTAATCAATGCCTGTTATGGTAGAGAACACAATACCAAAGCCTGACACCTGTATATTCACCAACAGAAGATAACCAACAAACATTAAAAAACCAACAATCGCCTGCAACGTACTTTTTTTCTGAAACGGTTCAAATCTATGCCGTATAAATTCCGGAAATGTTCTTGCCGGTAACTCAGGTCGTCTTATTTTGTAAGCAACAATCGGGAGTAAAGCACCTCCAAAGCACCACCCGGCAACCCACCCGATAATAGCCGCAACACCTGAACTGTATAAGTAGCCGGGCACTCCAATAACCGAAGCCACACTGATCCAGGTAGCTGTTGTAGTGCCAATGCTTAACAGCAGGCCAATCTTATGTCCTCCGATTGTGTAATCGTCAATTGATTCTGCAACTTTGAGACTTTTTAAATTGGCCCATACAAGAAAAAATATATAAAAACAGAATACCGTTATGTACCAAAACATAGAGCTTCACCTGCCTTTCGCTTACTTATATTTAAAAATACGACCAGTGGCACCCCAGCGTTTGACGCCTGATTTCTCAACTTTCCAGCAGAGAAATGTGTTTAGTGCAACGCTGAACACCATAATAATAATCCAGATTGTCATGGCAATGAACATCTTAACGCACTCCTTTCCGCCTTTATAATGTTCCTCTTATGCTATGTTCTTTCGAATACATTTTCCGCTTATGATAACGTGTTAAAATGAAAAAGCCCCTTCTCCTTATGAAAAGAGAAGGGACTGACAATCATGTGCGGATTCAGTTCACCCTCTTCTCATCTTCGGAATAGCTTCATTCCTCTGAATTTGGCACCGGGTATCACCATACTGGTTGCCGAGGTTTCTCAGGGTCAGGTCCCTCCACCTCTCGCGATAAGAAGAATAATAATGATTCAAATATTTAGTTCGTTAACATCATAACATGTGCTATCATTTTGTCAAGATTTAATATTTTCACAACAACTTATATCGCTCTGCTACTTTTTCAACTGTAAATCCATATTGCTCAATCACTTCATCTCCGGGCGCAGAAGCACCAAACATATCAATACTCATAACAGCACCGTTGTCACCCGCATATTCCTTCCAGCCGACTTTTGAGCCAAGTTCGACAACAAGACGTTTTTTCAGTTCCGGTTTCAGCACTGCATCCTTGTATTCCTGTGACTGCTGATCAAATAAATCCCAGGATGGCATACTGACAACATCAACATAGATATTGTCATTGGCTAGCCTTGATTGTGCCTCTAAGACCAAATGAACTTCTGACCCTGATGCAAGCAATATTCCTTCAGCATCTTGTTTTGCTGGTGACAGAATGTATGCACCTTTCATGACCCCACTCTCTGCAAGCTCTTGTGTCGCTTCTAAAGTAGGAACACCCTGTCTTCCCAATACCAGCATAGTAGGAGTGGATTGCTGCATTAAGGCAGCCTTCCAAGCTGCTTTCGTCTCATTTGCATCTGCTGGACGAATCAATGACATATTCGGCATTGCTCGGAATGAAGCCAAATGTTCGACTGGCTGGTGTGTCGGACCATCCTGACCGACAGCAATGCTGTCATGTGTAAATATATATGTGATAGGCAGCCCCATTAGTGCCGCCAGACGGATAGACGGACGCAGATAATCCGAGAAGACAAAGAATGTGCTAACAAACGGTCTAAGCCCGTGTAAGGCCATGCCATTGGCAATAGCTCCCATTGCAAACTCGCGAACACCAAACCGTACATTCCTTCCAGCATAGTTTTTCCTGCTTAAATAGTCATGTTCTTTGAGAACCGCCTTATTCGAGGTGGCAAGGTCAGCAGAACCGCCTGTCAATTCCGGTAATTTGGTTCCCAGGTTATTAAGTGTCTCGCTCGCCGAAACCCTTGTTGCAACCTTTTCACCGGTTTCAAAAGCAGGGAGTTCATTTTCCCATCCAGCAGGAAGTTCACCTTTTATGACACGTTCTAACTCTTTGGCTAATTGAGGGTGCTCACTCTTATAACGATCAAACAATTCATTCCATTCAGTTTGTTTTGCTGATCCATTATCACGGATGCTGCTGAAATCCTTATACACTTCATCCGGTACATAAAACGGTGATTCGTAGTCCCAATTATAAAACGTCTTTGCCTTCTCAATCGCCTCTTGGCCTACTGGATCACTATGCGCGTTATGCGTACCTTCAATCCCTTCTAACCCATAGCCGATTACATTTTTAACCTCAATAATGGTAGGCTTAGTCTCTTCCAATTGAGCTTCACGTATTTGTTTAGCGATTTCTTCTGTATCTCTTCCATCTTCAACATATAAATAATGCCAGCCCATTGACTCAAATCGTTTTTGAATATCATCTGAAAAAGATTCTTCCAGATTATCATCAAGACTGACGCCATTGGAATCATAAAGCATAATCAGTTTGTTCAATCTCATGTGACCTGCAAAGGACGCAGCCTCATAAGATACACCCTCCATCAAATCACCGTCACTGCAAATAGCGTAAGTGTAGTGATCAATAACTTGAAAAGCTTGTTTGTTATAAACTGACGCAAGATGTTTTTCGGCTAAGGCCATCCCGACAGCGGCGGGGACTCCCTGGCCAAGCGGTCCGGTGGTGACCTCTACCCCCGGTGTCATGCCATATTCGGGATGACCCGGTGTTATGCTTCCCCATTGACGGAAACCCTTTAAGTCCTCGATTGCTACGTCAAAGCCGGATAAATGCAACAGAGCGTAATGCAGCATTGATCCATGGCCCGCCGACAACACAAAACGATCACGATTAAACCAATTGGGGTCATTCGGATTGATATTCATGAAACTTTTCCATAATGTATAGGCCATAGGAGCCGAGCCAATCGGCATGCCGGGGTGCCCATGCTGAGCATTTTCGACACTGTCCAATGTTAATGTGCGGATTGTATTGATAGACAATTTTGAAACAGATGACGCCGTTTGCATAAAATATCTCCTCCAAAATAATTATAATACCGGGAGCCGCCAATGCTCCCAGCAATATTAACTTTCTTCCGGTTGTTGTTTACCTGCTTTCGCTTTGATTAAGATAGCAGCGATACCTGTAATGATAATGGCCAGTATTATTCCGAACTGCCCCATAAACTTAGCAATGTTACCCAATACAATTCCTACAACCAGGAAGTCTGTATCTGAGAAGGTTGTCGCAGCATCCCCAAGATCGCCGAGCAATGGCAAAAATAGAATAGGCAGAAACGTGATAATCAAACCGTTGACAAAAGAACCAGCTACCGCTCCTTTTATACCGCCTGTGGCATTTCCAAATACGCCTGATGTAGCACCAAGGAAGAAATGGGGGACAACGCCAGGTAGTATGACGACACCTCCTGTAATGAATAGAACGAACATTCCGATAACGCCGGCTACAAAACTGGAAAAAAAGCCAATCAGAACAGCATTCGGTGCGTAAGGGAATACAATCGGGCAATCCAGTGCCGGTTTTGAGTTTGGAACAAGCTTCTCAGAAATACCTTTGAACGCCGGTACAATTTCAGCCAAAATCAGACGTACACCAGATAAAATAATGAATACACCAGCAGCAAAGGTAACACCTTGAATTAATGAGAAGACGATATAGTTCGTTCCATCACTCAGATTATTTTCAACAAACGATTTCCCGGCAAATAGTGCAGCAATGATATAAATAACAACCATCGTTAAAGAAATACTGACGGAACTGTCTCTCAAAAAACTCAAGCCTTTTGGAAAATTAATATCCTCCGTGGATTTGGAACCCTTAAAGAATTTACCCACGCCTGCAGAAGACACATAACTGATTGTTCCAAAATGACCAAGCCCAACTTGGTCGTTACCGGTAATGCGGCGCATTGCGGGCTGCGCCATTGCCGGCAAAAATGCCATAAGCAATCCTAATGCGACAGAACCGACGACAATCAATGTTGTACCAGTTAGATCAGCGACGGTTAAAATAATAGCTAGAAACGCTGCCATATAAAATGTGTGATGACCTGTCAGAAAGATATATTTCAAATTTGTAATGCGTGCGATAATAATATTGATCAGCATACCGAAAATCATGATCAATGCCGCGGTCGACCCGTAATTTTCCAGAGCAATTGAAATGATTGCCTCGTTATTTGGAACAACACCTTGCACGCCAAAAGCTTCCTGGAACATATCACCAAACGGGGTTAAGGAACCCGATACAACGCCAGCCCCGGCACTCAGCACAATAAAACCCAGCAAAGTTTTTGTTGTACCTTTTGTTATATCAGCTGCAGATTTCTGTTGCATGATCAAACCAACGAAAGCGATGATGGCAACCAAAACTGCCGGTTCACTAAGAATATCAACTAAAACCGATAATGCTGCTTCCATTCCGCTTCACTCCTCTATTAAATTAAATTTTTTTCTTCAAGTTTCACGTTTAATTTTTCTTTTAATTCATCTTTATCAAGAATATTATCCAAGACAATCAGTTCACCCATTCCTTCTAAGTTATCGGCAAGGTCCCTCCCGCAGATAAAGATATCCGCCATGTCCGAGGCAGCTGAACCCAAGTCACTATGCTCCACCTCCAAATCATCTGGTGCTCCCAATTCCGACAAAGCCTGTTTAGCATTCATTTCCACCATGAAACTGCTTCCCAATCCATGACCACACACAACTAAAAATTTCATTTTAAAACGCCTCCTCTTTACTGTTTATGAATGATATTAAGAATTTCTGATGTGGCAGCACTTTCTTTAAGCTGTTTTACTTTGCCGCTATCATTCAGAACATTAGCCAGTTCCGATAGCATATCTAAGTGCTGTTCTTCATCGACGGCAGCCAATACAAAAACCAATGAAGCATAATGGCTGTTTTCCGCAAAATTTATACTCTGATCAAGTTTTAATAGACTCAAACCAATTTTCTTAACATGATCATCAGGTCTGGCATGAGCAATTGCAATCTCGGGCGCAATGACAATATATGGCCCAAGTTCGTTTACATTTTCAATCATGGCGTTGACATAATCATCCGTTACATATGCATGCTCAACCAAAGGCCGGGCAGCTGATTGAATCGCTTCTTCCCATCCATTAACCTGACGTTTAATTTGGATCATTTCCTCTGTTAAAACGTGTTCCAGCAAAAGCTATCTCACCTCCTCAAAATCGGCTTACATCCTTCAACAATTCCATCAAACCATGCTTATTTCCTTCTCGTAATTGCTCCATTTTTTCATGATCCTGAAGTATCATAGTTAATTGACGAAGCGCATTTAGGTGTATATGTGGATCAACTGTTGCAAGACATATGACAAATTTAACCGGATCATATTGAGAATGTCCGAAATAGACAGGATGTCGTAGTTTAACAAAGCTGAATCCCGGATGCTTCACACCATGACTCGGTTTTGCATGCGGCAAAGCAACACCATGATCAATAACCATATACGGCCCATTTATCTTAAACTGTTCAATAATTGCCTGCTCATATTCCTGGGTTACGATGCCATTCATAACCAGCGGCTCAACACTCTTTCTAACAGCTTCCTCCCAGTTTGCTGCCTGTTCGTTCCACCTGATGCAAGATTCCGGCAGAAGCTCATTTAATGCCGGGCCATTTGAGAGCCCGCTTTCAATTGCATTTTCCCGTTCAGCGTTCAAGAACCCGTTTAATTTTTCCCGGTCTCCTTTTGTTAAAAATGGTGAAACCTTGATAACCGGAACCGGAAACTCAGGTGTTGGGATGGTTGTTATAATCAAATCAATTCGATTAGCCGTAAAGTAATTAGGGTCAATATCATAAACCGAAAACGAATCATACACCTTAAGTTCCGGATAATAATTTTCAATTTTGCTTTTCAGTAATTGTGATGTTCCGACACCGCTTGCACATACCAGCAACACTCTGAATTCATAACGCGTTTTTTCCAATTTACGTTCAATTGCCGATCCAATGTGCATCGCAATATAAGCTGTCTCATCATCATTAAATGTTACATTAAAGGCATTTTCCATAAGTGACAGGTTTGAATTTACAGCAGCAATCGTGTTCGGATAACGCTCCTGAATCTCCTGTTTTAAAGGGTTTTCATTACGCATATGGAATCGCAGCCGGTATAAAGCCGGCTTCAGATGAACAAGCAAACCATTTAACAAGGTTGAGTCGGTAGTTAAATCAATTCCCATGTATCCACTCATATGTCTGATGAAGACTTCCAGCGAATCTGTCAGCGACTCTTCTTTTTTAAATTCATCAGCCATTTCCAAGTCAGCCTGTTTCGCTCCGAGCAGATGCAGGGTTATATAACCTGTCTCGGATTCAGGAAACTTAAGTGAGAATTGTTCTTCTACCTCTTGTTGAATACGTTCTGCGATGGCAAATTCTTTTTCTTTCGCCAGCTTTTGAAGTTCTTCTTCAGGCATCGTTATGTTACATTCATTTCGAACCCTGTGAACGGTTATGGCGATATGAAAAACAAGTCCATCTCTCGCAGTTTGAACAATACTGTAATGCGGCTCTTTTTCAAGAACACTGTCAATTGAACGATTGATTAATGCTATCTCGCTGCTGGTCAATATTTGAATACCAGAAGGAACGACACCACCTTGATAATGCTTGATTAATACCTCAACATATGATTCCCGGTATCTCTGCTCTTCCCCCTTGATATGAAAACCCTTATTCTGCATGTAATCTAATTCCAGATCATGTTCTGACAACCAAATGTGTACTTCTTTCAAATCCTCTACAATAGTTCTTCTGGAAACAAATAATAGTGATGCGAGTTGACCGGAACTTACGGGCTTCAAGGATTCAAACAGCGTTATTAAAATTTTTTCCTTCCGTTCTTCAGGCGATAAATATATTGTCATCTCGTTACCATGATCACCTGCAACCTGTTGCTCAAAAGCAGAGCTGCTAATCAACTGAACGCCTGAACGCTTGTCCCGTTTCACTTGAGCTCCATGATTTTTGGCGTAATACTCAATGTTTTCAAGATCGTACTGAATACTTCTTTCACTGACATGGAAAAGGTTCGAAAATTCCCTGATTGACGTAAACCCTTTATTTTGCAACATGTGACTGATTATGCGTCTTTGCCGGGAGCTCAGCACTTCTATTCACCTCTTTATATTTATAGTGTAATCGTTATCATGCACCTTTTGTTATGTAATACTTTTCGTTTTAAAATCTGAATAATTTCACATCTATTTTTACTGCCATGATGAGCATACAATGGAGCTTGTTTTCCTGATCACCTCTTATTATACTTTGTGATCTTGCAGCATAATCTGTTCATTATTTAAAAGAGAAATTCCAATAACTCCAAAAATTCCGCACCACTAAAAGTAGTGCGGAATTTTTTATGACTATCCATCCCATTTAGGCAATGAACCGTATTGTTTCTATGACATGGCATATGCGACATTATAGAACAGCCGCGGCTACCCTTGAGCCATTTTCCCTTTAACCTGCTTCAGCGTCGCTACAATAAGAAAGCTCACAATTACCAGCAAAAGCCATGAACTCACTTTTCCCAGATGAACGAGGCTCCATGCATTGGTTTGGTTGGGATACTCCCATGCTCCAAAGAACGTTGCAATATTTTCAGCGATCCATATAAAAAATCCAATAAGCACAAAAGAAAACACGAGCGGCATGCGATAACGCGTCCTGCCAACTTCGTATGTGACCCAAGACCTGTAAAAAACGATAATGACAAGTGCAGACAACCACCAGCGTACATCCGCCCAATAATGGTGGGTGAAGAAATTCAAATAAATGGCAGCTGCAAGCGGTACAACTGCCAAAAACGGTGGCCATTTAACCAGGTCCACCTTTAATCTTCTCCAGGCCTGACAAAGATAACTCGCTACACTTGCATACATGAATCCACTATACAGAGGCACCCCAAAGATTTTGGAATACCCTTCCTCCGGATACGACCACGAGCCCATATGTACTTTAAAGATCTCAAGCGCAAAGCCGATAAGGTGAAACAAGGTGATCACCTTTAATTCATCCCGCGTTTCAAGCCCCGAGCGGATCATCCCCCACTGCATCAATAGAAATATTAGAAGCAGCCAATCATAACGTGGCAGAAATGACAAAGGCAGGATTTGTGTGACCGCCAAAGAGGCAAAAATAACAACCGGAAACAAGCAGGATAAGGCCTGCTCCCAGCCAAAACGAACGAGTTGTTTTATTGCTCTCATTATTTTTTCTTCTATGGATTTTTTCTGAGAATCCCTCTGAATGGTAACATTCACACGTAATTCCCCTCCCCTATTAATTTGATACATTGAAGTAACGGAAAATGGGTTTTGACCTTAAGAAGCCTTCTATCGGACTTTTCAGCGGCGCTTTCCCGCGAGAAGGCTGAAACCGTCAGATAACAATCCTCCCTTTTAAATCTTCCACGTTTATAAATCCCGGATGTCTTCTTTATCACTTTGGTATTCTAAAATATCGCCGGGTTGGCATTCTAAAGCCTTACAAATCGCATCTAACGTTGATACTCGAATCGCCTTTGCCTTCCCGTTTTTCAATATAGAAAGGTTAGCCATTGTTATTCCAACCCGCTCTGAAAGTTCAGTTACGCTCATTTTTCGTTTAGCCAGCATCACATCAATATTGATTACAATCGCCATGTTATTCACCTCAGACCGTTAGATCATTTTCTGATTTTATATCAATCGCATCCTTTAAAAGCCTTTGCAGAACAGCCGCAAAGACAGTAATCACCATGGAAGCAAAAATAATCACCATTCCGATTACGATCACGCCCGGGGCATCGTCTTTCTCCCCTATGAGATAAAAAATCGGCATACCTCCTACATAGATGATACTGATGATCATGGCACAGTATTTGATATGTTTCAGAGCTCTTACAGACCGTTCTGAAAAAGCATTGTTCTTGTCGATATAGCTTAAAAGTTTAACAGCTTGATACAAAGCAACGTAAAACGGTATCGCCGCTCCATACATAACGATAAAAACAAGATAGTTTATAAAAGCCATTTCCGGATACAATATTGCTGCATAATTTCCTATCTCAGGCACCACAAACATACATAGAGCAAGAATGGGGATACCAATCATCATAACCGCCAGCTTTAAAAAAAGAGTCGTTCCACGTGTCATCTTCAGCACCTCACTCCTAATTAGTCACTTGAATATTAACACGTTATTTATTGAATTACAATAAATAATTAACGATTATCATTATTTTTTGTCCATATTTTAATACAAGGGAACACAATATTAAACCAACTGCTGCAGCTAACTAAACGATTCTCTTATTTCAATAATCAGCCGGCAAGTGATAAAATGAAGTGACATCCTAACTATAATCATCCCGGAGGTCTCATGCTGACATTTGAAGAAAAACTGACCATAATTGAATCCTTTCCAGAATTAAAACGTAACGACATCTCGCTGAGGCGTGTTAACTTCCACTTTGAAGAAAGCGTCAAAGATAAACAGATTGTCGTGTATCGCCTGCATCCAAATGGCAATGGATTTGTATATGCTGAACTAATAGAAGAAAATGGCTATGTAACCGACTCAAAAGGAATGGTGAACATTCGTGACTTTACTAAAGAAGAACTGCAACAGGTGATCAAGCAATCCATTGCGTCCCTCTCTGAAGCAGAGCCTTTTGAAGAAACGTGGATAAACGCTGAGAATCAAACACTCCAGCTAATGAATGAATATGACGTATGGAATATCTATGCGGGCAACGTTTTGGATGGGACACACACCACTTATCATGAAGCGGCTGATTATCTTTATCAGGAAGGTTTCAACCGTATACAGGATATAGACGCAGAATAGAATTTGAAAACTGGGCAAAAAGCGACTCGATCCGGAAATATACTTCACACACATTAGGGCGGGCTGGTGAGCCTCCCGTAGTATACGTATATTTCCTCCACTATAGCGGAGCATTGTTCGTCTCTAGAATTGTAACTTAGTTATGCCCAAGATTTTTAGCCTCACGTTCCAAAGAAACAAATAACAGAAGGAAAGATCCGCCAAAACTGGATTATCCATACCTAACGGATCGTCATTCCGCTAAATGAACAGAAATCTCCCCATTTAGTGTTGTAATGAATCCTCATTCCGCTATTCAGGTAAAAATAGGGCAAAACTAGGGCGGAAAGAGCAAATAGTGGAACGAGGATCCGCTAACATGTTTGAAAAGCTTTAATTGACGTCAATAACGGAATGAGGATCCGCCAAAGTTGGATTTTCCGAACCAAGCAAATCCTCCCTTCCGCTAATCGGGGGAAACAGACGAAAATTTTGGTTAGAAAAACTTCGGCATTCGTTATAAGACGAAGCGAATGCCGCGTCTTTCTAATGTGTTGCTTTTAAATATAAATGCTTGCATGAAAAAAGTGCAGTACGTCTGTGGCACTGCACTTAGCCCATATCTCCCCATCATACCCAGCGCGTTGTGATAACTTTCTTACGCGTGTAGAATTCAACACTGTCTTTTCCATTGGCATGCAAATCACCATAGAAAGAATCCTTCCACCCGGAGAATGGGAAAAAGGCCATCGGTGCCGGAACACCAATATTGACACCCAGCATACCCGCATCTATGGTTTCCCTGAATTGCCGAACGCTTCCACCATCCCGTGTGAATAGGCATGAACCATTGGCAAACGGCGATTGATTCGTGACATCAATGGCTTCATCAAGATCCTTTACACGAACGATGGATAGTACAGGCGCGAAAATCTCGTCCTGCCATATTGTCATATCGGTTGTGACATGATCAAAAATGGTAGGCCCGACAAAATAGCCTTTTTCCTGGGCACTTCCGTCATCGCGTCCATCCCGGATCAGACTGGCGCCTTCACTTTCCCCTGTTTTGATATAATTCAGGGTACGGTCTTTATGCTGTTCACGAATGACAGGACCCAGAAACACGCCTTCATCCAATCCATTGCCGATTGTCACGTCATTGGCCTTTTGCACGAGCTGATCAATAAATTCATCTGCCACAGATTCTTCTACAGCCACAACGGATGCCGCCATACACCGCTCGCCGGCAGACCCGAACGCAGCATTCAAAATTTGCGTGGAGGCATTATCCATATTGGCGTCATTCAAAACAATCGAATGGTTTTTCGCCCCGGCCAGTGCCTGTACCCGCTTGAGGTTGTCGGTAGCGCGTTTATAGACGTACTCGGCTACCGGCTGTGATCCTACAAAGGAAATTCCCTTAACGTGTTTATGATCGAGTAAACCGTTCACCACATCATGGGCCCCGTGAACAATGTTGAACACACCATCAGGAAGCCCTGCTTCTTTCAGCAGTTCCCCCAAACGATTCGCTAACATAGGGGTACGTTCCGATGGTTTCAGAATAAACGTGTTGCCGGTTGCAATGGCCATTGGAAACATCCAGCACGGAACCATCATCGGAAAATTAAATGGCGTGATACCACCGATAACACCGATCGGATAACGATACATGCCCGATTCCAGACCTGATGCAATCGAGTCAAGCTGATCTCCCATCATCAAATTCGGTGCACCTGCTGCAAACTCCACATTCTCAATCCCGCGCTGAACCTCACCTTTTGCCTCATTCAGATTTTTTCCATTTTCAATGGTAATCAACTCTGCCAGTTCATTCCAGTGTTCCACCAAAAGCTGTTGATACTTGAATAAGATACGGGCACGTTTAGGAACGGCGATCTCCTTCCAATCCTGAAACGCCTCTTGTGCGACTTTGACCGCATAATCCACATCTTCTTGTGAGGAGAGTGGAGCTTCTGCAACGACCTCACCCGTGGCAGGATTTATTACGGATTCTGTTTTGTCACTTTCGGACTCTATCCATTTACCACCGATATAGTTTTTAAGTGTCTCTATTTTTGTTTGCGATTTTGCCATAATAAAACCTCCAAATATTTCTTTATTAATGAGTTGCAAATTCAATATCTTTCAACAGGAGACTTGGGTCTTCATATGTCATCCCATGTGCATCAGCCACTGCTTTATAAGTTACAACCCCCTTCATTGTGTTAATTCCTTTTAAGATTGATTCATTTTCTAAACTTGATTCAACATAACCTTTATTTGCGATTTTTAGAGCATATGGCAATGTTACGTTTGTTAAACCTAACGATGCTGTTCTCGGCACTGCACCCGGCATATTAGCCACTGCATAATGAACGACCCCGTGTTTTATAAAGGTAGAATTATCATGAGTCGTAATTTTATCGCTTGTTTCAAAAATTCCCCCTTGATCAATTGCAACATCAACTACAACTGAGTTATTTTTCATTCGCTTAACTGCCGCTTCCGGCACTAGCTTCGGCGCCTTTGTACCAGGAATTAGGACAGCACCAATAACGAGATCAGATTTTTCGACTGATTCTGCAATATTTAATGGGTTTGACATAAGCGTATTCACTTTATCACCAAACAAATTGTCCAATTCACGTAGCCTGTTAAAGTTAAGGTCAATGATTGTCACATCTGCTCCTAATCCGATTGCAATTTTTGCTGCGTTTTCTCCAACGACTCCTCCCCCAATTATTGTTACTTTTCCACGATTCACACCGGGAATACCGCTTAATAGAATACCTTTACCGCCCCTGGGCTTTTCTAAAAGCTGGGCACCAATTTGAGCTGCTATTCGGCCTGCTACCTGACTCATGGGTGTAAGAAGCGGAAGTGACCCATCTTTTCCCTGAATTGTTTCATATGCAATACTCGTAACTTTTGATTCTGTTAATGCCTTTGCCAGATCAGGTTCTGCAGCCAAGTGTAAATACGTAAATAAAATAAGACCTTCATAAAAATACGAATATTCCTCTGGAAGTGGTTCTTTCACTTTCATTACCATGTCCTGAGACCAGGCTTCTTTGGGACTCTGTACAATGGATGCACCCGCACGTTTATATTCCTCATCTGAAAACCCCGAGCCACTTCCCGCCTGGCTTTCAATAACTACCTTATGCCCTGCTTGGATGAGGGCATCAACTCCCGGAGGTGAAACAGCCACCCTATTCTCACTATTTTTTATTTCCCGTGGTATTCCAACTCTCATTCTTTTTACCCCTCCACTACTAAACTAATAAAAATGTTTCAACGTTACTTCCCTTTTATTATTCATTATTCTTAAATACTTTTTTAATAACAGACACGATAAAATCCAAGTCATCATCTGAAGAGGAAAGCGGCGGACAAAGGGCTAATATATTATTATAGCCGGCTACCGTATCGCCATTCCTTCCGATAATTAAACCATTAGCTTTACATTCACCTATTATTTTGCCTACTCTCTGGTCAGTCGCCGGTGTTTTCGTTTCTTTATCTTCTACCATTTCAATTCCCATCACAAAGCCCTGATTCCGTACATCTCCTACATATGGATGACTTTCCAATTCTTTAAGTTCGCCCCTCAGTTTATCACCTAAAACAGCAGCCCGGTTTGTTAAGTTTTCCTGTTCCATGATTTCAATATTTTTTAACGCAACGGCACATGATGCCGGGTTTCCCCCAAATGTATTCACATGACGGAAATGACTATTTTCTTCCGTATTATTAAAAACATCATAGATATCCTTGCGAACGGCCGTAACGGATAAAGGCAAATAGGCACTTGTCAGACCTTTTGCCATTGTGACAATATCGGGCTTCACATCATAGTGCATATGACCGAATGTTTTGCCGGTTCTTCCAAAGCCACAAATCACTTCATCCATAATCAATAGTACACCATGGCGATTACAAATTTCCTGAACCTTTTCCACATACACCGGATCTGGTATTAATACACCTCCACCCGTAATGACTGGTTCCATAATAAGACCCGCTATTGTTTCTTTCTGTTCCCAAATAATTTTCTCTTCAATTTCCCGGGCTCTTTGCAGGTTGTATTCTTTAACAGACATGCTTTCAGGTTTTCTGTAGTTATCCGGTGGTGCGACATGCAAAAAACCTGAAGTTAGTGGCTCGTATTTAAATTTACGGAGTGGTTGGCCTGTAGCGGCTAATGCACCCAGGGAACCGCCATGATAGGCCCGGTACCGGGATATGAATTTATACCGGGACGATTCACCATTTTGCTGATGATATTGCCGGGCTATTTTAAAGGCGACTTCATTCGCATCCGAACCGCTATTGGAATAAAAAATCATATACTCATCATTCAACATATCATTCAATTTTTCAGCTAGTTTAATAGCTGGCAAATGACTTTGTGACATTGACGAATAAGACATCTCTTTTAATTGATCATATGCTGCTTGTGCCATTTCTTCACGTCCATAACCAACATTCACACACCACAACCCTGACATGCCATCAAGATAACTATTCCCATTATGGTCTGTAATCCATGAGCCCTTAGCTTCTGTTGCAATCATAGGCTCTCTCTTAGCGTCGTCCTTAGACATGTGATGCCATATATTTCGCTGATCCTTTTCCACAAGTGTCTGTGGTGTTTCGTTTACCGTTTTCATTTTAAAACTCCTTTCCGGAATAATTTGTAGACGGCTGACAGTGGCTTAACATTTTACAAACTGTCCAAGTATCAACGTTAATGACTCAATCATTCGAAATCACTCCTTAGCAGATGTTCAAACAATTGACAGCGATTACATTTCCTTTCATAATTAGAATTATACTTATTCTTCTCAAAATTTTCATTTTACAATATGTTAAATTAATCTCATTTCATTTTAACAGTTTGGAGGCATGGAATGATGAGCAGCTTTCACTTAACAATCAATAGTGCTCTCAACAATGAGTTATTTAAAAGTGCTCGTGTTTTAGCAGGGAAAAAAGGGTTAAAAAAACAGATTAAATGGACGCATATTATTGAAACGAAAGACTTTGATTCTTTGCTCAATGGAGGTGAACTGATTCTGACTACAGGGAATGGACTCGATCTCGACTCCTCATTAGATACTTATGAAAGGTTAATCAGCAAAAATGTCGCTGGCATCTGTATTGAAATCGGACCTTATTTTACTATGCTCCCAGAAAAGATTAAGCAACTTGCAGATGAGCATAATTTTCCTATCATTGTTTTTGAAGAAGTTGTTAAATTTGTTGAGATTACACAACAATTACATACCCATATTATTAACCAGCATCATCAGATGCTATATGAGATTAGTGACTTAACCAAAGAGTTCACGGAACTGTCCCTCTCACCAAATGGCACACTAAAAATCTTGCAAAAATTACATGATCAATTTCAATCGTACGCATTGTTTGTCACTGACGAAGCCAAAACGTATTATTATCCTCCTGAAGGAAAAGGATTTAATAAATTACTCGCTTCATATGTGCAAAATCATCATACCGAAAAACTTTTCGAAAAAATTATTACGGTTGACAATAAAAAGTTTGCACTGACTCCTGTTAATGTTGTAGGTCAGATTTGGGGATATTTATGTCTTCACGTAACCGAGGATTCTCCAAACGAATTTTTATTTACTGTATTGGACAGGGCAGCCATATCAATTGCCCAAATTTTATTAAGAAACAGAACCATTGAAGAACGAAAATTAAATGTGGAAGATGATTTAGTGCAAAATCTATTGCTCGGAAAACCATATAATCCTGATGAACTCAAAATAATAATGCCGTCCTCAAAGAAACATTTACACTTCAGAGTATTTATCTGTCAGATGGATACTGCATCTTCAGCCAGCAATGATGAGTGGGATGAAATAAAAGTGCAGCAGTCGATGTCAATCCGATCATTATTTGAACGGTATGGTTTTTATCCAGCGGTTTCCGTAAAAAAAACTGAAATCGCCGTCATTAGTTTTTTTGATGCCGATAAGCATGACAAGTTTGCTGCCAACCAATTCAATGCATTAATCTCGGAATGCCCAAAGACGCTTAACTTTCATCCTAAAAACATAGGCGTCAGCGGCAGCCATCAAGGCACTTCATTCATGCGAGCCTATAAAGAAGCCAATGAAGTCTTTCGCCTGAACAAATATCATGAGTCAGACATTGCTCTATACGAAAACATCGGAATATACCGGCTACTTTTCAGGCTGCAGGACAATCAATTAATCGAATCGTATATTGTCGATTATATTGGCCCATTGCTTAAACATGATACGGAAATGAACGCAGAACTACTAAGTACACTTGAAACGTATTTGAAATTTAGTGAATCAAAAAAAGAAACAGCGGAGCGTTTGTTCATTGTACGTCAGACGCTCTATCACCGCCTAAAAAAAATAGAAGAACTCCTGGGAGACGATTACTTGGAACCAACTAACCGCCTGGCGATTGAAACAGCGATCAAAGCCTATCATTTAATAGAAAATACCAGATAAGACATTTTGTTATGAATTACTTTGAATAACCAAACGTCAAACTTCAGTAGTTTAATGGCATTTGGTTATTCTCAGCATTATTTCTGACTTCACTGCAGCCATTCCCATTTGTATTCAGAGTGGATGGTACTGACCTGTCACACTATCCACAATAAAATCCTGTCCGCTCTTTTTACTATTGTAAACAACCCAGTAGGGCCTATAAAATAAATGTTGTTTTTCAACCTTTACATGAGATACAGAAAGCATCCGCATTTTTAATGACAGGGACCGATAGATAAAGCTTTTGGAAATGGTCAAGCAATCTTCAAGTGCCTGATACTCACGCATTCGCTGGCCTTCCAATATTTCAGAAGCTTCCCACTTTGGATTAGAATCCACTAATGAACCATTTCCATTGATGGCATCTACTGCACAACCGACTTTTTCATCCATAGGCAAGAAAAGTCGTTTAGCTTTCACATTATAAATGAAATAGTAATAAGGATAATAGATTATTCGATCAGCCGAAAACGTTGCATTAGGCTGTAATTTCATAAAGCTTCTCTCTATTTCCTTCTTTTCAAATTTTATAGATTGTGTTAATACTTGTTCTTTCATGACGTCACCCCTCTAAATTCAGTCTGACTCTAGGATGTCGTTCAGGATATCTGGGTGCTTCGTCGAACGTTGTTTTCTGTTTATGTTTCTTTAATGCTCCAATTCACAATAGCTGACTCCTGGATGTCTTTATTCGTTTCAAGAAAACAGGAAATGTTCCGTGCTTCAGGTGCTAAATCATCGAAAATTCCTTTTTCCAGTTTTTTTGGGACTCTTTTATTCTCTTTAGCTAAGTCAAATGCATTTAAAATTGGGTCTGATGGTGGTGTTCCAAATTTATTTCCAATTAGCATGGCAATCAAAGAAACTAGCACTCCAGCCAGGAACGGGTGAATTTCTGTCGCATTTTGGAAGGCGAACAATTCCCACACAATGTTGGTTACTGAACCTCCAACCATGCCACACAACACACCGATTTTATTCGCCTTTTTTGAATAAACCGAAGCAATGTAAGGCACCATGAAAGTGTTCCCCAATACACCAAAGGCAAATATGACAAGCGCAAATACGGTTGGCGGTTCGTATACAGCCACAATAATGCCAACGATGCCCCCAACTAAAATACATAACCTCGACACTAGCAACTGTTGTTTATGGCTGGCCTTCTTATTGATAAACCGGCTATAAACATCACGTGAAAGTGTTGTCCCTGCTTGCATCAATAAAGCATCACATGTAGACATAATGGCTGCCATAATGGCTGAGAGCAGAATCGCCGCTATTATCCCCGGAAATACCATATAAATCATTTCCGGAATAACCATTTCAGGGTCTGAAACGCTAGGCATAATGATAATAGCAGACATTCCTAATATATAAGGGGTGAATGTAAATAATTGATTAAAACCTGCTGACCAAAGAACGGCGTTTTTTGTGGTTTCACCACCTTCCATAGACATATGTTTAACGGAAACGTGCGGCAGGCCCATATACCCAATAGCATAAATGAGAACCGCACCCAAGATGACACCCCACTGTCCATAATAGACTAAATCCTTACCCCAAATGCTGAGGTATGTAGGATCAATCTCTGCAAGCTGTGCATTCAATCCTGATAGCCCACCTACTTGAGGCCATACCATAACACCGATAATACTTACACCTATCAACATAATAATCCCTTGCACAAAACCACTGAAAGCAACAGCCAGGAATCCCCCGAGCACAGTATAAGCAACGATAACACCTATACCTATAACTAAAGCCATTTCATATGAAAAACCCGACATCGCTTCCAATGCTTTTCCAGCAGCAATAAACTGTGCAAATGCATATGCAAATAGAAATATAATCCCTACAACTGCGCCATACACACGTACAGCTGTACTTTCAAATCTCTTTTCCAAATATTCCACTGGTGAGAGTGCTCCTAACAGCTGTGACATTCTTCTCATTCTTTTTCCCAAAACTGACAAGTTCACAATCGATCCACCAGCATCACCTATTGCATACCACAGTGCGTGCCAGCCCTCTTGGAATGCCTGGGCCGGACCACCCATGAACATGAAACCGCTCATAGAAGAACTTTGCATACTGATGGCTGTAACAGGCGCACCGATTTTTCGATTGCCCAGTAAATAGTGGTCTGCTGATGCTGAAGCTCTTCTGGTAAAGTATAATCCTATTCCCAGCATTGCTAGCAAATAAATAAAAAAAACGATAATGTCTAAGTTCATTGACGATTTCTTCCTTTCCAGTGATTTGTTGTGTTATTCGTCTGCATCTCCGATTTTTTCATCCCGTCGCATTTTGAAATACATAACGAGAGCCAAGGTGACCCAAATGACTGGCCAAGGTAACATTAATAGTGCGGTCTCCCAAGGTAAATTAAACATTGTTCGCCTCCTTAATAGATAATTAAAATAGCAATCACAAATTCTAAATAAAAGACACATAAACTAACTGGTAAGCTCCCATGCATTCTCATGACAGTTATTTTAAACGCTTACATCCACTTGTTTATATTTTTAAATAATTCAGTTGATTGTAGCTTTCAAATATATAGCTACGCACATTCTATTCAGTTAATGACTTGAACATATTAGACATAATGTTAAATTTATATGGGTATATTAAAACAATATGTAAAAATGATTACAGAGAGTATCATATCAACTAACTTTCCAGGTTCAATACTCCCTTTTTGTTCTTCAAACGAGCATATGCACCGTTGGTGGTATACATTGCTGTGTGTATTCTTCGTATTGGCGAGAAATCCGTTTCCACTACAACATTCTATGCGCAATATTACTCATTTTTTAAAACCTCAAGCACCATACTTGCTACAAAAGCTCCTCTAACTGCAATATCGTCTGTATTAATATATTCCTTGCCTGGCTGATGCGCGAAGTCCCCACTCATTCCCATACCATCAAGAGTTGGAGAACCAACAGACGCAGTGAAATTACCATCAGTTCCCGCTCTTCCCACAAATCCTTCCATCTCCAAATCAAACTTTTCCCCAACCTTTTTGGCCCTCTCATAAAGGGCTTTGTGTACAGGATCTTTTTCATCAAAAGGCGGTTTTTCTATCCCTCCTTTAGTTGTTATTTTTACCTCAGGGTTATATGGCTTTAGATTTTGAAACTGGGAATCGAACTTTTTTGCAATTTCGGCTGATGAGAATCTGGCATCTATAGTAAGCTCTCCAACACCTGGTACAGTGGGCCAGCCAGTATTACCGCTATTAAAGCTAGTACAGGCAATTGTTACATCCTTTTCAAGATCAGTAAGGCTTTCCAGGTAAATAGCCTGCTGTGCAAGTTCTTTTAACCCACTTTCCGCATTTTCGGGTTCTTGACCGGAATGCGCTGGTCTCCCCTCTGCAATAAATGTATAGTTCCCCCGAGCATAGCGTCCGATTGTTAATAGACCAGAGTAGTCTCCAAAAGTAGGCTCCATAACAAATGAAGCTTTGCTCTTTTTGGCTAACTCCTTATAATGCATGTGTGATGAAGGGCTACCCGCTTCTTCATCGGAAGTTAATAAAAATACAATTTTTTTGTTTTCAGGTAACAAACTAAGCTCCTTTAGTGCTTTTGCAACCATAAAAACCTGTACAATTCCCCCCTTCATATCAAATACACCTGGCCCCCATACTTTTGTATCCTCTTGTTCCCACAGGCTCCCAAATGCACCCTTTTCATAAACAGTATCATAGTGACCCACAAAAAGTACCTGCTCATCACCATCTCCTAATTCCATTAGAAGATGGTCTCCGTAGCGACTGTCATTACTTGGTACAATACTGCATGTAAAACCTATTTTTGAAAAACTTCTTTCAAAATAATCCCTGCATTTTTTAAGATCTTCCTTGTTGCCTTCAGTCGGTGATTCTAAAGTCACGGCTTCCTTTAACATTTCCATAAATTCATCAGTATGTTTTTTCATAAATTCTAAAAGCATTTTTTCTTCTGACATTAAACTCTCTCCCTTTCTAAGAGTTCTGGCACATTAACTTGAGCAAAACGACAAGGGCTTCCTTTCCTTACTTGTTAGGTTTTTATCTGGGTGAATTATTAATTTCCGTTCTTATTACAAAGCATTGATAGATGCAGCATTTATCACGAATTTGCGGATTTATTCTTAACCTCTCAGTGTGAAGATTGGACAAGGGGCCATTTTATAAAGCTTTCTCCTCATTAGCTTCCTGCATTCCTTCTTCCTTATTTTTAAACGCTGTTAGTGCTTCATCAAATCTTTCAACTACTTTTTCATTTCTTGGGACAGTAGCTAAGCTGACCGCTATAAACAGCACGGTATTAAGTGCAAGTCCCCACATCGCAGGATCAAGACCCAACGGACTGGTCAACCCAGGTATAAAAGTTAAAATCACCGTTAAACCAACACCACCAATTAACCCGAAGATAGCACCACTGGCATTGGACCTTTTCCAAAAAAGAGCTCCTAATGTCGGCACAATAAGTTGTGCTGTTCCACCAAATGCGACTAACCCTATCGTTACAAGAACTCCTGGAACAAATAGTGCCATGAAGTAAGCAATTATAGAAAAAATGAGGATGGCGTACCTCGAAACTTTTGTCAATTTCTTATCTGAAGCTTTAGGATTTTTATATCTCTGATAAAAATCCTTTGTAATAACGGTTGAAACTGCATGGATTTGACTGTTAGATGTAGACATTGCTGCTGCAGCCCCCCCGGCTAAAATCAATGCAGCCAAAACCAATGGCATGTATTCCGTAACCATAATTGGTAAAACCTGGTCTGCATTTTCAATTCCAGGCATCTTCAAAACGCCTGTCCAGCTTATTAAAACAGAACCTAAATAAGTGACAGCTACCAAGGCTATTAAAAATGGCATCAAATTAAATAGCTGGCCATCCTTGACTGCGTACATGCGCAACCAAAGTTGGGGGCCCATTAAAGCACCAAGTGCAGTGACAACACACAAAGAAATCCATGTTGAAAATCCAGCTGTTCCATCTGGGCCAGGCAGGGTCAGGTGCTCCGGATGCAAACGCTGCATTTCATTAAACATGGAAATTGGGCCTCCGACTAAGTCGGATATATAGATACCACTCAAAAGTAGACCAAAGAATAAAATTGCACCATATATAATATCCGTCCAGGCTATCGCTCTAATACCACCAACCCAAACGTATACAATTATAACTGCGTAGAAGAGAAATGCTGCCAGCCAAAAAGGAATAACCCCACCTGAAGCAACTTCTATCAGATAGGCACCTCCAGTTAACTGAATCTGTAAATAAGGGATTGTGAAAATAGTGACAACTGCTCCGACAATGATTCGAACTTGTTCATTATCGTAAAAATCACCCAAAAAATCAGAAGGTGTAACATAATCAAATTTTTTTCCCAGATACCATACTCTTTTTCCAACTATGTAGTACAGATATCCAAAAAGAACATTCCATGCAAAGGCGGTTAAATATACTGGTCCTTCTGTATAAAATGAAGCATTCGAACCTAAAAAAGCAAAAGAACTCCACCATGTAGCTGCCACAGTAAAGAAAGCAGCAACAGAACCCATATTTCTACCTTGGATAAAAAAATCACTGCTCGAATTGTTTGACCTGGCAGCTGCTATAAAGCCTACTATCAATGGAATAAACATAAATAGAAAAATAATAAATACTCCGGCTGACATAAGTGTACCTCCCCATTAAAAGACTGAACTATTAAATAGAATTTTTCTTTCCCCATTTTTTTATATAAGCGATCAGGAAAATAATTGTACAAAACAGCCACCAAAATAGTACCCAAAAAACTAAAAGAGGCAGTCCAAAAATCATTGGTTCAATATTATTGGCCAGTAATACAATTGGTGTCTCTAACATAATCAAGCCAAAAATGATTGTTGCATGGAAAAAAACTGTACTTCTCCTATTTTTCATAGATTATCTCCCTCAAAATTATTTATTAACTTGAAATAGAACTAATAGCTGTAAAATCACCTGATAATTTGAAGCTGGAAAAATGTTATTAAGCGCTTTCATTTTCTCATTTTTAGTCCTTTGCGTTCTTCATTGATATGCAGTTGAACATCCTTTCATGTAATTGAATCGATTTATAAATAAGTATGAATATTTTGATTCATATTATCATTAGACACATTGTTCAGAATATCTGTTTATTATTAAACAACATGTTAATATCAATTGATTTGGCATAACTACAGTATTTCCCTCGTATGCTTGCCAACACTACTTTCGCTGCTTTACAGGCAACAGACAAGAAAATGGTAGATTAACGCTGGTACTATTATATTGAGAAGCGACCGTGCAATCATTTATCTTAGAAATTGTGTAGTTACTTGGCAAAGGCTTTATGAAACCAAGTAATCGTCTGCCTTGGAGATTCCTACTAAGGCATATTATATTTCGGAAGGTAGAATAAAGGAGTAGACTATTCGGGTAACAGTATGGTCCTACCTGTGCTAAAGGAAAACAGAATTCCCCTTAGTTTGGAGATCGTGCATAGTTATCTTTTACAAATGGTTAAAAGAAATTTAAGTGATAAATTTCTTTTAACCATTTGACGTGAGTCACAATGTGTCATTTTACTTTGTCGCTAATCCCAAAACTGTTTGCAGCATAACATTAACCCCGTTCTCACAATCCTCCCATGATGTCAATTCATCTTCCGCATGGCTTTTACCATTTACACTTGGTACAAATATCATGGCGGTTGGATTATAGGTTGAAATAAACTGTGCATCATGTCCAGCACCACTTACCATTCGCTTATAGGAATATCCGATATTTTTTGCCGATTGTTCCAGTGAATTGACAATATGCTCATCAAACCATACTGTATTCCGATTCCATTGTTTAGTTGTTTTCACGTCACATTTTTCCTTACCCGACGATTCCGGGAGCCCCTGAATAATTTCCTCTACTTGCCTGATAGTTTTGCCATCTTGATGTCTTGCCTCCAAGGTAAACACCACTTTATTGGGTATGATGGTATGAATATTTGGACTTACATTCATTCTGCCTATCGTATAAACCAACTTATCATCCAGCTTTTTCATTTTCTCACGTATTTCAGTGATCAAGTTATTAGCAGCAAACAATGCATCTTTTCGTATTGGCATTGGCGTTGTACCTGCATGGTCGGAATCACCGTTTACCTCGATTTCATAGTTAACCATGCCAACGACACCCTCAACGACACCAATCTGCAGCGATTCACTTTCTAATACAGGCCCCTGCTCAATGTGTAATTCTAAAAAAGCGGCTGCATCTTTTAAGCGATTCTCTTCTTTCCCTTCAAAACCACTGTTTTTGAGCGCTTCTCCAAATGTAACGCCTTCCGAATCCGTCGACCCCAGCATGGCCGTTTTATCAAAATGTCCGGAAAGTACACCGGAAGACATCATCGCGGGTTCAAATCGTGCACCTTCTTCATTGGTAATATTAGCAACCACAATGGGTACTTCCGGCTTGATGTCATGTTCGACAATTGTCCGGACCACTTCCAACCCGGTTAAAACACCAAGCACACCGTCAAAACGTCCACCTTTTTTTACGGAATCCAAATGCGATCCTATAACAATTGGAGGCTGATCATTATCTTTTCCTGGCAGTGTTGCATACATGTTGGCCAAATCATCACATATGACTGACATGCCAAGTTTTTCACACTCAGATTGGAAATGCTTCCTGACTTTAAGATCTATTTCGGATAGTGCTAAACGTGTAACGCCATTGTTATCAGTCCTGCCAAAATCAGCATAATCCTCTAACTTATTTTTTAGTCGTTCTCTATTGATTAATACCTTTTGTTTTTCCACTAGCATTCATCCCCCACTATTTTTTAATTTTTCATTTATTTATATTGCTGGATATATAATGTAGCAAAATACTTTCTGCTATCCGGATGGGTCAGTAGTAGTGTTTTTTTCTCAAACGTCATTTTATTTTCAAATACAACCACATCTCCGTCAAATGTGCCTTTGGAACTAGTCATGACGTACCCTTTTTTAATTAGATTATCTATTTCTTGTTTCTCTGATTGTAAAGCAGCATTGTTTGACATCGTAGTATTGCCTCCCTCCTTTACCGGTTAACCCGTTATTTCTTCGTTACTATCTCTATTTTCATCATCAATCACCCAATCGCGTCCAACGGTAATCCCCAAATACTTTTCGTCATTCGGATCTTCTATTTCCGCCTGACGAAACTTTTTGAAGTACCAATACCTAGCCAACACATAGTAAATGGCTCCTGCTAATACAAAGCCTACGATAAACGAATAGTCCATAAAAATAATGGCTACAATACCACCGATTACCCAAGCAATCATACCGGCAGCGTTCACGCCGCCATGGAACTTAAATTGCCCCCCATGCCGATAAAGTTCCTGTACATTTACCCTTCGCTTGCGCAACAAATAATAATCAGCAACGAGAATTCCGCTTATTGCTGATAAGACGGCTCCAAAGAATAGCAACGCTTCCGTTAATATTTCATAGACACTCCATGGTTGAATAATTGTTCCCACTATCCCTACAACAAATACCGCAATCGCATTTGTTGCTTTCGGTCCCAGTGCATTTGAGAAAATAGCAGCAGCAGGTACAATATTAGCAGCTGTATTTGTTGACCACTGTGTCAGTACAATCATAAGAAGCAGCATTGCCAGCATCCATCCGGAAGCTGTCTCCTCCAAAGCAAGAACCGGATTGGAACTGCCTGCGACCATAAATGCTGCCGCACCAATTATAATCATAAACGTTTCCGTCAATGGCATGGCGATTAAACTACCGATTAAATTGGTTCTGTTTCGTTTAAACCAATTTCTTTCATATTTGGGTGCTTTAAAAAAACGTGAAATAGTCGGAATATCACACCCTAACGTCGCCCAAAAACCCATATTAGCAAAGATGACAATTACAAAAGCCGTAACTGCCGCCCCACCTGTAACCGGACTTTCTGCCCAAGCCCAAACATTTCCGCCTTGTTCGATAATATCTGCCGCTAAAGTTTGATAAATAATTAGGGATAAAATAATGATAATTGGAGCAGCAAAGTCAGCAAAACGTTCGACCCATTTTATACCAGATGCAGTATTAATCAGCTGTACAAGGGCAAATACGATATAACATAATAACCAGTTGTCAAATCCCGGATTGATCGTATGAATGATCGAATTGATCGCGGTTGAACCGAAATATGTATTTAACCCAAACCAAAAAGATGCTGTGATTGCTCGTGCTAATGAAGGAATATGGGTACCCACGATACCAAAGGGTGCACGCATATAAACCGGGAAAGACAAACCATGTTCAACCCCGATATCTCCGACAATCGAAATAAATCCGCCAACCGCAACGCAACCTATCAAGGTAGCCAGTACTACCCAAGGCAAGGAAATACTCTCAACTCCGGAAGCACCAATGTCAAAGGTTGCTAAAAGTATGGCCATCCCAATCCACATTGCAAAAAATCCGACAATCCCTATTTTCCTATTATTATGACTGATCGGAAGTAAATCCGGTGACTTTAGGTACGAGTTGTTTGTATTGGTCTTTACCATTATTAAACCCCTTTTAATTTATTGAGGACGGTGAAGCTGTTTGATTTTAAATTGGCCAAACAGCTCAACTCCTCGAAACAGAACTTTAACTCAACAAATCTCCCACCTTTTCGTCTTCTTTTTAATGGCTACTCTGGCACAAGAGGTGATATTTAGCACTCAGCCGCTATTTACTATTAAGCACTTGTAAAGCAGACTCCCGCTGATTCCAGGACATTGGCGGTTCGGTCGGCTCCAAATCTATCATATCGATTGCTCCTTCAACTGGACAAACGATTGCACAAAGATTACATCCGACACAATCATCCTCCCTAACCTCCAAATATTCCTTTCCATTTCCATCCACAAGCATATCAATACACTGATGGGCTGTATCCTCGCAGGCGATATGACACTTATTACAATTAATACAAATATCATTATTAATACGAGCGACCATTCGATGATTTAAATCCAATTCGCTCCAATCTGTATATTTCTCAACCGATTTACCCACCAATTCACTTACAGAAGCAACCCCTTTATCATCCAAGTAATTACTTAAGCCCTCTGTCAAGTCATCGATAATACTAAATCCATGATGCATGGCTGCTGTACAAACCTGTACGTTTCCGGATCCCATCAGCATAAATTCAACAGTGTCCTGCCATGTGGAAATGCCGCCTATTCCTGAAATCGGAATGTTAAATTCCGGTTGCCGCGCACATTCTCCAATCATATTCAGGGCAATCGGTTTAACTGCTGGCCCTGAGTATCCACCATGGGCTCCCATTCCATTCACATTAGGTGTTGTATTCCATGTGTCGAGATCTACACCCATTAAACTATTGATAGTATTAATCATACTTACTGCATCGGCCCCACCACGCTCTGCAGCTTTTGCCGTTGCGGTTATATCTGTAATATTCGGTGTCAGTTTAGTAATGACTGGTACTTCTGCAACCTCCTTCGCGTACAACGTTGACTTTTCCACCAAGTCGGGATGCTGCCCGACCGCTGAGCCCATTCCACGTTCAGACATACCATGCGGGCAACCAAGATTTAATTCAAATCCGTCTACTCCGACATCTTGAACCCGTTTTACAATTTCGTGGAATTTATCCCGCTGTGGCTCCACCATTAATGAAGCAATAATAGCCCTATCGGGAAAACGCTTCTTTGTTTCGTAAATTTCTTTTAAATTCTCTTCAATTGGCCGATCAGATACTAATTCAATATTATTAAAACCTGCTACACGCTGACCATTAAAGTGATGCGCACCAAAACGGGAAGTAACGTTCAGCACCGGCTCACACAGCGTTTTCCATACAGCCCCACCCCACCCGGCTTCAAATGCACGCTGCACTTGATAACCTGTATTCGTTGGTGGTGCGGATGCAAGCCAATAGGGATTGGGGGATTTAATCCCAGCAAAATTGATACTAATATCAGCCATTTTCATCCTCCCTTACTATAAATTCCAACTTTATACTTGCGCTTCAGATTCATTAGATTCATTTAATTGCTGATGTATAGCATATGCCGTTTCTTTTCCCTCCTGTGCTGCAGTAACCGCCATCGCTTCACCTATTCCTTTTTCAAAGATCACATCTCCTGCAGCGTAAACTTTTGGATGAGAAGTGAGGTATGTTTCATTATCCACTTTTACAACACCATTATGATGTTCCAGACCAAATTCATCGATCAACTGATGATGTCGTGTTTGACCAATCGCCTTAATAATAATATCAAGGTCCATCATAAATTCAGACCCCTCTATTTCCACCGGTTGTAAGCGTCCATCGAATTCCGTCTCTTTTAATTCCATGCGAACACATTCTAATTGTTTTACATAGCCATCAGAATCACCAATTATACGTTTAGGAGTTATTAACCATCTAAATTCAACATTATCTTGTTTAGCAAATTCGTATTCAAAATCATACGCCGACATTTCTGCTTCCGTCCGCCGATAAAGAATTTTAACATTGTCAGCACCAAGTCTTACCGAGGTCGTCGCACCATCAACCGCCGTATTTCCCGCTCCAATGATAGCTACACGCTTTCCAACAAATTCAGTCGGATATTTTTCATTTTTTACTTCTTCAACTAAATCAATTGCGTCGTAAACACCCTTCAGGTCTTCCCCACCAATATTTAACATTGGTACTTTTGACATTCCTGCTGTAAGTATAATGGCATCATAACTACTCACAAGATCTGTTGCGGAAACATCCTTACCAACCTCGGTATTTGTACGAATTTCAACCCCTAAATTTTCAACCTGTTCCACCTCCCATAACGAAATATCCTTTGGAAGCCGAAATGGAACAATACCATGAGTATCTAATCCACCAGCCTCATTTTTCGCTTCAAAAATTGTCACCTCGTAGCCCATTCGACCAAGCTCACGAGCTGCCGATAAACCCGCCGGACCACCACCGATAATTGCGATTCGCTTTCCATTCCTCTTGCCGGCTTTAAACATTACTTGTTCATTTCTAATTGACCAATCCGTTGCATAGCGTTGCAAGTCACCAATCATAATTGGACTGGTAGAATCGTTAAGAACACAAGCTCCCTCACACAATACCTCTGTTGGACAAACACGCCCACAGCTTGCTCCAATAGGATTCTCTTCCATAATAGCTTTTGCCGAACCTTCTAAGTTTCCGGACGCAATCTTTTTAATAAAGCCAGGGATGTCAATCCCTGTTGGACAAGCTTTTATACAAGGTGCATCGTAACAATATAGACAGCGGTTTGCTTCATCAAATGCCCCCTGTGCATTATAACTCGGCCTTGACTCCGCAAAGTTCTTTTCCAAATCTTCATCTGTCAGTAAATTGTGCAGCAGATTTCCCAATGATAAGCCGCCTCCTTTCTGGATTTGCGGAAAAATATTTAAAACATCTTCTTACGGGGTACTACTAAATCCATGTTCATTTATTCCAATGATTGTTGATTAAAGTCGAGGTATTCAAATGAATCATCTCCCCCCTTCCCGTCTAATAATTCCGCTCCGTGTAAAATTTCCGAGTTTATAATTATTTCTAAGTCATTAAGGCATTCCCTATTTATCAATGCGTGCACCCGCTCTACCATATAGTTCCTATTTTCCCTCCGCATCAAAAATAGTTACTGGGAAAAGGTATCATCCGGGTAACTCAACACGCGATTGATTCAACCCAATGGCTTCTTTCGTATTTTCAAAACAAAGGGCAAACGGCTCACCATGAATAAACTTTCCATCCCCTTTTTCACCAATGAATTCTTCATCGTCAACCATGAGTTTCCCACGAAGGAATACTTTATCCACTTTGCCTTCCTGTTTATATCCCTCAAACGTACTATAGTCAACACCATGTAGACTGTTCTCATTTGAAATAATGGATGATTCATTGGGATCATATAAAACAATATCTGCATCCATGCCAACACCAATGTGTCCCTTGCAATGATCTAATCCCATATTCTTAGCAGGTGTCGTTGCAAATAGATCAACAAAACGCTGTCGCGAAATCTTTCCGGTGTTAACACCATATGTCCAGAGAATGCCCAAACGGTTTTCTACACCGGGTGCACCATTTGGGATATTGGTAAAGTCATCAACTCCCATATGTTTTTGTGAGGCCCAGTCAAACCCGCAATGGTCGGTACTGATAGCATTGAGCCAGCCATTACCAACTGCCTTCCATAGTGCGTTCTGATCCGCTTTAGTCCGGAGTGCCGGGGATAACACATATTTGGCTCCTTCAAAATCAGGCTTAGATAAATCGCTTTCATCAAGCATCAGATATTGAACACATGTTTCGCCATAAACCGGCAATCCTTCATTTTTGGCATTACGAATGGATTTCATCACATCTTCGGCTGTAACATGAACAATGTAAACCGGGGCTTCTGCCATAGCTGCAAGATTAATTACACGCTGGGTCGCTTCAAGCTCCACCATTGCTGGTCTTGATTCAGCATGATAATATGGATCTGTCTTACCTTCGGAGATTAGTTTCTTTTGAAGAAAGTCGATCACATCGGCATTCTCACAATGAACCATGACCGTGACGCCGGCTTCCTTTGCTGCCCTTAATGCTTTGTAAAGAGCCTCATCATCACTGTGAAACGCCATTCCCTTGTAAGCCATGAACAATTTCACAGTTGAAATACCTTTGCTAGGCAAATCCGCAATTTCCTCAAATGTTGTATCCACTGGATCACATACAACAGCATGATACGAATAATCTGCCATGGCCTGACGAGCAACTTCATTCTTATCCATATCAAAAATGGTATCTGCCATCCCTTTTCCCTGTTCTTGATTCACAAATTCAACAACTGTTGTGGTTCCCCCAGCAACAGCAGCATTCGAGGTTTCAAACCCTCTTACTCGCTCGCCTTTAAACTCAAAAGAATAATGGACATGTTGATCTACCCCTCCTGGAAGGACGTATTTCCCCTGCGCATCTATTGTATGATCAGCAATCGAATCTAATCTTTCACCGACAGCAACTATTTTCTCGCCATCTATAAGTACATCCCCAATAAACTCGTCAACAGCTGTTACAATCATCCCATTTTTAATTAATGTACGCATGCGTTTCCTCCTATGAAAATTTGTGATTTTGGCATACTAACGAACTACAATTATTTAATTTGCATATTTCCTGATAACTAAAAATTAATTCCCATGTTTATACCTAACCTCCTGTCACTATTAGATTCGCCTATTGAATGCGCTTTCATTTCCCTGAAACCATCTCACTTCAAAATGGATTTTCATTTCTTTGTTGAACTATTATAATTATTTGAAATATTATATATCACTAATAATACGTCCCATAAAACTAAATTACACTTGTCATATTGTAAAAAATATTATTACTATTTTAGACATGTTGTTAAATCTAAAGTTTCTTCAATTCATAAGAAAACCTCGGCATTCGCCTCGTCTTATAGCGAATGTGGAAGCTTTTGTATGAAAACAACCCTTAAAAAAGACAATACCAAACTATGCCCTTCATATTTCAATTTTTTGAAGA
Source organism: Lentibacillus kapialis (assembly GCF_014646635.1). Classification (GTDB taxonomy): domain Bacteria; phylum Bacillota; class Bacilli; order Bacillales; family Amphibacillaceae; genus Lentibacillus; species Lentibacillus kapialis. The sequence continues at coordinate 47,351 of NZ_BMNQ01000021.1, forward strand.
GCTTCGAATTAAAATAAATGCTATTAAATGATTTCTGTCTAAGCTGTTTCCCCTTCTGATGACGTTACTTCATATCCCTTCTTTTTTGATATTCAATCATTTTTGGGGTCAACACCAAAATCTATGGTTGAAATGAATGAGTGAATATAGTAGTGAAACTAGCTAGCGGAGGAAAAACACGGAGACTCCTGTGGGAATGCGCAGTGTGAAGACCCCGCAGAAAAAGCGACCTTCTTTTTCGAGGAGGCTGAGGACAAGCCCACGGAAAGCGTAGTGTTTTTCCGAAGCGACTGCTGACGTCAAAATGACATCTAATTTGTCAACCATAGATTTTGGTCAACAGCCCTTTTTTGATTCTTTCTTTTGTTTCTGTTGCTGCAAATAATTGCTTCCATTGGAAAACCACCTCAGAAACAATTAACAATACACATGACAGTAGGTATAATTTAAAATTTTTGTATACGTGCTTCCGGCACAGTAAATGGTACTTCTATACTGTCACAAACCAGTTTCTTATTCAGGGTATCTTCATTGAAGACCCACCAAAAAGCTTTCGACCTGGTTGTATTGTTAAT